>NZ_CP023691.1:0-607215 GCF_008704855.1 Streptomyces platensis
GGGTAAGAGCACGCTGCGCGTGCTCTGAGTGAACTGCCCCGCGTTGCGGGGCAGTTGCGGGTGCTTCGCACCCGCGCCCCCGATGCTTCGCATCGGGGGCGGCCCTCGCTTCGCTCAGGCCGAGGTCTTGTCTCCGCTTCGCTGCAACAAGACCTGAAGACAGGTCCGCTGCGCCCCCCTGCCTCAAGCTCTCCGGCTCCGCCTCCGATACTTTGGCCCGCTTCGCGGGTCAAATGGCGGGCTACGAGGTAGGGGTGACGGTACGCCAGAGTAGCCCCTGAGAGGGGGTGCTTCCTTGGGTTAAGATTTTTGGTGGATCCAGATCTCGTGCTCGTGCCCTTCCTGGGCGTCCTCTCGAAAGGGACGGCATGTTGAGCTCGCAGGCGAGGCTGTGAGTCGGGGCGAATGTGACGGTGTGATCAGGTGGGACAGAGGCAGGTGTCCTGGTCAGTGGTCAGGAGCCTCCTTCGTGGGGGATTTGGTGGTTCGCCGATTCGGTTCCCGGTGGATTGCATGCTCGACCTCTTGGATTTCGCGTATTCCGTAAGCGGTGCGGATGCCTGAGATCGTCATGCCGCTGGCCTGAGCCAGGGAGTCCAGGCGGTACGGGCGGGGGCCGTGGAACTCCCTTCCGTAGGCGAGGAGTCGGCGGATCTCGGCATCCGCTGCCGCTTTGCGGGCTCGGGCGTCTTCGAGGGCCAAGAGCAACGGGTCGGCTTCGAGGCCCTCGCTCGCGGCCTCCAGGTGCTCCGCCTCCTCTGTGCGGAGGCGTTCGGCCTGTTCGCAGGCGTCAAAGTAGAGGTCGGGCGGGGTGACCGAGCCCGGCGGCGGCAGTGGGAATCGGATTGCCGCGATGTCACCAATCGAGGTCATATTGCGATGGTCGCAAAATATTGCGCTCATCGCAATACTCTCAGGGGGCTTCTGCGGCGTGGGTTGGCGAGTCGCATCTCGGGCCTCCTTCGAGATCCCGAACCGCGCCCTGGCTGCTCGGTGCTCTCCGGCCGGCCGCGGTTAGGCCGGGCGGAAGGCCGTCACGAGTAGCGTGTCAGCGGTGCGCTGCCCGCCCTTGGCGGCCGGCAGCACGTCAGTGCTGATGTCGGTGAACCCGGCCTCGTCGAGGACCTTCGTCCAGACGTGCTCCTGGAGCACCCAGCGGCGCATCGTGGTCGCCTCGCCATCGGGTGTCTTCGCCGGGATATCAGCGGCCACGACATCGGGCTGCGCGGGCGCGCCGCTTAGGTAGTGGGCGAGGGTGGAGAACCCCAACCGTCCACCGGGCCGCAGCGCAGCGGACGCTGCCGGCAGCAGTTCGCGGGGGTCTGCGAAGTCCACTGCGCCGAAGACGCTGTAGAGCACGTCATAGGTGTCGGGCATGGCGTGCAGGTGGTCCACCACGTCGGACGGCATGATGCGCAGACGCGGCGCGAGGTGACCGAAGAGGTCGGTGGCCATCTCGTACTGTGCGGGCGAGACGTCAACCGCGATGACCTGGGCGGGCTCGTGGTGGACGACCAGATGGGCAGCGTGCCGGGCGGCGCCGGAGCCGAGGTCGCCGACGACTCGCCCGGTCAGGTCACCGAGGGCTTCCGGGCCAGGCCCGCCGTCCTGGCTCCACGTCCAGTGGAATGCCTCGGGGACGGTCCGGTCGGTGGCGGCGCGGGTGCGGCCGTAGTGGTGCCAGAGGTCTGTGGTGTTGGTCGTCACCCGCCCCATCCTGACGGGGTGTGGCCCGGCGTTGGGCCGGTTCGGCGGAACGTCACCCGCGCATGTTCGGTGCCCCAGCCCGGTCGGCCGGACTGGGGCACCGAGATGAAGTGATCAGTGCGAGTCGTTGCCGGGGTGGCACGGGCCTCAGGTCGCTGCGTCGGTCCACAGCGACAGGTCGACCTCCCAGCCGTCGGCGGCGATCCGGTGGGTCGTCTTGATCACGGAGCCGTCGTTCTTGAACTCGACGAGGGGCACGTGATGCAGGAAGTGCCCGTTGTTGTACGTGTTGCACAGCTCGGCGTAGTTCACGGTGTCGAGGATGATCGTGTGGACGCCGATGTCGACGAGCGTGCTGGGGCGCGAGCCCCAGCGACTCGCCCCGGTGGGCCATCGCGGTCAGGAGGTAGGCGTACCCCTGGCCCAAGACGCGAGCGGCCATGATCGAGTCGTAGGGGTAGTCGCGCATCAGGAGTGCGACCTGCTTGTCCCACAGGTCGGCCGGCACGACATCCCGCACCGAGCGGACCGGGCCGGCCTCCGGTTCTGTGGCCAGGGTGGATGCAGCGGCTCATCGAGCGACGGGAAGAGATTGTTGCCTTCCTCGCCCGCAACACCCCGCATCTGGAGGCGACCGCATGACCCGCCAACTCGCAGTCCCCTCAGAGCTCAGGGTCCGCGCTGTCCTTGAGGAGCTCCGACGACAGGCAGCCGACGAAGGCAAGGCGCCCAGCGTTCTCGCCCTGGCCAGGAAGCTCGGCTTGAGCAACACGACGTTCCGCCGCCACCTTCCTCACATCGCTCGCGAGATCACCGAGAGCCGCTCTTCGTCAGGCGGTTCCTCCGGCGAGGAGCGTCGAACCCGGCTCGACACGGTCGTCGGGAGGAACGCCAAGCTCAAGATCGCCAATCGAACCCTCAGAGGACATCTGAAGCTTGCTGCGGCCCAGATCCAACGCCTCGCTTCTGAGAACGCACAGCTTCGACGAGCACTGGAAGCATCCGCCAAGGTCACCCGCATCGATCCAGCTCGGCAACGACGACCCTGAAAGGTCAACGTTTGAAACTATGAGCACCAAATGATCTCGCAGCACACCGATCGGAGAGGCGCATGGGGGACATATGGACCCTCCTGCTGGGCGGCAGGGACATCAGGGGCGGGAAGAACGAGACGCCCGCCAAGCTCATGACGGTCTTCCGTGAGGAAGACAAGTACCAGCACCTCGAATGGGCTCGGCGCATCGACGAGGCCAACGCGCGTGGTGAGGCAGCGTGGGACGAGCTCGATGATTTCGAGGGCTTCGACCATCGTGAGCTCTTCGGTTACCGGACCACAGTCGAGACGATCATGACTCGCCTCAAGCTGATGGGCTTCGATCCCGATCGATGCAGCCAAGAGATGATCAAGGATCTCGAAGGCGTCAACGAGGATGACATGGAGGACGGTCTACTGGTTCTCAGCAGCCGTCCCACACGCGACGGGAAGCAGGAGATCTGCCATCGGATCTCTGCCGCCGAGGTCCTTGCCACGGGGATCGCGGCCTATCTCAAGCGAGCGGAGGCCTTCGGGAACTGGAAAGTGGGGGACGATCACCCAGAGCTGGCCGAGCTGGAAGAAATTTGTGTTTCGCAGCTGGACTTCTTCTTTGACGACCTCGCAGTCGATCCGAGGCTCTTCCTTGCCCTGATCCTTAGTTCCCAAGCTCCGGAAGAGGTCCTACAACTTGACCTGAGTGACCTGCTTATCGCTGGCTACTTCGAGAGCAGTGAGGCAGTCTCGACCGAGGCCCTCCAGCAGCTGCGAGATGAGATGGCGAGTAGTGGACCTGTCATCGTCATCACCGAGGGGAAGTACGACTCCCGTGTCCTAGGCCGGGCGCTACGTATCGTCAGGCCCGACATCGCCGGCTACTTCGCCTTCTGGAACCTTGAGGAAACCAAGGCTGCGGGCGGGACGGATCGGGTGGTCGCCAACCTCAGGAGCTTCGCAGCCGCAGGTGTGATGAACCGTGTCATCGCCCTCGTCGACAACGATGCCGCTGGACTGGCTGCACTGAAGTCCTTGGCCAACCCGGCTCTTCCCAAGAACTACATCGCTCGCAATCTGCCCGATCTGGACTACGCGCGCGCTTATCCAACCCACGGACCTTCGGGCCCAAGCCAGGACGACGTCAACGGCCGGGCTTGCTCCGTCGAGTTCTACTTCGGGCTGGACTGCCTCATCGGACCTGATGGAAATCCCGTCCCCATCCAGTGGACATCGCTGAACAGATCGGTGAACACATGGCAGGGAGAACTGCAGAACAAGCGCTACGTCGAAGAGAGGATCGATGCTCTGCTTGACGCTGCGGAAGCTGGACAGGTGCCACTGGACGAGCGCTGGGATCCCCTTCGAGAGATCGCGCAGATCCTCATCGATGCTGCCCAGAGCCGGTAGTCGCATCCGGCACTGCCAGCGGTCAACGGTCAGCTCCAAACCATAGCCACAACATGGCACGAGCCTGGTGGGCATGGAACCGCCCCGAGCAAACCGCCCGCGCCCTCCTAGGCGCCTACCGAGCCAGCCCCGCCGAGGTCCGCGACCGGCCCGCGATCCGCGGCATCGTCGACGAACTGGCCGAGCGTCACCCCCGCACCAACGGCGTACGCGAACTGCACGACGCCGTGGCACGGGCCGTCTGACATCCGGCCAGTGGGGCAACTACTCCTGGAGTTTTGCTACACGGGCGGCGGATGAGCGCCACTGGGCGACAGTGAAAGCGAGGAGCCTGCCGCGGACAGCTGTCGCCCATCCGAAGCGGGGCCGGCGCACGAAGAGCAGCAGGTGCGTGCCGGGCAAGGCAACGCGAGCACGTTTGTCTTTTGTGCCCCTCCCCTTACCCGGTGGCAGCGTCTGCGGCGGCCCGTCGTCGCTCGGCTGGCGGTTCCTGGGTGCCGTTGCCGTGCCCAGTGGCTCGCCTCGCCGTACGGTCAGCGCACAGCCCCGCTGTGACAGGACAGCAGGCGGTCCCGCACTCCCTCGCACGTTGTGCGGGACCGCTATCTCCTTCCTGTGCCCTCACGGGCCAGCTGGCGTAGACGTGGGCTCGCTGTCAGTCCGTCTGGGCGCCAGGGGGCCTGCAGTCGAGGACTCTGGCACGGACCGCGACCTCGTGTTCGGTGGCCAGTTTCTCCTGCTGACGTTCGATCTGCTGCATGGTGTGGTGCGGCGAGCAGCGCCGCCTCTCCGGTCGCCACAGGTCACAGTCGAAGAAGCCGACCAGGAAGATGCCTGCGGTGTGAGGCCGGCCCAGGTAGCGGGTCACTAGCTGATCCGTCAGCGCGGTGGGCAAACCACGGTTCCAACAGCCCTTGGATTCGATGACCACGGTGAAGGGCTCAGTGCCCTGGGAAGGGTCGGCCGCCTGCACGTGGATGTCTGTGCGGCCTCCTCCGGCGCCTGGGCGGTCGACTTGGACCTCGCGGTTGAGGATGATGCGCCGCCCGTCGAGGTGAATCTTCAGCAGGCCCATGACGAGGTCGCTGAAGTCCTCCTCCCACATCGGCCACATCTCAGCGTCGCCGGCCGCGGCAGCGCGGTTCCACAACAGAATGGCTATCCCGTTGGGGCCCGACAGCGCCTCCTGGACGCGGTCCAACGCCTCCATGACGACGTCGAGGAGCTGGGCCTCATCGGTGATCACGCGGAGACTGTGATCGGCCGCCAGTTTCCGCAACTGCTGCACGGGCAGCGGCCGGCACTGACGCTGGGCTGCCTGGCGGGCGGTGCGGCGGGCCAGTCTCCGTAGCCGTGCGGGGCCATGGGCAGTTGATGTGGCCAGGCGGCTGAGCTGGTCAGCCGCGCAGAGTGTTCCTTTGTTGGCGATCAGCTGGGGCAGAGCGTCCGCAAGTTCGTGGAGCGTCTCCTCTGTGGTGATCCAGTAGGCGACACCCGACTCATGCTCGGGCCGGGGCCGGTTAAGCTCTTCCCTCTCGCACAGGCGCACGTAGAGGTCTGCGAGATCGGCTTCGTCAAGTCCTGCGACACCTGCGGGCCAGCGGCCGGGGCCGACGGTAACGACGCTGTCGATCACCGCGTGGCACAGCTGGGTGTCGTCGAAAGCCTGGCGGATGTGCGGCCAGCTCTCGGGCAGGTCGTCGTAGGCCATGAGGGTTTGCACCGCGGTGATCCAGCGTTCCGCGGCTTTCGGTGTATTGTGGGGCGGCTCGGCCGCCACAGTGTGCTTTAACAGCGCGCGGGCGACGCTGTCACCGAGGTCGGAAAGCGTTCTCACCACTGCGGCCCAGGATGCGTCACAGCGGCCGGGAAGAGCAGCCCAGTCTCGAACGAGGCCGACCTCGTCGTCCGCGCCCCGCTCGTGCAGGAAACGGACCAGTTCCGCGAGCCGGTAGGAGTCGAGGCGGTCCAGACAGGTAACGAGCGCCGTCTCGAACGCGACTCCTGCATGGCGAGCGCACTGCGCGAACAGGCTGTGATGCAACGCCTGGTCCTGCGCCGAGAGTGTCATCGTAGCTAGAGCCAGTGCCCAACCAGCCCACCGGTCGACGTCTGTGCCCGGTACTGCGGACTCCCAAACACTCGCCGGAACGAATCCGGCTGCGGATAGTTCCGGTACATCTGCCCACTCGGTGCCCCACGTCGCGACGTTGTGCGCGCTCCACGCCGGAGCTGTGGCCACAACCCGCACGGCGGCCTCAGCCAGCTTCTCGCCCAGAGCACTGTCCGGCGGCGGACATGAAGGTGCCGCGGCGACCGCGCCGAGGCGTGAAGACTGTTCAGCGCACCGGCCGTCGCTGCTGCGGTAGAGGTGGCCGAGGACAGCGCCCCAGGCCGCGCGCACTCCTTCCGGCTCGGCCGTGTGCACCATCTCCAGCGCGGCGGTGAACTGCCCCTCGTCGAAGGTGTGGCGGCGCCGCTGTTCCTCTTCCCGCTCCCGCCTGCGGCGCTGCCACTCCGGGAGTGGAGCATCCCACCAAGCGGTGGCGTCGCGGAGCTCCTCGTCCGCCTGCCGGGCCCCCTCGACGGCCTCCCGCAGCAGCTCATCATCCGGGCGAGGCGAACGGCTGAACAGCGGTTGTGCATTGCGCCGCGCCTTCTGAGGAAGGTGCGGCCACCGCTCGGCCCAATAGAGCAGGTCCTCGCCCGAGAACAGGCCCACGTCCGGTGTGGCGAAGGTGATTTCCAGGATGTGCTCCTGGTTGCTGTGGTGCAGGACGTAGTCGGCAAGCCGGCGGCGCAGGGACGGCGCGATGTTCAGAGAGTCGTACAGGTACTCGAGCACGGTGCGGGACTCGACGGTGTGGGACAGCTCGGGGTAGGCCGCCAGCGCGACGAGCGCCTGGCCCGCCCGCTCCTCATGAGGCTTCGCGCTCATAGCTTCTTGCTTGCCGATGAGGCGGATGCATCGGGCCAGCAGGGCTGTGGCCATCAGTGACTTGGGGTCTTGAGCCTGGAGGGTTTTGATCGACCAGTCCAGCGCATCGTCGAGAAGCTCTGCGGTGACCAGGTCCATGCGCGTTTCTAGCGTCGGCCGGTAGGTCCATGACTGCTGGGCGGGAAGCAGGTCGAAATACTCGGCCAGCTTGAGGTGCTGCGGCCACAAGTGCCTTAGCGCCGCCTCGGCGACGCCGGGGCGCGCATCAGCGGCCAAGTGGCGCAGGCGTGCGATCACCTCGCCGCCCATCACGTGCTCCTCGCCCAGTGCGTGCAACGCGAAGGAGCGAAAGCGTGTCGGCAGGGTGGTGTCTTCCGCCGTTGAAAGCAGAGTCGTCATCAGATGGGCCGGGTGGCACTTCGCAGCGATCCACAGGGCCAGGTACATCTGGTTCAGGTCCGTCTTGCGGGCCAGGAAGGGCTTAAGTTGTTCGGCGAGACCGGGGTGGTCCAGCCTCTCCAGCAGAGCGAAGTCGAGGCGCTTGGAGCCCTCGTCAGGGGCCGCTTCCAGGAGAGCCTGGGCGGTCCGCTGCCGGTGCCCGGCTGGCAGGGCGGGAAGATCGGCCAGCAGGAGGATCAAGGGGTCGTGGGTGAGTAGGTCCTCGAACAGACCCGGATCGTCGACGGCCAGACGGGCCGCGATCTCCTCGTGCTCAGGCAGTACGTGGCGCGCCGGGCCGCTGCCCGCCCACAGCAGCTCTCCCCGCACCGCCGGGGCGATGCGGGCATGAAGGTATTGCGACGCCAGGTGCTCCTGGTAGCTGCGGTGTGCGAACACCCATCGGCGTTGGCCCACCGCCGTCAGCAGGCCGGACTCGGTCAGGTGCAGCAATTCGTGGCGGCGGCATGTCAGTTCCGGGACAATTCCGGGAATACCGGGGCCGGACAAGCTATCGAGGTGCAGTTCCCCCACCAGCGCTGGCTCGCCGTCTGTGAGGGCCGGGCTGCAGCTGAACTGGAGGGCAGCCGCAGCCCAGCGGGCCACCTCCAGCAGGTGATCCACCGCAGGCCGTTCCTGACGCTGGGTAAACCCTTGCGACCAGGTCTCCGTGCACAGCGTGCGGCATGCCTGCTCGTAGGCATCGGCCACCGTTTGGGGGAGTTCTTTGCCTTGGGCCTGAGCCTCCAGCAGCGGGGTCAACGTGACGGGCTGCTGAGCCAGGGCCTCAACGCTCCGGCCAGTAACTTGCTCGGCAAAAGCGGTGCCATCCAGTCCACGCTGCTCAGCTGCACTCTGCACGTCGTGTCGTGTCAGCGCAGCGAGCGTCATCAACGCCACCTGGCCAGGGTCCGGCCACAACTCGCGCAGTCTGCCTTCCAGGGCGTCGGGCCAGCGGGTGGTACGGCAGGTGATCCGTAGCCGCAGCCCCTCCCGCTGGGGCGTATCCATCCCTCGCAACTGGTGCAGGAGAACCTTGTCGAGGCTAGGGATGTCGCTCAGGCCTTCGTCCAGCCCGTCCAGCAGCACATATCGAGTCTGGTCTACTCTCGCGTGCAGGCACAGGTGCTGGCCCAGGGTGCTACTCGCGGAGGCCACATCGAAAATGTCCCGGCCCAGATGCAGCAAGGGCGCGACTTCAATGCCCTCCTCGCTGAGGAGGGCATGCTCCTGTTCCAGGGCCACAGACTTGCCCGCGCCGCGCTCCCCCAGCACTACGACGACCGGCACATCCCGTAGCTCGTCTAGCCGCACCGATGCGTCGGCATCAGGCCCGTCGTCAAACGGATCAAGCTTGCCACCACTGCTGGCAGGCAAGACCCTCAAGGACCGTCGCCATGAGTATCGCATCAGGCCATTACACCCGCTCCGTAACCTGAGCGAGGAGGCTCTCAACTATTACTGATACGCGACGCGCACCGACGACCAACTAGTAGGCGAACCAGTTCTCTTGCGCACCGCCGCTATTCGGTAGCTCTCAGTGGAAATGAGCCATCCCTACTCAATGGTTGGGCTCTGCTCACGCTGATCGGCTGGTGACACCATCCCATCGCGCTCTCGTCGATGAGGCAGCGCGGCAACGTAGGCCTGTGCCTTCGCGCACGGCGCGTCAGGCCGGGATGGCGGGAGCGGCGGTGTCTTCGGTCCAGTCGCCGTCGAACAGGGCAGCGGCGAGGCGGACGTGTTCGTCGGGGAGTTGACCTGCGCGGTGCTTGGTGCGGGCCTTGGCGAGCCAGGCGCCGATGCTGACGGTTTCGCCGTCGACGCGGATCGTCTCGCGGGCGGTGGGGGCGCGGCCTTCGCGGTGGAGGAAGAGTTCCAGGAGCTGGACGGTCTGTGCGAATGTGCGGCGGGTGCGGCGGGTGGGGGCCAGAGGGTTGGTGTCCGGGGTCAGGCCGAGGCCGGAGAGGAGGCGTTGCTGGCCGGGGTGGAGGGTGTGCCAGGTGGTGAGCTGTCTGTGCAGCCAGGAGCCGATCTTGGCCGTGCCGAGCAGGGTGTGGCGGGTGAGGGCGGACGGGTCGTGGCCGGCGGCGAGATGGCCATGGAGCAGGTGGTACTTGCGGTGCCAGTCCGCGCCGTGGGGCAGGCGCCAGTGAGGATCGAGCGCCGCCAGGTCGGCGGCGCGTGCCGGGTCCAGCTGGCCTTTGGTGGCGAGGTGACGTTGTTCGGCGAGCCAGGCGCCGACTTTGGTGGTGGCGGGGGAAGCGAGGTGGGCGTGGGCGGCGTGGTAGTCGGCGGCCATGGTCAGGCGGGCGCGCCAGGCGGCGTCGTGCTTGTCCCAGATCATGTTCAGGGCGTCGAGTTCGGCGATCCAGTCCGCATCCAGACGGCCGGCGGTGCGGGCATCGCGCATGGTGGTGATGAAGGTGCCCAGGGTGTAGCCGGCGGGGTCGGTGTAGCCGGCGGGGACGTCGAGGTGGCCGTGTTCGTCGCGGTATGCCTGGGCGGCGGCCAGGCCGAGGCGGCGGGAGCGGGAGGCGGCCGCGTCGCGGGGGTCGAAGGAGGCCAGGTCCATGGCGCGGGCGATGCGCTCGGGGTGGACGGTGAAGTCGAAGTGCCAGCGGCGCTCGATAACCTCGCTGGTCTCCTTCGGTAGGCGGTTGGCTTTGTCGGGCAGGCGCTCGAGGATGCGGTGGTCGTGGCTTGCCAGCGCGGTGGCGATCGCCCACACCGGCTCGTAGGCGGTGCCGAGGATGTCGTCGGGGTCAGCGCCGGGCGGGACGTAGACCGGGACGATGAGGCTGGCGACCTTGCCGGAGACATCCAGGCGCAGGGCGCGGCCGAGGGCCTGGACGCAGCGGATGACGCTGCGGGTGGGGTCGGCGAAGACCACCGCATCGACGCTGGGGATGTCGACGCCTTCGGAGATGAGGCGTGCGTTGGTCATGATCGCGCAGGAGGCGGCGGCGAAGTCGTCGAAGATGTCCTGGCGCTGGGCGGGGGTGTGCTCGCCGTGGGCGAAGAACAGCTGCGGGGTGATGTCCGGGCACAGCTCGGGTGCAGTGCGGCGCAGCATGCGCAGGGTGTGGGGTAGTTCGCGGGCGAAGCGGCGGGCGTCGGAGACGAGGGTGAAGTACACCAGCACCCTGCGCAGCCGGTGTTCGGTCATGGCTTTGAGGACGGCGAGGTGCAGCGCGGTGGTGCGCAGCGCCTCCTGTGCCTCGCCTTTGATGCCGTCGTCGCCGGTGGTTCCGGGGGTCGGCAGGTTCAGGCGCGTGCGCAGGTCGGCGTCGGCCAGGGTGGGTACCACGATGCGGTAGTCCGCTGCCCGGCCGTCGGCCACCGCGGACGCGAGTGGGTATTCGAAGATCTTCTTGCCGTAGACGGCCTCGTTGTCCATGGAGTTGGCGGAGGCGTCGAGGTCCGCCTCGGTGCCGGTCCAGCGGCGGCGACGCGGGCGGGTGGTGTTGGCGGACTCCGCCAACTCAGGCGAGCCGAAGATCCGCGGCGTGGCGGTCATGTAGAGACGACGGTCTGCGTGGATGCGCGTGGCGTCGTGGACGGCCGCCCACTTCTTGTCCGCCCGGCCGGCGATCCTGTGCGCCTCGTCCATGATCGCGAGGTCGAACGGCGGCACCGTGTACTGCGTCTTCTGCGTCTGTTCGATCTTGTCGAGGGAGTCGTAGGTGCAGATCACCGTCACCGCAGGAACCTGGTCAGCCCCCTTCCCCACCACCGACAGCAGCGCCGCGAGGGCGGGGGCGTTGCTGGTCGAGCCGACCCGCGCCGCGACCAGATCCTCCCGGCCGGCCGCGTCCATCGAGGACACGATCACCATGTGCTCGCCGTGTCCGTCGCGACGCCATGCCAAAGCCGTCTGCGCAGCCAGATCCAGCGTCGGTACCACGAACAGCACCAGCCGCGCGTCGAGTTCGTCCGCGACCCGGACCGACACCAGTGTCTTGCCCGTCCCCGTCGCAGCGACCAGCAGCCCCCGCGATCCGGGACGGCGCAGATGCTTGGCCGCCCGCTGCACCGCCTGAACCTGATCCGGAAACAACGGCCGCTTGTCCTGGCCATTGGATCGGGGAACTTCGACCACCGTCATGCAGGGCTACCTCAACAAGAGGGGACTTACCGGCGGGCCCGTTGTTTGAGCCACCCGGGGCATCCTCCCAGACCGGCACCAAACCCGGGGTCCTCGCGGCTCCGGACTCACAGTTTCGTGCCGTTCGTTGCTTACGGCTTCATCCATTTGCCGAAGGCTTCGATCAGGCCGGTGTAGAAGCGGTTGCCTGGGACGGCCCCGGGGTTCTTGCTGGCGTCGTAGAAAGCGACATTGTTGAAGGATGCCGAGGCGGAGGCGTTGAGGTTCTTGTAGAAGGCGAGCTTGCCGCGGCCGAAGCCTACGAAGAGCCAGAAGACCCCCAGGGTGGCGGTGTTCTGCAGCAGTGAGCGCACTTCGGACTTGTCCCAGGGCTCGTCGCCGACCTGAACGATCACGAAGGCGGGGTCGGCGGCTCCGGATTCCTGGTAGTGGTCGACCGTGCGGCGCATGGCGTCTGCCACGTTGCCCCAGCCCCAGTCGACCTGGGTGTGTAGCTGTCCGATGCGGCCGCGGTAGTTGTCCAGTCGGATCTCCTCGAGGAACGGTTCTCGCCCGCTGGAGAAGACCACGGGGACAGTGCCGTCGTCGTCCAGGTTGGCTGAGAGTGCCAGCACTCGCTCGGCGAAGGCCTGGACGGCGAAGGACTCGTACATCTCCTCCATGTGGTAGTCGTGATCGAGGATCAGGTAGACCGCGGCACGACGGTTGGCGATCCCTCTGTTCATGAGGGCTTGTCCGGCCTGCCGGGCCGGCTCCAGTAGAGCGGGGGCCTGGCGCTGGATCTTGGACAGGTTGACCGTCTCTCCTGCAGCGGGCCCCGCTTGTGCAGGGACCGCGATGGCGGGCGGTGTGCTGGTGGCGGCATCGGCGTCGATATCGACGCCGTAGTCGGTGGCGAGGCCCGCGAGTCCGGAAGCGTAGCCCTGGCCCACGGCGCGGACCTTCCAGCCGTCACCGCGGCGGTAGAGCTCAGCGAGCACCACGACCGTCTCGCGGGCGCCGAAGTCAGGGGCGGTGAAAGCCATACCGACCGTGCCGGCCTGAGTGATGCTCACCCGCGGCGCGGTCGTGAACACGGCCCCGGGCTGAAGCGGGTCGACGCTCGCGACGAGCACCACCGTGGCCACGCCGGAGGGAATCCGGTCCAGGTCGGCCGTCACCGTGTGGCCCGAAGCCTGCACACCGTCCTGAGCCGGGTGGTTGTAGAAGACGAGATCGTTGTCGCTGCGGACCTTACCGTTGCTGCCCAGCAGCAGTGCCGAGACGTCCACCGCAGGCTTCGCTGCGGCAACGGTGAAGGTCACCTGCCCCGCCATGAGGGCAGCGTTTTGGCCTTTGAGCAACGACGTCGTCATATCGGCCCCCTTGATCACAGATACGGAAGCGATTCTTCCCCCGCCCAGGGCCACGCCGCAGCCAATTCGAGAATCCGCTCACAACGGTCACGTCACCGCACAACGTCATCAGGCGTCCGAGACGTCATGGCGAAGCAGCTCCCTGGGTGCCGGCGGCGAATGTCTTCAGCCGCAGCCCGGGGCCCTGCAGCAGTTGAAGCTGCGGAAGGCGGCCACGGCCAGCCTGCCGGGGGCGTCGCGTGTTCGAGGCAAGGTCGTATTGACCGGCAGCAACTCCCGCCGCTATTGGTGTCGTTGACTGCGGCCGTGCGGCCGTGAGGCGTAACGGGGAGGGCACGTGTCTGCGATCTGGTGGCTCGTCGTCGTAGTGGCTCTCGGCGTGGGCTGGGTGGGCTGGCGACTCGCGCAGTTCCCGGGCGGCTGGGCGTACGCCTTCCATGAGCAGTACAGGGCAGACCGGGAAGCCCTGGACGGTGCCCGTGGTGCTGTGCGGCAGCTGAAGGGCACGGCTCGCCGAGAGCTGCGGCAGGCCCAGACGGCCGTGACGCGGGCGGAGAAGGCGTACCGGAGCCGGATCTCTCGAGTGGAGGCCGAGTTGCAGCAGCTGCGCACGCCGAACCGTGGGGATCACGTCGATCAGCTGGGCCAGATCGTTCTGCACGAGCACGCGCTCCTCGTCGCAGACGACGAAGTACCGCTGGCCGGCTTACAAGTCCGGTTCGATCTGGCCCGCTCCACCCACGTGTCGTACGTGTACCTGACCCAGCCGGACGGGCGGGAGCGCCTGGAGCGCTTCGCGGGGGATGAATTCCCCGAAGACACAGTGCGCCAGTTCAGCGTGCGGCTCCAGAACGCGGCCGTCGCAGCGAACCAGCTCCAGGCGCTGCGGTGTGCCGATATCCACAAGCTCGAGGCTGAGCTGCGTGAGGCTCAGGAGGCGACCGAACCAGTAGAGACGGCGCGGGAACTGCTGGAAGAGATGCGCGCCCGGCACGGCAGCGATCCGCAGCTCCCGAAGGCTCGGGCGGCTCTCGACGACGCATGCGACGTATGGCAGGAACTGACGGGTCGACGCCCCTTGTAATCCCGGTCGGGTTCCTTGCCTGCCTCGGGGCGGAAGGACCCCCTGGTATCCCAATCGATGAACATGTGCCGGAACCTATGGGGCCCCTGAAGGCGGGCACACCGCTTACGATCAGCGGGCGAGGGGAGGGGTTGGGTATGCATGTGGCCCAGGTGCTGGTCGAGCGGTTTCGGTCGTGTGAGCGGGCTCTGATCCCGCTGCGGCCGGAGGTGACAGTCCTGGTCGGGGAGAACAATGCAGGCAAGACGACGGTCGTGGATGCCCTGCGGCTGCTCACCGATCCGCTGGACGGCCGCCGGTCGCGGTATTTCGAGGAGGCCGACGTGCTGCAGGCGGCGGTCCATCTAGGCGGTCCATGCTTGCAGTTGGATCTGGCAGATGTCACACCGGCGCACAGTGGCGCCTATCTCGAGGCGATGGTGCACGGCACCGCCGCTGATGCGGGGACGGCACGGTGGCAGGTGTCGTATGCACCACCGCAGCCCGGCGGTCGTCGCGGGAGCACAGCTTGGTCCCAGGGTCCGGGGCATCCGGTGACCGGCGAGCCGCCGGCACGCGGCGGGGTCCGGCACGTGTATCTGCCCGCGCTGAGGGATGCGGAGCGGGAGCTGGCGTCGGCTGCCGGCGATCGGATCCGGCTGATCCTGCGAGGTCTGCTGGGGTCGGAGGAGCAGGTGGATGCCTTCGTTGCACGGATCGGTAAAGGGCTGAAGGCGGTCACCGAGGACGAGGATGTGACCGCGGTCAGCAAGCGGATCAATACACCGTTACGCAAGCTGACGGCCGGTGCGCACCTACAGGCCAGTGAACTGGCGCTGGCCGAGCCTACATTCGCCTCGATCGCGCGGTCGCTACGGATGCTGCTGGGGGATGCGGGTGGTGTGCCGTCCCCCCTGGCCGCCTCCGGCCTGGGCTACGCCAATACCCTGTTTATCGCCACCGTGATGGCGGAGCTGGACGCGGCGGCCGAGGCCGATCTGACGGTCCTGCTGGTGGAGGAGCCCGAGGCACATCTGCATCCGCAGCTGCAGACCCTGCTGCTGCGCTATCTGCAGCGTCGGGCGCGCGAGTCGCGCCATCGACCGGTGACCGATCCGTCGCAGCCGGCGGGGCATCTGCAGGTGCTGGTGACGACGCACTCCCCCATCCTGTCGGCCGCGGCCAGCGTCGAGGATCTGATCGTCATGGCCCGGTGCCCAGCGCAGCTGTCCACCGGCTGGCAGGCCCGGCCACTGCCGGTACCCCGGCTGGAGTTGAAAAAGCACCGGATGCGGCATCTGGACCGCTACCTGGACGCCACCAAGAGCGCGCTGCTGTTCTCCTCGCGCGCTGTCCTGGTGGAAGGGATATCCGAGCTGTTACTGCTACCCGCGCTGGCCCAGCGGGTGCTGGCCCCGGAGCAGCAGGAGGACCCAGACAAGCGGCAGCGCGCATTCGAGGCGCTGGAGCGGTTCTTCGGCGCCACCCGTGTCATCGTGGACGGGGTCGGATTCGAGGTGTACCTGCGCGTGCTGATGGCACCGGTTGACGGGGTGTGCCTGGCCCGGCGCGTGGCGCTGATCACGGACACCGATGTGCCGCCCGGGGCCGAAGAACCACGCCGACTGGGCACGCTACGGTCGCTGCCACAACGGTGGGGCTCTCCGGGCCGATTGGAGCTGTGCGCGGCGCCGCGCACCCTGGAGCCGGCTCTGTGGTCCGCAGAGAACACCGAAGCATTGCGTGCGGCGTTCCTCCAGTGCGCGCCCCGCTCAGACAAGCGCTGGCAGCAGGTGCTCGCAGCCCCGAATCCGGCTGTCACCTTCGGTGAACTCTTCGTCGGCAAGGACAGCCGCACCCTGGTCGCGGGCGCCGACGAACTGGCGAAGGGAACCAAGATTTCCAAAGGCCGGTTTGCCCAGGAACTCGCCGATGTCCTGAGCGACCCGACAGTGCCGTTCAAGGTGCCGGCCTACCTGGAGCGCGCGATCCACTTCATCACCGACCCGGCCGACGATGCAGCAGACACACCGTGAGCGGGCACGCTTCGCCCGAGGGGGCGCGGGCCGGTGCCGAGGCCCAGCAGCGAGCCGCGGTCGCAGTGCCGGCACCCGCGTGGGTGCCGGCATGCCCGGGGGCCGGCAAGACCCAGGTGATCACAGAACGGCACCTGTCCGCACCTGTCCAACCACTGCGCCAGGGACGCGCGTTGATCTCGTTCACCCGCGTGGCACGGGACCAGATGGCCCGTCGCTGCCGCCTGGCGGGTCGCGCTGACCTGGTGCAGGCTCCACATTTCATCGGCACGTTGGACTCGTTCCTGTGGGAGTTTTTGGTCCGGCCACTGCGCCCGGCGCAGCCGGCGCCGCGTCTGCTGGAGTCCTGGGCGGGCGTCAAGGCACCAGTGCAGGGGCTGGACCGGGAGCTGGGCCTGCACCGGTTTCCCCTGACCGTGGACCCTTCGGTCAAACCGGCTCGTGAAAGAGTCGCCTGGGACGACCTCGACCGCGACACCCGCATAGCGCTCGACGGCAGCGAGTGCAGTCGCAGCACGTGGCAGCGGAAAATCCTCGAGACCCGTAACTCCTGGTGCAAGCAGGGCTACTACACCGGACACGAGACGCGGCTGCTCGCCCTGTGGGCCCTACGCGATCCTTTGGCGTCTGGCCAGGTGCTGCCACCGTTGCTGTCCCGGTTCGCGGAGGTGGTTGTCGACGAAGCACAGGACTGCTCCGCTGCCGACCTGGCGATCCTGAAGCGGCTGCACGAGGCCGGGCTGCCGCTGGTCCTGGTCGGCGACCCGGACCAGTCCATCTACGCCTGGCGTGGCGCCGACCCGCAGGCTCTGCATGCCTTCACGGCCCGGCTAGGGCCAGCTCCCCTACGGTTGACCGGCAACTGGCGCAGCTCCCCCGTCATCTGCCGCCTGGCGGCCACCCTGCGCGCCGGGAACCGGGCCCCTGATGTCTCTGTGCAGCAGCACGAAGCGATCCCCGTGCTGCTGCTGCCCACCCGCTTCGCTGCCACCGGTAGCCGCCACCAGCACGCCTTGACGGGCACGGGCATCGTCGAGGCCTTCCGCGGCCTCGCCCAGGACTACGGCATCCCACCCGACGACTGCCTGGTGACCGCCTACCGCTACGCCACCCTGCCCGGAATCACTCGTGAGCGGCCCAACGCCAATGCAATCACCAGCCTGGCCTGGGCCCATACTGTGACCCACACGCCAGGCGCCCCTCCCTCCGACCTCACCCGGGCCTGCGCGGTTGCGGTACGCGCCCTGTTCGGCTACTGGTTCCCCGACGAGACCGGCGGACCGGACCGCATCTGCGCCACGCACCGACTGCCGTTGAGCCAGGTCAACCGGACGGCCTTCGCCTTCCTGCACAGCCTGCCCACCCCGAACAAGGACTGGGGCAGCCAGGTATGGCAGGCGATGAAGGTTTGGCCCCCGCTTCCCGGCGCGGCCCCGAACGGCACCCGCGGCCGACTCGCCGGACGCCCCACCATCGCCCGGCCCACCCCCGCCAGCGGGATACGCACCAACACCATCCACCAGCTCAAAGGCGACGAAGCCGACGGCGTGCTCCTTCTGCTGCCCGAGCCCGGGAGCGTGCGCCGCTGGGCCACTGGCGATCCCACCACCGACGAAACGCTGCGTGTGTGGTACGTAGCCGTCACCCGTGCGCGTCGGCTGGCGGCTCTCGCCGTACCGGAGGACGAAGCCGATTCTCTCCAGAGTCTGTTGATTGGACGTCACGTCCCCATCCGTGTCGTCTGATCGGTCGTCCTCGTGGATAGAAGAGGAGGCGTCGTGCACTGCAGCACTCAGCCATACGGTCCACTTCGCTGCCGAGCGCTTCTCCATCCGCTTTCCGCCGGCGCCCGGCACTTCGCCCGGCAGGGCGAGCCGCGGCCAGGGCCAGGGTTGGAGAACTGGCGGCCTGTGTCTGGCAAGCTAGATAACGCACGGGGTGCAGGCCTGCACCATGAGTGTGCCGAGCTTCCCGGATTCGTGGGCGGGCAATACACAGGCGGCGATGCTGGTAAAGCCGCAGCGCTTGAGTAGGTCGGTTCACGCCGGCGGGCTGTACTGCCACCGCAGGACGGTCAGTCGCGTGCGCGGCCTTCGAGCCACTTGCCGCGCATGGGCTGCGGAGGGTGTGCGGCGGGCATCGGCTTGGCTGAAGACGCTGTGCCGCCAGGCGCCAGGCTCTTGGCGGCACAGTGGGAGCAACTTGCTCGGTGTCGGTGAACCAGACCGCGCCCCTCACGGAATTTGGCCGCGCCGCAAGGCTCTTTGCCGGCGCCCAGGTAGTCGCACACGTCGGCGTGAACGAACCGCAAGCCCGGTTCGCTGCTCCAACATGGGGGCTGGGCAACCTGGACCACGGAGAGGTCTACGCCGGTCACTTCACATCCTTGGGCGAGGAAGGCCGCTTCTCGCCCTCGGCCGACCCGAGGCCCAGTGCCCGGTCCTGGCGGCCCAGGTCTCAGCTCCCGGGCCGTGGTGGCTACATGAAGCTGCTCTCCCAACTCATCTGCCAGGCGGACATGGCCGCCGTCGATAAAGGCATCGAAGAGGTCGTAAAGGACCTGCTGGAGGACATCGGCGGCTGATAGGGGACTCATGCCGCGAGCGCAGGGGGTGCACCGAAGACCTCTTCGAAGGGGTGGGCTCGTTTCGTGGCGACCAGGACCCAGGCTCCGCTGCGGTGAGGCCGAGCATGGGTGGTGTAGTGGTGGACTTCGGAGGGCGTGAGGACCTTGAGATCACCGAAGACGTAGTACAGCGGGGTCGGGGCGTGGGCGGCGGTGAAGAGCAGGCCGGCGTTGAGTGTGGCGGTGCTGATGGCGTACCGGTCGCTGTCAGTGCTGGGCATGCGGTCTTTGGCATCGATGGTGATCACCTCACCGTCGCGGGCGGCGATCAGATCGGGGAAGTAGCGCAGCGCTGAGTGGGTGCGGGCCAGGGCGTGCTGGATCGCGGGCGGGTAGGTGCCCTGGCCGCAAGGCTGCACCGTCCACCCACAGGCTCGCAGCGTCTTGGTGACACGCTGCTCGTGTGCGTCGCCGATCGCCTTGCGGTTCTGCCAGTGCGTCACCACGGTTCCTCTCTCCGGGATTCACGCTGCGTAATACGAATCAACCTCTTTTCGTGCTACTGCCTCATGGCTATGATGCCCCGCATGACGTCATACGTAGACCCACGCTTTCGTCCTACGCTCTGGCCCGGAGCTCCGGTACCCGCACCGGAGTTGATGCCAATGCCCGGAGCACGGGCCGACGGCGAGTGGATCGTCTGGGATCCCCACGTCCACTACGGGGAGACACGGTGGCGCTGCCGGAGGACTTCTACCTCCACGAACTCATGGACCTCGATCCCGCAGACCACGACGCGATCGCCCACGTCATGCGCACTTACGGGCCGCTGGGCGGGGACATCGCCTCGGGCAGCTGGGACGTCGAGGACCACGACCATTACACCGAGCTCGATGCACAACTCCATCCCATGCACGGACCGTTCGCCCTGCACGGTGAACTCGCCACCCTTTTTGTGTCCCAGGCGCAGGAGGCTGTCACCACCTGGCTTGCCCTACGCCGTGAGGGCGGACTCGACGCGCTCGTGGACGCGGCGGTGACCGAGGACGAACTGGCACTGTGGCAGGCGGCTAACGACGACCAACCAGAGGTTTTTCCCCGGGACTTGGAACACCTGCGCGAGCTCACGCTGGACCTTCGGATCGGCGACCTGCGCAGCACGCTGAATGCGGCGCTTCAGCGGTTCAGCATCGGGATCGGCGACTTGGCCGACCGCTACCCCAGCATCCTGTCAGTCGCCTTCCTCCAGCTGTACAACCACCTCGCCGAAGACGCCACCATCCGCACCTGCGCCAACGAAACCTGCCGCCGCCCCTTCGTCCGCCAGCGCGGCCGCGCCACATACGGCCAGAACCGCACCAGCGGCATCAAGTACTGCACACGCGAATGCGCCCGCGCCCAAGCACAACGCGAACACCGCAGACGCCGCAAACAAGCCACCCCCGACCGGACCACCCCCTAAACTGGCTGCGCAGCGCATGCGGCGCAAGCCCGACCTGCGCCTGGGCCATGGTCGAGCGCGGCCGCGCGAAGCCCCAGACAGCGGCCGCCCTCGCGCAACAGTCACCACACCCCGCGCAAGCGACGCACTCCGCATGAACCGCCATTGAACCGGCGCTCAGACATTCACCACGACGCGAGCGTCAACAGCAGTTGAATCCGCTCGGTGCAGCTACGCGCTGGCTGCGTCTTCATGCTCGTCGATGATCGGTGGCAACGACCGGACACGCTCGTGCAGATCTTCGGCCCCGGCTGCCGGGGTGTGTGCGAGAGCTGCATCCAGACGGACCAGCCGGGTGCGGGAGGTCGAGCGGAGTTTGGCGGCCGGCACCCGTTCGAGTACGTCAAGTGCCCGTTGCGCGGCGTCGGCGGGCCGGAGGCCAGCCTCGGCCTGCGCGAGGACCAAAGTGCCGGCGGCCCAGCCCGGTGTCCCCACAGCCGCATGGTTCACCGAGGCTTCGGCTCGAGTAGTGGCCTGCTCGTGGCGGCCCAGGCCGAGGTGGGCTTCGGCTACGTGCAGTGCGTATTCCGCGGCGTCGAAGCCGAACCGGCCTGGTGCTGCGCCAACCGCGTCGGCTTCCAGTTCCCTGGTCGCGGCCGCGAGCGCAGCGTCTGCTTCATCGGCGCGGCCTTGCCCGGCCAGCGCCGGCAGTTGTGCCCAGGCGTGCAGCTGGGCGCGGGCGAGCCCAGCGGGTGCGTGGGCGAGGCCCTGTTCGGCGTGGGTGAGGGCGCGAGCGTATTGGCCGGCTGCGCGGGCCACCATGCTCTGGGCGCCACAGGCCCACGCGGTGAGCCGGACGTCTCCGGTGCGGGTGCCGTAGGTTCCGGCGGTCGCCAGGTGTGCTCTGGCACCGGAGGCGTCGTCGAGGTGGAAGGCGAGGTTCCCGAGCAGTGCGCAGAGCCAGCCGATACTGCGCCGCATTTCCGCGGCGACAGCTTCTTCGACGCTGTGGGTAATCAGTGTGCCGGTCAGCAGGTTGCGTGCGGTGCGTACTTCGGCGAAGAGGGTGTGGGGTGGGTGCTTGCTGTAGTTGAGGGCGTAGTGCTCGACGGCGGCTTCGGCCAGTTCGACGACGGCGCTGCTACCTGCGGGGTCGGCGAGCAGGGCGAGGTGGAGGGATTCGCGGACGGCCGGTAGACCGGCGGATGTGGTCATCGCCACCACCCTTTCCCGTGCGGGTGCCTCACACGCCTCGACATCAGCATGACCGTATCGGATCTTGGCCCCTAACCCGAGGCCATCGAAGGGGTCGCCGCCGGCTCGGCTGAGGCCGAGCTGCACCGGGCGCGCTCCGTAGGCGCGGCAGAGCATGGCGGCGTACTCCTGGCCGGGCCACTCATGGGGGTCGTGTTCCCAACGGCAGAGCATCGACTGCGATGGTCCCGGGGGAATGAGGCCGTCGGCTCGGTAGAGATCGCTGATCTGGGCGACGGTGTCGGCTCTCGACCAGCCCAAGGCCAGACGCCAGGCCTCAAGGGCCGTGACTTCGGGCAAGGCGTTGCGGATGGCGGTGACGGTGCGTTCGGTGCTGCGGCCTTGGCGTTGGCAGTGCATGCGGATCTGCGCCGCCTCTTTGACGATGGTGGCGCGGCGTGAGCGGGTCATCGTGGCTATGGCGCACCCCCGTTGTGGAGCGGTCAGCCTGCCTCACGGTAGCTGAGCTGGATCCCGTGAGGCAGTAGGCCTGTGGGAGGGAACATTGCGGGTGACCCCGCAATGCCTGCGTTTCCAACGGGCAATGATTTGGGGCCAGTTGTTGCGCGACGCTGTTTCCACGCCGGCCGGAGTGCCGGGACGATCTCTTCGTGGAGGCAACGATGCCGCAGCACACCGAAATGTCCACCGCTGAGGGTGGCGGTCTGGTCCGCGCCCGTCGGCAGATCCAGGCCACCCGCGCCCGTGGCGCGAAGCCCTCCGACGGCGGCGGAACCGGCCGCTCGGACGGCAACGACTGACAGGCGACGGTGACCGAAGCGATGACTTTCCAGCTCATCGCGGAGCGGCTGGGCCAGGAGGAGTTCCTGGCCCGGTCGCTGCACCGCGACTACCGCTACGTCCGCGGCGCCGTGACCGACCCTGGCGCTCTCGTCTCTTTCGACACACTCAACGACCTGATCGCCACCCATCGCCTGGAGGTGCCGCGGCTGAGGCTGTCCGCCGGCGGCGAGATGCTGCCCCAGGACCGCTATGCCGTGCCCGTCACCACCCGCCGGCACACCATCTGGCAGCGCACCCACCCCGCCGAGCTGCAGCAGCGCCTGGCGGAGGGGGCCTCGTTGGTGATCGATGCGATCGACGAACTGCACGAGCCGGTCGCCGACCTCGCCCAGCACCTGGAGAGCTGGCTGCGCACGCATGTCCAGGTCAACGCCTACGCCTCCTGGAGCGCCCGCGAGGGCTTCGGCACTCATTGGGACGACCACGACGTGATCGTGGTGCAGGTCGAAGGGTCCAAGCACTGGCGGATCTTTGGGCCGACCCGGATCGCGCCGATGCACCGCGACACCGCCCAGCCCGAACCCCCACCCGAGCAACCGGTAGCCGACCTGGTTCTGGAGCCGGGAGATGTGTTGTATCTGCCGCGTGGCTGGTGGCACGCGGTCGCCGCCGACCAAGGTGTCCGCTCCCTTCACCTGACGTGCGGGTTGACCCCGCACACAGGCGCCGACCTGATCGGCTGGCTCTCCGAGATGCTCCGGACCACGGAGCAGGTGCGTGCCGACCTGCCCCTCCACGCAGGTCCCGACGCCCAGGCTGCCTACGTGGAGTCGCTGCGCGAGCATCTGATGGCCGCCTTGGAGGAGCCCGGGCTCCTGAAGCGGTTCGCCGCGACCCGGGATGCTGAGGATCTCGGCCGGCTCCGCCCCTCTCTCCCCCACCTCGACGGCGTGCCCGCCGACCCGGAGGTGCGTGTGCGGCTGACGACGGGGGCGGGCGCGCCTGACGTCTGCGGCCGAGGGCGAGGGTGTGGTGGTCCGTTTCGCCGCGGCGGGCCAGGAGTGGGACTTCGACCCAGCCGTCGAACCACTGCTGCGACGCCTGCTGAGCGGGGGCTGGGTATCGCTGGCCGACCTTGCGGCAGCTGCGGAGCTGACGGTCGCCGACGCCGCTGCGGTCGTCCAGGCGCTGGTGGACGCTCAGGCTGCCACCGTAAGGGGAGACCTGTGGTGATGGCGTGGTTGGCGCTGGGCACGTACCGGCTGCGGGAGGTGGCCGCCGCGGCCCGACGGGCGGCCACCCCCGGTTCCGGGTGGGTGGATACTGCCCCCAACTACCTGGCCGGCCGTGCCCACCGCCTGCTCGCTCCCGTCCTCGCCGACCTTCCAGGGCTGCGGGTGTCGACGAAGGTCGGCTTCCCCGCTCCTGGTGCGGCCGCCGCTGTTGCCGCCGGCGCTCTGCCTCCGGAGGATGCCGAGCGTGGGCACAGTCTGGCGGCCGGGTATGTGCGCTGGCAGGTGGAGCGCAATCGTGCCGCTCTCGGCCGCGGCTGTCTGGACACCGTCTTCCTGCACAACCCTGAGCGCACCGGCGATCCCGTTGTGCTGCCGATCGTGCTGCGCGAGGCTTTTGCCGTCCTGGAGGAAGCGGCAGCAGCCGGGCACCTGAGCACGTACGGGATCGCCACCTGGTCCGGCTTCACCGAGGGGCTGATTACCGTCGAGAACTGGACCGATTGGCCGCCGAGGCCGCCGGCTCGCCTGACCACCAGCTGCGGGCTGTGCAGCTGCCGGTCAGCCTGGTTGAGGCCGGCGCGCTCGAGCTGGCCCTCGACGGCCGGGGGCCGATCGGTGAGGCAGCAGAACGTGACTGGCAGGTGTTCGCTTCTGCGCCCCTGCACGGCGGTGAACTCGTGCGGGCAGCGACCGACGATCTTGCGGCGCTGTTGCGGCGGAGGCTGTCCGTCGCGCAGGCATGTTTGCTGGCGGTCGCCTCATGCCCGGGGGTGACGAAGGTTCTGCTGTCGGCGTCGGCTCCGGCACACTGGGAGGCCGCTCGCGCCGCCCTCGACCAGGCGGCTATCCCGCCCTGGACCCTGCGGAAGGTGTGCGATGTACTCGCCCCCCACCACCCCGGCTGACGAACACCGCGCACTCGCCGCGCAGCAGGAGGCGAGCGCCGCACTCGGCGTCAACGTTGAGGGGCGGCGGCTGTGGGGCTACCAGGGCCGCACCCTCGGCCAGAAGGCGCACCATCCCGACCATGGAGCCTGCTGGTTGCGGTTGATCTCCGCGCCGGCCGAGCAGGCAAAGGGGAAGCTGTGGGAGGGCACCAAGGACGCGGCGGCCGCCTTCGCCGGGGTGTGCAAGCCGGCCCTGTACGGCATCCACGACGGCACAGAGCGCGACGGCATCGCCTACCGCGCCGAGCTCACCGCGTTCATCGACTCCCCCACATGCGCGCCGGAACCCGTACTGACCAGTGAGCTGGAGCTGCCGGAGACGTGGTGGAAATCCCTGCACACCGACCTGGAGACCATCGCCGCCACACCCACCGAACGGATCGCGGTACGCCGGCAGTGGATCGACCGCGCACTCCCCCAGCACGCCGGCGTCCCCGCCCCGGCCGAGATCGACTGGGCTACAGCGCACGGCGACTGCCACTTCGCCAACCTCACCACGAGCGGGCCCACCCTGCTGGATTTCGAAGGGTTCGGGCTGGCACCGGTCGGCTACGACCCCGCGCTGCTGTATGCCTACTCCCTCCTCGCGCCCCACACCGCCGCCCGCATCCGTACCGAATTTCCGATCCTGGACAGCCCTGCCGGCCACACCGCACTCCTCGTCGTCGCAGCAGACCTCCTCCAGTCCGCATCCCGCGGCGACCACCCCGAACTCACCGAACCCCTGCGCACCCTGGTGAAGTCCGTAGTGCCTTGAGTCTGCGTTCTCACCATGGCCGGGGGGTGTCGGCCCCAGGGGGCCGGGCCTGCCTCGATCAGCGGGCTGTGTTGACGCTTATGACGTTCATGCCGTACCCCTGCGCCAGGCTCGTCACGTGAGCGCTGGAGGGCTCCCCAGCTACTTCCCGGCTGCAACCGGCCGGAGAAAAGCGCTTGTCCCTGACAGGAGGCGCGGCAGTCCAAGGACAGCCAGGACCCCGCCGCCCCCTGAAGCCCGCTGCGCCTACCTCTCAGACGGGATAAGCACCAAGCTCCGCTGGAACCTCACCGGCGACCGCACCGGACTGCAATGCCCTGCCTCGACACCCCATCAACTACGAGAGCCTGTAAGCGCCGTGTGGTCCGTGTCGCGTCGCTTGTTGGGCGGGCGGGTTCCGCCCGCCCAATCCGCGCTATCCAGTGCGCGCCGAATTTCAGGCAACACACGGGGGTGAAGCGAAGCAGGCTTTGTGATGGGGTGTTCAGTTCTATTTTTCTAGTTTGTAGTCGTAGTAGTCGGCCGGGCCGACGAGTACGGCCTGGAAGTAGAGTGGCTCGCCGTCCGTATCGAGCGGAACGTCGTGGCCTGCGTCCCGGCCTCGGGCGCGCATTCGCAACCGGTAGGTGCCCGGCTGGTGACCGGCCTCCGGAAGGTTCCCCCTCATGAAGAGCAGGTCGAGCTGGACCAGGCGAGCCGAGGCATCATCGGCGGGGGGTGTGTCGTCGCCGAGCGTGCGCAGCATGCGGCACTGCTTCGCCGCCAGTTCCTCATAGGTGCTCTGGCTGCGTGTGACGGCGGTCAGGTCGGCGGGCAACTGGTCGAGCACGTAGGACGCGAGCGGGGAGCGGGGAGCGGGATAAGGATTCCCTGCATCGCGTCGGTGTGCGTGGAGGGTCTCCGAATGGGAGAACAGTTCTGCCATATTCACTTTCGGCCTCCAGCGTTGCCCGGTCGCCAGGACACTGGAAGCGCTTCGACGCCATATACCGTCGAGCCTTCCCTGAACCGGAGATCCGTATCGGGGACGGCGAGTTCGAGCGTGGGAAAACGTCGGAGCAACGCCGGCAGAGCGATCTTCAACTCCAGTCTTGCCAACTGTTGTCCGAGGCACTGGTGGACACCGAAACCGAACGACATCTGTGCTACCGGACGGCGATGGACATCCAGCGTGTCAGGCCATTCGGGCACGAGGTCGGGATCACGGTTCGCTGTCAATGGGCTGAGCAGCACGTATTCACCTGCCGCGATCCGGCTCCCGCAGATCTCGACGTCTTCCACAGCCATCCTCAGAAGCGGCGCTGGAATGGCGAGATACCGAAGAAGTTCTTCGACCGCTGTGTTCGTGACCGAGGTGTCGTCTCGGAGAGCAGCCAATTGGTTTGGGTTCCGCAACAACGCCAATACGCTCAGGGCGAGCATGGTCGCTGTGGTCTCGTGTCCCCCCACGAGAAGAGTGGTCCCGAATCCGAGGAGTTCAGCATCCGTGAGGTCCTCACCGTGTTGCCGCACCAGTCTTCCCAACACTCCGTCCCCGGGCGCGGCACGATTTCGGGTGACAAGTTCTTGCATGGCTGCATTCAACTCGGCCGATGCGGCCACCAACTGGTCGGCGCAGGCCGTCCCGTCCATGATCACCTGAGAGCAGCGCTGAAACATGGATCGTGTCTCATACGGCACTTCAAGCAGTTCGCAGATCGCCAGTGAGGGGATGGGGAGGGCGAAGGCCTCGACCAGGTCGACCACGGGCCCGTGCGCCACCATGGCGTCGAGGTGAGCCGAGACCATTTCTTCGATCGCCGGTCGCAGCTGCTCAACCTGGCGCACGGTGAAGCAGCCGGTAAGCATGCGGCGGAGGCGTTGATGTTCTGCACCGCTGTAGGCGGGTAGAAAACCTGGTTGGTTGAACAAGGTCCGCGGCATCGTTGTATCGATGCCGTTTCCGGTCACTAGGAGATCTTCCGCGAAGGCAGCCCGGACATCACCGTATCTCGTGACAACGATGGCTTCGATTTCACCGCGCACAGGGTGAAATACACGCAGACGCGGCAGACCATCCTCTTCGCGCATGCGAACGAGAGTCCGTGACGGGTCGAATGGACAGTCTTGATCTCGTTCGGACGTCACGAAGGACGCTGGGCGGCGAACGGGCATGGCGTATTCTCCTCAGCTCTTTCGATCCCGAGCATTGCTGGCCAGGCCTCAAGTAGAAGCACTGCTACCGCAGTTGGTTTTTCTGTGGAGGCGCGCTTTCTGTTACGGTCCTCCCGACAGGCTTTCGGGCTGCTCTCTGCACCTGGACGGACCGCTGCTGCGCGAGAGGCGCACTGGTCTACATGCGATATCGCGTGGAGGTGTGATGCCAGTCGTAGGCACCGCGGATGGTCGGCTGTAACGCTTCTGTGCAGTAGCGCTCCAGCAGGTCACGTTCGGTCGGATCGAGCTGGCTTACACCCGTTGCGCTAAGGAGGGCGTGGCGGGTGGTCGTGAACAGTTGCAGGGCCCCCTTTTGTTGATGGAGGGCCTTTTCGATCGCTTCCAGCCGGGAGAGCCCGTGTTCTCGTTCCAGGCACAGCACGAGATTGTTTTTCTCGCCCAGTGCGGCGTCTTTGCCCAGAGAGACAATGTCGTTGTCGCAGATGATGAACATCTTTATCATCTCACGC
This sequence comes from Streptomyces platensis, assembly GCF_008704855.1. Taxonomy (NCBI): domain Bacteria; kingdom Bacillati; phylum Actinomycetota; class Actinomycetes; order Kitasatosporales; family Streptomycetaceae; genus Streptomyces; species Streptomyces platensis. The sequence continues at coordinate 27,693 of NZ_CP023691.1, forward strand.
ATGACCGACAGGTGGGGCAGCTCGTACAAGTGATCCGGGAGAACGCACGAGGAAAGGCGTTCGGCGAGGTCGATGACCGGTGCCACCCCGATGGTGTGTCGCCTGACGCGTAAGTACGTGCTCAACGACATAGGGCTGTCGGCCTGCTTGCTGCGCGCCTCCTCGACGTGGTGGTCGAGGTAGGAGGACCAGTGAGCGCTGGATCGTCGTATCCAGTCCTGAGGCATCTCCTGGCAGCTGCGTCGCCGCATGTCGGCAAAAGCACTGGCCAGGGGCAGCGGGCACGCCACACCGGTAGTGCCCTCTTTGACGAGTCCGACGAGGTTGCGGACCCGTTCGGCTGACTGGCCCCACTGTTCGTCGAGCGCGTCGTCGAACAGGAAGTACCAGCTTTGCTGATCGACTCCGAGGTCCAATTCGCTTCCGGTCGCGTTCGGATAGAACATGGCCGCGATCAAGGGGAACTGACCCTTGAGATGATGGGCCTCCTCCGGTTCCGATGACAGAAAGCCGAATGATTTCGGCCAGGCAAGGTGACGATCATGAGCGGCTTGGAAGTCTGGACTGATGCGGCTGGGAAAGGACATAGGCGTCAGGCCCTCGTAGTAGTCGTCGGTCAAGAGCTCTACTGTTCTTTTCATGATGTGGCTCGCCTCCAGGGTGGGTGGATAGGGGAATTCGCGGCCGTGGTTGTCGCGGTGTCGCGGGGTGCGTCCTCCGCCTTCGAGAGGTCTCGCCCTCGCCGGCGTCGCTCACCCACGCCGCCCTGGGGTGTTGCCGGTATTCGCCAGTGGGCGGCGGCCGGGCGGCGGGTTCTCTATGGGCAGCGACGGCGCCGGGCGGCGGCACAGGAGCGGGAGGGAAACCCTCCCGCTCCTGTGCAAAGCCGGGGTTTGGTGAAGGGGCGTGCCGGTGGTGCGGCGCGGGAGTGCATCAGTTCCGGTGAGCGTTTACGCTCGGCGCGGGGCGGGGCCGGTCACCGGGTTGGCCACGGTGAGACGAGCATGGGCAGCGAATTCGGCCGGATCTGCGCTTGGACCACTGGCCGGACCCGATGCTTCTCAAGCGGGTGCAGTCGCCACCGCGATACGATCGAGCGGAGGACGACCAGCATTTCGGTCATTGAGAAGAAGTCCCCGATACACTTCCTGTTGCCCACTGCAAATGGGATGTAGGCACCCGGCGGAAGTTCCTTTTGGGAACGGTCAAGCCATCGGTCCGGGTCGAATCGCAAGGGGTCCGGGAAGTACGCCGGGTCTCGATGCATCGTCGCTGCGCTGTAGATTATTTCGGCCCCGGGTGGAAGCTCGATTCCGGAGACACGCACCGGTTCCAAAGCGCGCCGCATAAGAAGCCAGTTGGGCTGATGTAATCGAAGAACCTCCCGGAGGAACCGGTCGGTGAAGGGAAAGGTCGTTGCACTGGGAATGACCTCGACAGGTCGGGATCGGCACTCGGCTTTGATTCGATCTGTGATCTCCGGTCGTCGACCGAGCTCATAAAGAGCCCAGGACAAGGTGGTTGACGTGGTTTCAGCGCCGGCCATGAGGAGGGACAGCAACTCATCGCGGGCTTCCACGTCACTCATCCCCTGAGGATTCCCCGCTGTGCCGGTGAACATGATCGACAGCAGATCACCGCGGCCGGTGGGATCCTGCCGGGCCTGCCGGACAGCTGTGTCCGCGAGGTCGCGCAAGGCCGCGGCCGCGGACAGATACCGGCGGTGACCGAGCGCAGGCAAAGAAGCGATCGGCGCGGGCAGGACAGTGCCCACGAAGACCCCACGCATCACCGTGGTCAGGTGCTCAGCGACCCGATCCCCCAGCTCGGCCATAGCCTCGGCGCCGTCCGGGCGTTCGGTGCTGAACAAGGTCGCTACGAGCATGACCGTCATCAGCCGACGCATCGCCTGATCCATGACGATCACCTCGCCCGGGCGCCACGTCGACACCTGCTCCTCAGCGACATCAATCATCGTACCGACATATCCGGCGATACTGTCACGATGGAAAGCAGGCTGGAGCGCACGACGCTGGCGCCTGTGAAACTCTCGTTCGGACGTGATTATGCCATTCCCGATAAATGGCCTCGCGATGTCGAACAGCAACCCTTTGCTGAACTTTCTGCTCTGCGTCACGAGAACGTCGTGGACCGCCTCCGGCGAGTTCAGAACAAACATCGGCCGAGTCCCGAGAAATATCTTGATGATGTCACCCCGAGTCTTGATCGACTGCAGGAATCCTGCTCGCTTGACAGCAAGCTGAGGCAGGTGTCCGAGTAATGGAAAGCGGCCCGGAGCAATGGGCGCCGCTGCTGGAACACTGATGGAATGCACAGCCCTATACTTCCCTTTGTCTACTGCCGGGGGTTCGTTCAGTGGCGGGTCGGGGACACACCGCGGAAGTCGGAGGCGGGGCAGCGGTGCGGCCGTGCGGACGCGGTCGGCAGATTACACCGCTGCCGTCATCAGCGGCACGCCGATCGCAAGGACACCCGGAAGTCGTCGTCACATGGTGTTTCCGCCATCAAGAAGTACGTGTATGGCGCTGAAGAAGCAGATGTGTGCCGTGTGGTGTCGGCCAGGCAGGTATCTCCGGCAGCCGGTGAGCCGTTTCCAGCCTGACGGGTGGTTGGACGGGTGACCCCGGCGGCGGCCATGAAGAAACGACCTGGTGGTTGGTGGAGTACCGATAGTTCTTCGACTGCTCGGCGATGGTGTGGTCGCGAGCGGGGACCAGGGTGCTGTCAACGATCAGCACGGTGTTCTTGCGGAACCGCTGGCGCTGCTGGAGAGCAAGTGATGCTGCCGCTGTGGCGCCACTACGCCGCCGTCCTGCGGGCCGGGGGTTCTCGGTGTGGACCGGCATCCTCAACGCCGCCCACTACGGCGCTCCCCAGACAAGAAGACGGGCGATCCTAGGTGCGGTGTCTTGGACATAACGGCGGCGCGCAGGATGCTCCAGGCTCAGCAGCGGATGTCGGGCTGGCGAGTGCCTCCTTCCAGTCCAGCCAGAGGATGTCGAAGGCGCCGGCCACCGCGCCCTCGCGCGGGTCGCCGAAGAAGAAGACCTGGTTTTCAGGCACTCGCTACGGCACCGGTGCGAAGTTCACCGTCGAGCCTTTGCGGTCGTTCGCGAGCGTGCACCGAGCTCTGGTTCGCCGCGGTCGGCGGTCAGCTTCACCGGACATTGGCTGCCCCCAGTCAGTGGCGCACGTGCAGGTAGCCTCCCTACGTCGCGATGATCACCCTCACCACCCGCCGCCACACCCTGGCGTAATCAGGGCGGCGGCGGCCTGGCCGCTGGTGCCCATCAGCATGCTGGGGGGTTGTACAGCTTCAAGCCGTCTCTGCGCAGATCGCCCAGCGGATGCGTTCACTTCTTCATTGACGCGCGTTCGAACCTACGGTGTTCGGCGCACGAAGCCGGCGGGGCAGGGCTGCCGGTCTCCGGCGGATCGCCGTTCCCTTCGGCCTGTGCTTGATCGGACGGAGGCTTCGCCCCAGGGTGTCACTGAAGTGTCCGCGGTCGGGTGGGGTCATGCGCCTTGGTACGGGCTTGGCGCTCGACTGTAGGAAGGTTGGGCAGCGCCCGTGTTGCTTGGAGCGAACGATAATCTGGGCCCGTCAACGAAGATCGCACAAGGGTGGAGCACATGGCAGACATCATGGAGACGGCGGCGCGCAAGGTCTTTGAGCGCTACGACATCGACGGGGACGGCCTGGTCACCGCGGCCGAATACCGGAAGGTCGTGGCGGAGTTGGAGGGCTCGGAGATCAGCGAATCGCAAGCCCAGGAGCTGATCGACGCGCTCGACACCAACGGCGATCGCCAGATGTCCTTCGAGGAGTTCTGGGCGGCCATGAAGGGCTGACGCTGCCCGGTCCGGCCCGTGGTGGAGCCGGCCGGACACGCCAGTGCACGCGGGCCCCGGGCCGTCGTAAGCCCGGGGTCTGGTGTGTCTGCCGGACATCTGCCGGACAATGGGCGGGGCCGTGCGGAACGCGTAGCCGTCAGCGTCTACCAGCGGCGCGGTGGGCCAAGCCTTTGCCAGGAGATGCCGGTCACGAGCTCGCGTGCGCGGGGACATACACCCCAGTCAGCATCACCGGCGGTGAGCCAGGCCCGGCCCACAGGACCGATCAGTAGACAGCTTACGGCGACCGAGCGGGCCGCCCACCAGTCGGACGAGCACAGCGATACCTCCGTCCGGCGGGACTCTGGTGCCTCAACCAATAGCGGGACTTGGCAGCAGCTGGACAGGCACGGATCGCAGGGTGAGTGGACTGTCGGCCGTGAGCAGGCCCGCTCTCGCTCTTCACCAGCGCGGCTCGGCCGCTGTCGCCGCTCACGGAAGCTCCGCGTCCAGGCCTCCTCTGATACGCCACCGGCGAAGTCGATCGCGACGGCACGTCGACGCCGCCACCTCGCTGGGACACGACCCCGAGCTGCTCTCTTTCTGCATGGAAGTGCCGACAGGACGCGCGACGCGGCTGTTCGACCGAGTCTGGTGCGACGGCTGCCCGGGCGACTTCTCGTGGGCAACGACCCGCGCTGCGGCCACCCTGTAGGTTCAGTTCCCGCACATCGGGGCCACGGTCGAAGTGCCACGCGTAGCCGAGCTCAATCACGACTCCAGCAGGCCCCACGCGCTCGCTGACCGACACGTTCCGCATTGATGGCTGGGCTCTTCAAGTTCCGTGCGGTGAGGACGTTGAGGGCGACGACAGCCCTGTGGCATGCGCTCGCAAGAACTCTGGGACGGCGACAGGCAGCGCACTGCCCTCCGTGGGCGTGGATGTCAGGCGCCGAGGCGCCCAGGAACCTGGAGAAGAGGCAGCCTGGCCGTCGCGCCGCACCGTCGCCCATCGCGTGGCGGAAGCTGGCCGACCAGGCGTGGATGCCGCAAGGAGAACCTACGACTTCCGCTCGTGGTCCACCGCGGTGAGCCTGAAGCGACCCGTTCAACGTGCGGGCGTACGTGCCCGCGACTTCGGGTGCCAGGTCGCCGTGACGTCCTGGCCAAGGCCAGCCTGAGACGCGGGCCGGCACCCTGGCACGCCAGCACTCCCACGAGAGCATCTGGGTCAGCTGACGCACCGGCAGGCCTTCCTGCATGCATCCCACCTCGTCTTCAAGATCCATTGTCAGTGGTGGGTGAGAAGGTAGGAGCATCGAGTCGGAAAGATCGAAAGACGGGGAGCGTCATGTCCGGAAACCAGAACTACATCAATCACGTTGCTCTTGTGTTGGATGCCAGTTCGTCCATGTCCCATCTGAGCCGCAAGGTCGTTGAAGTCGCCGACCAGCAGATCTCCTATCTGGCCCGCCGGTCGAAGGAACTGGACCAGGAAACCCGCGTGACGGTGTACGTCTTCGCGGACAAGGTGGAATGCGTCATCTACGACAAGGACGTGCTGCGGATGCCGTCCCTGAAGCAGCTGTACCGGGTCGGTGGAATGACGGCTCTGCTGGCGGCCACACTGAAGTCGCAGCGGGAGCTGGCGCAGACTGCTCAACTTTACGGTGACCACAGCTTCCTGACGTTTGTTCTGACTGATGGGCAGGAGAATGCAAGCCATCGCTGCCTGGATGCCCCTGCCAGGGATCCGCGTGAACTGGTGCAGGCCGTAGCCAAGATGATCGCGACGCAGGAGGACAACTGGACGCTGGCCGTCCTCGTACCGGACCAGATGGGCAAGCGCGAGGCCATGCAGTGCGGGTTCCCGAAGGACAACATCGCCATCTGGGACGCCACGAGCACACAAGGTCTGGAGGAGGCCGGGCAGGTCATCCAGCAGGCAACTGAGAACTTTATGATGGGCCGCGCCCAGGGAATCCGGGGATCGCGGGCGGTGTTCTCCACGGGTGCCGAGGCCGTCAACAAGGACACCATAAAGGCAGCCGGCCTTACCCCGGTGGATCCGTCGAAGTACCAGCTGATTCCGGTGGCTCGCGACGCGGTGATCCGGGACTGGGTCATCGAATGCGGGCACACTTACCGGACCGGTTGTGCGTTCTATCAGCTGAGCAAGTCGGAGAAAATCCAGGCGCGGAAGCAGATTGCCGTGCTGGAGAAGAAAACGGACCGGGTGTACACGGGGCCGCAGGCCCGAGCGCTGCTGGGCCTGCCCGACACGGAAGTCCGTATCAAGCCCGACCACAACGACGACTTCACGATCTTTGTGCAGAGCACCAGCGTGAACCGCAAACTGGTACCGCACACACGGCTACTGCTCATGATCTGACGCCCTGAAAGCCCCGCCGGACCGGACCAACTGGCGGGGCATTCTTCACATTCAGCGTGTCAGTCCGGCGTCCTTGGCGCACAGTGCCGCCTGCACCCGGTTGTCCACCTCGAGGGCGGCCAGGATACGGCTGACGTGCGCTTTGACCGTGCTCTCCCACATGCCCAGACCGGTGGCGATCTCGGCGTTGGACGCACCGCCGGCCAGCAGGCCGAGCACATCGGTCTCGCGCGGCGTCAGGCGCTCGACCCGGCCCCGGGCGGCGGCCGAGGCGCCGCCTGCCGTGTGGTGATGGTGCTCGATGAGCCGTCGGGCAGCGACAGGGTGCAGCATCGCGTGTCCGTCGGCGACGACCTCGACGGCCTGGATGATCTGTGCGGGGTCGGTGTCCTTCAGCAGGAAGCCGACCGCGCCGGCGGCCAGACCGTCGTAGACGTACTGGTCGAGGTCGAAGGTCGTGAGCATCACGACCTTGGGCGGGTGGGGCAGCGCGAGCAGCTGTCTGGTGGCTTCTATGCCGTCCATGTGGGGCATCCGCACGTCCATCAGTACGACGTCCAAGCGCTGTGCGGTGGCCCGTTGGATGGCTTCGCGGCCGTCGGAGGCGTGTGCCGCAACAGTGATGTTGGGGGCGTCTTGAAGGATGTCGGCGAGTGCCAGGCGGACCAGGCCGTCGTCGTCGACGATCATTGTCCGGATCACGACGCCCCCTTGATGCGCTGGTCATCGAGCGGGATGGTGGCGGCCACCCGCCAGCCTCCCGATCCTGTAGGACCGTACTCCAGATGGCCGTTGAGTGCGGCGACCCGCTCAGCCAGTCCGATCAGGCCGTAGCCAGAGCCCTCGGTCGCGGCCTCGGACGAGTCGCCGGCCGGGTTGCTGATCACCACCATGGACTGTGGCGGACCGTAGTGTGCCTCAAGTTGTGCGGTCGCTCCGACGGCGTGCTTGCGGGCGTTGGTCAGGGCTTCTTGCGCAAGTCGGTGGATGGCGAGCCGATGGCTGGCCGGTACGGAGTCGGGGTCGCCCTCGATGACCGCTTCGATCTGCTGTCCGGCCGCCCGCGCCTCGTCGATCACCGTGGAGAGTTCCGGCAGGCCGGGGGTCCGTGAGGCCGGCGTCTGGCCAGTGTCATGGTCGCGCAGGACACCCAGTACGTCCCGCAGGTCTCCGAGCGCGTCGGTGGACGCGGTGCGCAGCAGGCCGATCCGGTGGGCCACCGACTCGGGGAGGTCGGCGGCCCGTTGCTTGAGGGCGCCGGTGTGCAGGGCGATGACCGTGAGCCGGTGGGCGAGCACATCGTGCATTTCGGCGGCGATCCGGGTGCGTTCTTCCAACCGGGCCTGTTCGGCGCGGAGTTCGCGCTCCACGTGCAGACGGTTGACCTGTTCGGCGAGTGAGGCGACGTGCCGGCGGCGGTTGCCGGTCCACAGTCCGATGACCACCGCGAGCAGCAGTACCATCAGTGGTCCGTATTTGCGGGTCAGCCACAGGCTGCTTCCCGGGTGTGCCAGCGAGCTGCCGATCATCGCGGCCACCACGCACAGGCCCTCGAAGACGAACCTGCCTCGGAAGGCGCGTTGGAAGAAGACGACCAGCAGGGGGAAGAACGATCCCAGTAGCACCGCGCCGGCCATGGTGCTCGCCACGGCGAAGACGGGCCGGCGGTGCCGCAGCAGGACCGAGAGGGTCAGCGCCACGGCCAGCGCGACGCCGGGGCTGAGCAGCGTGCCGCCCGCCCCTAAGTATGCCTGTGGGACCGTTCCCGCACCGACGACGCAGATCATCAGCGTCTCGGCCCACCACGGCCAGGCGCGGCCCGCTGCCTTGTTCACCGGGTCAGCATAGGTACGCAACGTCCTTGTCACCTCGTCCAGTTGGCGTTCGTCGCCCCCTACTTTCGTACGGGGTGGCCGCGGCGGAATGGCCGATGGGTCACCTTCGGCCGCTGCCTAGCGTGGTGCACGTGAACCAGACACCGGATACCGTCGCCCCCGTGCCCGCGATCACCGCCCCGGCCCTCCCTCGACAGCGAAGCGACGCCAGCGCGTTCCTACGGGAGGCCGCCCGCTCGATGCGCACCACCGGCGCGGTCGCGCCGAGTGGCTCCTGGCTGGACCGGCGGTTGGCCGCGCCGCTGCCCGCCCCCGGCGGCCGCAGCCCGCTGCGCGTCCTGGAGGTCGGCACGGGGACCGGTACGGTCACCCGCGCACTGGCCGAGCGCATCGGGCCGGGCGACCGGCTGGACGCCGTCGAGATCAACCCCCGGTTCGTACGACTGCTGTCCGAGGCCCTGCGGACGGACCGGGCGCTGGCCGCCGCGTCCGAGCGGATCCGGATCGTGCCGGAGTCGATCTGCCGCACGCCGCTGCCCGAGAACAGCTACGACATGATCGTCTCCTGCCTTCCTTTCATGAATTTCGCCCCCGACATGGTGCGTTCCCTGCTGGAGCGGTATGTGGCCGCCCTGGTCCCCGGCGGACATCTGACGTTCTTCGGCTACCTCGGCACGCTGTCCCTACGGCGCCTGTTCGTCGACCGCGCCGAGGCCGCCCGGCACCGCGCGGTGGCGGCCGTACTGGCGGAGTTCTCCGCCCGGTACGGCGACGGGGAGGGCGGTGGCGTCGTATGGCGCAACCTGCCGCCCGCCCGGGTTTCACACCTGAGAGCACCCGAGCGGTGTGCAGGGGTCGCGGACTCGGATTCGTTCGGTCAGCGTGACGATGACGCCCGGAGGCTTGCTGGCGACGGTGCCGCCACCGGCCGCGTACGGACGGCGGCCCGGCCACGGCATGCGCGCCGGCCGCTGGGGCCGGCGGCTACCGGGGACCGGTCTGGGACCGGGCGTACACCTCAATGCGTCGCTGGGGCCGGCCGACGCCGAGGCAGCCGGCAGTCGTGCGCACCAATTGCAGACTGTGCAGCTGGGGGTCAGTCTGGTTGAGGCCGAGCTACTGGAGCAGACCGCCTTCGAGGGCCGCGGGTGGCGTGCTGCGGCAGCTGGGCGAAGCTGGGTCGCTTTCACCTCCGCGCCGTTGCGTGGCGGGCAACTGGAACAGGCCGCCACGGTGGACCTCGCGGCGCCGCTGTGGCCTGGCCTGCCCGCCGCGCAGGCCTGTCTGCTGGTGGTCGTCTCCCGCCCAGGGGTGACACGCGCTCCGCTGTCCGTCTCGATTCCCGTCCACGGGGAGGCCGCCGACGCCGCGTTGGAGACGACCGCCACCCCTTCTCCGATTCTCGGGCCGACTTCGTGCCCGCTTGCGATGGTGCACAAGGCGGCGTTGACGCAATGGCCGTTCAGGGGCAGACGTTGATCGCTGGGAGCGGGGCCCGGATTACGGGTAGGTGTTGCGCCATCCTTGCTGAAGAAGACGGGCAAGGGCTCGATCGAGCATGGCTCGGCCCTCCCCGGGGTGCCACCAATATGACCAGTTGACGTGAATCGTCATCTCGAGGGAGACGACTTAGGCACTGCCCGGCGGATCATGCTTCAGGGGCGAGGGTCCGGAGGTCATAGAGGTAGGAACGGTCGTCTTTGAAGCTGCGCCAGACGGTGGCCGGGGGTTCGGGTTCGTCACCATGGCTGTTGAGGGGAAGGGCGGTGACGAGGCCGTCAGCGATCTCACAATGCCAGCCGTCGGACGGCGACCAGACACACCACACGTTCCCGTCCGTTCGGCGGTAGGCGGGGCGGTCGTTGTGCTCGCCGTAGCGTTCGAAGTGGTAGCGGAGTCCGTCGATGTGGCGCACAAAGGTGAAGGATGCAAGTGTTGTCATACCGTCGGCACTGTAGGGGACCAGGCTGCTGGCGGCTCCCGGTAAGGGCAGGGCAGATCAGGTCAGCTAAGCAGCCGAGGGTGGCGCCGTCGCCCTGCTCGCTGCCTGCTGAACCCGTCGGCGCGCCCTCCGCCCCAGAGAAGCCGGCCATCGGGGGCCCCGCGGAACACCCCGCGAGCCGCACGGCTCCGGCACTGCCCCACGTTCCCCCGATTCCTAGGATGCTGCCGTGGCCCCGGAGTACTTCTTGATGAGCTCGTAAGAATGAATGCGGTCACCGAGGTCGTAGACGGGTGTGGTCAGCATCAGTTCGTCTGCCGCGGTCTCGCTGGCCAGTTCCGTGAGCCGGTGTATGACCGACTCCGGCGTCCCGACGGCCTGTTGTGCGCGAAAGGCGGCCAGTGCCTGGCGTTCCTCCTCCGTGAAGGGGTGGGCGGCTGCCTCCGCGGGTGTGGGGAAGGGGATTTCACTCCGGCCCTTCAGGAGCCCGGCCTTGATGACGTCCATCGGGCCGGCGCGCCACGCCGCCTCTTGTGCTGTCTCGGCGCATACCGCCTCCACGCACAACAGCACCCGGGGCCGCTCACACCAGCGCGACGGGGTGAACTCCGCCCGGTAACGCTCCAGCACCGCTTGGGTGTTGTCCGGCCGGATGTGGTGTGCGACTGCGACCGGCAGGCCCAGGCGCGCGGCGAGTGCGGCGCCTGCGGGGCTGGAGGCCAGCAGCCACGGCTCCGGCAGCGGGCCGAGGGCGACCTCGTCGACCAGAAAGGACAGCGTCGCGGACACGTCGCCCGCGTACTCCGCATCCGTCGTCGGTCCGGCTCCGCGGCGCAGGGCCCGTGCGATGGACGCGTCGAAGGTGCCGGGGCCGCGGCCGATGCCCAGGTCGATACGGTCCGGGTGCAAGGCGGCCAGGGTTCCGAACTGTTCGGCCAGCGTGAGGGGTGCGTGGTTGGGGGCCAGCACTCCGCCCGAACCGAGATGGATCTCCGAGGTCGAAGCCGCAGCGTGCGCGGTCAGCACCACCGGCGGGAATGCGCCGATCGCGGGCGAATGGTGATGCTCGGCGTACCAGATCCGGTGGTAGCCGAGCCGTTCCAGTCCCTGTGCGAACGCCGCGGTGTCGTGCAGGGTATCCACGGCTCGGGCGCCCGTTTGGACCATCGCGACTTCAAGCGCCGAAAGAGGTATGTCGAACATGTCGTCAGCATAGAGATCATGCAGGCGGCGCGGGGTGCTGATCTTGCTTTCGGGGCGCCGAGCGCCTGGCCGATCGCTTCCCACGAGTCTTCATCCACCTCAGCAGCGCAGGCGGCCTCGTGGCCGGCGAGGCCGGTGGTGCGCTCCAGTGCCGCCACGGCCTTCAGTGCGGCCAGCGGCGCCTGGTCGGCCAGCGCCGTCAGCTGGTCCTCCAAGCGGTCCAGCAGATCGGCCACTTCCGTCGGCAGTGGCACCGAACGTGACTCCACCTCGTCGAGGTGCGCCTGTCAGTCCTCGTACGGGCCCGGAGGGTCGAAGTCGTAGGAGCGGCGGTCGTTCAGCTGATCCCAGCGGGTTGCACTGCGGTCCCGCGATCCCTGTATGATCATGATGCAACTCCGGCGCACCACTTCGGAGTCACGCGTCTGTGGTCCAAGGAAAGACGTCCGCCAGCCGGCGGGAAATGCAGGTGCAAGGCCTGCCGGGCGCTCCACGCACAAGGGTCCCTGTCTCGGATGAGGCAGGGACCCTTTGCCATTCGGTCCCCTCGTGACGCCAGGCCCATCGGGTGAGGCACGGCCGCACAGCCGAGCGGGCGGAGTGGCCGCTAGCACCGCCCCTTCACAGAGCGCCCGGCCCCGGTGGCTGCCCCTGGCGCGGCCGGGCGAGGAGGTCCTGTTGCCGTAGCGGCCGGTGCAGCGCGAGGAGGGCCTGATCGTCCTGGGGGGAACCGCCGCTGTGACGGCTGACGTCGCGGGCCAGGAGGTCGAGGACCGTCGACGGCTCCGGGAAATGGCTGGTCTGGCGCAGGTAGGACTGCACCATGTGCGGGACCCGGACCGCGGGGTCGTAGAAGACGCCGGCAGGATCGCGCGCCTCGGTGACGCCGTCGGTGAAGCAGAGCAGCATCGCCCCGGGCGGGAAGGGGTGCGTCTCCACCGGGGAGGCCCAGGCGTCCAGGCCGGAGATGCCCAGGGGTGGCGCCTCTTCCGCCGGCTCCAGGACGCGCGCCCGGCCGTCGGCATGCAGCAGCACCGGGGCGGGATGGCCCCGGTTGACGATATGGATCTGGCTCAGATCGTCGGCGAACTGCACGATCAGGGCAGTGGTGAACCCCTCCGTCGCGTCCAGGCCCTCCCGCCGCTGGCTTTCGCGCAACAGGGCCTCTTCCATGCACGCCACCAGGGCAGGCAGGTCAGGTTCATGATCGGCGGCGTACCGGAAGACCCCGATGTCGACGCTGACGGCCGTGACGGCGGACAGTCCCTTGCCCCGTACGTCGCCGACCATGGCGCGCACCCCGAACGGGGTCTCCTGCATCACGTAGAGATCGCCGCCGATCAGCGCCATGTCCTCGGCCGGCACATAGCGGGCGGCGATCCGCAGGTCCCCCAGCCGGCTGGGAGGGCTGGGCAGCACGGCCCGCTGGGCCATCTCCGCGGCGTAGCGTGCCCGGCTGGCGCTCGCATGCTGCATGCGCAGGGACCGGTTCAGACCGACCGCCAGTGCGGTGACGGACGCCAGCGTGATCTGCACGGCCGCGTCGCCCTGCCAGTCGTACGAGCCGTCGAGGAAGCCCAGACCCGCCTGCACCAGCATCGCCGAAACGCCGACGCCGACGACCCCCGCCGGGCCGAACAGTGAAACCGCCGTCACCGGCGCCACGGCCAGCAGTGGAGCGGACGACACCGAGGTAGGCGTCAGCAGGTCCACCAACGCCGCAAGAGCGATCACCAAGGCCGGAACCCAACGGCGCACCCGTGACCACACCGGCAACACCCTCATCAGACCATCATGCCTCTCGGTGTGCCTGTCTCGACGGACGTGTCCGCGATGACACCGCCGCCGCAGCCAAACAGCCGACATCACACGGGGTGGTGCGGGGCGGAGCGGTTTCGGGAAATGGCTGCGGCGCCGAGCCCAGATGGTTGTGGCCTGGAGACTCCCCCACCGGCTCAGACCGCTCCTCCGCCTGCTCAGGGCGCTGCTCGTGCCGGCGGCGGAGATCGCGGCGGTCGTGGGCGTCGTGGGCGTCGTGCGTGTCGCGGTGTTCTAGGTGGCGTACGCGTCGTGGGCGGCGTGGCCGTGGCGGTCGCCGGGGGTCGCGGGGCCTCGATCAAAGAGGCCGGCTCACCGAGTGTGGCCACCGCCTTCGCGCTCCGTCTCTACGTCCTCTCCTGGCTCTACGTCCCCGACGTCGGCCGCGGCCATGTCGTCGACGACGAGGCCGGTGAGCACCCGGTGCATCGTCCGCTCGAACAGCTGCTGGGAGTCCTCTGTGGGGGCCTCTCCATGCTGATCGGCCATGGCGGCCGCGACATGGGGATGATCTCCCTGGGAGGCCGTCTGGCTCAGGTACGCGGCCTGCGCCGCCTGGCGGTCGGTGGTCGCGCGGCCGCCCTGGATTTCCGCCCGGGCGAACTGCGCGACCAGGGCACTCATGAGGGCGACGATTTCCATCTTGGTCCGGCCCGGCAGCCGTACGGACGCCATCGCCCGCAGCGCGTATTCGAGGTAGTCCACGCTCCGCGGCCCCAGCCGAAGAGGTTCCGGCGGGATGTCGGGCAGCCACGGATGCCGCAGATGGGCGGCCTTGGCCCGGGCCGCCAGGGCGACCAGGTCCGCAACGGGATCACCGTGGAGCGGGACGTCGAGGTCGATCTCCCCCGCCACCGCGTCCGTCATCAGGTCGAGCAGGTCCTCACGGCCGGAGACATAGCGGTAGAGGGAGGCCTGGCCGGTGCCCAGCTCCTTGGCCACCTGCCGCATGGACACCGCCGACAGGCCGCCCCGGTCCGCCAGCTCGACGGCGACCGCGGTCAGGTCCGCGCGGCTGTGTGCGGGCAGGGGGCCGCGAGCACCGCGTTCGGCCCTCGTCCAGACCGTCACCGGTTCCTGAGCCACTCGCCCACCTGCCCTCTCCGTTCCCCTGATGCCTCCCCTACTCTAAACTGCGAACAACGGTCGCAGTTAATGGTCGGTCGCAGTTATGGGAGGTACGTATGGCCTTGGCCTCGGAACACCTGTGGAGCCCCGTCCGCTGGGCGGAGAACGGCGGGGTGCGGCTGGCCTTCGATGCGCTGACCGAAGGGGCGGACGGCGAGCCGCTTCTGCTGGCCACAGGGCTGGGCGTGAACCGTTTGTGGATTCCGGACGAGCTGTGCCGGATGCTGGCCGCGCGGGGCTTCGCGGTGGCCCGATACGACCAGCGCGACAGCGGGGAGTCGACCCACCTCCCGCCCGCCCCCTCCCGCACCCCGATCTCCGCGCTCTTCGCCAAGCGCGAGACGGCGTACACGGCCGAGGACATGGCAGATGATGCCGTCGCCGTCATGAATGCTCTGGGGTGGCGGTCGGCGCATCTGCTGGGCGTCTCCCTCGGTGGAGCCGTCGCACAACGCGTGGCGCTGCGGCACGCGGGGCGCGTGCGCACCCTCACCTCCATGGCAGCCGTCCCCGGAGACATCTCGGGACTGCGGACCATGCGGTACATCCGCATGCGGACGCTGGCGAAGTTCGCCCGCCTGAGGTTTCCCGACACCCCCGACGGGGCCGTCGAGGCCGGCATCGCCGTCTCCCGCCTCCTCGCCTCGCCCCACCGCACCTTCGACGAGCGAGCCGCCCGGGAGGCCGCCGAGCGCAATGCCGACCGCGGCATGCACGACCAGCAGGCACAGAGCCGCCAGATCGGCGCCCAGTGGCACGGACCGCGGATCAGCGCCATCACCCGGCCCACGCTCATCCTCCACGGGGAGGACGACCCTCTCATCAAGCCCAGCGCCGGCAGGGCGATCGCCGCACGGATCCCCGACTCGCGCCTGGTCCTCCTGCCGCGCGTCGGCCACGAATTCCCCGCCTGCGCGTGGGACCGCGTCACCACCGAAGTCCGCGGACTGGCCACCGCCTACGCCTCTCGCCAACTGCCGTCATCGGCAGGCGACTGACGGCGTACCGTCCCGGGTGCGGGCTTTCGAAGTGCCGGCCCGCCGGCTCGCCGTCGTCGCCGTCGCCGTCAAGGAGACCACCGTTCCCGGGAGTTCCCGTTCCTCGACGGCCGGGTCCTGACCTCTGCCTCCCTCCTGGGTAGGCAGGCTGCGGGCCGGAATGCGATGGCACGGATGGCGCGGTGCCTCTACGCTCGCGGCCGTGACCACAGACAACGCTGGTGCAGAGGCGCGGAACGCAGGATTGATGATCCGTCAGGAGCGGAGTGACGACCATCCGGCGGTGCACGCACTCCACTTGGCCGCGTTCGAGGGCCGGGAGCGGGTGCCGGCCCTCGCAGACGCCCTGCGGAGCGCGGAAGCGCCCCTGGCCCCGATGTCGTTCGTCGCCACGGTTGACGGGCAGGTGGTGGGGCACGTGCTGCTGAGTGCCGGCCGGCTCGACGCGCCGCTGCGGATCGTGGACGTCCTGGTGCTGTCACCGCTGGGAGTGCTCCCGCAGTTCCAGGACCAAGGGATCGGTACCCGGCTCATCGAGCACGCACTCGCAGCGGCCGACGCCCAGCACGTGCCCCTGGTCTTCCTCGAAGGCTCGCCGCACTACTACGCACAGCGCGGCTTCGAACGCTCCGACACCCTCGGCTTCCGCTCCCCCTCCCTGCGCATCCCGCCTGCCGCCTTCCAAGTCGTCCGGCTGGCAGCACACGAACCCTGGATGACCGGCACCCTCGTCTACTCCGACGCCTTCTGGGCGCTGGACTGTGTAGGGCTACGCGACACCGAAGCATCCACCGGCTGAATCACGCTGCGGGCTCCCCCCTCTCTTGAGCCCCGGTAATTGCGTTGTCGATCCGGCGTGGCTCCACCAGGATCTCGGCCATGGAGCATCCCGCTGAAGTCCTCCGCTCGGATCAAGTCGAGCTGCGCCGTTGGCGTGGCCAAGACCTGGAGATCCTGCACCAGTTGATTACCGAGTCACGTGATCACCTACTTCCCTGGATGCGCTTTGCGGCCCGTCATGACCGGGAGCAGGGCGCAGCGTTTCTGGCCCGGTGCGAGGAGGAGTGGGCCTCGGGGCAGGCGTACCACTACGCGATCACCACGGACGGTGTGGCGGTCGGGAGCATCAGTCTGATGCGTCGGATCGGTCCGGGCGGACTGGAGATCGGCTATTGGCTCCACCATGCGTGGACGGGGAAGGGGCTGATCACGATGGCTGCTGCCGGCCTGGTGCAGGCGGGGCACCGGATGGATGGCATCGATCGCATCGAGATCCATCATGACGCGGCGAACCTCGCCAGCGGGGCCGTCGCCCGGCGCTTGGGTTTCACCGAAGTGGAGCGCGTGCAGACACCGGAAGGGCCTGCGGCCCCGAGTGAGACGGGCATTGATGTGATCTGGCGTCTGGAGACCCGCCCCGCGCAGAGTGCCTGACGCCCGCTGATCGGCAGTCCGGCCGCCGAGCCCTCCGGTAGCCATCCGTAGCCTCCCTGGCTGTGCTGTAGGGAACATGCCCAACCTCCCCCATCCGTAAGGCAGTCGAGTCGCCGAGCGGTGGCGCACGGACGGACGGCGCGGAGGGGCCGCCCGCCCTCTCCAGGCCCGATTGTCAGTGCCATGGGGTTCACTGTTGGTGTCACATCAGCAGAACGGCCCGGGAGAGCCATGTGCGCATGAATGAGTGGATGGCGGCAGCCAGGAACCCCACGGCGGAGTGGCTGGAGTCCTGTTTCGGGGTGGGGTCGCTGTGGCGGCCTGCGGAGGCGGAGCTGCCTGAGCGGCTGGAACATGAGGGGACGAGGAAGTTTCTCACCACGGTCGGCTTCCCCGCCGTGCGGATCGACGGGTTCCTCGACTTCATCGACTTCGACTCGAGCAGGCTGAAGACCGAGGGGCCGTGGGCGGAAGACCCGGACGAGCTGTTCGGGCGGCGAACCCCGGACGACGATTCGCCGCCCAGCTCGTATGCGTTCGAGTTCGGTATATGCCAGGAGTTCTCGCTGATGGTGCACGGCGTGGTGGGATGCGTCGATCTGTACGACCCCAACGGCTGGGACCACGCGGCGGGTTACGCGGGTGAGGCGCACTCCTCTCTGAAATCGTTGGCGGGCGCCCTGGGACTGGCTGCGCAGTTCGCTCAGCGCTTTGAGGGGCCGGAGCCGCTGAAGGCGCTGGCGGAGTTCCGCACAGCGATCGAAGACCTGGATCCGCTCGTGGAATCCGACTTGTGGGAGAAGGTCACCGAAGCGCTGGAGGAGGAGTACGAGCTGGCCGAGGAGAGAGGGCAGGACTCCTGAGCCGCGCTGTGGCACCAGGTGGCACCGGGCCCCTCCGGAAGACAGATGAGGCCGTGGGTGGACCCACCGCTGAGGTAGGCGGGTCTGCGTGCGGCTCAGGCACTGCCTGCGGGGCCCACTGCCCGTGCGAAGTCAGCCGGCCGGTACGACGTTGGTGGCGGCCACCGCCGGGCGCAGGGCTCGGGCGAGTCTGACGCCGTCGCCTACGGCCCAGAAATGGACGAAGAACAGGCGGGGCTCGTCCGTCAAGCCGTGGTTGTGCAGTTCGACGAGACGGGCCCCGGCGCACCGCAGCGCCGCCAGGACGTCCTGGACCTCGCTTGCGATCATGGCGCAGTCGCCGCTGATCGCGGCCCGCCCGTCACCCAACGGCTGGAAGTTCAACGCGCTGGTCGAGCCCAGGCCCGGTGGCAGTACCAGATGGCCGTCGGTGATGGTCTCGCGGCGGACGAAGACGCACTTGTAGATGCCGTCGTCGACGGAGCCCTTGACTCCCAGCGCGGCGTCGATGCCGGCGGTGTCCAGGTCGCCGGGCTTCCGCCGGGACGAGGGGAGCGGGGGCGGGGTGTCCGTACGGTCGAACGCCGCGCGCAGGCCGCGGGCCAGGGACAGCGGGTGGTGGCTGTGGGCGTGGACGTGGATCCACCAGATGTCGGGCGTTTGGGCCAGCAGATGCTTGTGGATGGCGGTCTGCCCGATCTTGTGCTTGTGCAGGGCATCGGAGAACGTCTGCATTTCCCGCTCGGTGACCACCACGTCACCCATCACCAGCGTGCTCTTGTCGGCGTACCGGACGAAGGACACATGCGAGCCGAGAGCGAGCGCCGGTTTGACGTGGATGCCGTGCGAGCGCACCCGGAGGTCGTGACGTGGCAGCGCTGTGTGATACATCAGCTTTCGCTTCATGTCGCCTTTTCGCCCGAGCACATGGGCCACCTCCTCCCAGTCCGACAAGGTGGTGGGAACGGGCTGGACCAGCCCGCGGCTCCTCGTGTCGCCCGTCCTGCCGGACAGGGCACGAGCGGGGGCTGCGGCACCGGCCAGCATCGGAGTCAGGGCAGCTGCGGCCAGTACGCGCCGCCGCGGCGCACCCCTCTGCGGATAGCTTTCTTGCGATGAGTCTGCGGTCATCACGTGAGCACCTCCATGGCGAGATGGAAGCACGACGAAGTGGCGTCAACGGCGTCTCCGCCACCCCATGGGGCCAGATGGGCTAAGCAATCAGCCCACATCTCACCCTGATACGGAGGGTGCCGCTGCGCAGGTGCGGTGAGCACTGAGCGTGTGTCAGGTCGGCCGGGAAACCCGACTCGGACGCGCGGCGTCGACCACGGTGGGATTTGGCGCTCCCCTGTGGCGGCCCCTCAGGACCGTCGTTCGGCAGCTGTCCGGAACGTGACGGCGATCAGGGCGGCATCGTCGAGGCGTGCCGCGTCTGCCAGGGTCAGGAAGCCGAAGGTGGCGGCGTCGCTCCATGCGCAGACGGTCGCCTCGCCGTGATCGGTGTTCGTATGGCCGCAGCTCAGTCGACCGCCCATCGGGCCTGCTGGGAACGAGGTCACCTCCCTGGCCTTTGCCCCGGCGAAGAAATTGCGCAACTCCTGGGTGAGCGAGTCCCGGCGCTTTTCCGCAGCGAGCTCGGGATCCCACTCGACGGCGTCGATGGTCAGGACACCGTCGGGCTCACCGTCCGGCGAAGAGTCGTAGTACCAGCGCTTGTATCGAGTTGGCGGGTTCGCGGCCGGTGGCGCGTAGGGCGCCGCCTCCTGATCCGTCATCAGGTGGTAGCCCGCCACCCTCTTGGGCGCGACGATGGTGCGCTTCGGCAGGGCCTGATCCGTTCCCACGGCAGGGTCCGCCGGCTCCTTGCCGGATCGTGCGGCGTCCGTATCGGCGGCTCGCGGCTCCGGGTGGTACGAGGAGACTGCCGCCACCACTCCCCCGACGGCGATCAGGGCCAGCACGCCCACGACGATGTTGCGCCGCCTGGCACGCAGTTGGGCGAGCTGCACGGCGGGCAGCGGGCGCGGGGGCGCAGAGACGCGTCTCCAAGGGCCGGACAGGCGCCAGACCAGCGTCAGGACGCCACCTACAACCAGCAGGACGCCGGAAACCTCGCCCAGGGCAAAGCTCACGGACGTGGTGTCTATGGACAGAGAGTTCATCCGCGACATCGTAGGTGCGCAGGCCTGAAAGTGGGTCAAGTTCAGGTAGTTCGTCAACGTCGGTGCTGCCCACTACGAGAGGTCAATTACCTGGTCCGGCCATCAAGATCCACATAGTGTGGCCAGGCAGTACGCACGCCGGCACGCCAACAGGGACATCGCGACAGCAGCCGAGGTGGCGTGGCGTCCCATGACAGGCAGGAGCGGAAGAATGGTGAGCCCGTTGAAGATCGTGGTGGACGATCTCTCCGGCCCGGAGATCGCCGGTTTCCTCGACGCACATGTCCAGCAGATGCGGTCCCGCACGCCGTTGGAGAGCAAGCACGCCCTGGACCTCGACAGCCTCCGGAAGCCCGAGATCACCTTCTGGTCGGCCTCGGACGGTGCCGGCCTGGTGGGCTGCGGCGCGGTCAAGAGACTGGACGCGGGTCATGCGGAGCTGAAGTCGATGCGTACCAGGCCGACGCGGCAGCGGAGTGGAGTCGCCTCCCAGCTGCTGGAGCACATCATCGCCGAGGCGCAAGGCATGGGCTTCACGCGGCTGAGCCTGGAGACCGGTGCGGCTGCCTTCTTCCTGCCCGCCCGAAGGCTGTACGAGAAGTTCGGGTTCCAGTACTGCGGGCCCTTCGCGGACTACCGGCCCGACCCGAACAGTGCGTTCATGACGAGGGCGCTGTGAGAGTGCCGGCCCAGCGGCCGGGGCGTATGGCCTGGCCTCATCGAGATCCCACCGGCGGGCCGCCTGCGGAGAGCCGACCGGGGAAGTGGGGCCAGACCCGCTCCTTCTCATGAGCCTCGTTGCCTGCGGGCGGGGAGCGTGCGCCGGACGCCGTACGCGGCGGCGCCGCAGGCCAGGACCGCGGCGCCCGAGATCACCGACGTCAGCGGGAGGGCGAGGGCCAGGACGAGGCAACCGGCCAGTCCGACCGCCGGGATGAGCCGCGGTGGGGCGCCTTCGGTGGGGGACAGCGTCCAGGCGGAGGCGTTGGCGAGGGCGTAGTAGGCCAGCACTCCGAAGGAGGAGAAGCCGATGGCCCCGCGGACGTCCGCCGTCGCCGCGAGTGCCGCCACGACGGCGCCGACGACGAGCTCGGCGCGGTGGGGCACCTTGAACTTCGGGTGGACCGCCGCCAGCGCGTGCGGCAGATGCCGGTCGCGGGCCATGGCCAGGGTGGTGCGGGAGACGCCGAGGATCAGTGCGAGGAGGGAACCGAGGGCAGCGATGGCGGCGCCGGCGCGTACGGCGGGCGCCAGCCAACCGGCGCCGGCGGCCCGTACGGCGTCCGACAGCGGGGCCGGTGCCTGCGCCAACTGCTGTGGGCCCAGCACCAGCAGGGTGGCGACGGCGACCGCCGCGTAGACGACCAGCGTGATCCCCAGCGCGAGCGGGACGGCGCGGGGAATGGTCCGGCCGGGGTCGCGGACCTCCTCGCCGAGGGTGGCGATGCGCGCGTAGCCGGCGAAGGCGAAGAACAGCAGGCCCGCGGCCTGGAGTACGCCGGTGAAGGAGGCGTCGTCGCCGATGTCCAGCCGTACGGGGTCGGCCTTGCCGGAGGTGAGGGCGGCGAACACCACGGCGGCGAGTACGGCGAGGACCACGGCCACGATCGTCCGGGTGAGCCAGGCGGACTTCTGCACGCCGCCGTAGTTCACGGCGGTCAGTGCCACCACCGCCGCGACGGCGACCGCATGGGCCTGGCCGGGCCAGACGTACGAGCCGACGGTCAGGGCCATCGCCGCGCAGGAGGCGGTCTTGCCGACGATGAAGGCCCAGCCCGCGAGGTAGCCCCAGAAGTCGCCGAGCCGCTCCCGGCCGTAGACATAGGTGCCGCCGGAGGCCGGGTAGCGGGCAGCGAGCCGGGCCGAGGAGGTGGCGTTGCAGAAGGCGACCACCGCCGCGAGCGCCAGCCCCAGGAGCAGTGCGGAGCCTGCCGCCGCGGCGGCGGGAGCGAGGGCGGCGAAGACGCCCGCGCCGATCATCGACCCCAAGCCGATCACCACGGCGTCGGGCACCCCCAGCCGCCGTTGCAGCTCCCCCGCGCCCGCAGAGTCCGCTGATCCCGCTGATCCCGTCGAGCCACCCATCGCGTCCTCCACCGGCCGCACTACAGACACCGAACCCGGCGCACCGTATAGCAGTGCCGTTACGTGGCAGCACGGCGCGGTCGGCGGCCTCGTGACAACCCGCCCGTAACGACCAGTCCCCCTCCGGATCGTGACCCGGAGGGGGACGGCCCTACTGGACGGGCCTCATGCGTGGCCCAACGACTGGCCCTTCAACGACTGGCCCTTCACTGGCCCGGCCTCAGCGGGATTCCTTCAGCACCATGGCCGATCCCCCGCCACGGCGCTTGGGCTCGGCCACCGCCGTGAGCTTGCCGTCCGGCAGGAATTCCAGGGCCGCCGCTGCCCCGATCTCCGGTGACGGAGTGAAGGCCTTCGGGGCGAGGACGAAGTGGTGGCCCATGCCGTCCAGCTTCTTCCGTTCGGGCGAGGAGAGGAAGGCCGGTTCGGCTTCGGTCGCGGTCTGGTTGCGCTGTGAGAGGCGCGGGGCGGCGACCGCCTCCGGGAGTGACATACCGAGATCCAGACGGTTGACCAGGGTCTGGAGCACCGTGGTGATGATCGTGGCACCGCCCGGTGAACCCACCGCGATCATCGGCTTGCCGTCCCGCAGGACGATCGTCGGCGACATGCTGCTGCGCGGGCGCTTGCCGGGGCCCGGGAGGTTCGGGTCCGGCGTCCCCTTGGTGAGGGGGGCGAAGTCGAAGTCGGTCAGCTCGTTGTTGAGCAGGAAGCCGCGGCCTGGCACGGTGATGGCCGAGCCGCCGGTCTGCTCGATGGTCAGGGTGTAGGAGACGACATTGCCCCAGCGGTCCGCGGTCACCAGATGGGTGGTCGAGGGCCCTTCGTGCGGCTGCTTGCTGCCGGTCCTGCGAGCGCAGCCCGAGCCGGGGTGCCGTGGGTCGGCGGGGGCGAGCGGGCTGGTCAGGGCCTTGTCGGAGCGGATCAGGCAGGACCGGTTCTTGGCGAAGTCCTTGCCGAGCAGCTGCTTGGTGGGCACATCCGAGAACGCCGGGTCGCCCACCCAGCGGTTGCGATCGGCGAAGGAGATCCGGCTGGCCTCCAGGTAGTGGTGCAGGGCCTGGGCCTTGTCGGCCTTGGAGAGGTGGAAGTTCTCCAGGATGTTCAGCGCCTCGCCCACGGTGGTGCCGCCGGACGAGGACGGTGCCATGGAGTAGACATCCAGCCCGTGATACGTCGTCCGGGTCGGCTCCCTGCGCAGGGGCTTGTAGTCGGCGAGGTCCTGCGTCT
The DNA here is from genome assembly GCF_008704855.1 of Streptomyces platensis. NCBI lineage: Bacteria > Bacillati > Actinomycetota > Actinomycetes > Kitasatosporales > Streptomycetaceae > Streptomyces > Streptomyces platensis. The sequence continues at coordinate 50,641 of NZ_CP023691.1, forward strand.
TCATGAGACCGGGGCGGGCCTTGTGCGAGGCGCCGGCAGCCATCGGCGGCTTCTGGACGGTCCGCGCCACATCGCGCCCGATGTCTCCGTGGTAGAGCGCGCCGACGCCTTCACGGGCGAGCTGCTGGTAGGTCCGGGCGAGATCGGGGTTGCGGAAGCGCGAACCGACCACCGGAAGCTTGCCCTTGGGCAGGAAGAGGTCGGTGGTGGACGTGAAGTCGCGGAAGCGCTTCTCGTTCATCTCCGTTTGCGCCCGGAACTCGTCATTGACCACGAAGCCGTCGCGGGCGATCCGGGTGGCCGGGCGCAGGGCCTTCGCCAGCGGGACCGTGCCCCAGTTCTTGAGCGCGTTCTCCCACGTCGCCGGCGTCCCAGGGATGCCGACCGACAGACCAGAGTTGATCACTTCATCGGTGGGGAGGGGCTTGCCGGTCGAACGGTCGAGGAAGGAGTCCGAGCGCATACGGCGCGGGGCGGTCTCCCGGCCGTCGATGGTGCGCACCTTCTTGGCCTTGGCGTCGTAATAGACCATGTAGCCGCCGCCTCCCACACCTGCGGAGTACGGCTCAACCACGCCGAGCGCGGCGGCAGTTGCCACTGCCGCGTCCACGGCGTTGCCTCCCTTGCGCAGCACCTCGATCCCGGCCCGGGAGGCGTACGGATTGACGCTGGACACCGCCCCGCCGCTACCGGTGGCCACGGCCTTCTTCGCCGGCGGCCGGGCCTTGGCTTCGGCGGCGGACGCGGTGCCGTTGACACCGCAGGAGGTGGCCAGCAGGGAAAGACTGAGCGCAGCCGCCGAGGCAGCGGCGACAGCGGCACGACGGACAGCCATACGGCCTCCAGGTCTTCACTGTGTGGTGACGTGTGATTTCCGAAACCCTGGCACCGCTCGACCGGCGGATCAACGCTGCACTGCAAGGTTTGCGCGAGATCTGAGGTTTCCGTCCGGTAACCCATTCGGGGGTCGGGACCGCCGAATGCCCATGTAAAAGGGCATGCCGGGGCGCCCTGGACAAGCGGGGCGCCCCGGCCCCTGTGATGTCGCCGAGTCCGTTACGCGCTGGTCGCCACGCCCGCGTTGGTGAGGATCTCGCGCACCGGCAGAGCGGTGCTCTCGGCGGCGGTCAGGCCGGAGGCCGCCAAGTGGGCGTCCACGATGCGCAGTCCGACAGAGTAACCGGCGAAGTCCGGCAGACCAACGGGCGGTTGGCCAAAGCGCTGTGCGGTGGCATCGCCCAGGACATACGCGGTCAGGTTCTGCATCCCGGCGACGTCGATGTCGGCGGTGATCTTTTCGTAGGCGCGGTCCAGTTCGGCGCCGGTCAGCGCCCTCGACCACGGGCCCATGGCCTGCTCGCCGGCCAGCTCCCGTACGAACGCCTCGGCCAGGCCCTCGGCGACGACGTGCTCCCCCACCGTGACGGTCGCCGGGTTCCAGACCACATTCGCGTAGCGCACATTGTGGTGGAGCTCGTGCGCGGCGGCGTGGGCGATCTTCGCCAGGGAGGTCTCGGTGGGCCACATCACCAGGTGGATCGCCCCCGGGAAGCCGCCGGCACCGAAGTAGCCGGCGCTGCGGACCGTCAGGTGATCGTCGTCGGGGTTGCCGAGCACCAGGACGACATGCACGGTCTCGGCGTGCTTGATGCCGGGCACCGCGCCGCTGATCCGCTCCCACCCGGAGGTGAGGGCTTCCTCGACGCGGTGCCACACCCCCGCGTCCTGCATCTGACGCAGGGCGGGGACATAGCGCGGGTCGTCACGGTCGAGGCGGAGGCCACTGCCGCCCTGTTCGTGCATCTGGACCAGATCCACGTCTCCCATCACGGACATCGCGCTCTGGAGCGGACTGAGTATTTCCCGTAAGGCGTCGGGCCGCTCCGCCGGCGGACGCCGGAGGAGATCGAGCATGGCGGACGCCGTGTCATGCACAACAATCTTCACGTCTTCGACCGTAGGACCTCCCGTTACGGGAGGTGCAAGCCGCAATCGAGCCGTCTCAGGCGACCCAGTGCGGTTGTTGTCGGGTGGTCGGCGGGTGCGGGAGGCCGTCGGCGAGGGCGGTGGCCATGCGCTGTACGGCCTCGTGCAGGGTGTCCGGCGGCACGGTGTACGGGATGCGGAGGCGCTGTTCGAAGAGGCCCGGGTCGGTGGCGAAGTGGGTGCCGCCCTCGATGCGTACGCCGTAGTCCAGCGCCCGCTCGGCCAGCGCCGAGGCGATCGGTTCGCCGAGGTCGACCCAGAGGGACAGGCCGCCGGGCGGCAGCCGCCAGGTCCACTGCGGGAGGTGTTCGGTGAGCGCCGCGGCCAGGGCGGTGCGCCGGCGGCGCAGCTGTTCCAGGCGGGGCGGCAGCAGGTCGGCGGCCTGTGTCAGCAGGGTGAGGGCCAGCAGCTGGTCCAGGACCGAGCCGCCCATGTCGGTGGCGACCCGCTGGCCGGCGAGTTCGGTGACGAGCCGCGCGGGGGCGCGCAGCCAGCCGATGCGCAGGCCGCCCCAGTGGGTCTTGCTCATCGAGCCGATGGTGATGACCTGGCCGGTTCGGTCGGGCGTGGCGTGGGTGGCGAAGGGCGGTGGGGCGGGGACGTCGAGGGCGAGGTCGGCCAGGGTCTCATCGATGACCAGCCAGGTGCCGGAGCGTTGCGCGGCGTGCAGGACGCGGACGCGTTCGCCCTCAGGCATGAGGCAGCCGGTCGGGTTGTGGAAGTCCGGTATCAGATAGGCGAGTTGAGGCACCACCTGACGCAGGGTCGATTCGGTGATCTCGATGTCCCAGCCGGTGTCGGTCACCGGCACCGACACCGTGCGCAGCCGGCCGCGGCGCATCGCGTCCAGAGCGTTCGGATAGGACGGGTTCTCGGCCATGACCCGGTCGCCGGGCCGGCACAGCAGCCCCAGGACGAGGGTGAGTGCGTGCTGGGCGCCGGAGGTCACCAGGATCTGTTCGGGCACGGTGGCCAGCCCCCGCCGGGTGAAGCGTTCGGCGACGGCGGCGCGCAGTTCCGGCAGGCCGTAGGGGTGGTAGCCGGGTGTGTGCACATGCTCCGCCAGTTGCGGGGCGATCCGGGCGAGCGCTTCGGTGAGCGTCTGCTCGGGGAGGCCGGGGGCGGCCCTGGCAAGGTCGATCGCGGTGTCCTGGGGGCCGAGGAGACGGGTGATGCCGCTGGGAGCGCGGCCGTCGGGCAGGGCCGTCCAGGTGCCGGAGCCCTGGCGGCTGTGCGCGTAGCCGCTCTCGCGGAGCAGGTCGTACACGGCGGTGACGGTGGCCCTGCTGGTGTGGAGGGCCGTGGCCAGTTCCCGTTCGGCGGGGAGTTTGACGTGCAGCGCGATACGGCCGTCCAGGATGAGCGCGCTGATCGCCCGGGCCAGGTGGCGGTAGGCGGGCCGGGTCCCCGACGGGTCGGGCAGCATCGCGGCGAGCTGCCGGCTCCCCAGGGTCCGTTGGGTGCGATCCACCCTGTCCACCGGCCGGTACGGATGCGCGTCCGCCATACCACCCTCCCCAGATTGGCCGTGTTTCCCAGACCAATCACTGTACAGAATCGCCGCATTGGCCTTGAGGCACATGCAGCACAGCGAACGTGCGTGGAGCGCACCCGTGGAGGGGACCGGTATGGAACAGGACCGTACGGAACGGCATGAGCGTCACCGTCGGCGCCGCGGCGAGGAGCGCGTCGTGGGTGCTGTGCCGGGCGGGAGCACCGGGTCGGCCCGGCTCATGTCCCGTACGCGCCCGTCGCCGCCCCCGCTCACCTACGTCCCGGTCGGTGAACGTCCGCTGCGCCGTCTCCCGCAACTGCTCGTCGGCCTCGCGCTGTACGGCTTCAGTCTCTCGGTCCTGGTCAGGGCGTCGTTGGGCGTCAACCCATGGAGCGTTCTGTACGAGGGACTGGAGCATCACACCTCGCTGAGCTTCGGCATGATCAGCGCCGTCATCGGCGTACTCGTGCTGCTGCTGTGGATCCCCCTCAAGCAGCGGCCGACGCTCGGCACCGTCGCCAACATCGTCGTTCTCGCGTGCTCGTCCGACCTCGGTCTCCGGCTCCTCCCCCAGCACCTCGGGCTCCCCGCCCGGGCCGGTCTGCTCGTCGGCGGCGTCGTCCTCAACGGACTGTCCGTCGCCGTCTACGTCGGCGCGCGCTTCGGCCCCGGGCCACGGGACGGGCTGATGACCGGTGCGTCCGCCGTGACCGGGCGTTCGATCCGGCTGGTCCGCACCCTGATCGAGATCGCCGTGCTGGTGGCGGGCCGGCTGCTCGGTGGGAGCGTGGGGGTGGGCACCGTGCTGTACGCGCTCGCGGTCGGCCCGGTCACCCAGTTCTTCCTGCCCTGGTTCGCCTACCGGAGCGCTGCCGAGCGCGGCGGCGGGACGGTGCTCTGCGAGGAGCGGAATCCGGCTGGAATGATCAAGGCGTGAGGGGCTTGAGCAGGGGGGATGCTCCCCTGCGTGACCGGAAAACCGGGGCTGGGTGCCGACCCGGGATCGGCGGATGTGAGGATTGCCGTCATGAGTAACAACGACGTGTACTTCGACATCACCATCAACGGCGACCCGGCGGGCCGGATCGTCTTCACCCTCTTCGACGACGTGGTCCCCAAGACCGCGAGGAACTTCCGCGAGCTCGCTACCGGCCAGAACGGCTTCGGTTACGAAGGATCCGGCTTCCACCGCGTGATCCCCGACTTCATGCTCCAGGGTGGCGACTTCACCGCCGGCAACGGGACCGGTGGCAAGAGCATCTACGGTGAGAAGTTCGCGGACGAGAACTTCCAGCTCAAGCACACCAAGCCCGGTCAGCTCTCGATGGCCAACGCCGGTCCGAACACCAACGGCTCGCAGTTCTTCATCACCACCATCGTCACCGACTGGCTCGACAACAAGCACGTCGTGTTCGGCGAGGTCACCGAAGGCATGGACCTCGTCCGGAAGATCGAGTCCCTCGGTTCGCACAGCGGCGCCACCAAGGCCAAGATCGTCATCGCGAAGTCCGGCGTGGTCGGCGCCTGACACCGTCTGCGTCCGGTGGGCGGGTGCGGGCCCTCCCCCCCGACCCACCGGACCGGCCTGACTGGTCAGGTGGCGTGCCAGCCGGACCAGCGGGCCACCTGGATCTCCACCACAGGGCCGTGCGGGGAACGGTCGGCGTATTGCCGGTACTTGCGTGTCAGCAGGTCCACGTAGTGCGCGGACGCCGCCGCCCGCTCGGCCGGTGGCAGGACGGTGGCCGTGCCGTCGGCGCGCGCCCACCACAGGCGGTCCCAGTCCTCGTCATAGCCGTCGACGAGGAGACAGACCTCGGGGTGGGCACGGATGTTGGCCAGCCGCTTGAGGTCGGCCGAGCGCTTCGGTTTGTGGTCCACGGCGAAGACCAGGGTGTCCCCGGTCAGCACGAAGACCGCGGGAACGAGATGCGGACGGCCGGTGTCGTCGAGCGTGGCGAGGCGGGCGATCCGGGCCCGGGTGAAGCACTCCCGGGCCCGCTCACCGGTCATCCTCGGCACTGCGGCACCCGCCCGTTCAGATGCCGCGGCACCCGGCCGTTCACCGGAAGCGGGCCGCGGTGTCGGAGAACCGGTCCAGATGCGACAAGGTCTCGGGCTCCGGCAACGTCGGAAGGTAGAACAGCAGGCGCTCCACATCGAGCCGGGTGTACTGCTCGATGATCTCCGGCTCGTTCGCCACCGCGTAGACGGTCACCGGTACGTCGCGGCCCGCGATGCTGCGCAGCCGGTCGATCTTCGGCCCGAGCTCCTGGGGCGGCAGGCTGTTGGCGAGCCAGGCATCACCCAGGGCGGCCACCCGGTCGAAGGCGGCCTCGCCACCGCCCACGTAGACCGGCGGGTGCGGCCGCTGGACCGGCTTCGGCCAGGAGTAGACCGGGTCGAAGTCGACGAACTCCCCGTGGAATTCGGCCTTCTCCTGCGTCCACAGCTCCCGCATGGCCCGCAGCCGCTCGTCCACGAGACGGCCGCGGGTACGTGGGTCGGTGCCGTGGTTCGCCATCTCCTCCCGGTTCCAGCCGACACCGATCCCGAAGACCACCCGCCCGTTGGAGACGAGGTCCAGCGAGGCCACCTCCTTGGCCGTGATGAGCGGATCCCGCTGGGCCACCAGGGCGATGCCGGTGCCCAGCAGAATCCGCTCGGTCACGGCGGCGGCCGCGCTGAGCGCGACGAACGGGTCGAGGGTGCGGTAGTAGATCTTCGGCAGCTCGCCGCCGCCCGGGTAGGGCGAGCGGCGGTCCACCGGGATGTGGGTGTGCTCGGCGATCAGCAGGGAGTCGAGCCCCCGCTCCTCGACGGCGCGCCCCAGCGCGGCGGGCGCGATGCCCTGATCGGTGAGGAAGGTCGACACACCGAACTTCACAGCGGCTCCTGGGATTCGGGGTGGGGAGTTTGCGAGGTGGAGCGGGTGGAGCGGGGGTTGCGGGTTTCGGTTCTTCGGTTCGCCGGGTCGTGCACCCCCGCGATCGCGGGCTCGGGCGGACCCGGAAGGCCGGCCCCAGGGCCAGGTACCCGGATCGGCCCCGGCCCAACAATCCGTGCGGCCGACCGGGCGATCACCGGCAGGCCGTACCACGCACCCCGGGCGTTCTCCGAGGCGAGATCCGGCATGACGCCCACCGAGCCGGGCTCCGGGTGGTACCAGGATGCGGCCTTTCTCGCGTTGTCCGGTCGGGCCCGGATGCGTTCCGGGAGGGGCCGGGAGGGGCCCGGATGGTGGCCGGAGAAATCACGCACGGGATTCCGGGCTTTTGCAACGATGTTCAGGAAGGGAATTCCGGACCCCGAACGCATGGGTACGTGTTCGGGGTCCGGTGCGTTGACCGGCTGCCGCCGTGGTTGTCATGCTGGGATTTCTTTGTGGATCGTTTTCCGTTTGCATTCGGGTACCGGCCGGCCGGGCCCGATGTGTCCGCGACGAAACCTCCAGAACAGGATTGTCCATGGGAGCAAGCAGGTCCGAGCTGAAGTCTCTCAGGTCGACGAAATACACCTCCTCGGCACGCACGGAAGGAGGGATCGAACGGTTACGCGCGCTGGGCTACCGCAGTGGGCTGCGGGCGCTCGACCTGGCAGACCGGGTGCTGGGCCGGGACCGGAAGATGGTGCCCCCACGTCGCTACCGCCGTTTCATCGGCAACGGTGACTTCGCCAAGGTCGGCACGTCCATCACCCAGTACATGCGTGCGGAGTTGGGGCTGCTGCCCTCGCATGACGTGCTCGACGCCGGCTGCGGGGTGGGCCGGATCGCCGTTCCGCTCACCTCATACCTGACCGAGGGCAGCTATCTGGGCTTCGACATCGTGCCGCACGCCATCGACTGGTGTCATTCGGCCATCACGTCGCGCCACCCGAACTTCCGCTTCTCACACGTCGACATCAAACAGGAAATCTATAACCCGGAAGGGACCCTCACCTCTGCGGACTTCCACTTTCCGGCCGACGGCCAGGCGTTCGACATGGTCGCTCTCGTGGGGCTGATCAGCCATCTGCTGCCCGATGAAGTGGACAACTATGTGGCCGAATCTGCTCGTGTTCTACGGCCCGGCGGCAAATGCTTTGCGACGGCGTACCTGGTGGACGATATGGTCGCTGAGCGAGTGCGGGAAGGGCGTACCGCTTTCACCTTCACGCATTCCCGGGGGACGCACTTCATTCACTCGGAACAGGAACCGACCTACGCCATCGCCTACCGCCTCGATCACATCCAGGAGGTCGCCGCGCGGCACGGGCTGCGACTGGAACGCGAGCCGCATCTCGGCACCTGGAGCAGTTCGACGGCCCGCCCGGCGTCCATGGACCTGCTGGTCCTGGAGCGCGCCTGAGGTGGCACGGGCGGTTCCGACCGGCCCACAGCAGAAAGGCAGAGTCCGCACTATGACCGCAAACGCTCCCGGACGAGTGACACCGCAGGGACCGTGGAACGACGGCGGCGTCGTGGTGATCACCGGCATCCAGGCAGCCGGTAAGTCCACGGTGGCCCAGGCGCTCGCCGAGCGCCTGCCCCGCTCCGTCCACCTGCGCGGTGACACTTTCCGCCGCAACATCGTCCGGGGCCAGATCAATATGACGCCCGACGCGGAGAAGCACGCCGTCGCCCAGCTCAAACTGCGCTACCGGCTGACGGCGCACTGCGCCGACGAGTATGCGCAGGCCGGCTTCACCGTGATCGCGCAGGACATCCTCATCGGTGAGTACCTCGCCGAGATGACCGGGTTCATCAAGACCAGGCCGCTCGCGGTCGTCGTGCTGCTCCCCGATCCGGCAGCGGTCGAGGCGCGCGAGGCGTCCCGCCCCAAGACGGCGTACGGGCCGGACTGGACCGTGCGGGACCTGGACAAGCTGATGCGGGCGGACACGCCCCGGGACATCGGACTGTGGCTGGACACCTCGAAGCAGACCGTGGACGAGACGGTCGACGAGATCATCGGCCGGGCCTGGACCGAGGGCGCTGTCGCCTGACGGGTGTCCCGCGGCTCCCGGGCCGGTTCCCGCGTACGCCGCTGCGGCGCGGGGACCGGCTCGGCCCGGGGCCCTGGCCGGCCCCCGTTTCCCCGCTCCTACCGACGCCAGGTGCGTCCGCCGACGAAAGGGTTCGTCTTGCTGCACACCGTCACTCTCGGTTCCTATGGCCCCGCGGTCGGCGCCGTCGGTCTGGGCTGTATGGGTATGTCCTGGGCCTACGATCCGTCGGGACGCGATGAGGACACCTCGGCCGGGGTCCTCAGACAGGCCCTCGATCTGGGGGTGAACCTCATCGACACGGCCGATGTCTACGGCCCGTTCACCAACGAGGAACTGGTCGGCAGGGCGCTGGCCGGGCGGCGTGCACAAGCCGTGCTGGCCACCAAGGTCGGATTTGTGGCCGGGGAGCAGCGGCTGCGGCGCGACGGCCGGCCCGAACACATCCGCGCCGCGGTCGACGCCAGCCTGCGACGCCTGGGTACCGACCACATCGACCTGTACCAGCTGCACCGCGTGGACCCCGAGGTCCCGCTGACGGAGACCTGGGGCGCGATGGCGGAGACGGTCCGGGCCGGGAAGGTGCGGATGCTGGGGCTGTCCGACGTGACCGCGGAACAGGTGCGCACCGCGCACGAGGTCCATCCGGTGGCGGCGGTACAGACCGAGTTGTCCCTGTGGACGCGGGACGCGCTGGCGCAGCTGGTGCCGTTCACGGAACGGTCGGGCATCGCCTGCATCGCGTATGCACCGCTGGGGCGCGGATTCCTCACCGGCCGGTTCCGTAGCGCCCAGGATGTGCCGGAGGGCGACTGGCGGCGCGGCAACCCGCGGTTCGAGGATGCGGCGTTCGCGGCGAATCTGCCCATGGTCGACCGTATTCGGGGGGTGGCGGAGCGACATGGCGCGTCCGCCGCGCAGATCGCACTGGCGTGGGTGATGACGCGCGGGCGGTATGTGGTGCCGATTCCCGGCACGAAGAACCCCGCCTTCCTCAAGGAGAACGTGCGGGCGTCCGAGGTGCGGCTGGCACCGGAGGACCTACAGGTGCTGGACGGACTGCCCGAGCCGGTCGGAGCCCGTCAGTGACCCGTCTGGGAGTCCGCGGGTGAGGGTGCCGCCGCCGGCAGCCGCGCCCGCTGTTCGTACGAAAGGATCGACGTGGCAACCGATGTGACGTCCGCAACCGGCAGCAGGGCGTCCCTGCGGAGAAGAGGGCTGCGCATCCTGCGGGTCGCCATCAGGGAGGAACCCTGGGTGTTCTGCGGGGCCCTGACGGCGAGCCTGCTGTACGGCGTGGCCCCGGTCGCGACGTCGTGGACTCTCGGGTGGGTGACCGAGGACGTCGTGATGCCGGCGTTCCGGACGGGCCGTACGGGGTTCGCGGCGCTGGCCACGGCCGGTCTGGCGATCTTCGGTGTGGCGATGCTGCGCGTCATCGGGGTCATCGGGCGGCGCGTCGGGGCCGGCATCATGCAGTTCCGGCTTCAGGCCACCTATCGGCGGAAGGTCGCGCACCGCTACCTGCGGCTGCCGCTGGCGTGGCATCAGCGCCACCCGGCCGGGCAGTTGCTGTCCAACATCAACGCGGATGTGGAGGCGGTCTGGGCGCCGGTCATTCCGCTGCCGACCGCGGTGGGTGTGGTGGCGATGCTGCTCGCCGCGATGACCGCGATGCTGACGGTCGATCCGTATATCGCCCTGGTCAGTGTGGGTGTCTTTCCCGCAGTGGGCCTGCTGAACGTCGTCTATCAGCGGCGGCTGTCGCCGTTGGCGTCCCGTGCGCAGGCGTTGCGCGCCGAGGTGAGCGAGATCGCGCACGAGAGTTTCGACGGGGCGACGGTCGTCAAGACGCTCGGGAAGGAGGATGCCGAGACCCGGCGGTTCGCGGAGGCCGCGCAGCGGTTGCGGGACGCGAACATCGCGGTGGGGAGGACCCGCGGCGCGTTCGATCCGGTGCTGGACGCGCTGCCCAATCTGGGCATCCTCACCGTGCTGGCCGTGGGCAGCGCGCGGCTGGCGGCCGGCGCTCTGACCGTGGGCGACATCGTGCAGGTGGCCTATCTGTTCACCATGATCGCCTTTCCGGTGCGGGCCTTCGGGTGGCTGCTGGCCGAGCTGCCGCGCAGCGCCGTCGGGTGGCAGCGGGTGCACGACGTGCTGGACGCCCGGGAGGAACTCCCGCACGGTGAGCTGCGGTTGGCCGACGGCGGGCCGATCGGGCTGGGGGTGCAGGAGGTCAGCTACGCCTACTCCGGCACCGATGTGCTGCACGGGGTGAGCCTGGAGGCGTCGCCGGGGCACACCGTGGCCGTGGTCGGCCCCACCGGTTCGGGGAAGTCGACACTGGCCACCCTGCTGGTTCGGCTCGCCGACCCGTACGCCGGCGTCGTGCAGATGGACGGGATCGACGCCCGTCATATGCGCCCCGGTGAACTTGCTTCTGCCCTGGCCTTCGTCCCGCAGCAGACCCTGCTGTTCGACGACACGGTGCGGGGCAACATCTGCCTGGGCCTCGACTTCCGCGACGAGGAGGTGTGGGAGGCCCTGGAACTGGCTCAGGCCGACGATGTTGTCCGGGGGCTGCCGCAGCAGCTGGACGCGCGGGTCGGGGAGCGGGGAGCGACCCTGTCGGGAGGGCAGCGGCAGCGCATCGCGCTTGCCCGGGCGCTGGTACGCCGGCCGCGACTGCTGATCCTGGACGATGCGACCTCCAGCGTGGATCCGCAGGTGGAGGCCCGCATCCTGCGGGGTCTCCGGGAGGCCCGGCGGCCCTCGACCGTCTTCGTCGTCGCGTACCGCCGGGCCACGATCGCGCTGGCCGACGAGGTCGTCTACGTCGAACGCGGCCGGGTGCTGGACCGGGGCCGACCCGAGGAGATGCTGGTGCGCTGCCGCGGCTACCGGGAGCTGGTCAACGCGTACGACAGTCGCGACGACGGTGACGACGGCCCGCGGACGGGGACCGTCACCGTCGCGGACACCACGGAAGGACAGAGCGCATGAAGGCCACCGTCACCCCGCCGTTGTCCGGCGCCGCCGTGCTGCGGAGGGCCGTACAGGTTTCCCCCGAACTCCGCCAAGGACTGGGCACGGTGGCGGTCTTGGCGCTGCTCGCGGCGGCCGGCCGGGTGGTGGTGCCGATCGCCGTGCAGCAGACCATCGACCAGGGTTTCCGGGCACAGGGCGGGGCGCGGCTGGGGCAGGTGCTGGTCACCGCGGCGGTGTGCGCGGTGGCGGTGCTGGCCACCGCAGGGATCACCTATGCGATGAACCACCGCCTGTACCGCACCGTCGAGCGAGGGCTGGCCACGCTGCGCACCAAGGCGTTCCGGCGGGTGCACGATCTGTCCCCGGCTTCTCTGGACGGGGAGCGCCGTGGCGGCCTGGTGGCGCGGGTCACCGGAGATGTCGACCAGTTCAGCACCTTTCTGCAGTTCGCGGGGATGCTCGTGATCAGCTTCGGTCAGCTGCTGGTCGGCAGCGTGGTGATGTTCGCGTTCTCGTGGGTGCTGGCGCTGACGGTCTGGGCGGTGTTCCTGCCGTTGCTGCTGGTACTGCCGCGGCTTCAGCGCCGTCTGTCGCACGCCTATGGGCGGGTGCGGGATCGGGCCGGGGACATGCTGGCGGTGACCGGTGAGGCCGTCGTGGGCGCGACGGTGATCCACGCCTACCACGCGCAGGAGCTGATCGGAGAGCGGATCGACACGGCGGTGGAGCGCCACCGGCGGGCGCAGAGCCGGGCCCAGCGGCTGGTGGCGGTGACGCTCTCCGGCGGGGAGGTGGCGGCAGCGGCAGCCATCGGCGGGGTGGTCGTGCTGGGTGTGCTGCTGGGCGTCGGCGGCCATCTGACGGCCGGTGAGCTGGTGGCGTTTCTGTTCCTGGTGACGCTGTTCATCGGTCCGATGCAGATGACCAATGAGGTGCTCAACGAGTTGCAGAACGCGCTGGCGGGCTGGCGCCGGGTGCTGTCGGTGGTGGATGCGCCGGTGGAGGTCCGTGATCCGGGTGAGCGCGGCACCGATCTGCCCCAGGGGCCGGTGTCCGTGCGGTTCGACAAGGTGGGCTACGCGTATCCGGACGGGCCCCAGGTGCTGCACGAGGTGTCGGCCGAGGTGGCCCCGCGCAGCCGGGTCGCGGTCGTGGGCGAGACCGGGTCGGGGAAGTCGACGTTCGTGAAGTTGCTGGCGCGGCTGTCGGACCCGTCCTCGGGGCAGGTGCGGCTCTCCGGTACGCCCTTGACGACGGTGCGGTTCGCGTCGCTGCGCCGCCGGGTGGTAATGGTGCCGCAGGACGGATTCCTCTTCGACGCCACGGTTGCCGACAACATCCGCTTCGCGCGCCGGGACGCCTCGGACGAGGAGATCGGCCGGGCACTGGCCGATCTGGGGCTGGACGACTGGCTCGCGTCCCTGCCGGAGGGTCTGCACACCCGCGTCGGGCAGCGCGGCGATGCCCTGTCGGCCGGTGAACGGCAGTTGGTCGCGCTCGCCCGCGCCTATCTGGCCGACCCCGATCTACTGATCCTCGACGAGGCGACCTCGGCGGTGGACCCGGCGACGGAGGTGCGCCTGCAGCAAGCGCTGGAGAGTGCGACACGCGGCCGGACCTCGGTCTCGGTGGCGCACCGTCTCTCCACGGCCCAACACGCCGACCTGGTCCTCGTTTTCGACCGGGGCCGCATCGTGCAGCAGGGCACGCACGATGAGCTGGCGGGGCGGCCGGGGGTGTACGCGGACCTGTACGCGGCGTGGGTGTCCGCGACGGGCGGCACAGGGCCGGCGCACAGCGCGCGGCGCTGACGGCGGGGCAGCAGGGGCGGTTCAGGACACCCCGCGCATCAGGCGGCGCAGCGAGCTCCGGGCCAGCGCGACCGCCGCGGCGCACAGCAGGGCGGCGGCGCCCAGCACGGCAAAGTACACGTCGTACGGGAGGATGTCGCTGAGCCGCACGACCTGGGCGCTCAGCGCGCTGCCCGCGGCCACCGAGAGGAACCACAGGCTCATGATCTGCCCGGCGAAGCGGTGCGGCGCCAACCGTGTGGTCACACTCAGGCCGGTCGGGCTGAGGCAGAGTTCGGCGAGCACCTGGACGAGAAAGGCGGCGAGCAGCCACAGGGGGGAGGCGCGCCGGCCATCGGACGCGGCCAGGCCGGCGCCCGCCATGAGGAGCGTCGCGACGCCGAGACCGGCCAGTCCCAGGGCGAACTTCGCCGCGGTGCTGGGCTGCCGGTGGCCCAGACGCAGCCACAGCGCGGCGAACACGCCCGCCAACAGCATGCCGTAGAGCGGGCCGGCCGACTGGAACCAGCCGGTGGGGATCTGCCATCCGAAGAGGGCCCGGTCGATGTGGCGTTGGGCGAACAGGCTGATAAGGGAGCCGCCCTGTTCGGCGATCATCCAGAAGACCGTGGCGGCCAGGAAGATCCATATGTACGCACGCAGGCGGCTGCGGTCCACCGCGTCCAGCCCGGGGGCGCGGAACATCGCCACGAAGTACAGGGCGGGCACCACGAGGGTCAGCGCGGACAGCGCGTAGAGCACGCCGGCCAGCGCCCCCAGGCCCGCCGCAACGACGACGGCGACCACGGCCGCCACCGCCCCGACTGCGCATCCGGCCCAGGCGGCGGCCCGCTGTAGCTGGTGCGTGGTGGCGCGGGTACGCGGCGGTGGGCCGGCCGGGCGGAGCTGCCGTGAGCCGCGCAGGTAGACGGTGAGGCCGAGGAGCATGCCCACGGCCGCGGCGCCGAACCCGGCGTGCCAGTCGACGCGTTCGCCCAGCCAGCCGGTGACCAGCGGGGCGGCGAAGGCCCCGATGTTGATGCCCAGGTAGAAGAGGGAGAAGCCGGCGTCCCGACGTGCGGTGCCGTGGGCGGCCGGGGCACCGGGCACGTCGTAGAGCCCGCCGAGCATCGTGGAGATGTTGGGTTTGAGCAGACCGGTACCGACCGCGATGAGCAGCAGGCCCAGGTAGGTGCCGGCCGCCGCGAGCGGCAGCGCGAGAGCACAGTGCCCGGCAGCGATCACCAGACCGCCGCCGAGGACCGTACGGTGTGCGCCCCACAGCCGGTCGGCCAGCCAGCCGCCGGGGACAGCGAGCAGGTTGACCAGTCCTCCGTAGACGCCGAAGATTCCGGCCGCGGTGGTCGGCGGCAGGCCGAGGCCTCCCCGGGAGGACGGCGCAACGAGGTAGAGCACGAGGATCGCGCGCATGCCGTAGTAGCTGAACCGCTCCCACATCTCGGTTCCCCACAGGGCCGGAAGCCCTCGTGGGTGCCGTTTGCGGGGCGTGGTGCGGGCCGTTGACTCCTCGACGCTCATCGTCGTCCCCCCGTGCCGCGGTATCAGGCCGTCGTGGCGTCCGCCGGCGGCAGCGTCAGCACCGGGATGTCGTCCACCACCGGGTAACTGCGAGCGCAGGCGGTGGCGGTGCACACCAGGGAGTCCCCCGAAGGGGCAGGGGCGAGCGCGGCCTTGCACAGGGGGCAGGCGAGCAGGTCGAGCAGTCGTGCGTCGAGCATGGTGGAGCTCCATTTCGGATCGGGTGTGGACGGGTCGTGCGCGGCCGGTGCGCCGGCCGGGCCGGGGCGGAGCAGCGCCCGGAGCGGGGCGGCGGCCTTGAGGAGCATCTCCGCGTACTCCTCTTCCGGGTCGGAGCCGAGCACGATCGCTCCTCCGGCTCCCACCCGCCAGCGTCCGGCGGTGCGGATCGCGGTGCGGATGACGATGTTGAGGTCTGCGCCACCAGCGAGGCCGAAGTAGCCGAGGGATCCTGAATAGACTCCGCGGGCCTCGGTCTCCAGCCCGTCGAGGATCTCCATCGTGCGCAGCTTGGGGGCGCCGGTCATCGAACCGCCCGGAAAGCAGGCCGCCAACGCGCCGACCGCGGTCGTGCCCGGGTTGAGCGTGCCATGGATGGTGGAGACCAGCTGATGGACGGTGGCATAGGTCTCGACGTGCATCAGGCGCGGCACGGTGACGCTCCCGATCTCGCAGACCCTCCCGAGGTCGTTGCGGAGCAAGTCGACGATCATGAGGTTCTCGGCCCGGGTCTTGGGGTCCGCGGCAAGGTCCCGGCACAGGCGGGCGTCCTCGTCGGGGGTGCGGCCGCGCGGTGCGGTGCCCTTGACCGGTTTGGTCTCCGCGGTGCCGTCGGGCCGGACGCGCAGGAAGCGTTCCGGTGACGAGCAGACCACTTCGGTGCCGCCCAGCCGCAGAAACGCCGCGTAGGGGGCGGGGTTGGCGCGGCGCAGCGCCAGGTGGGCCGTCAGCGCGTCCGCCGTGGAGGCGACGTGCAGGGTGTCGGTGAGGCAGATCTCGTAGCTCTCACCCTCGTGGAGCTTGTCCCGGCAGACGGCGATGTCCTTCGTGTACTGCTCCTCGCCGCGTGCGGAGACATCCTCGGTGCGGTGGCCGGGTGCCGGGGCGCTGGGCGCGGGCCGCTCCGGCAGCCGCGGGGGTGCGGGCAGGGCGCGCAGCGCGGCCTCCGTACGGTCCAGCCATCGCTCAGCACCGGCCAGGCCCCCGGGGTCCTCCGGGCGGTACAGGCACAGCAGGTGCGTCTCGTCCGCTGTGTGGTCGACCGCGAGCAGGCGGTCGGCGAAGATCCAGGCTGCGTCGTCCTCGGCGGGGGTGTGCCGGGTCGGCGAGCCGAGATCCGCGCGGAGTTCGTACCCGAAGTAGCCGACGTAGCCGCAGGTGAAGTCGAACGCCGTGCCCGGGTCGGGCAGGTGACGCCGGGCCAGCTCGTTGTCCAGGTAGCTGAAGATGTCGCCGTCGGTGTGGGTGACGGTGCCGTCGGAGGCGGTCACCTCGACGGTGCCGGTGCCGACGCGGTAGCGGACCACCTCGGCCAGTGGCCCGTGGGCGTCGCCGAGGAAGGAGAACCGGGACAGACCCGGTGCGGTGCGGGAGCTGTCGAGCCAGAACGCGTGCTTCCGGTCGGCGTACAGGGTGGTGAACGCCGCCTCGGTGTCGACGGCGGTGCCCAGCCGCCGGGTGCGCAGCCGGTACGGGCCCGGTGTCCGGTCGGTGCGGGTCGCGGGAGCGGCGGGGGTGCGGCGTCGGGCGGGCGACGGCGCCACCGGGCGACGGGCGGGCCGGGTGGCGTGGTGTTCCGCAGTGAGCCGGGCGAAGTTGGCGAGCAGTTCCGGACCGTACTCGGTACAGATGGATTCGGGGTGGAACTGCACGCCCCACAAGGGAAGTTCGCGATGGCGCAGCCCCATGATCACGCCGTCCTCGGCCCATGCGGTGGCTTCCAGTTGCAAGGGCAGCGGGTCCGCGACACACAGTGAGTGGTAGCGGACCCCGGTGAAGTGCCGGGGCAGGCCGTGAAAGAGGTCCTTGCCGGTGTGCTCGATCCGGGTCAGATGCCCGTGGCGCGGCCGCGGTGCAGGGGAGACCGACGCTCCCGCGGTGAGCGCGATGCCCTGGTGCCCGAGGCACACACCGAGGGTGGGCAGCCGGGGTGCGGCGAGCAGCCCGGCGGCGTGGGCCAGGTCCCCGGGGTGGTCCGGCCGGCCCGGTCCGGGCGAGACGACGACATTGTCGAAGCCGGAGAGGTCCGGGGCCGGGCCGCGCAGCGCCGGGTCGTCGTGGCGCAGCACCGTCGGCTCGGCTCCGGTCACTTGGGCGATCAGCTGGTGGAGGTTGTAGGTGTAGGAGTCGTAGTTGTCGACGAGGAGTGTGTGCATGAGTGCTCCCTGCTGCGGCGGCCGCCCGCCGCCGGGCCATCGGAATCCGGTGCCGCGGGCGCATCGGCGCGCCCGCTGCGTCAGTGCCCCATCGCCAGCCCCCCGTCGACGGGAAGGACGGCACCGGTGACATAGCCGGCCTGCTCGTCCGTGAGGAAGGCGACGGTTTCGGCGATCTCCCGGGCCGTGCCGGACCGTCCCAGCGGGACGCCGGAGAGGATCGACTCCCGTCTGCGGGGCGGCAGATCACGGGTGAGGTCGGTGTCGACGAAGCCGGGCAGTACGACATTGACCGTGATGCCGGACGGGCCGAGTTCGCGGGCCGCCGAACGCGCCAGCCCGGCCAGCCCGGCTTTGGCGGCCGCGTAGTTGGCCTGTCCGGGAGTGCCCAGCACCGCTGCGACGGAGGAGACCAGCACCACCCGCCCCCAGCCGGTGTCCGCCATGCCCGCGGCCGCGCGGCGCAGCAGCCGCCAGGCACCGGTGAGATTGGTGTCGATGGTCCGGCGGAAGGTGCGCTCCTCCATCCGCATCAGCAGTCCGTCGTCGCGGGCCCCGACATTGGACACCACGATCTGCACCGGGCCGTGGTCCCGCTCGGCCCGAGCGAAGGCCTCCTCGACCTGCTGTGAGTCGGTGACATCGCAGGTCAGGCCGGTGAGCCCGGCGGCGGCCCGACCGGAGCGGGAGCCGACCAGGACGCGGTGACCGCGGCGGGCCAGGGCGGTGGCCGTGGCCAGTCCGATGCCCCGGCTTCCGCCGCTGACCAGCGCGACTCGTGCTGTCGTGGCCGGGGACGGGGCGGGGTGAGGGCCGGGGGGCGGCTCAGCCAAGGGGAAGCACCGCCTTCAGGGGCTCCATGGCGTTCAGCGCCAGCGGGGTCAGCTCCGGGTGCCTGCGGGCCGTCTTGGCCATGACCTGGCCCGGTCCGGTGTCCAGCAGCAGCCGGATGCCGGACCGCACTACTGCGCGCAGCGCCGTGTGCCACCGCACCGGTACCTCGAGTTGGCACAGCAGGTCGGCGCGGAGTGCGTCGACGTCGGCGGTCGGCCGGCCGTCGCTGTTGAGCAGCACGGGCCCGGAGGGCGGGGCGAGTCGCACGGTGGCCAGCATCGGGCGCAGTTGCTTCTGCACGGGCGCCATCAGCGGGGAGTGGGACGCCACGCCGGTGGCGACCTCGGTGACGCGGACATCCGGGGTGTCGGCGGCCCGGTCGGCGACCCACCGCACGGCGTTGGCGTCTCCGGAGACGACGAGGTGGCGCGGGCCGTTGTAGCAGGCGATCACCGCCTGCCCCAGGTCCGGCGGGCAGTCGGCGCACCAGCCGGTGACGATGTCGGGCGGCAGCCCGGAGACCGAGGTCATCAGGGCCGGGCGCACCCGGGCCTGCTCCCCCATCAGCCGGGCCCGTTCGGAGACGAGGCGCAGTGCGTCGGCGAAGCCGAGGACGCCCGCCTCCACCAGGGCGGCGAAGTGTCCGAGACTGTGTCCGCCCACGAGCGCGGGCGGGGCCCAGCGTGCGCCCAGGTGCGCGCGCAGCGCCGCCGCGCAGGCGAGTCCGGTGGCGACGACGGCGGGGTGGGACAGTTCGGGCGGCCGGAGTTCGGCGGGCGTGCCATCGGTGCACAGCCGGGTCAGTGACAGGCCGGTGGCCTCGTCGGCGCGGGCCAGCACCTCCCGGGCAACCGGGTGGTCGCGGACCAGCCGGTATGCCATACCGGGGAGTTGGGAGCCGGCGCCGGGAAACGCCAGGGCGTAGCGGCTCTCGCCGATGGTCTGCACGGTCACCGGTGTCCCGCCTCCTGCCACAGCCGGGCCGCGTGCACCTTGCCCGATCCGGTGCGCGGCAGCCGGCCGGTCAGATGGATACGGGTCGGGATCTTGTACGGGGAGAGCAGTCCGGCCAGATGACGGCGCACCGCCAGTTCTGTGACCTCCGGGCCGGCCGCGATGAAGGCCACGAACCGGTCGGGCGGGCCGGGGGTGCCGGCCGGGGGCGCGCTCACCAGGCACTCGCGCACGCCCGGTACGCAGCTGAGGGCGAGTTCCACCTCCGCCGGGTCGACCTTCCGCCCGGCCACGGTGATACGGCGGCCGGCCCGGCCGTGTACCTGCACGGTGCCGCCCCCGGGCAGGACGCCGATGTCGCCGGTGCGGAACCAGCCGTCCGTGGTGGCCTGGGCGGTCAGCTCCGGAAGGCCCCGGTAGACGACGGGTGGTCCCTGGTGCCGGAAGCAGAGCTCACCCTCGGCGTCGGTGTCCTCCCGTAGCACGCCGTCGTCGTCGCGGACGGCCGCCCGTATGCCCGGTACGAGCCGGAGCGGTCCACCGGGGCGGTCGTCGGCGAAAGCGAGCTGGCCGAGTTCGGTGGCGCCGTACTGGTCGCGCAGGTTGCGGCCGGTGGCGTCCCGCCAGGCGTGCGCCGTTTCCCGGTCCAGCGGTTCGCCCGCCGAGACACATACCCGGAGCGCGGGCGCGGACAGCCTCTCCCCGCGGGAGAGCAGCGATCTGTACAGGAACGGCACGGACTGAACAACGGTGGCTCCGGTAGTGCGCAGAGCGTCCGCCAGTGCCGAGGGCGCGGGCGGGTGGGCGGCGAGGACGAGGGCGGCGCCGGTGTGCAGTGCGGGCAGCAGTGCCACCCCGAAGGCGAAGGCGTGGTGGAGCGGCGTCGTGCAGAGGATGCGGTCGCGGCCCGTGATGTCCGCGGTGTGCGCGAAGGCGGCGGAGTTTGCGCAGGTCGCGGCCCAGCCCTTGCGTACCACCTTGGGCAGCCCGCCGGTGCCGGAGGTCACCAGGTTCAGCGCGGTGGCGTGGGAGGCGTCGGGGGGTTCGCTCTCGGCGCCGGCCGCGGGCGCCGCGTCGAGGGAGGGTGGGTCGATCCGGTCACGGGTGCCGGCCAGTTGGTCGGCGCGGTCGCGCTCGTGCCGGGTGCTCCGTGCGTCGTGCAGCACCAGCTCGGCTCCGGCGGCGGCGAGGCCGAGCAGCGCGACGATGCTCGCCGGATCGTTGCGCACGACCAGGCCTACCCGCTGTCCGGCAGTGTGGCCCCGACCGAGGTGATGCTGCCGCGCGCCGGCCACCAGGCGCGCGAGTGCGCGGTAGCTCAGGCTGCCGTGCTCGTGGACGAGGGCGGTCCGGTGGGGGTGTTCGGCGGCCCACCGGGCAAGGGCCCCGTACGGCGTGGACGTGGTCATCCGCGGCTCCCCGGCAGCACCGTCAGGCGCGAACCGGCCGCGGTCAGCTGCATGCCGGCCCGGTCGGGTCCGTCGTGCCAGGACATCAGGGAACGCAACGGTGCGGTGACGTCCGGCAGTTCGGCGGTCCGCAGGGCAGCGGTATCCGGGTCGGTGGCTGGCCGCACGGCGGGGTGTCCGCCGCCGGGCTGCCAGCCGGTCAGCCGGGCCCGGTCGCCGTCCGGGGTGACGACGGCGACGGCGACGGTCAGACGGGTGGCCCGGTCGGGCCCCGCGGGGGGCGGCGTGGGCCAGTGCGCCGCGGCGACCAGAACACTGGAGCACCGGCCCGACTCCACCATCATCGCCGCGTAGCCGAGGGCGTCGACGCCGCTGGCAGGGCCGGTGAGGGTCAGGGCCGTGCCGTCCAGGCCGAGGTCGATGCAGAGCCGGCCGGTCAGGGCGTGCGGTGAGTAGTGCAGAAAGCACTGCGGGGCGAGCCACCGGGGTCCGGCGCCGTCCAGGACCGCCGCGATGTACTGGGCGGTCACGGCCGTGGCGTGGTGTGAGGCGGTGACACAGCCCATCGGCGCGGCCTCGGCCCTGGTGACGCCCGCGTCGGCGAGGGCCGCTTCGGCCGCCCTGGTGAGCTCCGGGCCCAGGGTGTCCTGCACGGCCAGCGGGATGCGGGGGAAGCCGGCCGGGTCGTCGGGTATGCGGGGCACCTCGTGCGGGGCGCTGCGCACGGCGGTGGCGGCGATACCCGCCCCGTTATGCGGCCGCACGGCCGAACACCACCGCAACGTTGGAACCGCCCAGCCCGCAGGACACGGTGAGGCCCGCGCGCGGCGGGGTGCTCCGGCGCGGCGCACCGAGCGCGAAGTCGAGATGTGACCACTGCTCGGGGACGTCCTCCAGGCCGAGGGTGGGCAGCACCTCGCCCCGGGCGAGGGTCAAAACGGTCACGATCGCCTCCACGGTTCCCGCCGCGCCCTGGCAGTGGCCGAGCGCGGCTTTCGATCCGGACACCGGGATCCCGGCGAGCCGGTCGCCGAAGACCCTTTCCAGTGCGTCGAGTTCGGCGACATCGCCGTGGCGGGTGCCGGCCGCGTGCGCGTTGACGTAGCCGACGTCGCCAGGGGGCACCGCGGCATCCGACAGCGCCCGGGACACGGCCTTGGCGACGCCTTTCGACGCCGGACGGGCCGCCTGGTCGGCCTCGTTGCTGCTCCCCCAGCCCCGCAGATACGCATGTGGTGGAGCGGAGTCGTCGCCGGGGTCGGCGTCCAGGACGAGGGCCGCCGCGCATTCGGAGATCCGGATGCCGGACCGGCTTCTGCTGAACGGGCGGCAGCCCCCCGGACTGAGGGTCCGCAGCGACGCCAGGCCCTGGAAAGCGGTCTCCGTGATGGTGTCCACCCCGCAGACCACGGCCCGTTCGGTGACGCCGCTGCGGATCAGATCGGCGCCGACGCCGAGGGCGGCGGCCCCGGCGGCACTGGCGTTGCCCACCGGGAGTACGGGGCCGTCGAAGCGGACGGCCTCCGCAGGCGGGGCCCAGGCGGGGCGGCAGCTCTCCCGGCTGCCGTCCGCCCAGGCCCGCCACGCCTCGGCCGTCGCACAGCCCGCGCTGTCGGTGGTGGCGAGGACGAGTGCGGTGCGGGCCCGGTCGTGGGCGCCGCGCCGAGCGGCGTCGGCGAGGGCCTGGGCCAGCGCGCGGTGCAGCAGGTACGGGAGCCGCCCGTCGGAGCCCGGGGCGGGCGCGCCGTGCGTATCGGGAACGAACCCGGCGATACGGGCGCCGGTGCCGGAAACATCGAAGTGCTCGACCGGGCGGAAGTTGCCACCGCCGTTCGCGCACAGCCGCCACAGGGCCTCGGTTCCGGCACCACCGACGCTGAGCACGCCGAGTCCGGTCACGGCCACCGCCCGCGGGGTGGCGGTCCCGGCCGTCACCGGGCATCCCCCGGGAGAACGGTCGCGTGCTCGGTGAGATAGGCGGTGAGGGAGCCGATCGAATCCGCGATGTCCCACAGTTCGCCGTCGGCGATGCGCTCCACGCCGCATTCCCGTTCCAGTGTCGCGAGGGTGACCACGAGGTCCAGGGAGTCGATGCCCAGATCGGAGAACTTCTCCGTGGCGGGGATGGCGCCCGCGAGTTCCGCGCCGACGCGCTCCGCGAGCGTGCGGCGCACCAGTTGTTCGATCCCCGGGGTGGCGGTGCGAGGTTGCCCCTTGTACGCGTGGCTCACCACGTCTCCCTTCCGTTGGGTAAGCACTCAGGTGCCGGCGCATGCCGGGTCGCGCGCAGCATGCCGCGGTGCGGGGGCGTCCCGGACGCCGCGGGGCGCGAGCAGCGGGCTGTGCGGCTCCGCGGCGCCCTGCCGTTCACCGCAGCGCGCTCTCGTCCGTGCGGCGCAGGATTTCGTCCACCGTCTCGTCGGCCCGCTGCTCGGAGGTGTCGAGCCACAGGCCGAGTTCAGCGGTCTCGCGGCGGAAGGCCTCGTTGAGCGATTGCGCCGTCCAGCCCTCTGCGCCGTACGCCTGCTTGTCCCGGCCTGCGTCGCGGCGGGCTGCCGCGGCCGCGCTCGGCGCGAGCACCACCACGTGCACCGGCCGGGTGCTGAGCTGGGCCAGGAAGCGTTCGAGATAGCTCCCGAGGAGGTTGTCCTCGGCGATGACGGTGAAGCCGGCGTGGAGATAGGACTCCGCGAGGAACGCCAGGTGCCGCAGGCGGAGTTCGAACTGGGCAACGGCCTCCCAGCCCGCGTCCGGCTCCATCTCGGCCCGGCCGCCGACCACCATCCGGCGCAGCGCGTCTCCCTCGATGACGACGGACCGCGAGAAGCGCTCGCCCAGCAGGCGGGCGACGGTGGACTTCCCGCTGCCGCAGATGCCGGTGACGACGAAGAGGCGGGGCGGCAGCTCGTCGACTGGTGGTGTGCCGCTCACGAGCCGGTGGTGGTCTTGCGGGCGGACGGTGCCGCGGACCGGTAGGTCTCCCAGCGCAGCTCCGGCTCACGCAGGGCGGCCAGTTCGACCAGCGCGCGGTTCCCGACGGGTTCCACGGCCTGGAACACCTTCTTGGCGACGCGGGCGCCGGAGTCGCCGAGGACACTCGTCAGGAAGGGTTTGACCTGCTCGAACAGCAGGTATTGGCGGCCCTTGCGGTTCTTGGTCACCCGCTCCACGTAGGACGGCTTGATGCCGTACTTGTTCGCGAAGTGGCGCAGCGTGTCCTTGGTCCACTCGTCGCTCCAGCGCAGCATGAAGTACGGCAGGTCGGTGAGGGCGAAGGGCGGCGGCATCCGGTAGGTGATCACCGACCGCGGTTCGAACCACACGGTGCCGCCGGCGTCCAGGACGCGCTGGCTGAAGTCGAGGTGTTCGCGGGTGGTGAGCAGCCCCTCGTCCATGCCGCCGACCGCGTCGAAGATCTCCCGCCGCACCAGGGCGCAGTGGAATTCGATGATGTCGCACTTCTGCCGGTGGAGTTCCTGCTGGGGCACCTCTGCGAGGGGTTTCATGAAGTGGCGTTGCGTCTGGACGAACTCCCGCTCGCCCCAGGCCCCGGAGAATTCCATGTCGCCACCCGCCATATGCACGGTCTGCTCATGCAGCGGACCGTGCAGATAGAGCGGCCCGACCATGGCTGCTTTCTCCTCGTCGGCACAGGCGACAAGCGGCTCCAGCCAGTTCTCGGTGTATTCCACGTCATTATCGAGGAAGACGACGTACTCGCCTTCCGCATAGCGCAGGCCGATGTTGCGTGCACAGTTCGGGGATATGTATTTGTTGACGCGGACGGCGATGATGTCGTGTTCGTCGGCGATGCGCTTGATGCGGTTCCAGCGGTCGCGCGGAGAGTTCACATCGACGTACACCAGCTGACACGGGATGCTGGTGTACCGGAAGAAACTCGCCAGCGACTCCTCCGCATAGGAGAACCGCTCGCGGCTTGTGATGATCGCGGTCACCCGGGGCACGGTGTCCATGTTTCGTCTGTCTCCCGTCGAGTACCTGGAGCGCGAAGGCCGGCGTCAGCCACGCCGGGCGGTCATGAGTGAGTAGTGGCCGTACAGGGGAATGAGTTGGCGGCCGGTGAAACCGGCCTCAGTGAGCAGACCGGCCAGCTCGGAGGCGGTACGCAGCCGTCCGCCCGACATCGTGGCCAGCGCGAGCGCATAGCCGGCCGCGGTGGCGGACCGCGTCCGGGAGTCGTCCAGCATCACCTGGTGCACGAGGATCCGGCCGCCGGGGGACAGCGCGGCACGGGCCCGTGCGAGCATCTCGCGGCAGGCGTCGTCGCCCCAGTCGCAGAGGGTGTCGGCGAAGAGGACCAGGTCCTGTCCGTCGGGCCAGGGGCCGTCGAACATGTCCCGCAGACACAGCCGTACCCGGTCGGCGACTTTTGCCTCCTCGAGGGTGCGGCGTGCCACGTCCGCCACCGCGGGCAGGTCCAGCACCTGCGCCGTGAGCTGCGGATGCCGCTTGACCAGGGCCACCGCGAAGGTGCCCGCGCCGCCGGCGACGTCGAGCAGGGTGCCGGCCCCCGCCAGGTCCAGCCGGGCGGCCAGCGCGGCGGCCGGCCCGGTGGAGTGGGCATGCATGGCGGCGGTGAACAGGTCGGCGCGGCGCGGGACCCGGCTGTGCGTCTCCCACAGGGCGTGGCCACGGTAGCCGTGGGCCTTGCCCTCCCGTACGGCGAGTTGCACGGCGGTGCATTTCTCGTCCCAGCCGAGCTGGAGCATCGGCCCCCAGTAGCGGCTCGTGCCGGGAAGGAGGAACGCCCGGGCGGCGGGGGTGAGGTGGTAGGCACCCTCGTAGACCGTGAGGTAGCCGAGGGCCGCGACCAGGGCGAGCAATACCTCGGTGTTGTACGGGTGGAGCCGCAGGCGGCGGGCCGCCTCGGCGGCACCGACCGGACTCCGCACCAGCAGCGGGAACAGCCCGAGGGCGTCGGCCACGGCCAGCGCCGGCAGGTCGTACTGACCCATGAAGGTGGCCATCACCAAGCGGTCGTCCGGCGCCGCGGCGGCATCTTCCGCACGGCCGGCGGCGTCCGGCGCGGCCGGGTTCATCAGTGGCCCGCCGGATCGTGCACGCGCCGGGCGATGGCCTCGACGAGTTCCCCGACGGTGGCGTACCGCGTCGGGTCGATGTCACCGTTCTCGAATGTCAGGTCGTGCTTGCGCTCGAAATAGGTGAAAACATAAGCGAGCGTGATGGAGTCGAGTCCGAGGTCGGCGAAGGGAGCAGACGCGGTCACCGCGCCCGCCTGCTCCGCAGAGATTTCACACTGCTCTTCCAGTACGTGCCGCACTTCTTCGAGAACGGCGTCCGCGTTTTCCTGCCCGACAGCCGTCCGGTCCGCGCCAGCCATGCGAATCCCTCCTTGCCCAAGCAATGGGAATATCGATTCGAGCCGCGACGCTATAGCCGCCCGAAAGTGATGTCAACGGAGCCGTTCGGCAACGGGTATTCACCGTGACAGGTTTTCGGGAATGCCTGAACCCCCTTGTGGCCCAGGCTCCCACAGGGTTTCTCCGCTCTTTTTCGGCAGGGGTTAGGCGAAGGGGGTTTCGGGCAGTGGACGCCCTTCCCCGAAGCACCAGGCCGTCTCGCCGCGCAGCCGTCGTACGAGCCGGCTGCCGTCACCCTCGGCCTGCGGCACGGCCGTGTCCGCGCAGGCGCACAGCGCGGCGAGCAGCTCCTCCAGCCGGTCGGTGAGCACTCGCACCTCCTCGTGCGCCAGGCTGTAGACGCCCTCGGCCTGGTAGCGGTGCAGGCCCATCACCAGCAGTCCGAGCTTCTGCGCGCGCCGGGCGGCGGCGAGCAGGGCATCGGCCACCGCCTGCACCCGGGCGTCCGTGGCGCCGTCCAGCGCGTGCCCGAGGAGGAACAACTGCGGCTGGATGTCCCCGAGCACCATCACGTCCAGACCCTTGGCCGCCAGCAGCGGCAGCCGCGCGCCGGACCACACGTCCTGGTGGAAAGCACGGAGTTCCGCGATGTCCTCGGCGAGGGGGCGCACGGATCCGGCGATGACGTCCTCGGCCAGTTCCCGGGCGTCGCGTCCTCGGGAAGGCGGGGCGATGTGGTCGAAGAGGGCGTAGCGGCTGCACGCGGCGATGAGGCCGTCGGTGACCGGCAGCCGGCGGGCGTAGCCCTCGTCGGCCGGGGCGTCGGTGTCGAGCAGGTGCAGCCCGGTCGAGTCGAGGCGGTGAGCGAGGACCATGTGGTGGTGGTAGTGGTGCTCGCCCTCGTAGGGGTCGCCGGGCCAGTGGAAGCCGTCGTACATCAGGACCACGGGACGGCCGTCGGTGAGCGCCCGCTCGATGGCCGGCCAGGCGTCGGCGCCCTGTTCCTCGTCGGCCCAGCGCAGTCGGCACGCCGGGTAGTCGCTCTCAGGTCCGTACCACTCGCCGCGGCGTACCAGGTCCAGCGGGCGGGAGAGCCCCCTGGCCACCTGGGCGGCGTGGTATCCCTCGTGCAGCAGCACGGATTCGACGGACCGCAGGAAGCAGCCCAGCCCGTCCAGTCCGATGTCCTTCCAGCCCAGTGCGGCCCGCGGGTCGAAGGCGTAGGTGCCGGTTGGTCCCGGATCTCGTGGGACGTCCTTGGTGAGCTCGCTCATCACACACTCCTTGTGTTGCGCAGGACGGTGGCCATGATCGTGAGGGTGGGGTTGTGGGCGCCCGCTGTGGGGAACAGGCTCCCGTCGGCGACGAGGACGTTGTCCATGCGGTGCAGCCGTCCGGTGCCGTCGGTGACGCTCGTCCGGGCATCGGTGCCCATCCGCATGCCGCCCAGGGTGTGGAAGTTGCCCGGTACGGCACCGGGGCCGTCCGGAAAGGCCAGGGAGCGGGTCTCCGGCAGGGCGGCGACCTCGTCGGCGCCGGCGGCGCGCAACAGCTCGGCCATCCGGGGCAGGTAGAAGGACTGGGCGGCCAGTTCGTGCCGGTGCGGGGCGTAGGAGATCCGTGGGGCAGGCACGCCCAGCCAGTCCCGCAGCTGCGGGTCGAGGGCCACGGTGTTGGACCGCTGCGGCAGGTCCTCACCGTGCATCTGGACGCCCAGCAGCCGCTCGCGCAGCGGGCTCTCCCTCAGCAGGCGTTTGAAGTCACGCCCGAATCCGGCGCCGGTGAGCCGCGGCAGCAGCCGCCGGTAGAGCATCGCCTCCTCGATGCGTCCGGGCGGAGCCGATCCCAGCTCGACGACGCCACCCCTCAGGTGGGCCAGTCCGGCGTCCCGCGCGGCATCCCGTGCGCCGGGGTGGTCGGGGTCGGCGAAGTCGTCAAGGGCGTGGGTGATGTTGCGGTTCCGGGGGCTGTGCACCCGCTCGTGGAGGAAGAGACCGTAGCCGACGGAGTACCAGTGGAACATCAGATGGCGGCCGATCAGCCCGTGGGGATCGGGGAGTTGGGAAAGCAGCGCCAGTCGGCAGGTCTCCACGGCGGAGCCGGCGAGCACGACCAGGTCCGCGGGGGCGCTCCGCCGGACCGGTTCCGGTCCGGTGCAGTCGAGGTATTCGACGGTGCGGGCCCGCCGGCCGCGATGGGTGACCCGGACCGCGGTGCTCAGCGGCCGGACCTCGGCGCCGGCCCGGACCGCGCGCCGCAGCGGGGCGAGCGCGCTCCCCCGCGCGAGGGTGACGCAGCCGTATCCGCAGCAGGCGCCGCAGTCGGTGCACACCGGTCTGCCGTCGTAGGGACGGGAGTTGGCGGCCATCGGCATCGGGTAGGGCCGCAGCCCGAGGTGTCCGGCGGCCTCGGCGATCCGCAGCGACGAGCTCTGCGCAGGGCCGGGAGGCATGGGGAAGCCGGTGGTGCGCGGGGCATGCCGCAGCGTGAGATCGGCGGGCAGCCGGGCGGCGTCGCCCTGGACGCCGAGCAGCGCCTCCACTTCGTCGTAGTAGGGGGCCAGCTCCGCGTAACCGAAGGGCCAGTCGGCGATGTCGGCGCCCTCGACGGGGCCGAGCAGGGAGCGTTTGGCGAAGTCGATGTCCCAGTAGCGGGGTGTCTTGGCGTCCCAGTGCACGGTGCCGCCGCCGACCGCCGCGGGCAGCGCATTGACGAAGCCGATGTGATCGGCGCCCGGCAGCGCCCGGTCACAGTAGCTGCGGGGCTCGGCCAGGGCATCCGGGAACTCGAAGCGGCGCAGCGGGCCCAGGATCTCGTCCGGGGAGAAGTGGTGGTCCGGGACCGCGGCGGAGAGGTCGGCGAAGTGGTTGGGACCGCGCTCCAGGACCAGAACGTCCCAGCCCGCTTCGGCCAGCACCATGGCCGCCACCGATCCACCGGGCCCGCTGCCGACCACGACGGCCCGCTCACTCATCCAGCACCCCCGCCACCAGTTGCCGTACGGCCTCCTCGAACCGGCCGGCGAGCGCGGCCGTCGGCCCGTCCGCGGCGACGGACCGGCTGCCGCCGGGGAGACCCAGGGCGGTGTGCGGGGTGGTCCCGCCAGGGTGCCGGGCCGTGGCGCCGCTGTAGACGGGCGCCGCGTACAGGCCCTGGATCGCGTGGTCGAAGAGCACCCCGCGGAACTTCCGCACCTGCGGAGCGTCGAGCGCCGCGTCGCGCTCGGCGGCCGGGACAGTGGTGAAGTCGCCGCCGGCCAGCCGGTCCAGCAGCGCGGTCCCCGCGCGGTAGGCCTGCTGGAGCGTACCGATCCGGCGGCGCCAGCCCACCCGCTGAGCCGGGGTCAGCGGGAGGAAGCCCCCCAGTCCGGCCGGGGCCGGGTAGATCAGCGGCGGATCGGCCGTGAACGCGCCGAGCAGTCGGTCGATGTACCTCACCACGTCCGCTTCGCGGGCGCCCGGGTACGGCTCGGCCGGGTCGTCACGGGGGCCGGGGATCAGCCGGGCGGTCGCTTCCCGCACCACCGCGATTTCGTGCGGGGTGAAGAAGAGCGGCCGCAACTCCCCTTGCTGCAACGGTGATTCGTCATACTCTGTCGCGATATCCACTGCTTCCCTCCTTCTGCTAGGGAGAGCCACATGAGCCAGCACCACGACCTCACGCCCACCGGCGGCACGGCTTCCGGCAACCGGGCCGCAGCCGCGCTCACCCGTCAGCTGCTGACCGCCCCCGCGGCCTCGTTCACCGGTGGCAGCGACACGGAGGTGCACACCCTGGTCTCCTCCGACCATGTGCCGCTCTATCTCTTCGCGGCCAAGTCCCTCGCCCGGCACTGGCCCGAGGTCAGCCCGGTGGTACACGACGACGGCACGCTCACCGCACGCGACCGGTCCCGGCTGCTGCGGCATGTGCCGGGGCTGCGTGTCATAGGACGCCGGGAGGCGGACGAGCGGATCGAGCCGCTGCTCGCCGGCTATCCGCAGCTCGCAGCCGTCCGCCGGGGCAATGTGCGCATCCTCCAGCTCGTCGACTACTTCCTGCTCAGCCGGAGCCGCTCGGTTGTGAGCATGGACAGCGATGTGGTGTTCCTCGCCCGTCCCGACCGGCTGGTGCACTGGGCCGCGGCGCCGTCGGCGGAGCGGGCCACATTCCTCTACTCGCCCGAGGAGGGCTGGGAACCGCAGGGCGTGCACTGGATAGCCGACCGGCTCCCCGGCGTGCCGTATGTGCCGTACATGTGCTGCGGCTTCGCCTGCGCCGACGTGGCCGGGTTCTTCGACCCGGCGTACTTGGAAGAGATGCTCACCCGGCTGCCGCCGGAGATCCGGTTCGCGCCGCGCTATGTGACGCAGATGTCGTACTCGCTGCTCGGCGGAAAGGCGGGCGAGGCGCGGGTGGCGGGACTGGGCGAGCCCTACCGCTCCGGCCGGCTGGAGTGGCTGCCGCGCATCGACGACCGGGTGATCTGCCACTACTTCGCCTCCCATGAACGCGCGACGACCTACGACAACCTGGTCGAGGAACGGGATCTGCTCTCCCGGGCACTGGGCGGGGATACGACGGCCGACGCGGGATAGCGCTCCCGTGGTCCGGGGCGGCGAACCGGCCGCCGCCCCGGACCGGAAGGGCGCTCCGGCGCCCGGCCGTCTCACACGGGAGACACGGTGTGCACACCTGGCCTGGTGTCGTCGCCGACCAGTGCCAGGGGTGCGCCACCGACCGCGGCCGAGCGGTACGCCGTCTCGATGACACGTGCGGTGCCGGCGATCTCGTCAGCGGGCACATGCCACCGCCCGGGGTCCGCCAGCGTCTGGCGGAAGTCGGCGAACATCGGCGGGAACCAGTCGAGATGGGTCTGGTCGCGGCTGGGGGAGGCCAGGTCCAGGACCTGGGGCCCGTCGGGCCCCTCGGCGGTCACCCGGTCGTCGTCGATCCGCAGGAAGCCTTCCGTACCGGTGACCGAGTAGTGGTTGGCCCGCAGTCCGGCCCGCCAGCTCAGTTCGATGTCGCACACGGCGGAACCGAAGTCCATGCGCACGGCGGCCTCTTCGTCGACCGCGTCCGGCGACCCCACGGGCCGGCCCACCGTGCAGGAGATCTTGGCGGGCAGTTCACCGAACAGGCGCAGCGCCATGTAGACGCAGTGCGTGCCGTGGTCGAGGAGGATGCCGCCGCCCGCCAGTTCCCTGGAGCGCCGCCAGTCGGGCCGGAAGCCGTGCACTCCCCGCGCGTGCCGGTCGCGCAAGATCTGGAAGCGGGCCGACTCCAGGCGGCCGATGCCGGCGTCCACTGCCTGCCGCAGCAGGCGCATCATCGGCGAGGTGCCGTAATTGTGCGACGGGTACAGCAGCCGTTCGTGGCTGCGCGCCGTCGCGATCAGCTCCTGGGCATCCGCGAGGCTGACCGCGACCGGCTTTTCGCAGATCACATGGCAGCCGGCCGTCAGTGCCCGGTGGGCCACGGGCACGTGGTAGGCGGGCGGGGTGCAGACGTCCACCACATCGACGCCTCCCTCAGCGAGGAGTTCGTCGAGGGAGGCCATCACCCGCCCGTGGGGCAGCTGTTCGGCTGCCGCCCGCCGCCGTTCGGCGGCGGGCTCCACTATCGCTGCCACCTCGACGCCGGGCACCGAGCGGTATCCGCTGAGCCGGCCCCCGCCCGCGGTACCGAATCCGACAATCGCTACTTTCATGCCGTCTCCTTCCGTCGGACGGCGGGCGGGCAGGGCCCGCCGGCCGTCACCAAGCTGTTGTGGAATGCCGGTGCCGCTGCGACCAGATGCCCCTCGTCCACGCCGAACGGCCCGCCGCCCCAGCCGCTGACCGTTCCACCGGCCTCCGTCACCAGCAGCGCGCCGGGTGCGGCGTCCCAGGGGCCGATGCCGAATTCGAGATAGCCGTCGTAGGCCCCGCAGGCGACCCGGCACAGCCCTGTGGAGGCACTGCCGGGCTCGCGGATCTCGAACCCGGCGCGCAGCAGGCGGTCGGCGACCGAGCACTGCTCCTCGCGGACCACTCCCTCGGTCCCGAATCCGGTGCCGACCAGCGGACGGCCCGGGGACGGCCCGGCCGGGCGCATTCGCACCCCGTCGCGGTAGGCGCCGTCCCCGGCGACGGCCGTGAAGACGGTGCCGGTCTCCGGGAAGTGGATGACGCACAGCAGCAGGCGGTCGCCTTCGGCCAGCGCGAGGGCGACCGCGTAGTCGGGCAGACCGCGCAGGTAGTTGGTGGTGCCGTCGAGCGGGTCGACGATCCACCGGGGGCCGGGGCCGGGCAGGGCGCCGGCCTCCTCCGCGAGTACCCCGCACTCCGGTGTGCGCTCCCGCAGCACCTCCAGCACCGCCCGCTCGGCCGCCGTGTCGGCCTCGCTCACCAGCCCGTCCCCGGCCTTGACGCGGACGTCCCCGGGAGCGGTGCGGCGGCGCAGCAGCTCCGCGGCCGCGCGGGCGGCGGCCTCCGTCGCCGCCGTGTGGTGCCGGTCCACACCGGCCCGGCGGAGAGCCCGGCTCACGGCACGTCCGGGAAGCGGGTGAGGGTCTGGCGGATGATTTCCACGGCTGTCATGGTCTGCTCCGGGTCGGCGTTCAGCGGCGGGTAGAGACGCAGGCTGTTGCCGCCGAGCATCACCAGCACCCCGGCCCGCAGCAGGGCCAGATAGACGTCCCGTACCAGGGGTTTCGGGGCGGGCGCCTTGGTCTCCTTGTCCGTGACCAGCTCGATGCCGATGGCCAGCCCCAGACCGCGGACATCCCCGACGAGCGGGGCGTCGGTCACCAGGCCGCGCAGCTCGGCCAGCAGTCGTTCGCCGAGGTCGGCGGTGTGCTCGACGAGCTTGTCGGAGGTGAGGATGTCCGTGGTGGCGGCCACCGCCCGGCAGGCCATCGGGAAGGCACCGAAGCTGGAGGAACTGGCACTCGGGTCGGAGAACGGTGCCGCCGCCATGGTCGATGCCGCAGCGATGACACCGGTGACGGGGTAACCGCCGCCCATGCCCTTGCCGACGGTGAGCACGTCCGGGGTGACGTCCTCGTGCTGGTACGCGAAGGCGGCTCCGGTCCGGCCGAAGCCCGTCATCATCTCGTCGGCGATCAGCAGCGCGTCGAACTCCTCGGCCACGGAGGCCAGTGCGCCGAGATAGCCCGGCGGCGGCACGACGTTTCCCGACCGGCCCTGGACGGGCTCCACGACGATCGCGGCCATCGCCCCCGTGCTGTTCTCCTTGATGACGTCCCGCGCGTGCTCGACGCAGGCGAAGCCGCATTCGGGCGCCTTCAGCTTGAACGGGCAGCGGTAGCAGTTGGCGTACGGCGCGGAGAAGTAGCCGGGCGGCAGCGGGCCGAGGCCCGCCCGGGCACCGGCGGTCAGGGCCAGGCTGCCCATGGTCTTGCCGTGGAAGCCGCCCCAGAAGGAGAGGAATTCGTGTTTGCCGGTGACGGACTTGGCGAGCCGCAGTGCCGCCTCGACGGCCTCGGTGCCGCCGCTGTAGAGCTGGACGGTGTCCAGTTCGGGCGGCAGGAAGTCTTTGAGGACGCGGGTCATCTCCAGGCGGGCGGGCGAGCCGAAGGCGCCTGCTGTGGACACCGCGAGCTGTGCCCCCATCGCGGCGACGAACCGCGGCTCGGCGTGCCCGATCGAATTGACCCCGCCGGCGCCCTGGAAGTCGATGACGCGATTGCCGTCGACGTCGGTCAGCGTCGCACCGTCCGCACGCTCCACACACAGTTTGGACCAGAGCATCACGGCCTGAAGCCCGGGGCCGATCACTTCCTGTTCGGCCGCCCAGTGCTCCTCGGTCACCGTCCGCGGGTGCCGCAGCCCCCACTCCCCGGCAGCGGTCATCGCGCGGCCTCCCCGGAGCGGACGGCACCGGTATAGCCGTCCCGTACCAGCGCCTCGAACCCGCCGCGCGCCGCCTCGATCGCGGTGTCGATGTCCTCCTCTGTGGTGGCGGCGCACACGAACCAGTGGTGGTTGGGGTGGAAGAAGACCCCGGCCCGGATGGTCTCGGTGTAGAAGGACCGCTTGGCCGCCTGATTCTCCTCCTCGCTGCCGAGCCGGAAGTCGAGGAAGGGCATGGGCGGATGGCCGACCACCTCGACCGGCGCGGCGTACTTGTCGGTGAGCTCGCGCAGCCCGTCCTGGAGCCGGCTGCCCAGGGTATGGATGCGCTCCAGGTGCGGCCCCGAGCGCAACTTGCGCAGGGTCGCCAGTGCGGCGGCCATGGCGTCGGAGTTGGCGTAGAAGGTCGAGGAGATGTGTACGCGGTCCAGGCGGCGCAGCACCTCCGCGCGGCCGGTCAGTGCGGAGATCGCATAGCCGTTGGCGAACGCCTTGCTGAAGGTCGCCAGGTCCGCGGTGACACCGAAATACTCCTGGGCGCCGCCGAGGGCCATCCGGAAGCCCGAACGCATCTCGTCCAGGACCAGCAGGGCCCCGTGCGCCCGCGTCAGCTCCCGTACGCCTTCGAGGAAGCCGGGGGCCGGCGGCTCCACCTCGAAGGGCATCATGACGACGCAGGCGATCTCGCCCGGGTGCCGCTCGAACAGCGCGCGCAAGGAGTCGAGGTCGTTGTAGGCGAAGGTGTGCACGAGGTCGCGGGTGGCACGGGGGATGCCGTGGTCCCACTGGGCGCACCAGTCGTGCCAGCCGTTGTAGCCGAAGCGGGCGACGCGGTCACGGCCGGTGAAGGAGCGCGACAGGCGCACCGCGGCGCCGGTGGCGTCGGATCCGGTCTTCATCAGCATCGCCATTTCGGCGCCCGGGATCACCTCGAGGAGTTCGCTGACGAGTTCGGTCTGCACGGGCTTGCTCAGCCCGGTGGCGAATCCTTTCCGGATCTCGGCGATGACCTGGTCGTCGACATCCCGGTCGGCATGACCCAGTACGACGGTCCCATACGACAGGAAAAAATCGAGATAGCGGTTTCCGTCAACGTCCCAGAAGTATGCGCCGCTGGTCCGGTCGACGAATATGGGGTACTCCCCCTCGATCATCTGGTCGGAGGCGATGACATTCTTTCGCTTGGCGGCCAGCGCATCGATTTCTTCAGCTTTCCGGGCAAGCTCGAACGAGCGGTCCAGTAACACGAGAATTCCTCTCTCGGAGAAATTGAGAGCCGGCGGTGACGACGGGCGGGCACCCTCGGGCAAGCCCGTCGCACGGCCTCGGGCGCGTCCGACGGCCTCAGCGGGCGCGTACCGCCCTGACGGCGTCCAGCAGTTCGGCGGTGCGGGTCCGCACCTCGGCCAGGTCCCCGCTGTGCAGGGCGTCGCCGATCAGCGGCCGGCCCAGCGCAGCCGCGTGGGCGCCCGCCCGGAAGTGCTCGGGCAGGTCCGCCGCGGTGATCCCGCCCGTGGGCACGATCGGAATGTCAGGGAAGGCCATGCACAGCGAGGCGGTGTACTCGGGGCCGCCCAGCCGGGCCGGAAAGAGCTTGACCAGCGCGGCGCCCAGCCGCCACGCGTCCATGACCTCGGTGGTGGTGAAGGCTCCGCAGACCACGGGCACGCCCAGCCGCCCGGCCTCGTCGAGGACTTCGGGGAGGACCCCCGGGGTCAGCAGGTAGTGGGCGCCGGCCTCCACCGCCGCGCGGGCGGTGGCGCGGTCCCGCACGGTGCCGGCCCCCACGAGGGTGGCACCGGTGGCGACGACGCGGGCCACGGCATCCAACGCCGTGGGGGTGGTGAGGGTGAGCTCCACCGCGCGCAGTCCGGCCGCGCCCAACTCCCGTACCACGTCCGGAACACCGGGCGCGTCCGGTTCAGTGATCATCGCGATCAGGCGGGTGCCGGCCAACTCGGCTGCGAGGTCGAGGGGTTCGTCCACCATGGTCACCCCTGCTTCTCGAAGACGACGACCTGCCGGCGGGTGCGGCGGACGACCGGGGCATCCGGCTCGGGCAGCGCCCGCAGCTCCTGCACCAGGGGGGCCACCTTCTCGTCGAAGACGGCGTCGTCGACCGCCCAGAGGTGGAAGAGCATGCGCTGTTCGAGACCGTCGGCGATCTGGGCAGGGGTGTGCTCGTGCACCGCCGCCTCCAGCTCGCCGACCTCCACCGCCTTCAGGCCGACCTGTTCGGCGATCGGGACGATCTTCCCGGCCCGGTCGTCGGCCTCGGAGGTGCGCCGCTGGATCTCCTCCATGATGCGGCTGACCGGCTGGTCGTCGAAGAGGATCATGCCGGGGACGACGACATAACGCCCGCCCGGCCGGAGTACCCGGGCGACCTCGGCGAGACCCCGGCGCTGGTCCCCGACGACATGCAGCACCCAGACGCTGTATGCCTGGTCGAAGGTCGCGTCACCGAAGGGAAGTTGGGTGAGCGAGGCATTGGCCACCGCGGGCCCGATCCGGGCGACCGCTTTGGTGAGCATCGCATGGGAGAGATCGATCCCCACCACGGAGCGGCCACTTTCCTTCAGTGCGAGGGCCACCACGCCGGTGCCCATCCCCGCATCGAGGAGGAGCTTGTCCGGATCGGTGCGCTCCGCAATTGCCGGAGCGATACGGCGCCCACGCTGTTCACCTCCTCGCGTCTTGTCGTAGAAATCCGCTGCCGGAGAGAAATTGACGGATTGCTGCACGCCACCTGCCTACGTCCGGGGCGAATACTCCGTACCGCCCCAAGGGGACCGGATATTGCACGAGGGCGACTATATGCGCCGCACTTCACCCAGGGGAAGGAAGAAAGAATGCACCCCGAAAACCGCAGGCCAGGATTCCTGAACCGTATGTGTTACGCCCCGGAAGGACCGGCCATTCCTATGCCGCCGCCGTCCGGGCGCCATACGGCCACGACCGCTGCCCGCGGCCGGCTGGCTCCGCCGTCCGGCCAGTGCGAGGCGGGGTGCTGCGCATCGGCACCCGCCACCTCGCCGGGGTGCTGCACGGACAGCAGCACGAAGTCGTCCTCGACCACCGGTCCACAGGCCTCGGCCCCGACCGGGATCGTCATGAAGCGCTTCACCCTGCCGCGTTCCGGCCCCTCGGTGGGCACCACGTAGAGCCCGTCGTTGCCCAGGCGTCCGGAGTTGTCCGTCGTCAGCCAGAGGTTGCCGTGCCGGTCGAAGGCGATGTTGTCCGGGCAGGAGAGGGCGCTGACCCGGCTCTTGTCGTACCCGGCGTAGTAGGTGCCGGGAGCGGCCGGGTCGCCGCACACCAGCATCAGCCGCCAGCGGAATCGCTCGGCGGTGGCGTCACCACCGTGTTCCTCCAGCTCCAGGACGTGCCCGTCGCGATTGGCGGCGCGCGGGTTGGCCTCGTCCGCGGCGGGCGCACCGGCCGCGCCCCGGTAGTCGTTGTTGGTGAGTGCGGCGTAGACCCGGCCGGTATACGGGTGCGGCTCGACGTCCTCCGGGCGGTCCATGGCGGTGGCACCGGCCCGGTCCGCGGCCTGCCGGGTGAAGACATACACCTCTTCGGCGGTCATTCCGTCGACGAAGCTGTGGCCGTTGTGCGCGAGCGGCAGCCAGCGCCCCGATCCGTCGAACTCGCCGTCCGCGGGCAGCCGTCCGGAGCCGTCGATCTCTTCCGCCGGGCCGTCGCCGGTGAACCGTGCCGCGTAGAGCGTGCCGGAGTCCAGCAGGGTCTGGTTGTACTCCCGGTCCGTCGCCGAACCGCCCGTCCGCATCCGGCGGTCGGAGACGAACTTGTACAGGTACTCGAAGCGCTCGTCGTCCCCCATGTAGGCCGTGACCCGGCCGTCGGGCGCCACGACGACATTGGCCGCCTCATGCTTGAAGCGTCCCAGCGCGGTGCGTTTGACGGGTGTGGAGTGCGGGTCGTAGGGGTCGATCTCCACGATCCAGCCGAAGCGATTGGCCTCGTTGGGCTCCCGCCCGAGGTCGAACCGCCGGTCGTAGCGCTCCCATTTACGCAGCGACGGCCCCGGCGCGAAGCCGTAGCGTCGCAGCGCCGCCCGCTGCTGCGCGGTGGGGGCGGCATCGGCGTGGGCGAACGGCACATGGACGTTCTCCTCGCCCGACAGCACCGTGCCCCATGGGGTCTTTCCCCCCGAGCAGTTGGCCATCGTGCCCAGGACCCGGACGCCCCCCGGATCGGCGGAGGTGCGCAGATAGCGGGAGCCCGCAGCGGGACCGCGCACCTCACACGGGGTGGTGAGAGTGATCCGGCGGTTCCAGCGCGCGTCGGTCCGCACCCGTGGCAACCCCTCACCGGGCGCCCGCTCCAGCAGGACCACCGAGAGCCCGTGTGCCTCCCAGGCTGTGCGGACCTGCTCCTCGGTGGGCCGGTCCGGGTCCCAGTGGCCGAACATCAGTGGCTCGGTGGCGTACTCGTGGTTGCTGACCATCAGCCACCGGTCGCGTCCGCGCAGCGGCAGCAATGCGCAATAGTCGTTGTTGACACCGAACTGGCGGGCCTGGGCGACCGCGGTCTGCCGGTCGAAGTCGAAGGGCGGGGCGTCCGGCAGGACGGGGTCGCCCCAGCGGATGAGGACCTCGTGCCGGTACTCCTCGGGGACGACCACACGGTCCCCGGTGCCGGTCGGCACCGGGGTGAAGGCCGTGCCCGGGGCCGTCGGGCCGGCGGCGGCCGCGCGCGGTGACCCGGTCAGCGGCGCGGCGGCCAGCGCCCCGGCCGTCACGGCGCCCGCCTTCAGCGACCACCGGCGGGACACCACCTGCCGCAGCACCTCCCCGAAGTAGACATTGCCCGACGTGTTCGGTGCCTGGCCCGCACACGCCTGCCCGCACTTGAAGCGGCAGGTCGCCGCCGACTTCCCCACCCTGCTGTCCACCGAAGCTCCTCCTCGTCCCTGTTTCCGCGCCGCTCACGGGCCGGCCGGCCCGCCGCCCGGGTCAGCCCGCCATCCGCCCGTTGCTCTCGATCCGGTCCGCGAACCACAGCCACTCTTCCGCGCACTGGCGGGCCACCTGCGCCACTGAACGCGAGCAGTGGGCAGGGACGGCCTCCACCAACCGCTGCCACTCCGGGGCGTTGATGGAGTGGAGGCTCAGCAGGAACATCAGCCGCCGGCCCACCTCCGTGAACCGCAGTGAGGGGTCGCGGCGCAGAATCTCGAGGGCGGGCTGCGTCTCGAACCGGGGCACTGTCGCCGGCTCCGCCGCCGGCCCCATGGTGCGCACGGTGACCGCTCCGGCCTTCCTGCCCCCGCCCGCTCCGGGGCCGTTCGGACCCGTCTGTTTCAGTTCCGCCGCCCGCAGCTTGGGCGGGACGGGATCCTGGCCGAGACGGAGTCGTTCGCGGACGTCGCGGGTGGTGGCCAGGGCGATACCGGCCGCCTCGGAGATCTCGCGCAGCGATGCCTCCGGACGACGTGCCATCAGTTCGCCCGCCCGCCGCCGCCCCTCGGCCGCGCTCAGCGGCCGGGAACGCCCATCGCGTCCGATACGGGTGTTCAACTGCCGCCCGTTCTCAGTTGAACGCTTCCTGATCGCGCTGACCGTGCGCGCGGCCAGTCCGGTGGCCGCGGCGATGAGCCGGTCCGACCACTGGGGGTGGCTGCGGATCACCCGGTCGGCAGCCTGCGCCCGGTCGGCGCGCGAGAGCGGGAGGCCGTGGGTGGCGTTGAGCCGTACGGCGAGGACGAAGGCGTCCGGCTCACTTCCGTCGAAGAACACGACCTTGGCGTGCGTCTCGCCGCGCAGCTCGGCGGCCCGTAGCCGGTGCATCCCGTCGATCACTCGCATCGTATGGCGGTGGACGAGGATCGGCGGCAGGGGCGTCTCGGACTCGGCCAGCACCTGCACATGCCGGGAGTCCTCGCCTGCCGTCCTGGGCGAGTCGGACGGCCGCAGCAGCGCGAGGGCGACCAGAGTGGGCTTCTGCCCTTCCCATGGCCGTGGGCCCGGCAAGCCGACCGCTCCCCCGTCGCGGCCACTGCCGCCCGCTTCGTGCCCGGCACCGTCCGCCGCGACTGGTAACCGCTCCAACTGCCGTCACACCCTTCCGGTTTGTCCTGCCACCCGGGCTGATCCCGCTTCCTGCCGCGCCGTTCCACGCCAGGTCGGCAGCGCGGTCCGACCGGGACCACGGCGACGGAGAACAGAGCTCGGACGCCGGGCCCGTGGGCGGCCCCGGCGGCCGACTGGTGAGGGATTGCCAGGGGAAGTCGATCCAACATGAGTCGAGATCACACAAGGATGCCACGCTAGGCAGAGGTGTACGACGTGTCAACGCGCCTTCTGTGCCTGCGTGTTCAGCCAAGGCGGTGTTCGACCGGAGTCCGCGATGAGGTTAGATTGACGGCCGGAACGGGAGGCCACACGTGGACAAGTCGAGTACGCCGGGCGACCGCTCGCTCGCCGACAAGCTCAACCACCTCTTCGAGACGGTCTCGCCGGCCGGGCGCGGCCCCTACAACAGCGAGGAAGCGGCGCGGCTCCTGACCGCATCAGGCGTACCGATCTCCGGCAGCTATATCTGGCTGCTGCGCAGAGGGCAGCGGGACAATCCCACACTCCGGCACCTCGAAGCGCTCGCAAAGCTCTTCGGTGTGCCACCGGCCTATTTCTTCGACGACCGGGTCACCGCGGAAGTCGACGCGCAACTCGGGCTGTTGACCGCACTGCACGACAGCGGGGTGCACTCCGTGGCGCTGCGCGCGGCCGGCCTCTCCGCGGAGAGCCTGGAGTCCATCCGTGAGGTGATCGAGCGGGTACGTGAACTGGAGGGCCTGCCCCGGGACCCGGACGAGGCGCGCGACCGCCGGTCGGGCAGCAGCGCTCCTTAGACCTCCGTGCTCAACTTTGCACAAGCCGCCAGAGCGACCCCGGACAGCGCGAGGAATGGTGAGCATGCGCCTTTCAGCCAAGCGCGTCGGCGCCCTTTCAACACGGCACGTCAAACACCTGCGCCACGCCTGCCAGGACCTCATCGACGACTTGGGCCTGCCGCCGGAA
This sequence comes from Streptomyces platensis, assembly GCF_008704855.1. Lineage (NCBI taxonomy): Bacteria > Bacillati > Actinomycetota > Actinomycetes > Kitasatosporales > Streptomycetaceae > Streptomyces > Streptomyces platensis. The sequence goes on from NZ_CP023691.1 coordinate 91,223, forward strand.
TTCACCGTTCCCCTGGTGGCGGAACGACTGGGCGAGCGCCGTGGCCGCCCGATCGTGCTCGCCCCGCTGGAGCTCGGCGCAGGCAGTCTCTACGGGCTCTGGCTCGCCACCGCCACGGCGGACGTCATCGCCTACGAGAGCCGCACCACCCGCCTTCATCAGCACCACATCATCGCTCACGAACTCGCCCATATCATCCACGGCCACCACGGCTCACATCTGGACGGCGACAGCTCCGATCTGTACCGGCTCTTCCCGGACCTCGACCCGGCGCTGGTCCGTGGCGCGCTCGCGCGCTCCACCTATGCCGACCATCAGGAGCGGGAGGCGGAAACCATGGCCTCGCTCCTGTTGATGGCCGCCTCGCGCAGACCACCGGCGCAGCCGGAGCGTACGGCCCCGGAGGCCGCCGGGCTCCTCGCGCGCCTGGAACACTCCCTCGGCCGGACCGGCCGGGGGCCGGGCTGACGCATGCTCTTCACCGTTATCGCCTGGATCACCGGTGTCAGTGCGCTGATGGCGTTCTGCTACAAGCTTCCGGCCGCACGGCGCAGCGGCAACGACCCCGCACTGGTGGCTCTCTGCATCTACTTCCTCGCGTCCGGCCTGAGCTTCCTCGTCGACCTCGAGCCCTTCCGCACCGTTCTCTCGGGCCTTCTGCACTACCCGAACATCACCACCGTCCTGTCCCAGGCCGCGGTGATCGTGCTGACCGCGGCCCAGCAGGTGGCCCTGGTCCACTGGGCAGGACCGCCGGACAAGGCGCACGCCGAGTCCCGGCGCCGGATCCACGTGTGCAGTGCCGCACTGATCGTGGTGGTCACACTCTTCTTCCTGCTCGCCCCCCTCAAGCACTACGAGAGCGCCCGGACCGTCTCCGTCATGTACCAGACGGAACCGCATTACGCCGTCCACATGGGCCTGTACGTCTCCCTCTGCGCTGCCGGTCAGATCGAGGCCCTACGGCTCTCCCTGCGCTTCGTGGGACTGGCCCAGCGTTCCTGGCTGCGCCGCGGGATGATCGTGATGAGCATCGGCGCCTCGCTGGTCCTCCTCTACTGTGGCTGTCGCCTCGCCACCCTTGCCGGCCGCGGCATCGGCCTGGACATGGACGCATTCGACCCCATCGGCTGGGTCTCCGGCGATCTCGGCTCGCTCCTCCAGATCGTCGGCTGGACCTTGCCGGCCTGGGGCGTCCATCTGTCCGCCGCGCACCAGTGGCCGGCGCAGTACCGCGACCACCGGCGCCTGCGTCCGCTGTGGCACGCCGTGTCGGAAGCAGTACCCGCCATCACACTGGACCCGCCGCCGTTCCGCCGCCGCGGCCCCCTGCCACCGCGTGACATCGGCTACTGCCTCTACCGCGCCGTCATCGAGATCCGCGACGGACAACTCGCCCTGCTTCCGTATGCCGACACCGGCGCCGTGCGCCGCCGGGCCGAGGCCCTGCACCTGACCGTCGAGCCCGGCTCGCCGACGGGCGAGGCGCTGTTGCTGCACACCGCCTTACAGGCACGGCGGACCGGCCCGCCGGCACCGCCCACGTCATCGGCATCGTTCCCCCACACGCCGCACGACGACTTCGCGAAGGAAGTGGCCCGGCTCTCCGCGGTCGCCCGCGCCTTCGTCCATGTGGAGGCCCGCGCGCGGCGGTACGGCCCCACCCGCCAGGGGACCGCCTCAGGTCGCGGCGCCCGTCTCGCCCGGTGAGAAGGGCCCCTTCAGCCTCCTATGAAGCCGGCTCGGCCGGCACCCGCAGTACGCCATACACGGACCAGGCCACCGACACCATCGGTACGGCGACGACCGCGCCGAGTACGCCCGCTGTGACGCTGCCGCAGATGACGGTGAGGGCCACCACCACCGGGTGCAGCCGGACCGCCCTGCTCATCACGAGGGGGTGCAGTACATGGCCTTCGATCTGCCCGATGACCACGATCAGCAGCACGACGACGGCGGCCACCACCGGTCCCTTCGCGGCCAGCGCCACCACGGCGGCGATGGCCAGCGCCACGGGCGAGCCCACCAGCGGGATGAATGCGGCGAAGAATTCCAGCACCGCCAGGGGAAGGGCCAGGGGGATCCCCAGCGCGAAGAGTCCGGCTCCTACGAGAACGGCGTTGATGGCGGCCACCACCACGATGCCGCGGGTGTAGCCCGTGAAGGTGAACCATGCGGCACACCCGGCGGCATGCACGGGTTGGCGCCCGCCCACCGGTAGCTGGCCGCCGAACCACTCCCACATCCGGTCGCCCGAATGCAGAAAGAAAATGGAGCAGAAGAGTGCCAGTACCCCCACGGTCAGGACGGCCACTGCCTGGCCCACGCCGCTGAGTGCGGTGCTGATCAGGGTGGCGCGATGGCTGGTCACGAAGCGCGAGAGCCGGGACTGGAGATCGGAGAGCGTCCCCGGACGCAGATGGACCGGCGGCCCTTCGAACCAGCGCTCGATGCGCTGCACGCCGCCGACGAACTCCCGGCGCAGTCCGTCCCACTCACCGGCGACGGTCGCGCCGATCAGGCTGAGGATGCTGAAGAGGAGCAGGATGCCGACCACGAGGCCGATCGCGACCGCCGCCGACCGTGGCATCCAGCGGCTCAGCAGACTGACCGCCGGCTCCAGGAGGGCGGTCAGCACCAGGGCCAGGAAGACAGCCAGCGTCACCAGATGGAAGCGGCCCAGCGCCGCGAAGATCGCGTAGGCGGCCGCGCCCACGATGATCAGGCGCCAGGCGTATCCGGCCACGACCCGCAGTATCGGAGAGACCTCGGCGCCCTTCCCCGGGCTGCGGTCCGGCACCCGGCCCCTTGCCCGGCGCACGCTCGGGGCCCGGACCCCGCGGGCGGTGCGCCGCGTGGTGCCCCGGGGCCGCCGGGGCCCGTTCCCGTGGACGTCGGGGGAACGCTCGCGCTCCCCGCCGGATCGGTTCCGCACTGGGCCGTCACCGCCTCCCGCCCCTCCCGTGACCAGCGCCGGAAGGGGGACGACTGCCGCGCGCGAGCTGGTGCGCACGCTCGGCGCATACCCAGAGGTGGTATCACCGCGGAGCGGTCTTCGAACGTGTGCGGGCGTGCATTCCCCCAATGGAGCAGGCTGCCGGCGCATGTGTGCCGGGCGGCCTCCGTCGCCCTGCCCCGCCGCGAAACCGTCCGGGCCAGGCCAGTCCGCCCGTCCGGGCCAGGAAATCTGCGACGGTCGTGTCACGGTGTCGATTCGGGACGGGGCCGTTCGTATAGAGGGTGAGAGGCCGGCGCAGCGCCGGCGGAACGACGGCCGAGGAGGCCCACCATGACGCACTACCTGCTCAGCATCTACCAGCCGGACGGGCCGCCGCCGGGGCCGGAGGTCCTGGAGCCGATCATGCGGGAGGTCGAGGCCCTGAACGCCGAGCTCAGAGCGGCCGGCGCCTGGGTGTTCGCCGGGGGGCTGCACCCGCCGAGCACGGCGACCGTGGTGCGGCAGAAGGACAACGAGGTGCTCACGACCGACGGCCCCTACGTCGAGGGCAAGGAGCACATCGGCGGGTTCACCGTCATCCAGGCGCCCGACCTCGACGCCGCGCTCGAATGGGGGCGCAAGCTCGCCCGTGCCACCACCCTCCCCATCGAGGTCAGGCCGCTTCAACACGGCTCCTGCGGGTGACGTCCGGCATGCCGGAGGCGACCGTGGCCGAGGTCGGGCGGGTGTTCCGCGAGGAGTACGGGCGCGCGGTCGCCGTCCTGGTCCGCGTCTTCGGTGACATCGACGTCGCCGAGGAGGCGGTCCAGGACGCCTTCACCACGGCGGTCGAGCGGTGGCCGGCCGCGGGGCTGCCCCCGAGCCCGGCGGGATGGATCATCACCACCGCCCGTAACCGTGCGGTCGACCGGCTGCGCCGGGAGGCGTCCCGCGACGACCGGCACGCACAGGCCGCGCTGCTGCACGCCGGTGACGAGCCGGCCGAGGAGGGACCCGTGCGCGACGACCGGCTACGTCTGATCTTCACCTGCTGCCATCCGGCGCTCGCCCCCGCCGCCCGGGTCGCGCTGACGCTCCGGCTTCTCGGCGGGCTCACCACCGCGGAGATCGCCCGCGCCTTCCTGGTCACCGAGCCGACCATGGCGCAACGGCTCGTCCGGGCCAAGGGCAAGATCCGCGCCGCACGGATTCCCTTCCGCATCCCGACCGACGCCGACCTCCCGGACCGCCTGCGGGCCGTCTTGGCCGTGGTGTACCTCATCTTCAACGAGGGCTACACGGCCAGCTCGGGTGCGTCGCTGGTCCGCGAGGACCTCTGCCGGGAGGCGATCCGGCTCGGAAGGCTCCTCACCGAGCTGCTGCCCGACGAGCCGGAGGCGGTGGGGCTGCTCGCCCTCATGCTGCTGACCGAATCGCGGCGGACCGCCCGTACCGGCCCGGACGGCGATCTGGTACTGCTGGCCGACCAGGACCGCAGCCGCTGGGACCACGCCCTGGTCGCCGAAGGCCAGGCCCTGGTCCGGCAGTGTCTGCGCCGCAATCAGCCCGGCCCCTATCAAATTCAGGCGGCCATCAACGCGGTCCACAGCGACGCACCGACCGCGGCCGCCACCGACTGGTGGCAGATCCGTGCGCTGTACGACCAGTTGCTCACCCTCGACCCGAGTCCGGTCGTGGCGCTGAACCGCGCCGTCGCGGTGGCCGAGGTCGAGGGACCGGCGGCGGCGCTCACCCTCGTCGACAGCCTCCCGCTCGACCGCTATCACGTCTTCCACGCCATCCGCGCCGATCTGCTCCGCCGCCTCGGCCGCGACGCCGAGGCGGCCCAGGCGTACGAGAAGGCCCTCGCCCGCACGGACAACACAGCGGAACGCCACTTTCTCCAGCGCGGTCTTGAGGCGCTTTCCCGGGAGGAACGAGGCCGGGAGTGACGAGACCGGGGACACCGGGCGAGGCCGGTGGTGCGGGCCCGTCAGGCCGGGGCGGCGGTGAGCGACGGGAGGGGCGTGGGTGAGGTGGGGGTGGCGCTGTCCCGGAGGCTCTGGCATTCGTCCGTCAGATGCGCGAGGGCGGCGGTGAGGGCTTCCTCCGCCTGGTCGTGCGGCGGAGTGTCCGGCAGCACGGCGACGGACAGCTGTCGCAGCAGTTCGGTGTGGGCGGCCAGGGCCTGGCGGGTGCGGGTGTCGGTGTGGTCGGTGAGCAGCAGACGGGCGGCCGTGTTGGCGGCACGCAGTCGGGGCTGGTGGATACGGCGATGGGGGCGGGGAAGGGCGCGCCAGGCCGTGTTGGCGACGGTGACCAGGCGCCAGATCTCGTTGTCGACGGGGTCGGTGTCGTAGAACCGCAGGCCGTAGCGGCTCACCAGCCAATAGGAGGTGGCCAGGACGAAAGCGGTGGCGGCGTCGAAGGCCAGCCAGAATCCGAGCAGATGGGGCTCGCCGCAGACGGCTCGCACCGCCAGGGCCGCGCCCGCTCCCCCGGCGCCGAACAGCAGGGCCGCGGTGAGCAGCAGCAGGAGCGCGGCCGGGAGGGCGCCGATGCCGTTGGCGCTGTCGAGGCGCGCCATGCCCTTCCAATGGGGGGCGAGATAGCGGGCGTAGCGGGCCGACCTGGGGGCGGGTTCGATCAGGGCGATACGTCCGGCCCAGCTGACGCTCTGCGGCCTCTTGGTGCTGTTGATGCCCGAGGTCGGGCTGTTGCAGGGAATCACGTGAGCGACAACGAGCCGTGACGGAAAACGCGACAGGCGAACCGGAGGTTTACGGCGCAGATTCCTCCCTCCGGCCGGGCGCGCGCCGCTGCGGCCTGAATGCGCCGGTGGCATACCCGGTCGATCATCCGATACATACGCGCGGCGCGCGCTCCCCCGGATCAGCGGCGCCGTGGCGCCCTTGCAGGGCGGGGAGGTTACGGCCACTGTGGTCGCACCAAGGCCCCTTGGCCGTATTTCACGGCAGGTTCCGTCACACGGTTGGAGTGAGCGTGGCTTCCTTCGTACTGCCCCATGCCTTGCACGGCACGGGTTCGCACAAGGTCATCGCCGTGCACGGGTGGTTCGCCGACCGGTCCGCCTTCGATCCGGTCCGGCCCGATCTGGACCAGGACGCGTTCCAGTACGCGCTGGTCGATCTCCGTGGCTACGGCGAGGCGAAGGACGCGGACGGCGCGTACACCACCGGTGAGGGGGCGGCGGATGTGCTGGCGCTCGCCAACCGGCTGGGCTGGGAGCGGTTCTCGGTGATCGGCCATTCGATGGGTGCAAGCGTCGTCCAGCGGGTGCTGGCCGCGGCGCCGCGCCGGGTGCGCCGGATGGTCGGCATCTCTCCGGTCCCCGCCTCGGGTCTGCCGCTGCCGCCGGAGCAGTGGGAGCTGTTCTCCTCCGCTGCCCACACCCCCGGGAACCGGCGCGCCATCCTCGACCTCACCACGGGCGGGCAGCGGCCCGCCGCCTGGCTGGACCGGATGGTGCGGCGGTCGCTGGAGTGCAGCGACCCGAAGGCGTTCCGTTCCTGGCTGGATTCCTGGTCCGGGGAGGGATTCGCCGCGGAGGTCGAGGGGTCGGCGGTGCCCGCGCTGGCGGTGACCGGCACGCTGGATCCCGCGCTCAACGCGGAGCTGACCCGGCAGACCTGGCTGCGGTGGTACACCCGCAGTGAGCTGGTCGAGCTGCCCTCGGCAGGGCACTACGCCATGGACGAGACCCCGCTCGAACTGATCCGGGCGGTGGAGGACTTCCTGCGCGCCGACGATGACGGAGCGGCGGCGGGATGACCGTATCCGCAGCCGACGCCGCGGACCGGGAGGTGCCGGACGTCTTCGACCCGCGCGGCTACGCCGACGGGCTGCCGCACGCGGCGTACCGGCTCTTGCGCGACCGGTATCCGGTGGCCTGGCAGGAGGAGCCCGAGGTGCTCGGCTGGCCGGCCGGGCCGGGCTTCTGGGCGGTCACCCGCCACCAGGACGTCGTACGGGTCCTGAAGGACGCCCGGACCTTCTCCTCGCACCTGGGCGCCACCCAGATCCGCGATCCCGACCCCGCCGATCTGCCGTTCATCCGCCGCATGATGCTCAATCAGGATCCCCCCGACCACGGGCGGCTGCGCCGTGCGGTCAGCCGCGCGTTCACCCCTCGCCGGATCGACCGCTTCGGCACCGTCATACGCGAGCGGGCCCGTGCGCTGCTGACGGCGGCGGTCGGCACGGCGCGCGCCGGGGACGGGGTGGGTGACCTCGTCCCCGCGGTCACCGACGACTTCGCGCTGCTCAACCTCGCGGATCTGCTCGGGGTGCCGGCCGCTGAGCGCGGGCTGCTCCTGGACTGGACCCGGCGCGTCATCGGCTACCAGGACCCGGACGAGGCCGGCCCGCCCGCCTCCGGCCCGGACGGGCGGCCCGCCAACCCGCGCTCCCCGGCGCTGCTCCAGGACATGTTCGGCTTCGCACGGGAACTGGCCGCCCACAAGCGCCGGTGTCCGGGCGACGATGTGATGACGGTGCTCGCCTCGGACCCGGAACTGGCCACGCCCGAGCTGGAGATGTTCTTCTTTCTGCTGACCATCGCGGGCAATGACACCGTGCGCAGTGCGGCCCCCGGCGGACTGCTGGCGCTGGCCCGGCACCCGGACGCGTACCGCCGGCTGCGCGCGGGCGCCGTGGGGACGGCGACGGCCGTCGAGGAACTGCTGCGCTGGCATCCGCCGGTGCTCAGCTTCCGCCGTACCGCGGCATACGACACCGAACTGGCCGGCCGCACCCTTCACGCCGGCGACAAGGTGGTGGTCTTCCACGGTTCGGCGAATTACGACGAACGGGTCTTCGCCGACCCGCACCGCCTGGACCTGGCCCGCTCCGCCAATCCCCATGTCTCCTTCGGCGACGGGCCGCATGTCTGCCTGGGCGCCCATCTCGCCCGGCTGCAACTGCGGGTGCTGTACGAGGAGACCTGCCGTCTGCTGCCCGCCCTGGCGGTCGCCGGTCCGCCGCAGCGGCTGGTATCGAACTTCATTCACGGACTGAAGTCGCTGCCGCTGCGGCTGGTGGACGTTCCCGGCGGGGGGTAGGCCGCGCGGGCCGGGAGGGGAGCCGGTGGTGCGGCTCCCCTCGGCGGCTCCCCGGGCTTTGATGGCGCGCTCCGTCAGTCCCTCATCCCGGACATGACCCCGACGTCGGGTGCCGGTTGCAGCAGGGCGGCGGTGAGGGGGTGCTGGGGGGCGGTGAGCAGTTGGCCGGCCGGGCCCTGTTCGACGACGTGGCCGTCGTCGAGCACGGCGATACGGGTGGCCAGGGTCGCGGTGTCGCGGTCATGGGTGATGAGGACCAGGGACAGGTCCGGGTGGGTGCGTACGAGGCCGGCGAGGAGTGTGCGGAGGCTGCGGCGGGTGACGGCGTCCTGTCCGGAGGTGATCTCATCGCAGATCAGGACCCGGGGGCGGGCGAGCAGGGCGCGGGCCAGGGCGGCGCGCTGGAGTTCACCGCCGGAGAGCTCCGTGGGCCGGCGGCGTACGAGGTCACCGGGCAGCCCGAGGGTGTGCAAGGTGCGCTCGGCCTCGGCCAGGGCTTCGGTGCGCGGGGCCGCGCGCAGCCGGACGGCGCTGCGTGCCACCTGGTCGAGGACCGGGCGGTGTTCGTCGAAGGCGGCGCGGGAGTCCTGGAAGACGTACTGGACCGCGGCCAGCTGCTCGCGGGTGCGGTCGCGGAGGCTGCGGGGCAGCGCGACACCGTCCAGGAGTATCTCGCCGTCGTAGCTCCGGTGCAGACCGGCGAGACAGCGGGCGAGGGTGGTCTTGCCGCTGCCGGAGCGGCCCATGATCGCCGAACAGCCGGGCGGGAGCAGCAGTTCGGGGGTGCGCAGGACGGTGGCTCTGCCGTGGCGGGCGATGAGGCTGCGCACCCGGAGCACCGCCGTGGCGGCGGCCGGGCCGGAGGCGGTGTCGCCGACCTGCGTCTCGGTGTCCGTGCTCTGTACGGGCGGGCCCTCCGGCGGCTCGGTGGGGGCAACGGAGGTGAGGAGTGTCCGGGTCCAGGAGTGCTGAGGGCGGTTCCAGAGCTGTTCCGGGGTGCCGGATTCGACGATGCGGCCGGCGCGCAGGACATGGACATGGTCGGCCAGGGCCCGGACGACCTCCAGGTCGTGGCTCAGGAGCAGTACGGCGATGCCCTCCCGGGCGACGGCGGCCAGCTGGTCGGCGATCTGCTGCTTCGTCACCGCGTCCTGGCCGGTGGTCGGTTCGTCCGCGACGAGGATGCCGGCGCCGGTCAGCAGGGCCTGGGCCAGGACGACGCGCTGTTGTTGGCCGCCGGAGAGCTGGTGGGGGTAGCGGTGCAGCAGGGTTTCGCCGTCGTGGAGCCGGGCCTGTGCGAGCGCGCGCAGGATGCGGTCCCGGATCGCGGTCCGGCGGTCGCGGCGGGGCAGGTGGCGTACCTGGGTGCGGGCGATGTCCTGGAGGAGGGCGGCTATCGGGCGGGCGGGGTTGAGGACGGCGGCGGGGTGCTGCGGTACGTAGCCGACGAGGCCGTCGGGGACGCGGACCTCGCCGGTCACCCTGGCGCCGGGCGGATGCTCGTGGAGCAGGGCGAGTCCGGTGGTGGTCTTACCGCTGCCGGAGGCACCGATCAGGGCGGTGATCCGGCCGGGTGGCACCCGCAGACTCACTCCGTCGACGAGGGCCCGGCCGTCGATTTCGACGCGTAGGTCCTGGACCCCGGCGGCCTCGGACTCGTTCAGATGCACGGGTTGCTCTTCTCGTCTCGTCCGGGCGCGCGGGGCGGGCCGTCGGTGGGCGAAGGTGGTGCGGGGGTGCGGCCGGGTTGCGGTACTCGGTCCTGTGCGGGCCCTTGGTCGCCACGGTCCGGTGCGGGCCTCCGGCCACGACGGTCCCGTCCCGGCCCGCGGTCGGGCCGGGTGAGGGCGGCGTCGAAGAGCAGGTTGGTGCCCATGGTCAACGCCATGATCAGCACAGCGGGGAGCACGACGGCCCAGGGCTGGAGGAACATGCCCGTCCGGTTGCGGTCGACCATCACCGCCCAGTCGGCGGCGTCCGGTTCGGCGCCGACGCCGAGGAAGGCGGCCGTGGCGACCAGGTACAGCACGCCGGTCAGCCGGACCCCGGCGTCGGCGGCGAGGGTGCGCAGGGCCGACCGGCCGACGTAGCCGATGGCCGTCCGCCACCAGGTCTCGCCCTGCATCCGCAGTGCCTCGACCGCGGGCCGGGCGGCCGCTTCGGCGGTGGCGGCCCGGACCGCTCGCACCGCGTCCGGGATGTTGACCAGTGCCACCAGCAGCGCCAGGCCGCCGGCATCGGGCGTCAGGACCGCCGCCACCAGCAGCAGGAACAGCAGCGACGGCACGGCGAGCAGTACGTCCAACGGCCGCATCACCAGCTCTTCCAGCCAACGGCGGTGGGTCAGCGCGGCGATGAGGCCCAGCGGCAGCGCCACCGCGTAGGCCAGTGCCGTCGCCGCGAGGGCGGTCAGGACCACCGGGCGGCCGCCGAGCAGCACCTGCCGCCAGACGTCCCGGCCGACGAAGTCGGTGCCGGCCCAGTGCCCACCGCCGAGGGTGAAGGAGGCGGCCCGTGGTCCGGGATCCCCGGCGAACAGCGGCCCGAGCAGGGCGAGCAGCAGCGGGACGGTGAGGATCAGCAGGGAGAGGGTGAAGCGACGCGGGCCGGGGGCAGTACGGGGGCTCATGCCGCCACCGCCGTTCGGGGCACCAGACGGTATGTGCCCAGGTCCGCGCCGAGGTTGAGGACGACGGCGGTGCAGCCGAAGACGACCGCCAGGCCCTGGATGACGGGGACATCGCGTTCCGCGACGGCATTCATCAGGACCGTGCCGAGTCCGGGGATCACGAACAGGGCCTCCACGACGATGACTCCGCACAGCAGCCAGTCGACCGTGCGGGCGAGCTGCTGGGCGGCGGGCGCAAGGGCGTTGGGGAGGGCGTGCGCATAGCGCAGGCGCGCGCCGGGGATGCCGTAGCGGCGGGCCTGTGCGACGTACGGTGAGGCCAGTGCCTCGATCATGCCGGCGCGGACCAGCCGCGCCAGCGAGCACACCGGCCGGGACAGCAGCACCACTACGGGCAGCACCAGCGCCGCGGGATGGGCGAGCAGATCGTCGCCGTAGCCGACGGCGGTCGGCGGCAGCCAGCCCAGGCGCAGCGCGAAGACCGTCAGCAGCAGCACTCCGAAGGCGAACTCCGGTACCGCGTACACCGCCAGGGTCACCGAGCTGATGAGGCGGTCCAGGAGCCGTCCTTCGTGGCGGGCGGCCAGGACGCCGAGGCCGACGGCCGGCGGCACCAGCAGGAGCAGGGTGAGCGCGGCGAGCAGCAGGGTCGGTCCGAAGCCGTCGGCGAGGTAGGAGCTGACCGGCCGGCCCGAGGTCAGCGAGGTGCCGAGGTCGCCGTGCAGCAGACCGGCCGCCCAGGCCGCGAGGCGTTCGTGGGCGGGCCGGTCGAGGTGCAGGGTCTCCCGGATGGCCGCGATCCGCCCGGGGTCGGGCTGGTCACCGGCGAGCGCCACCGCGGCGTCGCCGGGCAGCGCCTCGGTGAGGGCGAAGACGAGCAGCACGACGGCGACGGTCTGTCCGGCGCCGAGCAGCACCCGCCGGACCAGCCACGATCGCAGTCCGGTCACGCGAGCCACACCTTGTCGAAGCGGGCCCAGTCCAGCGTGTTGGCGGGGGCCCGGTGCGCGACGCCGCGGACCGTGCGGGCGGTGCCCAGGATCCAGTCGGCGAAGCCCCAGACCAGGAAGCCGCCCTCGGTGTACAGGCGGCGCTGCATACGGGCGTAGACGGCGGCCCGGTCCTCCTTGTTCCTGGTGGACTGGGCCTGCTGGTAGAGCGCGTCGAAGTCCTTGTGGTGCCACTTGGTGGCGTTGGTGGTGGAGCCGGACAGCAGGCGCTGGGAGAAGTGCGATTCGATGGGCATCGCGCCGGAGCGGTAACAGCACAGCGTTCCGGAGTCGAGGGTGTCCTGCCAGTAGCTGTCCTTGCTGCCCATCGCCACCTTCACCCGCACTCCGGCCTTGGCGGCCTGGTCGCGGAAGATGGCGGCGGACTCGGTGAACCCGGCGGCCACGGCCGAGGTGTCGAGGGTGACCCGCAGCCCGTCGGCGCCGGCCTTCTTCAGCAGGTGGCGGGCCCGGTCGAGGTCCTGCTCGCGCTGCGGCAGACCGTCGGCGTAGTACTCGTATCCCTTGCCGAACAGGTCGTTGCCGATCTCTCCGGCGCCGGAAAGCGCGCCGTCGACCAGTTCCTTGCGGTCGGTGAGGAGGAAGAACGCCTCACGCACCCGCTTGTCGTCGAACGGCGGCCGGTCGGTCTTCATGGCAAAGGCCTGCATCGCGCTGTTGCGCAGCCGGACGATCTCGATCTGTCCCCTGCCCTCGTGGGCGCGGGCGGTCGTCGGTGTCAGCTCGTGGGCGTATTCGACCTGGCCGCCCAGCAGGGAGTTGAGGCGCGCGGACTCCTCGTTGGCGACCAGGAATTCCAGCTGCTCCAGGTAGGGCGCGCCGTCCCAGTAGTCGTCGTTGCGCCGGAAGACGGCGGAGCGTCCGGGCGTGAAGGAGACGAAGCGGAACGGGCCGCTGCCGACCGGCTTCGTGTCGAAGTCCGTGGCGCCGTCGGGGACGATATAGGCGCCGAACGCGGCCAGGATGTTGGGGAATTCGGCGGTCGGGCGCTTCAGCGCGAACTCGACGGTGTGCTCGTCGGCGGCCCGGCTCGCCTTGAGGTCGAGGGGCTCCAGTGAGGCCTTGGCCCGGAACGCCTTCTTGGGGTCGGCGATGCGGCGGAAGCTGTAGAGGACATCGCGGGCGGTGACCGGTTTGCCGTTGTGGAAGGTCGCCTTGCGCAGTCGCACCGTCCAGCGGTCCAGGGCGGCGTTCGGCTCCCAGGACGCGGCCAGCCGCGGCTCGGCGGCGAGGTCGGCGCCGAAGTCGGCGAGCTTGTCGAAGAGGGCCTTGGCGCGGGCGGCGTCGGCGAAGAGGTTGGCCAGATGCGGGTCGAGGGTCTCGCTCGCGCCGCCGCCCGCGAAGGCGGCGCGCAGCTTCCCGCCGCGCCGGGGCTTGCCGCCACCCTCAGCGGCGTCCCCCGCGGGGCCCGTACAGCCGGCGAGGGCGAGCGCGCCGAGGCCGGCCACCCCGCCGGCCGCGGCGAGGAAGCCGCGGCGGCGCAGGCCGGGGAAGCGTGGGTCGGGGACGGGACCTTCGTACATGGCGGATTCCTTGCTGTGCGCGGGTGGGTGGCGGGAGGTCGGGCGGGCGTCAGTCGTGCCGGGTCAGCCGGGCGACGAGGTGCAGCCGGTCCCCGTCGGCGGAGGCGCTGGGCGCTGCGCCCTCGTGCCAGGCCGGGTCGGTGCGCGGCCCCGGCCCGTCGTGCAGGTCGAGGACCTCGAAGCCGTACGCGGCCAGGGCGTGCCGCAGCTCCTGGGGGAAGAGCAGCCGCCATGCGGAACGCTGCGCGTGCGGCGGGGAGCCGTCGTCGGCGGTCCAGATGCGGGTGCGGCGCAGGAGTTGGGCGGCGCGGTCGACGAACAGCGTGGTGGTGGAGGTGTAGGTGGTGCCGTGCCAGGTGAAGTCGTGGACGGCCGGGGCGTCGAGCAGTTCCGTACGGCCGAGGAAGAAGGCGCCGTTGCGCATCTCGGCCACGAGCAGCCCGCCGGGGGTGAGGCCGCGCCGGCAGGAGGCGAGAAAGCCGTCGAGTTCGGCGTTGGTGTGGCAGTAGAGCAGGGCGCTGTCCAGGCAGACGACGGCGTCGAAGGGGCCTTGGGGGAGGTCGAAGTCGCGCAGGTCGGCGTGGACGTAGTCCGGTCCGGGGTGATGGGTGCGGGCGTGCGCCAGCATCGCGGCGGAGAGGTCCGCCCCGACCACGGTGCGGCCCGCCCGGTGCAGATACGCGGCGTCGCGTCCGGTGCCGCAGCCGAGGTCCAGCACGCGGCTGCCCGAGCGGTGCCGGCGCAGGCAGTCCTCGGCCCAGCGGCCGGCGAGCCGTTCGGTGTCGGGGAAGCGGGCCTCGTAGAGCTCAGGGTTGTCGGTCAGCAGGTTTTCGCGGTGCATGTCCGTTTCCATGGGTGTGGTCAGGCCTTCGCTGTCGTCGTGGGCGCCGCGGTGGCCGGTGCCGGGTCGGTGGTGTCCCCCGGCAGACCGCGCAGCCGGTGCAGCCAGACGACGCCGGCCGCGGAGACGAGGCCGAAGCCCAGGCAGCACGCCCACGGCAGCCACTGGGTGCGGGTGTGCTCGCCGGTGTCCATGGCCCAGCCGACGACGGTGTTGCCCGCCGCCGCGGCGATACCGGAGACCACGTAGAACAGTCCGAAGTAGGTGCCGGTGAGTTCGGCGCGGCCGAAGGCGGGGATCAGCTCCAGCACGAACGGCTGGGCAACCATGACGCCGAGGTAGAGCAGCAGTGCCCCGGCCAGTACAGGCAGTGCGCGCAGCGCGGCGTCGCCGAGGCCGCCGGATGGCTCACCCAGCCCTGCGACGGCCATCGGCGGGACGAAGGCGAGCCCCATCAGGCCGAGTCCGGCACTGATCCACCGTGCCCGGTTCCCGCGCTCCTTGAGGGTGCGGGTGATCCGCATCTGGAGCGAGAGGTTGGCGACGGTGCCGATGAGGAAGACCAGACCGGCCGCGCCGTCCCAGCCGGTGGCCCGCCGGGCGCCGTCGGGCAGCAGCAGATACAGCTGGTTCTGCATGGTGAACATGCCGACCATGGCCAGTGCGAAGGCCAGGAAGACGCGGTTGCCGAGGACTTCGCGCCAGTCGCCGAGGACGCTGTTGGTGGCGGGGGCGACCTCGGAGGCGGGCAGGACGACGGCCTGGGCGACGGTGAGCAGGGCGAAGATCGCGGCGGCGGTGAGCGCGGAGACCCGGAAGTCGACCAGCAGCAGGACGCTGCCGAGCAGCGGCCCGATCAGGGCGCCGGTGGTCGCGAAGACATTGAAGAGGGCGAACGCCTCGGCCTTGCGGGTGCCCGCCTCCTGTGCGAGATAGGCCCGTACGGCGGGGTTGAACAGGGCCCCGGCCAGTCCGCTGAGCACGGATGCCGCGATGAGCACGGTCAGACCGTCGCCGAGCGCGAAGAGGCCGAAGCCGACGGTCCGCAGCGCACAGCCGGCGATGATGACGCGGCGTGCGCCCAGCCGGTCGGAGGCCGAGCCGCCGATGAGGAACAGGCCCTGCTGGCTCAGGTTGCGGACGCCGAGGATGATCCCGACGACCGCGGCGGACATTCCCAGGTCCTCGCCGAGGTGCACGGCGAGATACGGAATGAGCAGGTAGAAGCCGGTGTTGACGCCGAGCTGGTTGATCAGCAGCAGGCGGATGGCGAGCGGGAAGCGGCGCATCTCGTGCCAGGTCTTCACTGTGCCGCCTCCCCGTCGCGGGCCGGCTCCGGCGTCTGCCGGCCCGCCGTCTCCCCGCCGGCCGGCTCCTCGTCCGGTGGTGGTGCGCCGTGGACCGGCCGTACGCCGAGGCCCGGTTCCCGTCCGGCGCGTACGGTGCCGTCCGTGCCGCCGATGCCGGTCCAGGGGTCGTGGGCGAGCAGCAAGTGGCCGTCCAGGTCCGTCCACCGGGCGCGGTCGGCGAGGTGGACGGCCGGGGCGAGACCGAGGGTGCTGGCGGTGAGGCAGCCCAGCATCAGCGCGGTGCCGCTGCCGGCGAGCAGGCCGGCGATGCGCAGCGCCGCGGTGACGCCTCCGCACTTTGCGAGCTTGACGTTGATGCCGTGCACCCGCCCGGCCAGCCGCCGGGCGTCCTCGAAGCCGACCGCGTCCTCGTCGGCGATGACGGGCAGCGGTGAGCGGGCGGCGAGTGCGGCGAGCGCCTCGGGGTCGCCGGGGGCGAGCGGCTGCTCGACCGCCTCGACGCCGAGGGCGGCGTAGCGGGGCAGCAGGGTGTCGGCCAGGGCGGGGCTCCAGGCGCCGTTGGGGTCGAGCAGCAGCCGGGCGTGCGGTGCGGCGTTGCGTACCGCCAGGACGCGGTCGAGGTCGTCCTCGGGGTCCGGGGCACCGGCCTTGATCTTGAGGACGGAGAAGCCGCGGCGGGTCAGGAGGCGTGCCTGTTCCGCGGCCGCCCGGTACGAGGTGATGCCGATGGTGCGGGCGGTGGCGGCGTGCGGCGCTTCCGCGGCGCCGAGCAGCCGGTGCACGGGGACGCCGGCCCGCTTCCCGGCGAGATCGAGCAGTGCGGACTCCACGGCCGCGGTCACCGCCGGGGGCGTGCCGGGCGCGGGCAGTTCGCCCGCGCGCAGGGCGTCGAGGGCGCCTTCGGGGGTGGCGCAGCGGGCGAGTTCCCGCCCGGCCTCGTGCAGCAGCCGGCCGAGGCGGGCGGCGTCCAGGCCGTAGTACGTGCTGGTGACGGCTTCTCCGTAGCCGCGGGTGCCTTGGTGCTCGACAGCGAGCCATACGGCGTCGCGGGCCGCCATCGTGGAGCGGGAGATCCGCAGCGGCTCGGTGAGTTCGAGTCGCACGGTGCGCTGGCTGACCTTCACGGGGCTTCTTCCCAGGTGGTGGGGCGGGCGGGGTGGTGCGGGGTCGTGCCGGGGAGCGGGGCGGTCGGGTGGTCGCCGGTCGTGCCCGGGGGTACGAGCGGGTCGGTGACCGTCCCGCACCGGGTCCATCCGGTCGCCTCCGCGGCCGTCGGATGCGGGATCTCGACCGGGCGGGTGGCGGCGGTGGTCAGGTCCAGGCCGTGGGCGGTGGCGAAGTCGTCGTCGTAGACGCTGTTGAGGTAGCGCTGGGGACCGTCGGGGAAGACGGTGGCGACGACGGCTCCGGGGTGGACCCGCGCGGCCCATGCGGACACCAGGGCGACCGCTCCGGTGCTCCAGCCGCCGCTGACGAAGTTGCCGGTGGCGAGCCTGCGGCAGGCGTCGGCGGACTCGGCCGGGCCGACCCAGTGCACCTCGTCGAAGGCGTCGTAGGCGACATTGCGGGGATGGATGCTGCTGCCGAGGCCGCGCATCAGCCGGGGCCGGGCGGGCTGGCCGAAGATCGTCGAGCCGGTGGCGTCCACCCCGATCAGGCGCAGCCGCGGCCAGTGCCGGCGCAGCGGGCCGACGACGCCCGCGCTGTGGCCTCCGGTGCCGACGCTGCACACCAGGACGTCGAGATGGTCGAGTGCGGCCGCCATTTCGGCGGCGAGGGAGGCGTAACCGGCGACATTGTCGGGGTTGTTGTACTGGTCGGGCCAGTACGCGCCGGGCAGCTCGGCGAGCAGCTGCCGCAGCCGGGCGAGCCGGGCCGCCTGCCAGCCGCCCTCGGCGGCCGGCCGGTCGACGAGTTCGAGCCGGGCCCCGTGGGTCCGCAGCAACCGCCGCATGGCCGGCTCCAGCTCGGTGTCGCCGACCAGCACGACCGGATGGCCCAGCGCCTGGCCCGCGAAGGCCAGACCGATGCCGAGGGTGCCGGAGGTGGACTCCACGACGGGGGCGCCGGGCCGTAGTTGGCCACGCTCGCGGGCGCCGAGCAGCATGGACACCGCGGCGCGTGCCTTCATACCGCCCGCGCCGAGCCCTTCGAGCTTGGCCCAGAAGCCGGGGTGCGGGCAGGGGAGGTCGGTGGTGACCCGGGCGAGCGGTGTGCGGCCGAGCAGGCCGAGGAGCTCGCGGTTACCGGTGGGGTGCCGGACGGCCGTGGTCACCGGGCGGCTCCGGGTGCGTCGGCGCGGTAGCGGTGGACGGTGCCAGGACCGCCGTCGAGCCAGAAGAACGGGTACGGCTCGGCGCACACCGCGCTCACCCCGGAGCCGAGGAACCGCGGCAGCACCGCACTGCCCGTCTGGGCGAACATCACCAGCGGCTTGCCGTGGCGCAGGGCGTGTTCCCGCAGTGGTTCGAAGCTGCCGTTGCCGAGCGTCATCCCGGAGGCGAGCACCGCGTCGCAGTGCGCCAACTCGGCGAGCGCGTCGGTGCGGACCGGTTCACCCCATTCCGTCGTGCCCCCCTTGAGGTCGCAGGGCACATACGACAGGCCGCGCGCACGGAGCGCTTCCAGCAGCGAGTTGACCACGCCGACGACGAGCACCCGGGCGCCCGGCGCGGCATCGACCAGTCCGGCGACGGCCCGTGCCCTGGCCCGGGACTTCCGCAGGGACGATCCGGCCGGCAGCGACCAGGACCGGGCCCCGTTCGCCGGGGTGTGCGGGAGTACGTGCATCAGATAGGTGTCGAGGGCGGCCACCCGCACCGGGCGCAGTTCATGCGCCATCAGCCGGGCCAGATCCGCGCCGACGCAGTCCTCGATCGCGGCGTCCGGCAGCTCACCGGGCTCCACCGCGCACGAGCCGACCGCGGCGGCCAGCCGCAGACTCAGCACTTCGTTGCGGTAGCCGGCGCTGCGGCTCTCATGGCGTACGGCCTGCCGGGTGCTGAAGGCGACGGCGACCCGCTGGGTGCGCGGGTCGGGCCCGAAGTCACCGCCGAGGACACGGTCCACGAGGTCGTCGTACGAAGCGGCGGCAGGGAGATGAGTGGTGGGCGTGGTCATCGGTTCACCACCCGCGGGCGCAGCTCGGACAGCAACGCTTCGACGCACCGGCGCGCGTCCGGGCCCTCGGCGTCGCCCGCCATGACATGCCCCAGGTACTCGTTGTTGCTGCCGGCGGCCCTGACCGCCGTACCGGGCTCGGCGAGCCGGAGTTCGAGCACTCCGGGCGCCTTCCGCGCGAGGTCCGCGCCGTCGATCTCCTCCAGTACCCCCGTGGCCTCCGGAACGAGGAAGCCGATGGCGGCACTGCGCAGCCCGGTGTCGCGTATGCGCAGGTCGGGCCGCTTCCCTATTGCGAGGTCCACCGCGGCGGCGGCGATGTCGACGCCGGTGACATGGCGGATCAGTTCGGTGATGCGGTTGCCCGCGGGCCGGGGGTTGACCTCGATCAGACGCGGTCCGTCGGGCGTCAGTTTGATCTCCGTGTGCGCCACGACGCCGTCGAGTCCGAGTGCCGCGATGGCCTGCCGGGCCGTCTCCCCGGCCGCGGCCGTATCGGCCTCCGGGAGCGCGGCGGGGAACATATGGCCGGTCTCGATGAAGGCCGGTGCCCCACCGACGCTCTTGTCGGTTACCCCGACCACCTGGGTGCTTCCGTCGAACGTCACGGTCTCGACGCTGACTTCGGGACCGTGGAGCAGCTCTTCGAGCAGGACCACGGGCGCCCGGCGCTGGCCGCGGGCGTTGACGGGAAAGCCCTCGACGGCGCGGTAGGCGCGGGCCAGTTCCGCCTCGTCGTCGACGCGCCGTACGAACATCCCCGCGCACAGGTCGACGGGCTTGAGCACCAGCGGATAGCCGATCTCCGCCGCGGCGGCGGCAGCCTCGGACCGGTCCGCGCAGACCGCGAAGCGCGGCCCGGGGAGCCCGGCGGCGGCGAGGGTCATCCGGGTCGCGTCCTTGCGGCAGGCGTTCTCGACCGCTTCGGGCGCCGGGCCGGGCAGCCCGAGCCGGCCGGCGATGCGCGCGACGGCCGGGAGGTAGTAGTCGCAGGAGGTGATCACACCGTCGAAGCCGAGCGCGGTGTGCAGCCGCTCGGCGTACGGCAGCAGCGTTTCGGGGTCGTTGGTGTCGGCGGTCAGCACATTGCGGGCACCGAGCAGCGGGTGAGCGGCGCCCTCGGGCGCGGAGCGCAGGTAGTGGTGCAGGTCGCGGGTGAGAAAGCTGAACTCGTGTCCGCCCTCCCGGATCGCACGTGGGAGCAGCCTGCTCATCGCTCCGACCCAGCTCTCGACCATCAGCAGATGAGCCACGGTGTCCCTTCTTCGCAGCGTTGTTCGGGCGTTGGTGCGGCGGTACTTGGCGAAGCGGCGGCCCCCTGGTGAGGGCAGTTCGCTTGACCGGGCCACACTGTAAACGATAATCATTTTCATCACCAAGTCCTGCGGCACCCTCCGCCGCACTCCCGAATGCGAGACCAGTGATTCCTGCCGTACGCCGCACCGGCCTGCTCTGCGCCCTCACAGCCACCGCCGCCCTGCTCCCGGCCGCCCCCGCCCCCGCCGCTCCCCCACCACCGGCCCTCCACTTCGGCGCCTGCCCGGACTCCGTACCGACGCCGCCCGCACCCGAGCGCGTCGAGTGCGGCCGGCTGCGCGTCCCCCTGGACCACCGCCACCCGCACGGCAAGCAGCTCGACATCGCCATATCCCGTGTCCACGCCTCCGGCCCGGCCGCCGAGCGGCGGGGCGTCCTGCTGGTCAACCCGGGCGGCCCCGGCGGATCGGGCCTCCCCTACGCCGTGACCAAGCGCGCCAAACTGCCGGAACAGGTGCGGCGTTCCTACGACGTGATCGGCTTCGACCCGCGCGGCACCGGCGCGAGCGCACCCGCGGACTGCGGTCCGATGGGCGGCCTCTTCGACAGCCCGGGGCAGGACCCGGTGCCGACGGGACGAACCGCCGAGCAGGCCTACCTCGACGGACTGCGACGGACCGCCGACGACTGCGCCCGGCACCTCAGGGACGCCCTGCCGCATCTGTCGACCACCGAGACCGCCCGGGACATGGACGCCCTGCGCGCGGCACTCGGCGAGCCCCGGATCGGCTACCTCGGCGTCTCCTACGGCAGCTACCTCGGGGCCGCCTATGCCGCTCAATTCCCGCAGCGGGTGGGCCGGATGGTGCTGGACAGTGTCGTCGGCCCGGAGGAGTGGTACGACTTCGACCTTCTCCAGAGCAGGGCCATGGTGCGCCAGCGGGCGGTGTTCTTCGCCTGGGCGGCCCGGCACCAGGAACGCTTCAGGCTCGGCGCCGACGCAACGGCGGTACGGACCGCGTACCAGCGGGTGCGAGACGGTCTCGCCGAGCGCCCCGTGGACGGCTTCGGGGCGGCGGAGTTCGACCGCACCGTCTACCGGGCACTGGGCCGCACCGAACGCTGGGCGGGCCTCGCCGACGGCCTGCGCACCTACCTGCGCGACGGCACCACCGGCCCGCTGCGCCCGGCAGAACCCTTCGACGGCCCCGCGTCACGCACGTACGAAGCCGCCAACCGCACGGTCAAGTGCGCGGACGGACCGGCGCCCTCACCTGCCCGCGTCCTCACCGACATCCGGCGGATGCGACGCCTCGACCCCCAGCCGGTGCTGACCGGAATGGAGGCCTCGGTGTGCGCGTACTGGCACCACCGGCCCGCGCACACTACGCCGCTCGGCAGCCCCGACGCGCCACCGGTCCTGCTGATCGCTTCCGACCACGACCCCGTCACCCCCATCGAAGGCGCCCGGGCCCTACAACGGCGACTGCCCGGCTCCCGTCTGGTCTCCCTCCACGACGACTACTCCCACGGGGTGTTCGCCAGCCGGGCCAACGCCTGTGTGGACGACACGGCCGCGGCCTACCTGACCGACGGCACCGTGCCCCGCGCCGACGTGCACTGCACGGGGCCCGGACTGCCGACACCCTGAACGGAGTTGCACGCCGGGATGCCCTCGCCCTGAGCCCTGCCATATGAGGCCGGCCGGCCCGGCCCGTACGACGGGGTCCGGGCCGGCACACCGTCCCCGTCATTTCGCCGTCGGGACGCTACCCGCGCGCCCGTCGGCGGAACAAGTTCCGCCCCTCCGCGGAGAGTTGGCCCCCGCACCCGGCCG
Source organism: Streptomyces platensis (assembly GCF_008704855.1). Classification (NCBI taxonomy): domain Bacteria; kingdom Bacillati; phylum Actinomycetota; class Actinomycetes; order Kitasatosporales; family Streptomycetaceae; genus Streptomyces; species Streptomyces platensis. The sequence continues at coordinate 112,769 of NZ_CP023691.1, forward strand.
TCATACCGCAAGGTTCCCGCGCGGCCCGAGCCCGTGGCGCTACCACTCCAAGGAACAGCAGCGGAAGCCGCTCAGAGTCAGTCACAGCAGCACAGGCTACGGCGTGTCCGACGGGTCCTATCAGGCCGCGCCAGGCAGGCCATGGGCTGCTTTCCCGGCGGTGCTGACCGGTCTCGCGGTCACCGGCGGCCTCGTCGTCCTCGCGGCGCTGAGCCCGGTCGGTCGATGCCGCGTTCCGGGTGAGGTCAGCGTACGTACGGGGTGGTGGTGGCCAGCGGTACGAACCCGAGGCGTCGCAGGATCGGACGGCTCTGGTCGGACGCGTCGACCTGGAGGTAGCGGTAGCCGTGTTCGGCTGCGATGCGGGTGCGGAAGGCGACCAAGGCCCGGTAGACGCCCCGGCCGCGCCACTCCGGCACTGTGCCCCCGCCCCACAGGCTCGCGAAGGACGTACCCGGATGCAGCTCCATCCGTGCGGCGCTCACCGGCACGTCACCGGCCATGGCGACGACCGCGGGAGGCAAGCCGGCGGCCAACTGGCCGAGCAGCAGCTGCCGGTGGTACGGCCGCGCTTCGCCGAACGCCCGCTCCTGCGCGGCCACCGCGAGCTCGACCCCGGCAGCATCGGTCACCGGGAGCAGGCGAACACCCTCGGGTAGCTCGATGCTCGTGGGCAGGTCTTTGATGTCGGCGACCATCAGCGTCTCCTCGGGCTCGGGTACGAAACCCGCTGCCCGCAGCCGTCCGGGGAGGTCGGCCGGCCGGTCGTGCCCGTACAGCTTCCACTCGAACCCGCGCCCGAGTGAGGTGAAGTACTCCACCTGTTCCGCGACCGCGGCGTCTGCAGTGGCTTCGTCCAGGTCCGACCAGACGATTCCGTTCCAGCCGTCAGCGTCTGCGCCGACATGGCGTACGACGCCGCCCACCCGCTCCACCCGGGCTCCGGGCCCATCGGCCCGGATGCCCTGCCGCATCTCGCGATCGAAGACCGCCAGCACTGTGTCCTGATCCATCCGCTCACTCCAGCATCACCAAGCGCAAGAGGCAACGAAAATATGAACGGGACACCGGTCCGCTGCCGGAAGAGAATGCCGTTGATCACCCTGCGATGACTTTTCCCCCGCCCGCCGAGAGCCCTACGACCCGCACTCGCCCGAGCCCGCATCCGCCGCGCGGCGCCGGGCCTACGACCGTCGGCGAGGTTTGCCCCGCCTGCCGCTGCCCTTGGAGCCGCCGGAACCGCCCGAACCACCGGAACCGCTCCGAGGACTCTTGCCACCCGACTTGCCCACCGGCTTGCCTGCTGTCTTGCCCCCTGGCTTGCCTCCCGCGGGCTTCCGCCGGGTGGCGGGTGCCTCGGGGCGCTTGACCTTCGGCTGTGCCGGGGCGGGGGCCTGCGAGCGTCCCCGGGTGCTGTTCACGGTCCGGCCGCGGACGATGCCGATGAAGTCCTCGACCAGGTCGGTGGTCTCCTCCTGCGGCCACGACAGCGCGACGCGCGACGCGGGGGCGTCCGAGACGGGCCGGTAGGTGAGGTCCTTGCGGTGGTGCAGCCGGGCCAGTGACTGCGGGACCACGAGGAGTCCCACACCTGCCGCCACCAGCTCGATGGCGTCCGCCGTCGTGGCAGGACGCTCAAGCGCGGGCAGTCCCGGCCGGTGCTCCCACTCCAGGGTCTCGTCGAGCGGGTGCAGCACGATCTCGTCGGCCAGGTCCTCGGCGGTCACCTCGTCGAACGCCGTGATGAGGTGATCCTTCGGGACCACGACGACGGTCGTTTCGGTGTAGAGGGGAATCGCGGCGAGATCCGTCCGGTCGACCGGCAGCCGCAGGAAACCGGCGTCGGCGCCACCGTCCCGCAGCACCGCGCAGGCTTCGGCGGCGGACACCGGGATCAGGGTCAGGGGGACGTCGGGCAGCCGCTCGTTCCAGATCCGCACCCATTTCGTGGGCGTCACTCCCGGGACATACGCGAGCCGGAACGACGGGGATGCTTCCGAGCTTGTCACGCCGCCAGGTTACCGGTCGTGGTCGGAGGTAGCGCACATGCTCGATACCCTTGACAGCATGAAGTCGCACCAGACCCCCCAGACGATGAAGCCCGCGACCGCGGCGAAGAAGCTGGGGGTGTACCTCGAGGCCACCCCCGCCGAATTCCAGGAGGGTGTCGTCTCGCGCACCGAGCTGAACGCACTCCAGACCGATCCGCCCGAGTGGCTGGTGGAACTGCGCCGCAACGGCCCGCACCCCCGGCCGGTCGTCGCGGCCAAGCTCGGCGTCTCCATCTCCGGTCTCGCCCGTGGCGGTGTCACCGAAGCTCTCACCACCGAGCAGATCGAGGCGCTGAAGAAGGAAGGCCCCGAGTGGCTGGAGCGGGAGCGCGCCACCCAGGCGGAGGTCCGTAAGGAAGCGGTCCGGATCAAGGAGAAGAACGCGGAGCGGGACGAGCAGCCCCGCCCCCCGCGCTCCTGAGCGCTGCCCGCAACGAGGCCGGCCGCGGGCGGACGGGTACGTATCCGTGCGCCCGGCCCGGCCCGGTGGGCGGCGAACTCCACCGGTAGCCGGCCGTCACGAGCGCGACACCCTGAGAGAGACCGGCTACTCGAACCGCGAGACGTCGCCCGCGCCTCGGCGGACGATCTCGGCCCCGCCGCCGGAGAAGTCGATGACCGTGGTCGGCTCGGTGCCGCAGTCGCCCGAGTCGATCACGGCGTCCACGACGTGGTCGAGCCGTTCCTTGATCTCCCACCCCTGCGTCATCGGCTCCTCCTCGTCGGGCAGGAGCAGGGTGCTGGAGAGCAGCGGCTCACCGAGGTCGGCGAGCAGTGCCTGAGTGACGACATGGTCCGGGATGCGGACGCCGACCGTCTTCTTCTTGGGATGCAGCAGCTGGCGCGGCACCTCCTTCGTGGCGGGAAGGATAAAGGTGTAACTGCCGGGGGTGGCTGCCTTGATCGCGCGGAACACATCATTGTCGATGTGCACGAACCGCCCCAGCTGCGAGAAGTTCTCGCACACGAGGGTGAAGTGGTGCCGGTCGTCGAGGTTCCGGATCGACTTGATCCGCTCGATACCGCTGCGACTGCCCAGCTGGCAGCCCAGCGCGAAGCAGGAGTCCGTCGGGTATGCGATGAGCGCGCCGGAGCGGATGCTGTCGGCCACATTGCCGATGGTGCGCCGCTGAGGATTCTCGGGGTGTACGTCGAAATACTTCGCCATCCATCGAGCCTACGTGATCAGGACTCCCGCACCCGGACGGCCAGGACGACGACGCCGGACGGAGGGTGCTCGGAGAGCGTCCCCGCGGCTCGACGTCAGCCCACCTACCGCCCGAGCAGCAGCTGCGCGATCGCGAGCTGCTCGTGTTCCAGCTCGTCCCCGTCCTCGATGTTCCACAGCAGGTTCTGCAAGGCCCGCCCCAGCGTCCATGCGACCGCCCGCTGCCGGTCGAGGCCCAGCACCTCGGTCATCAGGTCGAAGCGGTAGCGCACCTCGGACGGAGCGAAGTCATCGGCGAGCGCGGGCATCAGCTCGAAGCCCGGGTCGCCGGCCAGCGGCTTGGGGTCGATGGCGAGCCAGGGCTCCCGGTCCGCGGCGAGGATGTTGTCGTAGTGCAGATCCCAGTGGAGCAGCCGGTCACCGGCTTCGCCCACGACCTCGCGCACGGCCGCCGCACAGCTCTTCAGCAGCTCCCGTTCGGCCGGGTCCGCGACCGCACGCACGGCCTCCGGCACCGTGTCGAGCATCTGCTGCGCGACGTCGCCCAGCTGACGCAGACCGGCGGGCGCGGGCACGGCACAGAGCCTGGCAAGCAGTTCGGCGAGGATCCGGATGGCCTCGCGGGAGTCATCGAGTGTCGACAAGTGGCGCTTCTCATCGAGGCGTTCGAGCAGCAGCGTATTGGTGGCCGGATCGTGTTCAAGCAGCCGTACGACGCCGTCACCGTCCCAGACACGCAGGGCGACCGGCTCCCCCGCACTCTCCTCGTCAAGCAACTGCATCTTCAGCGCCGCAGGCGTCCCGTCACTCCGCTCCACCGGCAGCACGAGTGCCGCCATCCCATACAGCGAGGGCCCGGTCAGCTTCAGCCCCCAACGATCCAGAAACTCCGCGGCCCGCCCCGGCAACGCAGCAATGAAGTCACGCCCCGCCGCACCGTTGAACCTGGTCTGCGTGGCAACGAGCTCTTCCGGGATGTCCATCACGCCATCAAGCCTAGGGGCGTACCCGCGTCGGCTCATATCGAATATCGCTGCCGCTGCTTGCCGACCCGAGGGCGAGAGCGTCGGCGGGCCGTGCAGGACGCCCCTCAGCGGGGCGAGCAACTCCCCCTCACGGTCGGTGAGTTCATGGCGACGTGCCACCCCCACTGTGAGCCACCACCCGTGATCTTCATTTGAGGACGGACCTCAAGGGAAATCCCAGGATATTTCCCACCCATGCGCCACTTCAGTGACGTGCATGTGGAACCTTCTCGCGGCGCGAATCCTCCTATATGAGGCGTAGGTGTGCGCATGTACGCATCTCTGCAAGCGCGCTCACGCACACCATGAGTCACGCACGGCCTGAACATGACGCACGTCAACCTGTGCCGCTCAGGCGGCACTTGGGATACGAAAGGTCTGCTGGATGAAGATTCGCCGCGCCCTGACGGCCGCCGCAGCGGCTGCCGTGATAGCACCCGCCGCCGTAATGGCCGCGCCTGCCGCCGCGTTCGCAACGGAGCCGGTGTCCGAGGCCGGTCCCCGCACGCCCGCCTCTCCCGACTTATCCGAACCCGCCGCCAATGGCTCGGCATCCCAGGTCCGTGACGGGGCCGCCCGTCCCACCTCAGGGAAGCCGCCGAAAGCTGCCGGGACCGCCGAACGGACCACTGAGGGAACCACCCGCGCGGGTGGCGCCACCGGTGGAGGCAAGAACGCCGGTGATGCCGATGGTGCGGGTCAGTCATGTGCGTTCGAGTCCGAGCAGTTGCAGGTGGCCGTCCACGGGCTGCCGCGCCGGCTGGCTGCGGGAGGCGCCTGGAGCTCCTTCTCCGTGACGCTCGCCAACACCACCGACAAGCCGCTGGCGGAGGTCCAGCCGTACCTGCTCGTGTCCTCCGCCGAAGATGTCGACCGGCCGTACTGGGAGCTGGAGACCGAGTACCGCGACGCCAAGACGGGGCGGTGGAAGACCTTCCATGACGCGGAGCCCGAGGACGTGTTCGGCTTCCTTGCCGTCCGTCCGCGCAGCACCGTCACGCTCCAACTGCGCACCCGCGTGGTCAAAAACGCCAAGCCCGGCGCCGGGTACGCGCTCGCCGCCGGCGACTACCGCAACCGCGACGGTTCCTGCGGTTCGGCCAGGGAAGCCTGGTCCGACTTCACCATCCTCCCCGCGGGCACGAAGCCGACGCAGTCCCCGACCACCAAGCCGGGCGAGTCGGCCAAGCCGGGTGGCACGGCCGAGACCGGCCAGAGCGCCGCGTCCGGCGGCGATACGGGTGGCTCCGATTCCGCCGGCGGCCTCAGCCCGCAGGGCGGCGCCCACCTCGCCGCGACCGGCTCCTCGTCCGCGCTCCCGGCGATCGCTCTCATCGGCGGAGCCGCGATGGTGGTCGGCGCGGGTGCGGTCATCGGCGTGCGCCGCAGGCGGGGCGTGGCCGGTCCGGGCGCCACGGACGTCACCGCGTAAGCCCGCAACCATTTCTCCAAGAACCTGACAACCCAAGAACCCACGGCCTTGGAACTCAATGACACAGGAAACAAAGGCTCCAAGGTCCCAAGAACCAGGAAAGAGATCTTCATGAAACTGCGCCGTGCCCTGTCGCTCTCAGCCGCGACGGCCGCCCTGCTTCCCGTGGTGGTGGCCGCCGCGCCCGCCTCCCAGGCGGCGCCTGCCGCGGATATCCCGTCGTGCTCCGATGTCAGCAACGGGCAGCACCACAACAACGCCTTAGTGGGCCGCACGTTCGGCATACCCAAGGCGATCACTCTCGGCACTCACTGGATGACCTACACCGCCACGCTCACCAACACCTCGGCGAAGGAGCTGAAGTCGTTCGAACTCAGCGCCAAGCTGGGCAGCTACATCTACAACGAGGGCGAGCGTGACCTGAGCCCGTACGGCGATCTGCAGTACTGGGACACCTCGCAGCACGCCTGGAAGACGCTGCGCCAGGCCAATGGGAACGCCGGCGGCACCGTCCCCGGCCCGAAGACGCTGAAGCCCCGCGAGTCCGTCCACATGCAGCTGCGGTTCAGGGTGAGCAAGGACCTGCCCCTGGACCAGACGTACGACGCGTACACCGGCCTCACCGGCACCTTCATCGACCGCTACCACGACACGGAGTGCACGTCCGACGGCGACGCCAGCGGCAGTTTCTACCCGCCCGCGGGCTGAAACCTGCGGGGGGGCTGCCGCCGTCGCGGCCCGACGGCGGCAGCCCTTCCCGGACTGGCTCCGGCCTCCGCCCCATGCCGCTTCCAGCGCCCCCGGCGCCCCTCAGCCGCGCTCGACGAGGAGGTGCCGGGGGCCGCGCAGTACCGGGCTGCGCCGGTACGGTGGCGGGTCCTCGGGCAGGCGGGGTGTGTCGAGGTGCTGGAGGAGTGCGTTCAGGGCGATCTGGGCCTCCAGACGGGCGAGCGGGGCGCCGAAGCAGCTGTGAATGCCGCTGCCGAAGCCGAGGTGCTGGATGTCCTCGCGGAGCGGGTCGAAGCGGTCGGGGTCGTGGAACCGTTCGGGGTCACGATTGCCGGAGGCGAGCATCAGGATGAGCGGGGCGCCCTTGGGGATGGTGACTCCCGCGACCTCGATGTCGGCCAGCGGGGTGCGCTGCGGGAGCATCTGGACGGGCGGCTCGTAGCGCAGCAGTTCCTCCACGGCCCGGGGCATCAGTGTGGGGTCGCTGCGCAGACGTGCCAGCTGGTCGGGGTGGCGCAGCAGGGTGAGCATCCCGTTGGTGATCAGGTTGACCGTGGTCTCATGGCCGGCGATCAGCAGCAGCACGGAGGTGGCCATGATTTCGAGCGGGGTGAGCCGGCCATCGGTGTCGTCTCCTGCGGCGAACGCGGAGAGCATGTCGTCGGACGGATGCTCGCGGCGCTTCTCGGCGAGGTCTCCCAGATACAGCGCCATCGTCTTCCGGGCCTCCGCGGCGGCGCGTTGGCGCTCGGCGGGGTCCTCCTTGGGGTTGGGGTCGATGCCGGTGACGATCGCGTCCGACCACTGGCGGAACCGCGGCTCGTCCTCGATCGGTACGCCCAGCAGACGGCAGATCACGGTGACGGGGAGCGGGTAGGCGAAGTCGTCGACGATGTCGATCCGTTTCTTGCCCTCCAGGCCGGCGAGGAGGTCCTTGACGATGCGGCTGATTTCGCCGTGCATGGCATTGATCCGGCCGGGCGTGTGGGGCGGGCCGAAGGACCGCATCGCCAGGTTCCGCAGCCGGTGGTGTTCGGGGTCGTCGAGCCCGATGAAGGCCGGCGGGAGTCCTGCGTCGCCGGCCTCGGTCTCGTCCGGTGCGGTGCGGTTGCGGCGGTCCGAACTGACCCGTGGATCGTGGAGCAGCGCTTCGATCTCGTGGTAGGTCCCGACCAGGTAGCTGCCGTCCTCCTGCCGCGCGACCCGGTGCTCACGGAGTTCGGCGAAGAGCGGATAGGGGTCGGCGCGGTGGGCGTAGTCGGTGATCCGTTGGAACAAGGTGTCCGCAGCCATGCGCGGGGCTCCTCATCACTGTCGCTGTGGAGTGGCGGTGGTCTCAGCGGGCCGGCTGCACCACCGTCAGGCGTCGGTCCGGCAGATGACCGGTGAGGGCGACGGTCGGACCGTGCGAGAGCAGCTTCGGGTCCGGTACGTCGGAGGGGACGGGGTCCGGGGACTCGATCTGGTCGGCGGCTCCCGGTGCGGGCGGGAACGGCGCGGCCGTCTCGATCAGCCGCTGGTAGTACTCCAGTGACCTGGCCTGATTCACGCTCACGGCCGCGGTGACCCGCCCCCGGTAGCCGTAGACGGCGACCAGCCGGGCGTCCTTCAGCGAGCCCTGGGCGATGACCACCTGGTCGGAGAAGGTGGGCACCCCCACCGACTTGATGTTGAGGCCGAACTGGCTGGACCAGAAGGCCGGCACGGTCAGATGCGGGCGTCTGCGCGGCCCCGGATTGACCATGTTGTGGGCCGCCACCTCCGCCTGCGCGACCGCGTTGCCCCAGTGCTCCAGGGAGAGCAGCTGGTACTCGAAGAGCGGGTGCGGGAACCGGGCGACGTCACCGGCGGCGAAGATGTCGTCGGTCACGATCCCGTACATGTCGAAGGCGCGGCACCCGGCGTCGCAGGTCACTCCTCGCGGGCCCGCGGCGAGTCCCGATTCGACCAGCCATTCGGTGTTGCGGACCGCGCCCAGGGCGACCACGGCGATATCGGCGTCGATCCGGGTGCCGTCGGAGAACTGCGCGCCGGTGAGCCGGCCGTCGCCCTCCAGGGCGGTGACCGTCACTCCGCAGCGCAGGTCGACACCGTGCGCGCGCTGCAATTTCGCGGCGAGCGCGCCCAGTGTGCCGCCGAGCGCGCCGACGAGTGGTGCCGGTCCGCGCTCCGCGACCGTCACCGCCAGGCCGCGTTCCCGGCAGGCGGAGGCGATTTCCGAACCGGTGAAGCCGGCACCGATGACCAGGACCCGCCGTGGTCCGGCGTCCAGGCGTTCCGCGAGGCGGCGCGCCTCGTCGCTGGTGCGCAGAGTGAAGACCCCGTCCAAGGCGCCCTCTGCCGGGTGGGGCCAGCGCCGGGCGCGGGTTCCGGTGGCGATCAGCAGCCGGTCGAAGGGCACTTCCGCGCCATCGGCGAGCAGGACCCGCTTCTCGATCGGGTCGAGTCCGGTGGCACGCACCCCGAGTTTCCACTGCGCGTCCAGCTCTCGGCGCTGCGGCAGCCCGGTGTGACCCGCGGGAACCTTCCCGAGCAGCACCTGCTTGGACAGCGGAGGCCGGTCGTAAGGGGGCTGCGGTTCCTCCCCCACCAGAGTCAGCGAGCCGGTGAAGCCCTCCTCGCGCAGCTTCTCGGCAGCCCTCAGCCCTGTGAGCGACGCACCGACGATGACGATCCGGCCGTCGCGCGGTTCACCGTGCACCGGCGCCCGCCTCCTCACCCATGACGATGGCCTGCACCGGGCACGCCACGGCCGCCCGGCGCACCTGTTCCAGTTGCCCGTCCGGCACGACCGGGTGGTACAGCAGGGACTCCTCGCCATGCATCGTGAACACCTCGGGAGCGAGGAACGCGCACTGCGCATAGCCCTGACAGCGATTGAGATCCACGACGACGTTCAACCCGAGCCACTCCTCCACCGCCCAGCGCCACATCGGTCGTCTCCGTCCTACTACCGGTGGCGGTGCGGCGCAGATCATGCTCGGCCGTTCGAGGGTTCACGCGGGGTGAGCGAAAGCGCGGGGCCGGTCCGGGCACTGGGCGGCCCACGCAGCCCCTGGAACTGCCGTTTTCAAGGCACGATCACGACATCAAGTGCGGCCGAGCCGGGTCCCTCCGGAGCCGGCAAAAGCAATGGCCCGCCATGAAGAGTTCACTTCATACACACAAGTTGTCTGTCGTCACAGCCGTATGTCACCAGGTATCCGATACGCGGTCCCCTCCCCCGGCGGACGGCTCCCGGGAGCCCAATGAGTTGACCGCTGGAAAGCCTCAAAGGAGTGACATGCGGACAGAGTTCAGCGCACCCGTGCACGGTCCGCGGGGCCGCGGGCGAGTCCCGTATGGCTCATTCACGGCTCATTTCTTGACTGACGCAGGACCCTTGCCCGGGCCCCGAACTCCCCATAAGAGTGGGCGGGTTGAACGGTGAAACCCGTCCTGTGTGCCATGTTCCCGACGATAAAGGAAGCCCAACTCTGGGTTAATTTCCAAGAGACATGAGTAACATCCAGCCAACCGTAGATCGACCAGGCGATAGAGAGCAGGCTGTGTCATGTCAGACTCGCAATTCGCTGCGCAGGTAGCTGCCAAACTGGAGAGCATCGCGAAGGAGATGGACGAGCTCCAGAAGCTCAAGGCGAAGCTGGAGGACCTCCAGAAGCACCTCGGAACCGGTGCCAAGAAGGCGGCCGTCGCACCGCAGGCGGCAGAGCCCGAACCCGCGGTGACGAAACCGGCGACGGTCCCCCCGGCGCGGCGGGCGCAGGCCACCGCACCGAAGGCCAAGCCCGCGGCGAAGCCCCCGGCCAAGGCGGCAAAGAGCACGAACGCGAAGAAGAAGCCGCGGAAGGCCAAGGCGGCCCGGTCCACCACGGGACGGCGGAGTTCCACCCGCGCCGACCGCGTCCTCGGACTCCTTGACGAGCAGCCGCGCACGGTCGCGGAGATGACGAAGCTGCTGGCGCAGGAGCACCCGGAGCACGCCGCACCGGAGACCGCCGTACGCAACACCCTGGAGACCTCGCTCGTCGCCAAGGGCCTCGCACACCGCAGCAAGCAGGGCAGGACCGTCTTCTACTCGCGCCCCGCGGCCGGCGCCGAAGCTCAGGGAGCCGATGCGGCCGCCCCCAAGAAGGAGGCCGCGTCCACCCCTGCCTGACGGGCAGGTCGTCCGGTGCTCGGCGACACCGTCGGCCCCTGCCCCGTGGTGGGCCTCGCCGACGGTACGCCGGGCCGGACCCCGCCCCCCGACGAGGTCCCCGGCGGGAGCGGGCCAGCCGTGCCGCGGGGGGCGGTCACCGCAGGCGGAACCACACCGCAGTCTTGCGATCGGCCCCCCCGCCTGTAGAGTCGGGGCGCCCTGGTCCACCATGGCGATCAAGGTCCCGAGCTGCGGAAACGCGGCGGATCGACCCGCACTCGCCGAGCCGGAACGAGCCGTCCGGCGGGCCCGTGCGTGGTCGTGTCCCGAGAGGCCGCGGGTCATCGCAGCCGCAGTACGGACGCTGTCGGTGAGGGCAGTCGCAGCGGGTGAATCGGTTCAGTCTTGACGAACCGGCCTCGCCCGATCTTGACTGCCAGGGTCCCACCCGCCAGGGCCCCCACCAGGGGTATTGGCCCACTCACCGAAGGTCACCAACATGACGGTTGATGTCTCCGCCGCCACTGAAGTCGGGCAGTTCCTGCTCGGCGACTCCTTTGCTTGCCTGGCCGGCCGTTCAGCATGGCGCCAGGGTGGCATCACCCATCGCCATTACACCTGGTTCGGCGATGACACCGCGGCTGAGCAGATGGCGGCGGATCTGGAGTCCTATGTGGCGTCGGTGGACTGGGCCGCGAAACCCTTCACGAGCTTCGTGGCGACCTTCTCGGGCCCGCTGAACGTGTCGGAGATCGAGTTCGAGCAGCTGCTGTGGCGGCAGCTCCAGGCGGTGCACGACCACGACAGCCGTAAGCACTCCTGGGCCGAGGGCTATGACCCCGACCCGTCGTCGGGCGCCTTCGCGTACAGCGTCGCCGGGCACCCGTTCTTCGTGATCGGGCTGCACGAAACGCACAGCCGCGTCGGCCGCCGCCCGCCGTTCCCGATGCTCGCGTTCAACTCTCACCACCAGTTCGACCGGATAAAGGCCGCCGGGCTCTGGGACCGGCTGGCCGAGAAGATCCGCAAGCAGGACATCGAGCTTCAGGGCACCATCAATCCCAATCTCCTGGAGTACGAGAAGCTCTCCGAGGCCCGGCGCTACTCGGGCCGCCCCAAGCCGGCCGACTGGGCCTGCCCCTTCTCCGCCCGGGGCTGAGCCCCGTCGCCCTCAGCCGGGAGCGGCGCGGCTGAGGCGGGTATCCGCCGCCCGCCCGGTCCTTGGCACCGGGCGGGCGGTGCCGCGAAGACGGGCCGCATCGCCCTCGCGCCCCCCTCGGCGGGGGGCTGAGCACCCTCACCAGTGGCCCGGAGGCCGTCAGGCGGTCCGGGCCTCCCCGGTGCCCAGCCGGGCAAGCTGGCGGTCGTGGAGCCGGCTCAGGAGCAGCAGCGAGACGACCGCTCCGAGGAGGGCGCAGGCCATGTCCCACTGCGTGTCCCACTGGTCCCCCTGGGTGGCGAGGAACGCATCGGCCGCGTGGCCGCCGGCCAGCGCCGCCCACCACTCGATCATTTCGAAGAAGGCACTGAAAGCCAGGCAGGCGCACACGGTCAGCGGGGCCAGCCAGGCGCTGCCACGCAAGGGGGAGGTCCGGACCAGGAGTTCGCGGACCAGGATGGCCGGCACAAAGCCCTGCATGAGGTGGCCGAAGCGGTCGTAGGGATTACGGGAGAGGTCCAGCGCGTCCTGAAGCCAGTGCCCCACCGGGACCTCGGCGTAGGTGTAATGGCCGCCGACGATCAGGACCAGGGCGTGCGCGGCGAGCAGACAGCACAGGAGCGGGCTGAGCGGAAAGCGCTTCCGCGTCACGACCAGCACGGGCAGGCCGACGATCACCCAGCAGGTCTCCATGAGCCAGGTGGCGCGATCGTGCGGCTGGAGACCCGAGAGAGCCAGGGCGAGAAGCACCGCGGCGAGCAGCACCGGCGGCAGGATGCGGGGAGCGGTCGTGGCCTTCATGGATCAGCCTCGGAGACGTCGGGTACGGGTTCGGCGCGGCACCGTCACGCGGCGGTCGGACGGTCGCCGCGTACAGCGCCTGGCCGACGTCGGCGGACGCCGGCGCACGACCGGGTATCGGGACGAGTGTTCCGCCGCGCTCATTCATCCGCTTCAGCGTCGCGGCGGCCGCGGGGCGCTGTCATGAGTAGCTCTACTCAGATCCGGTCCGGTGCGACGGCGAGGCAGGTGCCGTCGCACCGGTCGTCCTCCGAAGAACAGCACGGTGTGGTCCGGGCTTCTGCTCTGCCCGGCCCACACCGTTGTCAGCTGTCCCGGCTCGGCCCCGTTGTCAGCCGGCCGGCCTGAGGACGGGCGGGACGCGGCTCGGGAGCAGGAGACGACGGGCTGGTGGTCAGGACGCCTGGGCGGTCAGCGGTGCCGTCTCCGCCCCGTTCACCGACGGGCCGGGCCGCCGTGCCCGGTCCCGTTCCGCCCAGCGCACCACCGCGCCCATCCCCAGCGCGGTCACCAGGAACAGCGCCCCCAGCAGGAGCCAGCCCGGCACCCCCCAGGTGACCAGCAGCGAGGTGAGCAGCAGGGGGCCCAGCGTGCGTGCCAAGGGGACGCCTGTGCCAAAGAAGCCCTGGTACTGGCCGACGTGATGAGCCGGCGCGAGGTCGAAGCTGATCTGCCAGGATCCGGCCGACTGAAGCATCTCACCGATGAGCTGGAGCACCGCGCCGACGACGAGCACCACACCGGCTCCCCACGGCGCCATGCCCGCGGCCGACAGGGCGAACGCCAGACACGAGGCCAGCATGATCAGGCCGGAGTGCCGCACGGCCCGGGTGGCGGTGCGCAGGCCCGTCACCGACCGGGCCGTGCGGACCTGGAAGGCCATGACGCCAAGGGTGTTGAGGACGAACAGTGCCGAGACCAGCCAGCTCGGTGCGTCCGTACGGGCCACGATCCAGAGCGGGAGGGCGAGGCTGAGCAGCGGCATCCGCAGCAGCAGGACCGCGTTGAGGAAGGTCACCACGGCGTACGGGCGGTCCCGTAGCACCGTGAGCCGCGGCTCACCGCCCGTGCGGCCCGGGACCGGGGTCACCGCGGGCAGCAGGAGCAGCACCGCCGTGCAGATCAGGAAGCCCACCGCGTCCAGGGCGAAGACCGCGAGGTAGGCCTTGCGGGTGTCGTACTGGAGGGCCAGTCCGCCGAGGGCCGCGCCGAGGGCCAGCCCGGCGTTGAGCGTCGACTGGAGGTGAGCCAGGACGCCCGTCCGGGCCGCGCGGTCCACGAGACCCGCGAGCAGCGCCTGTCGGGCCGCGGCCAGTCCGCACTGCGCGGTGGCGTAGAGACACATGACGAGGAGGAACGGCACGAAGGAGCGGATGAACAGGAACGAGGCGACGGCGATGCTGGTGGCGAGGGCGAGCAGTACCGCGGTGCCGCGCGGCCCCCGGCGGTCGGCGAGCGCGCCCAGCGGCACTCCCGCGACCGAACCGACGGCCCACGCCAGGGTCAGCCCCAGGCCGATCTGGGTGGGCGAGAGGCCGATGACCCGGGTGAAGTAGAGCGCCGAGCAGACGTAAAAGGCGCCGTCGCCGACCGAGTTGCTGAGCTGCGCCGCGGCGAGGACGCGTGGTGCGCCGGCCGGCGGCAGGATCCGAAGGGACACAGGTCTCCCGAGTACGACGGCCGGACGGCCGGCCTCTTCCATGACGCGTGGACGCAATGACGTTAGACAGCAGCGGGTTCGGGGGGCAGGTCCACTTACGTGCCGTCGGAGTGGGCCAATTCGGCCTCCTGGCGGCCCAACACCCCCCGCTTCCAGCCCGGGTGGGCCGAACACGCTAGTGACGTGCACATGGCGCGTATACGATCGACTGCCCCCTACGCGAAGGACACCCCCCATGAAAAAGCCATCCGCGAAAGACGCCTCCGCCCGCAAAGTCACCTGGCGCATGCTGATCGCGCTGGGCGGTATGGCGGCGTTAGCCGTGCCGGGCGCGGGCTTCGCCGAGGCCGCACCGCACACCGCAGGGGACGGCGGCCGTGCGGGCCGCTGTGTCGTGGTGTATTTCGACCTCGGTGAGACCTTGGTGCACACGGCCGAGGACAAGAGCGTGCGTTACTCGCCGGGAGCCGCCGCATATCTGCGCGCGCTGCGCGCCCGCCACATTCCCGTCGGCCTGATCACCAACGTGCCGCCCTCCTGGGGCTCCACCGACGCGGAGCGTGCGGCGGAGCTGAAGAAGGTGATCGACAAGGACTGGGTGGGCAGCCGCCCGTTCGCCTGGTCGGACTTCGGTGACCGGATCTTCACCCCGCGCACCGAGGCGGAGCGGAAGCCCGCCACCGCCCTCTGGAAACGCGCCAAAAAGGCCGCGGGTTCCTGCCGAGTGGTCTACGAGGCGGAGACGCCGGACGAGGTCCAGGTGGGCCGCTCCCTCGGATACTTCTCCTACCAGGTGGCCCGGCCAGGGTGGCCCGCGTATCTGCCGGTGCGGCTGATTGCCGGCCTCTCTCAACTGCCGTACGGAAGTGCGGGGGCGAACACCGCTCTTTCTCAGGGGCGTTGAGCGGGGAGCCTGGGTGAGGGCGACGGGGACGGAGACGGGCGCGTCATCCCGCTGCTCTCCGTCCCCGACTCGGCGCCCCGGTCGCCTTCCCTGACCACGGCTACGGCTACGGCTACGGCTACGGCAACGGCAACGGCAACGGCAACGGCAACGGCAACGGCAACGGCCACAGCTAACGGCCGTCGGCTTCGCCTGGTACGCATCGCCGGGCCAGGTCGGCGGTCCGGCGGTCACCCTGTCGTCGTGCTGTAGCCCTCCAGCCGGTCCGCCAGCTCAGCCGGGCGGGAGAGCATCGGGAAATGCCCGCCCTCCATCTCGTCGGGCACCAGTCCCAGGCGCTCCGTCGCCACCGTGCGCAGAAACGGTGCGGGGAAGAGCCGGTCCTGACGGCACAACAGAAACCGGGTGTCCACCGGAGGCCAGGCCGCCATCGGCCAGGGCCGCGCGGCAGGGGTCTCGGACTGCCGCCGCCACCGGACCCCCGCCTCGGCGGCCAGGTCCGGCGGCAGATCCTGGAAGAACGGGTCCGCGGCGGACCCCGGCACAGCGGCCTCCGGCACCCCCTCCGCACCCGTGCCGGCGCCCGCCCGCTGAGCCGCCCGCCCGGCCCGTCTGACCTGAGCGTCCGGGTGCTTCGTCGCCGCCCACCACTCCTTCGGCGCCTCCCCCGGCAACGGCACCATCGCCGCCAGCAGCACCAGCAGATCCACCGGCACCCGCGCACAGACCAGCGGCGCCGTGAACCCGGCGAACGAATGCGCCACGAGCGTCAGCCGGCCACGCCCCGCAACAGCGGCGGCAACGGCGTCCGCGTACTCCTCCAGACCCGCCGCGTCGTCCTCGCACGGCAGATCCACGCTCACCACCGCACGGCCCCGGGCCCGCAGCTCCGCTGCCAGCAGATGCCAGTGCCAGGAGTCGCACGCGGCACCGGGAATCAGCACAAAGGTCGTCGTCATGGTCCGCCTCCCGTCGGCCACCGGCACCGGCCGGGTACAGGTGGCCATGCCTGTTGTGGCCCGCGTTGCTGTCAGGTCAGTTTCGCTCCGGAGTCAGGTCCGGTTCGCTCCAGAACTCGCCATCACCGGGTACGGAATCGGATGACGTCCTGCGCGGCAACGGCTCAGGCCGGCTGCGCGCCTCGGCAGATCGTGCACATGATGCGGCGGGCCATCTCCGGCAGCGTGCTCTGGCCGACGCCCTGTACGCGGACCACCGTCTGCGGGGCGGACTGGGCGTGCTGGTGGCACAGTGCGGCCCCGCAGTTCCGGCAGATGGCCACCGCGGCGGTGGTGGCGTGGTCCGGCGCGCAGTCGTAGCAGTTCATTGGCACATTCCGATCTCGTGAGGCGGTCCGGCGCGGGCCCCCACGGCAATGTACGTCGCGGTGCGTGACGGAAGCCGGAAGCACATGCCGGGTCGTGGTGGGCTCACCTGGCCGCCCCAAGGAAGACGCCTCCCCACCGGACGACGGAGGGGGCGGCACCCGTCCGACCGCCACGGACGAGTGCCGCCCCTCGCTTGCTTGCGTCTCCGGCCGGCCGGCCTGGCCGACCGACCGGCCCGGCCCGCCGGGCAGTCCGGCAGGCTCAGTCGACCGGCTCGTGCGGAACGGGCTGGTCGGTGCGGAACCCCGCGGCCTTCTGCCCGCCGGTCCGCCCGGTGCCGGCCTGGTCGGTGTCGGGAACCGTCTCGTCGGGCCCGTCGCTCTCGTCCTCCGACAGCTCCGGGTCCCACGGGTCGGGGACCGGGCTGGAAACGTCGGCCTGGTGGCTCGGCAGGTCATGGGGCAGTGGAGTGCGGTCCTCGCCGGTCGCATCATGACGGGTCATCAGTTGACGTGCCTCCTCCATGGGTACGGTGACGTCCTGGCCCGGTACCCGGGTTCCGCTCCGCCATGCTCGACGCCGAATGAGAGCCATCCCACCCGGCCTCCCCATCAGGCACGTGACGGCAAGCCGGCGGCACCACCCCCAACTACCACTCGGAATGCCATGCGTCGCGGCGGAGAATTCGCGGAATGGGCGGCCCTCAGGCGTGCAGCTCGGGCGGGAATCCGGTCCAGCGAAGGTCCGGTGGCATGGCGGCGGCCGTTCTCAGTCAGTGCGGTCTCGTTCGGTGACGCCTCACCGTGCCGCGCGAGATAGAGGTGGCGGGCAGCCGTACCGGTCATGTGCGAGATCCTCCGCCGGCATTCGTGATCTTCGGACGGCCGGAAGGACGCCGGCCGGCGCCGCCCGGTTCCCCCGCGGCGCCTACCACCATCGGATTTCACGGCATCGTGACATCCGTCATAGCAATCCCCGGCATCTACTATTGCCAATAGTAGAAAACGTCCTGGCGACATAGGAGATTTGTCCGTCTTGAGCGGGGAATTTCTCGCACCGGTCCGGTCGCCATACGGCCCGCTCGGCGCTTTTACTCACGCCGTGAGCACATAAGTCCACCTGACGGGGCAACAGCGATTTGGCATGCGCCGAAATGCGGACCAGCACGCCCGGCCATCCATGGCAAGGGCTTTCCATTGCTACGAAGCGCAGTAGTAGTGAGGTGCGTTGCCTTGTCCTACAGCGGCCCCAAGAATGACGAATCGCAAGGCGTCTTCGCAGCTCAGGCGCGGGTATTGCACAGAGCCGGCCGCGCCGTGGACGCTCCGCTATTACCGAGTGAGGTCACGCATGAGGAAACATCGCAGGACGCGGCGCTACCGGCAGATAACCATTGCTGCTCTCGCCATAGGCGCCGTGGGCGTGCCCTCTGCCGCCATGGCTTGTCTGAATGAACCGGGGAATACCGGCGGCCGGCACCACGAACAGTGGAAGAACGCCTCCTTCGAACACCGGTGGCCGAAATCCCATGAGGGATCGAAGCCGGCCGCGAAGACCTCCCCGGCACCCGCCGCGTCCCCGAGCGCTTCGAAGGCCGCCACCACGGCATCCGGCGCCACGGCCCAGGTGGTGGACCTCGTCAACAGCGAGCGCCGCAAGGCCGGGTGCTCGCCGCTGACCGTGAACGCAAAGCTGACAAAGGCCGCTCAGGACCACAGCAAGGACATGGCGGACCATCGGAATATGTCGCACACGGGCTCCGATGGCTCGTCCCCGGAGGACCGGATCACCCGGGCCGGCTACAACTGGAGCTCCTACGGCGAGAACGTCGCCTACGGTTACTCCTCGCCGGAGAGCGTGATGAAGGGCTGGATGTCCAGCCCCGGCCACAAGCGCAACATCCTCGACTGCTCCTTCAAGGAGATCGGCGTCGGCCACGCCCAGCCCGACGACTACTGGACGCAGGACTTCGGTACGGCGCGCTAGCCGGCATCGACTCAGCGCGTATGAGGGTCCCCGACCGGGTTGCGGTCGGGGACCTCGCGCTGTCCGGCCGGGGGCGCTGCGGCCCCCGAACGTGCGCCTAGAGCAGATCCGTGGCCGAGTCCGCGAGCCGGCGTCGTGCCGCGCGGGCGGCGGGGAGGACCGCGGCCGTCGCGGCGATGAGCTCGGCGACGACGATGACCAGCAGCAGGATGCCCGGAGCGGGGCACTGGGCGATACCGGCCCCCCAGCCGCTGGCGCGGCCCTGGAGGTTGATCAGCCACTGGGAGGCGAGGACGCCCAGGGTCGTGCCGGCCAGCGCGGCGGCCAGCGTGATGAAGGCGGTGGCCGAGACGATGACGGCGGTGATCTGACGTGGCGTGAGGCCGACGGCCCGGAGGGCGAGCAGGTCGCGGCTGCGGTCACGGACACCGGCGCCGACCGTCGTCGCCAGTTCCACCAGCCCGATGAGGGTCAGTACGGCGATCAGCCCGACGCTGACGGCGCGGACCGCGGACAATTGGTCGGCGGGGTTGGGGGTCTCGCGTACCTCAAGACGGCCGGCCGACGCCTTGGACAGGGCCTCCCGCGCGGAGTCCGGGTCGGCGCCGGGGCGCAGGACCAACTGGTAGAAATCCGGGCGAGGTGGGGCGTCGGCCCGGGGCGCCGCGTCGTCGCTGTCGCCTTCGCGCAGTGTGTCCAGGGTGGTGGAGACGACCCGGCCGCCGTCGGTGGTCTCGATGCTGCGGCCCACGATATGGAGGACGTGCGGGCGGCCGGCGACGGTCATCCGGACCCAGTCGCCGACCCGCGCGTCCAGGAGATCGAGCAGGCCCTGTCCGGCGACCGCTTCGTCGGGACCGTGGGCGGCGCGTCCTTCCACCACGGCGCCGGGGTACGGCCGGGCGTCGGTGCCGAGCCCGCGCAGGGTGATGGTCCCGGTCTGGCCCGGTACGAGTGCCTGGACCTCGGCGCCCGGGTAGGCGGTCATCTCCCGCTGGGAGTCGAGGAGTTGGCGTAGTTCCCGGTCGCCCAGGGTGTCGGAGCGGGCGGTGAGGGCCGCGGGCAGCCCGACGTTCTCGGGGTGCGAGGTGAAGCGGTCCAGGGTGGTCCAGGCGCCGAGCGCGATGGTGATCAGCAGCAGCGGGACGGCAAGCCGTGCGACGGCCGCCGAGGAGCGCAGCGGACGGTGGAAGGCACCCCGCCAGCCGAGGACCAGCGCCGGCGGGACCCTGAGGCCAAGGGCCCGGCGGGTGAGCGCGGAGGCCCGGCCACCGGCGGCCGTGGCGGCGCGGGCGACGGGCACCGGCGGTACCCGCCCGGCCCGCCACGCCGCCAGGCAGGTCGCCGCGCCGATGAAGGCCACCACACCGCCGGAGATCACCAACGTCAGCCAGGCGTGCCCCGGAAGCTGCCGCCACAGGGCCATCGCCTCCCCGATCCGCCCGGGGACCAGCGTGCCGACCACCTGCGTGAGCAGCGCCCCGAGCGCGACGCCGAGCAGCGCCAGGCCGAGGTGGAGGGCGACGAACATCCGGACCACCTGGCCGGGCGTGAAGCCGATGGCCTTGAGGATGGAGATGTCCCGCAGATGTCCGCGGATCCTGGTGCTGATGGCGCCGCCCACCGCCAGGGCGGCGGCGAGCAGCGCGCCGAGTCCGAACAGTCCGAGCAGCCGCCCGAGCAGCTGGTTGTCGCCTTCGGCCGCGGCCTTGGCCTGCCGCCAGGTGGAGACATCGGTGATCTGGTCGGCGCCGAGCCGGGTGACCGCCCGCTGGACGACATAGTCGGTGTCCGCGGCGTCGCCGAGCTGGAGGCCGATGGTGCGTCCGCGCTGGTCGCGGCCGGCGTCGGAGGCGTCGAGGGTGGACGGGAGCACCCAGGCCACGCCCGGCGTCTCGCCCGCGCGGAAGGTGACCTCGGCGGTGTCCGCGACGCCCACCACGCGCAGATGTGCGGCGAAGCCGCTCAGCACGATGGTGTCGCCCGGTTTGGCCCACATGGCGCGGGCCACCGAACTCTCCAGGACGATGCCCTTGGTGGCGGCCGCGTCAGTGCCCGCGTCGGTGTTCGCGTCCAGCCAGCGGCCGGCGACGATCTGGGGTGCGGCGGTGGCGGGGCGCTTCGCCGCGCCGCGCAGTTCCAGGGTCGCCCGGGTGTCGCCGGGCTGGAGGCTCGCGGTGGTGCGGACCGTACGGAAGGGCCCGGAGGTGGCCCGTACCTCGTCCAGGCCGGCGAGCGATCCGGCGGGGGCGCCGCCCTGGGTGTGGATCCAGACGTGGGCGCCGGAGGACTGGGTGAAGGCCCGCTGCCAGGGGTCGGCCGCATAGGCGAACAGCGCGGTGGCCAGCAGCAGCGAGATGGTGATCCCGGCGGTGGCCAGCGCGGTGAGCACCGCCGCGGGGCGGTGTGCCGTCAGATGCGCCTGTGTCCAGCGCGCCGCTGCTCGCACGGGTCAGCCCTTGAGCTTGAGTACGTCGGCCACACCGGCCGCGGGGCGCTTCGGGGCGTCGCCGAGGTGTGCGTCGTCGACGACCTGGCCGTCGAAGAAGCTGATCACCCGGTCCGCGGCGCTGGCCATCCTGGCGTCATGGGTGACCAGCAGGATCGTCTGGCCGCGCTGGTGGAAGCGGGCGAGCAGCCGCAGCACCTCCTTGGTGCCCTTGCTGTCGAGGCTGCCGGCGGGTTCGTCGGCGAGCAGCAGGCTGGGGGTGTTGACCAGGGCGCGGGCCAGGGCGACGCGCTGCTGTTCGCCGCCGGACAGCTCGCCCGGAGTGCTGTTCTCCTTGCCGGTCAGACCCAGCTCGTCGAGCAGCTCTGCGCGATCGGTGCGGGCCTGCCGCGGGGAGCGCCCGGCCAGCAGGGCGGGGAGCTCGACGTTGTCGGCGACGGTGAGGTTGGAGACGAGGTTGAAGAACTGGAAGACGACGCCGATGTGGTTGCGGCGCAGCATCGCCCAGCGTGCCTCGCTGTAGGCGTCGACCTGGCGGCCGTCGAGCCAGAGGGAGCCGCTGTCGGGGCGGTCGAGGCCGCCGAGGAGATGCAGCAGGGTGGATTTGCCGGCTCCCGAGGGGCCGGTGAGGGCGACGAACTCTCCGCGTTCGATGCTGAGGTCGACGCCACGTACCGCGTGGACCGGGGCAGCGCCTTCCGGCCGGTGGGTCTTCACCAGGCCGGCTGCCCGGACTATCGGGCCGGACGGCTCGTCCCGGTTCATTCCAACTCCTCTTGACAGCGCTCCAGCCAGTCCAGATCCGCCTGGAGATGCAGCATCGCGCCCTCTATCAGCAGCTGTGCCACCCGGTTCTCCCGGTCCTCACCCGCCGCGAGTTTCGACAGGTCACGCATGGTGTTGAGGTAGTGGCGGCGTTGCTTGTTGATCAGGGCGATCTGGTCTGCGGTCCCGGTGTGGGGGGCCAGGGCGAGCTTCATGAAGAATTCGTCCCGGACCCGTGGTTCGGCAGTCGGTTCCTCGAACCAGGCGTCCACCGTCTCGCGGCCCGCCGCGGTGATCCGGTAGATGCGCTTGTTCGGGCGGTCCGACTGCTCGACGTCCTCTCCCTCGATCAGGCCCGCCTTCTCCAGCCTGCCCAGGGTGACGTAGATCTGGCCGACGTTCGGCTGAGGGTATGCGGCGCCCAGGAGGTTCTCAAGGCCCTGTTTGAGTTCGTAACCGTGCGCGGGGCCGCTGACCAACAACGCCAGGAGTGGCAGCCGCACGCTCTCCCTCTCCCTCCCCGCGCCGGGGCGCTCTTTCGGACCGCCCTAGTTGCCGGTCATCTGACCCCATACGGCTGTGAGCCGGGTCGCTGTCACATCTTCCTGCGGGATCTAGTATCCCGCATGGCTAACAGGTATACATGGGGCGGGCTGTCGGTCCAGTGTCCCGTCGACGCCTGGTTCAAGGAGGAGCCCATGCGGTGGAAGCGTGCCGCAAGCCGGGCTCTGCTGGTCTGCGCGCTGCTGTTCGCGGGCAATGCGGGCGCCCGGGCCGGGGAGCCGGCGGGCGGTTCGGACGGGCGGGGCCCGATCACTCTGGTGACGGGCGGAGACCTCACGGGCTATCTGCGGGGTGTCCTCGACGGGTGGAACGACCGGCATCCGCGCGAGAAGGTGACCCTGGTCGAGCTGCCGGACGCGGCCGACGAGGTGCGGGCGCAGATGGTCACCGAGCTGCGTGCGCACAGCGACCGCTTCGATGTGCTGAACATCGATGTGGCGTGGACGTCGGAGTTCGCGGCCGCGGGCTGGATCAAGCCCGTGGACGGTGCGCAGTTCCCGCTGAAGCGCTTCCTTCCTCCCGTGGTGGACACCGCCACCTTCCGGGGGCGGCTCTACGCGGTCCCCTATGTGACCAATGCCGGGCTGCTCTACTACCGCAAGGACGTGCTCGCGCGGGAGGGTGCGCGGCCGCCGCGCACCTGGGCCGAGTTGGCGCGGCTGGCGAAGACGGTCGCGCCCAAGTACGGGCTCGATGGTTACGCGGGCCAGTTCCTGCCGTACGAGGGGCTGACCGCCAATGTCGTCGAGGCCGTTCAGTCGGCCGGCGGCACGGTGCTCGCGGGCGAGGGCTCACGGGTGACCGTGGACTCCCCCGCGGCCCGGCGCGGGCTGTCGTTTCTGCTCGACGGGGTGCGCGAGGGCTGGATCCCGCGGCGGGCCCTGACGTACAAGGAAGAGGAGTCCCGCAAGGACTTCCAGGAGGGCCGGCTGCTGTTCCTGCGGAACTGGCCGTATGCGTACGCGCTGGCCAATGCCCGGCCTTCCGAGGTGGCGGGGAAGGTCGGTGCGGTGCCGCTGCCGGGTCCCGACGGGCCGGGCTCCAGCGCGCTGGGCGGCTCCAATCTGGCGGTCAACACCCAGTCGCGGCACCAGAAGACGGCCACCGAGCTGATCTCCTATCTGACGACCGAGTCGGTCCAGCGCCGGGTGCTGACCAAGGGCGCGCTGCCACCGGTCTGGGCCGATCTGTACCGGGACCCGGAGCTGGTGCGGCGATTCCCGTACCTTCCGACGCTCCAACGGGCCGTGCTGGCGGCCAAGCCGCGGATCAAGAGCCCGCAGTACGACCAGGTGAGCCTGGCGGTGCAGGCGGTCATGCATGACGCGCTGCTCCACCGTCGGAGCACGGATGCCACCGTCGCGCGGCTGAAGCGCGAGCTGACGGCCCTCGTCGGCCGCGGCTGACCTCGGAGCCTCTCCGCACCTCCCCCCCTGCTCTACTTACTTGTTAAGTACAGGCTGGATAGACAATTCCCCGCAATTTCGGGCATCTCACAGCGACTTTCGACCATTTCGTTGACACCGAAAAGACATGCCTACTTAACATGCATGCATAACAGCGATTGCAGCCGCACGGCATGCCCAGGCAAGAACGGGATCACGGCAGATGCTCATAGCCACGGCAGGGAACGGTTCCTCCACCGACCCCGCGCCCTCCCCCTCCCTCCCCGGTCCGGCCACCGGGGCCGCGTCCCGGAACCCGGCACAGCGCTGGTGGCGCGATGCGGTGATCTACCAGGTCTACGTCCGCAGCTTCCTCGACAGCACCGGCGACGGCATCGGCGATCTGGCCGGTGTGCGGACGGGGTTGCCGTATCTCAAGAAGCTCGGGGTGGACGGCATCTGGCTCAGCCCCTTCTACCCCTCCCCCCAGCACGACCACGGCTACGACGTCGCGGACTACCGCGAGGTCGACCCCGTGTACGGCGATCTCGCCGAGTTCGACCGCCTGGTGGCCGATGCCCACCGGCTGGGCCTGAAGGTGCTCCTGGACATCGTCCCCAACCACTGCTCCAGCGAGCACCCGTGGTTCCGCGCCGCCCTGGCGGACGGACCGGACAGCGCGGCACGGTCGCTCTTCCACTTCGCCGATGGGCGCGGGGAGCACGGTGAGCTGCCGCCCAACAACTGGCGGGCGATGTTCGGTGGCCCCGCCTGGTCCCGGGTCGAGGAGACGGAGGGCGGTGCGGGCCAGTGGTACCTGCACATGTTCACGCCCGAGCAGCCCGATCTGAACTGGCGCAACCCCGCCGTGCGCGCCGACTTCGACAGCGTGCTGCGCTTCTGGCTGGACCGCGGGGTCGACGGCTTCCGCATCGACGTGGCCGCCGGGCTGTTCAAGCACCCCGAACTGCCCGACTCCCCCGACCCGGCGGCCGACGAGCGGACCCGCGACTCGGTCAACCCGTTGGCCTGGAACCAGCCCGAGGTGCACCAGGTGTGGCGCGAGTGGCGCGCACTGTGCGAGGAGTACACGGCGCACGACGGCCGCGACCGGCTGCTGGTCGGCGAGGTCTCCGTGCGCACGCCGAGCGAGCAGGCCGCCTACGTGAGGCCCGACGAGCTGCACCAGGCGTTCTTCTTCCATCTGCTGACCGCCCGCTGGGACGTCGACACCTTCCGCAAGGTCATCTCCGAGGCGCTCACCGATATCGCGGGCACCGGCTCCACGGTCACCTGGGTGCTCAACAACCACGACCAGGTCCGGACCGTCACCCGGTACGCGGCCGAGCCCGGGGGCGCCGGCCCGGCCGAGTCCGCGGGCGGGCTGGGACCGGCGCGGGCCCGTGCCGCCGCGCTGCTGATGCTGGCGCTGCCCGGCGCGGCGTACATCTACCAGGGCGAGGAACTGGGCCTGCCGGAGGTCGTCGACCTGCCCGACGAGGTCCTCACCGACCCGATCTTCCACCGTACGGGCAGCCGCGAGAAGATCCGCGACGGCTGCCGGGTGCCGCTGCCCTGGTCCGGGCATGCCTCGCCGTTCGGCTTCACCAGCGGTACCGACGCGGCCCGGCCCTGGCTGCCGCAGCCCGAGTGGTTCGCCGAGCACGCGACGGACCGGGCACTGGCCGACACCCGCTCCTTCTGGCACCTGTACCGCGAGGGGCTGGCGCTGCGCCGCAGCCTTCCGCAGCTCGGCGAGGGCACCCTGCGCTGGCTGGACTCCCCGCCCCAGGTCCTGGCGTTCGTCCGGGGCGACGGCCTGGTCTGCGCCGTCAACTTCGGCACCGAGCCGGTGCCGGCTCCCGTACCGGGCCTCCCCCTGCTGGCGAGCGGCGACTGCCCCGCGGGAACGCTCCCCGGCTCCACCGCCGCCTGGTGGATGGGCACCCCCGAATCCCGATAGCCCCCCCGACAGCCCGACCTCCGCACGCCTCCCCACTCTTCCGCAGTTCTCCCGAAGGGAATTCCACGATGAGACGACCCGCAGTACGACACACCCGAGCCGCCCTGTCCGGCGCGGCCGTGCTCGGCCTGGCGCTCTCCGCCACCGCCTGCGGCGGCGGGGCCTCCGCCGGGGGCGGCAAGCAGGAACTGAGCGGTGAGAACATCACCGTCGCCGGTGTCTGGACCGGTGTGGAACAGCAGAACTTCAAGAAGGTCCTGGACGCGTTCTCCGAGAAGACCGGCGCGAAGGTCACCTTCTCCTCCACCGGCGACAATGTCTCCACGGTGATCGGCAGCCAGGTCGAGGGCGGCAACGCCCCCGATGTGGTGATGGTGCCTCAGGTCGGTGTGCTCCAGCAGTTCGCCAAGAAGGGCTGGCTGGCTCCGCTCTCCTCAGAAGTCTCCGCCGAGGCCAAGAAGAACTTCGCGCAGGTGTGGAAGGACTACGGCACGGTCGACAAGACCTACTACGGCCTGTACTTCAAGGCCTCGCACAAGTCGACGGTCTGGTACAGCCCGGAGGCGTTCGCGCAGGCCGGGGTGAAGCCCGCGAAGACGTACCAGGAGCTGCTGAAGACCGGCCGTACGCTCTCCGACTCGGGTGTGCCGGGCTTCTCCGTCGCGGGCGAGGCCGGCTGGCCGCTCACCGACTGGTTCGAGAACATCTACCTCTCGCAGGCCGGGCAGGAGAACTACGACAAGCTCGCCGCCCACAAGATCCCGTGGACCGACCCCACCGTGGTCAAGGCGCTCACCACGCTGGGCAAGCTCTTCGGCGACAAGAACCTGGTGGCCGGCGGCGGTTCGGGCGCGCTGCGCACCGACTTCCCCGAGTCCGTCCAGCAGGTCTTCGGCCCGGAGCCGGGGGCGGCCATGGTCTACGAGGGCGACTTCGTCAGCGCCCTGGTCACCGATGAGCTGCACAAGCAGGTCGGCAAGGACGCCAAGTTCTTCCCCTTCCCCGCGGTCGACAAGGGCAAGGCGCCGGTGGTCAGCGGCGGTGACGCCGCCGTGGTGCTCAAGGCCGGGAAGCACAAGAAGGCCGCCATGGAACTGGTGAAGTACCTGGCCACGCCGGAGGCGTCCGGTGTGTGGGCCAAGGCCGGCGGCTATATCTCGCCCAACAAGAAGGTGCCCGCGGGCGCTTACCACGACGAGGTCACCCGCAAGGCCGCCCAGTCGCTGACCGACGCCGGGAACTCCGTGCGCTTCGACATGTCCGACCAGGCCCCCGCGGCCTTCGGCGGCACCCAGGGCGCGGGCGAGTGGAAGCTGCTCCAGGACTTCCTGCGCGACCCCTCGGACCCCGAGGCCACGGCGCACAAGCTTGAGGCCGCAGCTGCCAAGGCGTACGGAAAGTAAGGACCGAGGGCCCGATCCCATGCCTGTCACGACTCCCGCGGTGGCGCCCGCTTCGTCGCGCGCCACCGCGTCCCACCCCACGGGCGACACGCCGGGCGGGGCGAGCTCCCCCGCACGGCGTGCGGTCCGGCGCCGCCGGCGGATCGCCGCGGTGTTCCTGTTTCCCGCGCTGTTGCTGCTGGGCGCCCTCGTCGCGTACCCCATCGTGTTCTCGGTCATCCGCAGCATGTACGACGCCTCGGGCGACAACTTCGTCGGCGCCGACAACTACACCGCGATGTTCCAGGACCCCGCCACGCTCCGGGCCATCCGCAACAGTGCGATCTGGGTGGTCTTCGCCCCCGCCCTGCTGACCGGCCTCGGTCTGGTCCTCGCCGTCCTGACCGAGAAGATCCGCTGGAAGACGGCGTTCAAGCTGCTGATGTTCATGCCCATGGCGATCTCCTTCCTCGCCGCCGGCATCATCTTCCGGCTCGCCTACGAGCAGGATCCGCAGCGCGGTGTGCTCAACGCGGTCACCGTCGGCATCCACGACAGCACCCAGGGGAAGTCCACCTCCTTCCCGACCGCCAAGGTGCGTCTCGGCGACAAGCAGCTGACCAAGGGCCATGACGGCTCCTACCGGACGGCACACCGCACCGGCCCCGGAAACACCGTCAACCTCGGTCTGGTCGGCGTCGCGCCGAAGGACATGCCGTCCCGGGCGCGGCCCGCCGCACCGGCCGCCACGTCACATGCCGCCGACGGCGAACTGCGCGGTGTGGTCTACCTCGACTTCACCCCCGGCGGTGGCGGCAAGCCCGGCACGGTGGACCGCGGCGAACGCGGACTGCCCGCGCTCTCGGTCGAGGCGGTCGACTCCCACGGCAAGGTGGTGGCCACGGCGACCACCGCACCGGACGGCTCCTACCGCCTGGCCCATCTGGCCCCGGGTTCCTACGCCGTTCAGCTCCCCGCGAAGGATTTCGCCCCGCCGTACGAGGGCATCTCCTGGCTCGGTCCGGCCCTCATCACCCCCGCCATCATCGGCGCCTACATGTGGATCTGGACCGGCTTCGCGCTCGTCCTCATCGGCGCCGGGCTCTCCTCGATGCCGCGCGACGTGCTGGAGGCCGCCCGGATGGACGGCGCCAATGAATGGCAGGTCTTCCGCCGGATCACCGTGCCGTTGCTCGGGCCGGTCCTGGGTGTGGTGTTCGTGACGATGGTGATCAATGTGATGAAGGTCTTCGACCTCGTCTACATCATCGCCCCCGGTCCCGTACAGCAGGACGCCAATGTCCTGGCCCTACAGATGTGGCTGGTCTCCTTCGGCGGCGGCAACAACCAGGGACTCGGCAGCGCCCTCGGCGTGCTGCTGCTCCTCCTGGTGGTCCCGGCCATGGCCCTCAACATCCGACGTTTCCGCAGGAGCCAGTCATGACCACCGCTCAAGGAACCGCGGCCCCCCGCAGGAAGGCGGCCGCCCGGCCGGCGAAGTGGCTCAGCCGCGGCGTGATCCAGGTGTTCCTGCTCCTCGTCGGTCTGATCTGGCTCACCCCCGCCGCCGGACTCTTCCTCTCCTCGCTGCGTACGGAGGAGGCGAACGCGAGCAGCGGCTGGTGGACGGCGCTCACCACACCCGGTCAGCTGTCGCTCGACAACTACACGTCGCTGCTGAAGGATTCCGGCATCGTCCAGGCCTTCTGGAACACGGTGCTGATCTCGGTGCCCACCACCCTGGCCGTCGTGGCGATCGCCGCGCTGGCCGGATACGCCTTCGCCTGGATGGACTTCCCCGGCCGGGACTGGATCTTCCTGGTTGTCGTCGCCATGCTGGTGGTGCCGGTCCAGATCGGACTGCTGCCGGTGGCCAAGTTGTTCGGTGCGCTGGGGCTGTTCGGCTCGATTCCCGGCGTGGTGCTCTTCCATACCGCCTACGGTCTGCCGTTCGCCATCTTCCTGCTGCGAAATTACTTCGCGGAAATCCCCAAGGAGATGCTGGAGGCCGCCCGGATGGACGGCGGCGGGGAATGGCGGATCTTCTCCCAGCTGGTACTGCCCCTGGGCCGGCCCGCCATCGCCAGCCTCGCCATCTTCCAGTTCCTGTGGGTCTGGAACGACATGCTGGTCGCCCTGCTCTTCGCCGACAACGAGTCACAGCCGCTGACCGTGGCCCTCCAGTCGCAGATGAGGCAGTTCGGCAGCAACATCGGGGTCCTGGCGCCCGGTGCATTTCTGTCCTTGATCGTGCCGCTGATCGTGTTCTTCGTGTTCCAACGGCATTTCGTTCAGGGCATCATGGCCGGCTCGGTCAAATAACCGGTCCGGTTACCCAGCCGGTCCGGAGAGTCGGTGGACCGGTCCAGGAGGGGACGGCGCGCGACACGTATCAGCATCGTGTCGCGCGCCGGGCCATTTTGTGGCGGGGCCCACGGCGAACCGGCCAGTGGCGGGCCCGACCTGGCTGTGCCGTCCGAGGGTGGCGGGGTGAGACCGGCCGGCCCGCGCCGTCAGGGAAGCGACGGGGTCGGGGAGCCGGGTGCGGCCAGTGTGTCCAGCCCGGCCGGCAGTGCCCCGGTGTGGATCACGCCCAGTCGCTGGGTCGCCCGGGTGAGCGCGACGTACAGATCGCTCGCACCCAGTTCCGCCGGTTCGACCACGATCACGGAGTCGAATTCCAGGCCCTTGGCCTGCCGGGGTCCGAGCAGCACCACCGGTCGGGTGAGGTCCGGGGAGGGTCCGGCGGAGGCGTCGGGGAGGGCGGCGGCCAGCGCCTTGTGGTGGGTGAGCGGGGCAATCACCGCGAGTCGGCCGCCCTGGTGGCTCTCCCGTGCGACCGCCTCGGCAACCATGCGCGCGAGGTCGTCCGTATGGTGCGCCCATGGGCGTACCCCGGTGGAGCGGATCGAGCGGGGCGGCGCGAAGGACGGATCGGCGGACCGCGGCACCTGCGCGGCGACCTCCATGATCTCGGTCGGCGTGCGGTAGTTGACGCCGAGCCGGACGTGCTCCCAGCGGTCGCCCGCGTACGGCGCGAGGATCGCCTCCCAGGAGCCGCAGCCACCGGGCTCGGCGGTCTGCGCCGGATCGCCGACCAGCGTCATCGAACGGGTCGGGCAACGGCGCATCAGCAGCCGCCACATCATCACCGACAGCTCCTGGGCCTCGTCCACGATGATGTGGCCGAACGCCCAGGTCCGGTCGGCCGCGGCGCGTTCGGCGGCGCTGCGGTGGTCGGCCTCTTCGTGCCGGTCGGCGAGCAACTCCGCGTCCACCAGGTCGTGCGCGGCGAGCACCTCCGACTCCTCGTCGTCGCGGTCCTCGAACTCCTGGGTGCGGGAGCCGTAGGAGAGGTCGAGCACGCCCTGGGCGTAGTCGATCAGCTCCTGGCGCTCCGCCTCCGCGGCGGCGCGGGCCGCCGAGGAGTCCTCGCCGAGAAGTTCGGCCGCCTCGTCCAGCAGTGGCACGTCCGCCGGGGTCCACTCCCCGTCCACCCGTCGGATGGCGTCCGCATCGGCGTCCGGGAGATGAACGGGCTCGGCGAGGAAGTCGGTGACCAGCTCTTCAGGGGTGAGCTCCGGCCACAACTCGTCGATGGCGCTGTGCACTTCGGCGCTGGTGGCGATGGCCTTGCCCAGCTGGGCGATGTCGTCCGGACCGAGGAAATTCGGCCCGCCGAAGGGGTCCGCGCCGATCCGGTCGACCAGTTGCCCGGTGAGCGCGTCGATGACGCGGAAGGCGAAGTGCGGGCGGGCGAGGTTGTGCGGCAGCCTGGTCTCCCGTGCCCGGCGCCGCGCCTCCTGTGCCAGGTCCGCGTCCAGCCGCAGTTCGCCGTCCTCATGGTCGATCACGATCACGGAGTCGGGCAGGGCCTGCCGGTCGCGGACGGCCGCGGCGAGCGCGTCGGCCATCACCGCACGGCCCTTGACCTCGGCGGCTTCCGGGGTGTCGGTTCCGGTCGCGGTGACACCCGGGAAGAGTTCGCCGGGCGTGGCGAGCAGCACTCCGGTCTCGCCGAGCGAGGGCAGCACCTCCGCGATATAGCTGAGGAACGCCGGATTCGGCCCGACGATCAGCACGGCACGCCGGGCCAGCTGTTCCCGGTGCGCGTAGAGCAGATAGGCGGCGCGGTGCAGGGCGACGACGGTCTTGCCGGTGCCGGGGCCGCCCTCCACGACGAGGATGCCGTGGTGCGGGGCGCGGATGATGGCGTCCTGCTCTGCCTGGATGGTCTGCACGATGTCGTGCATCCGTCCGGTGCGCGCCGCGTCCAGTGCGGCCAGCAGGACCGTGTCCCCGTCGGTGCCCTCGTGCCCGGTCCGTACGGCGTCGGCGAGGTCCAGGATCTCGTCGTGCAGCCCGGTGACCCGCCGGCGGTCGGTCGTGATGTGCCGCCGGCGGCGCAACCCCATCGGGGTGTGCCCGGTGGCGAGGTAGAACGGGCGGGCGACGTCGGCCCGCCAGTCGATGACTAGCGGGGTACGGTCCGGGTCGTCGCGCCGGATACCGATCCGGCCGATGTGGTGATCGCGGCCGTCGCGGAATGCCAGCCGACCGAAACACAGGCCGTTTTCCCCGGCGTTGAAGGCGGCCAGCAGACCGGACTGTTCGGCCACCAGGACATTGCGCTCCAGCCGCATCTGGGCGTGGTTGCCCGCCGGCGACTGAACGGCGGTGTGCACCGCCGTCTCGGCCAGGTCCCGTAGTTCGGTGAGGCGGTCATAGAGCAGATCGATGAATTCCTGCTCGTGCTGCCATTCCTCGTTTGACAATTCAACTCCGCTCGGATACAGTTCGGTATGTAGGGTGAGTTTGTGGTTTGAATTTCTCAAAACACAGAAGCCCTCAATATACCCAGAGAAATACCCCGGCCGTCAACTCGGTCCGGGGTATTTCTTTTTGTCCGGCGGAAGCTTCCCACGGGAGCCGCCGGTGTCAGCTCACGCTTTTCAGCGCAGCGACACCGGACGGCCCTTCGTGGTGCGCCGGATCACCAGGTGTGTGCGACATCCACGATCAGGTCGTGACCGGACTGCTGCACCCGGAACGGCAGCTTGGCGCGCACGCCCAGACCGACCTGGGTCTGCCCCTCGAAGCTCGCCCCGAACTTGGTGTCCTTGAACGTGCGGTATCCGGCGAGGTTCACCCCCGGCAGCGGCTTGCCGGCCGTCCCGGCGTAGGTCTGCTTGCCGGTCGCCGGGTCGTGGCTGGGCGCGGACACAAAGATCTCAAGGATCGCGCCGCCGTTGACCGGTATCTTCTCGCCCGAGCCGTCCTGGTGGAACGCGTCGACATACCCGACGTGGTAGCCGACCTTGCCGCCCGCTCCGCCGATGTCGAAGACCATGCGGTCGTAGCACGCGTTCCGGCTGGTCTTGACGTTCTTCAGCGGCGTCGCGTTCGCGTCCGTGGCCGACTTGTTGCCACTGCCCCAGACGGTCGAACAGGCCGTGGCCGGGGCGGCTTCACCCACCGGGCCGGTCGCGGCCCCGGCCACCCCGGCCGTGCCCGCCACCCCGACGCCCGCCAGCACGAACGCCGCGGCCACTGTCCCCAACCGTCGCATCACTTACCTCCTGAGAAGAGCCTGTGTACAGATGCGTGCGGTAGGACGGGCGTGAGGGCGACAGCGTTGTGCGCCGGTCCGCTTTTGGCCGACGAAAGAGCCATGTTGTCGCGAAAGCTGAGGTAGCGGAGGGTAAGGGCACCGGGGCCCGTCGGCTGGTCTGCGGCGCCGGCCGCTACGGAGGTGCCCGTCGGCCACGGGGGCCGGCCGCCGCTGAGATGCCGACCCGCCCCGCAGCTGCGTCAGACGTCGACCACGTCCACGGCCACCCCGCCGCCGTGCAGTGCGGTCAACTCCTCGGCCGGGGTGCCGCGATCGGTGACGACCCGGTCGTAGGCGCCGATGTCGCCATACGCGTGCGTCGCGGTCTTGCCGAACTTGCTGTGGTCCACCAGGAGCAGCGACCGCTGTGCGCACTCCAGCATGGCCTCCTTGATCTCGGCGTACTCGCGGATCGGGTGGAAGAGGCGGCCGCCGAGCACGGACACCGCCGACATCACCGCGAGGTCGGCGCGGATCCGGTCGAGGCCGCGCAGGACGTCGGGGCCGACACAGGAGCCGAATTCGCCGCGGTAGCGACCGCCCAGGAGCGTCACATCGGTGCCCGGCGTCTCGTCGAACAGCCGGGCCACACCGAGGGAGTTGGTGACCACGGTGACCGCTTCGGTCCGGGCGATCCGGGCCGCGAGCGGGAAGACCGTGGTCGAGTCGTCCAGCACGACGGTGCTGCCGGGCCGGATCTCGTCGGCGACGGCGGCGCACAGCGCCTCCTTCACCGGGTGATTGACGCCGACGCGGAAGCGGGTGGCGGTCTCCATGGTGAGGCTCGGAAACGGCGCGGCCCGGCCGCGTTCCTTGCGCAGCAGCCGGCGTTCGGCGAGCTGGTCCAGATCGCGGTGCATGGTCGCGAGACTGACCCCGAAGTGCCTGGCCAGTTCGTCGATGCGGACTTCGCCGTGCTCGACGACATGGGCCAGTACGTCCTGCCGTCGCCGGTCGACCTCGGCCAGCGACGACCGTGTGGAAGCCATCGGGGCCGCCCCTTTCCGGTCGGACAGCGGCAGCGGCTACCGCTGCGGGTAGATGACGGCCTTCACGGCGCTCGCGTCGTGGGTGGCGACGGTCAGTGCGCTCTCGGCCTCGGCAAGACCGTAACCGTGCGAGACCAGCGAGTCGAGCCGGACCGCACCCGACTCCACCAGGGCCGTTGCGGTGGGCCAGGTGTGGGCGTAGCGGAAGGTGCCGGTCAGTTCGAGTTCGTGGCTCTGCACCCGGCTCAGCGGGAGCGGGATCTCGTCCCCGCCCATGCCGACGAGGACCACCCGGCCGGCCCGGCCCACCGTACGGATCGCCTCGCCGCTCACCGCGGGGACGCCGGAACACTCCAGGAGGACGGTGGGGGTGTAGCCGGCTTCGCGCAGCGGGGTGACCGAGACGTCCAGGGCGGTGGCGCCGGCGGCGCAGGCGAGGGCGAGGCGGCGCGGGAGGACGTCGGTGACCATGACCTCCCGCGCGCCGAAGGCCCGTGCCGTCTGGGCGGTCACCAGGCCGATGGGTCCCGCACCGGTGATCAGCACGCGGTCGCCGGGGGCGACGCGGGCCTTGCGGCAGGCCCATACCGCCACCGACAGCGGCTCCAGCAGTGCGGCGTCCTCGATGGTCAGGCAGTCGGGGACCTCGTGCGCGAAGTCCTGGTGGACGACCAGGTATTCGCAGAAGGCGCCGTCGACCGGCGGGGTGGCGAGGAAGCGCATGTCCGGGCAGAGGTTGTAGCGGCCCGGACGGCATTCACCGCAGCGGCCGCAGGGGGTGCCGGGCTCGATGGAGACGCGTCGGCCCATCCGGCGGGTGTCGGCGCCCGGACCGCAGGCGACGACCGTGCCGGCCGCCTCGTGTCCGAGTACCAGCGGCTCCCGTACGACGAAGCCGCCGATGCGTCCGTGCCGGTAGTAGTGCACATCCGAGCCGCAGGTGCCGACCGCCTCGACACGGACCAGGACCTCTCCCGGGCCGGGCTCGGGGACGGGGCGTTCGGCGAGACTCAGCTGCCCGGGTCCGTGCAGGACGGCGGCGCGCATGGTGGCGGGAATCCCGGATGTGGCGGTCATGACGGGCTCACGGCTCCCTCGGGGTGTGGCGATGTGGAGGGGACGTCGTGCGATCCGGCGCCGGGCCGGCGGGTGCCACGTCGCCCCTTGGCTTCAGCACGGTACCGCTTCTTTTTCTATCAGAGCAGCCTTGACTTCTCACAAAATGCGAGAAGACTGGCGCCGGCCCACCGTCTGCACGGCGCATCGGTGCGCCCTCCCCCGTCCCCCGGTAAAGATCCGCCCCCTTGGAGAGCCCATGAGCAGCTCCGTCCGCCGCCAGCCGATACGGACACCGCACACCGGCCCCCCGCCGGCCGGCCGCAGTCGCTCGCTCTCCGCCCGCCTGGGCATACCTCCCGCCCTGACCTGGGGTTTCGTCGGAGTCCTGCTGTTCATGACCGGTGACGGAGTGGAGACCGGCTTCTTCTCGAAGTACCTGGCCGACCAGGGTCTGGCCAAGGCCGATGCGGCGGTGGTCATCGCCGTTTACGGGATCACGGTCGCCATCGGCGCCTGGCTCTCGGGAGCACTGTCCGACCTGTGGGGACCACGGCGGGTGATGACCGCCGGCTTCGCCATCTGGCTCGTCTTCCAGGTGCTCCTGCTGACGGTGGCGCTGCCGACGATGAACTATCCGCTGCTGCTGCTCCTGTACGGGCTGCGCGGCTTCGGATACCCCTTGTTCGCCTACGGCTTCCTGGTCTGGGTCACCGCGGCGACCCCACCGCAGCGGCTGGGAACGGCGGTCGGCTGGTACTGGTTCGCCTTCACCGGCGGGCTGCCCACCCTCGGCTCGCTGGTCGCCAGCGCCACGATCCCGCTGACCGGCTCCTACCGGACGCTGTGGCTCGCGCTCGGCCTGGTGGTGCTCGGCGGTCTGCTCGCCCTGCTGCTGGTGCGGGAGCCCACCGGCCGGTCCGGTCTCGCCCCGGACGGCGGGAATCCGCTGCGGACGCTGGCGGGCAGCGTCTCGATCATGCGGCGCCGCCCGCGGGTGGCCGTCGGCGCCGCGGTGCGCGTCTTCAGCACCGGCTCACAGTTCGGCTTCCTGGTCTGTCTGCCGTTCTTCTTCACCGAAACGGTCGGCTTCAGCACCTCGGCCTGGCTGCGTCTGCTCAGCGTGATGTTCGCCGCGAACATCTTCGCCAACCTGTTCTTCGGAGCCGTCGGCGACCGGCTCGGCTGGCAGCGCACCATGACCTGGTTCGGCGCCGTGGCCTGCGCGGTGACCTGCCTGGGGCTGTACTACGTCCCGGTCCTGGCCGGCCCGCACTTCCTCGCCTGCGCGGTCGCCGCCGCCCTCTACGGCATCGCCCTCGCCGGCTACGTCCCGATCTCGGCACTGGTCCCCGCGCTGGCGCCACGCCACAAGGGCCAGGCCATGTCGGCGCTCAATCTGGGGGCCGGCGCGAGCACCTTCGCCGGACCGGCCGTCGTCGCCGTCGCCCTGGGCCCGGTCGGCGTGCAGGGCATCGCCTGGATCTTCGCCCTGCTGCATCTCGCCACCGCGGTCGCGATCCGCTTCCTCGAACCCGACCCGGAGTTCACCGCGCCTGCCGCCGAATCGTCCACCGTGGCGGCAGTCGATGGCACGGGGGTTCCTGCGGGCCGTAGCTGACGGGCCTCCCTCGCATCGCTCGCCGACCGGCCGGGCACGTACGGGCGGGTCGGCCCCGGCCCGTACGGCCGGAGATCGGCGAGCGATGACTACGTGTTCAACTCGCGCTGCTGCCGGGGCAGTTCGGCTGGATGGCCGGGGGCGTGGCATGCGGACCCGCCGCGCGCAGCGGGCGGAAGTAGTGGGTGAGGGCCCAGACGCCGATGCGGCTGCCGGCGCGGCATCCGACGACGTCCGCGGTGCGGAAGTGGATCCCGGCCCAGACACGGGCGTTGATCATGTCCTGGTTGAGCTGGGCGGCCTCGTCGTAGTGGCGGGTGGTGCCGGTGATCTCGGAGGGGACGTTGAGGTCGAGGTGGGTGGTGCCGAGGATTCCGGTCAGGGTCCGGGTCACGGCGCCGGCGACCGTGGTGTGGCCGCTGAGGTAGTCGGGGTGCGGAGGGGTGACGAGCAGCGGCTGCCACTGCGGGTCGGCGTCGGTCGCGGGGTTGCCGTCGGTGTCGGCCAGCTGGATGGCGGTGATCGGGCGCCAGAATCCGTAGTGGAGTTTGGCGTCCCATGCGGTGACGACGGCGTCGGTTGCCGACGCGTTCGCCGCGGCGAACAGCCGTGCCGTGTCCGCGATGTCCAGGTGGTGCCGGGCCGTGTGGTCCCGGAACGCCGCCTGGAACTGCACCGCCAGATTGCCCCCGAAGAACAGGGCGGTGTCGGTCTGCTGCGGGGTGCGCGCCGAACCGGTCTTCGCCCCCATCGTCTTCACCTCGTTCACGTCCTGGGCGTAGCGGGCCGAGGACAGCGCGGGCGGCCCGCCCGGACGGAACTGGGCCGGGGAAGTGAGCAGCAGGGGGCGCAATACGGCGAGCCAGGGGTCGATGAAGGGCTGGTGGGCCGGCGGGGTGGGCCGCCAGACACCGGGCGCGGGCGCCGCGGTGAACTCCACCGGTGCGAACCGGCCGTCGTCCTCCCGCAGCGCGATGAGGTGGTCGGCGGCACGCTCCCCGAAGGCCACGCCCTGCCGCTTCGCCCGGCCGTCGGGGATCTTCGCGAGCGAGCCGGCATACGCGGCATCGAGCGAGGCCCGGGAGGCCGGGAAGTAGGTGACCAGTACGCGGTGTGCGGCGGTCACCGCCGCCGCCTCGGGCGAGGCCGTGACGGGTCCGCGCGCCCGCCACTTGTACGGGGCGTAGGTGCGCTGGATGCCGACCACGGCGTTGTAGACGGCGGCCGAGACGAACCCGTGCCAGATGACGACCTGTCCGGAGGGGCGGGTGGGGCCGAGGTTGGCGCTGATGGTGTCGGCGGCGATGACGTTCCAGTCGCGGATCGCAGCGGGGTCCGCGGCGGGCGTCCGGTGGTTGTCGGTGGTGGCGGTAGGGCCCGTCAGGGCCGTGAGGGCGAGGACCAGCAGTGCGGTGACCGCGCCGATGACTGCTCGTCTGACCGAACGAGAAGTATCCATACCCGACTTAACAGCCGAACGGGTGGCGGGTCACGCCCCGGCAGCGCCGGGCGCGCGTACGCCCGCGCACGGTCGCACCGCTCCTGGGCACAGGCGGCGCAGGCCCGGATCGTCCAGGGCGCATCGCTGCGCGCGATGCGCCCGCGGTCGTCCGCCGCAGCTCAGGTCGCCGCCTGTGCGGCGGCGCGCTCGCGGGCGGCCGCGGTGCGTGCCGGGTCGCCGAGCTGCTCCTCCAGCCGGGCCTTGGCCGACCAGCTGTACGGGCAGACCGGGCGCAGTTGGATACGTTCGCTGAGCAGCGTCCGGGCCAGATCGGTACGGCGGGCACGGAGGGCCGCCTCGACGAGGGTCCGCTGGATCGCGTCCCGCTGGGCGTGGCTGCCGCCGAACCGGTGCAGCCGGTGGCGGACGGGCAGCAGCAGATCGGTGGCCCGGCCGTAGTCGTGCTGCCCGTAGGCGATCAGGGCGCAGCAGACGGGCAGTCCGATCTCGGCCGTCATGGCGCGGTTCGACCCGCCGGGCTCCGCCGCCACCCAGTGTTCCCGGTCCTGGACGAGGCGCTGCGCCTGGGCGATGCGTCCCGCTCCCACATAGGCCATCACCGCGTGTGCGTCGTTGAAGGCGTAGTGCGGGCCGTCGTGGCGGCTCTCCCAGGCGTCGGCGAGCCGGGCCCACCGCGCGCTCTGTTCGGCCTCTGCCAGGTACAGCCGCCACAACAGGGCGGCGGCGTCGAGCAGTTCCATCGCCACCCCCGCCGACCCGTCGTGGTGCAGCGCGGAGTCATAGATCTCCAGTACCCGGGCGGTGTCGCCGGCCTCCAGTGTGAAGAGGGCGTAGTGCCACCAGTTGTGGACCGTGAGCAGGCTGCCCTGTGACCAGTCGTCGGTCCGGGCGTCGAGAAAGCGGATGCCGTCGGTGAAGCGCCCGCGCATCTCGTAGGTGTGCACCACACCGTGAATGCCCCACACATCGCCCGGATGCCGCTCCAGGGCCGCCAGGCCGACCTCCTCGGCGCGTTCGTAATGGCCCGACTCCTCCAGGCCGAACGCGTACATGCCGAGCAGCGGCCCATGGTGGGGGTCGTCCTCGTCCCAGGCGTCCAGGGCGCCGCCGACACGGTCCCGCAGGCGCGCGGCGTCCCCGGTGAGGAAGTCGTGCTGATGGCCGGCGAACAGGGCCAGCGCATCGCGCGGGTAGGCGATGGTGAGGTCGCCGAGGATCCGGCCGGCGCCGTGCAGATCGCCGTCCAGCCAGGCCGTCGCGGCCGCGAGATGCATCCGCTCCCGAGGCGTCACACGCGCCGTGTCCAGACCGGAGCGGAAGCGGGTGAAGCTGTCGCGTGCCGCGGCCACGTCCTTCTCCTCGGTGCCCAGCACGCCCAGATACGCGGCCAGCGTCTGCCCCATCACCGACCGCGGCGCGGCGGCCAGTACCGACTGCGCGGACTCCGCGACGCGCGGCCGGAAGAACAGCAGGTCGTCCAGGGCCTGTTCGTAAGGCGCCAGGGCCTCGGGGCCGGTGTCACTCATCAGATGTCCGTGGCGGTCCGCTGTCATGGTGGCTCCTGCGGGCTGAGTGCGGGTCTTCATCCTTACCCGCTTCGCGACCGGAGCCACGGCGGAAACTTCCGGTTCATCTGGGAAGTCGCTGCGGGAAACACGTGCTGCCTAATCTCCCTGCCATGGGCACCGGCCGGACGCGCCGTGCACGGCTGCCCTGAGCCCGTCGGCGCGCGTTCCCACGCCGCACCACGCTCCCAGGCAGGGCACCGCAATCCCCCCGCACCTTCAGGAGGTCCGGCATGAGTGCCGAGCCACGTGTGACAGTCCCTGACCGCGGTCGGCACTCGCCGCACGCGGAGGCGCCCGACGAGGCCACCGCGTCCGCCGAGACCGCCGCGTCTGCCGAGGTGGCTGCCCCCGCCGACGGAGCGGCGAACGAGACCCTGGAGGACTACACCCTCCGGTTCGCCCCGCGCAGTTACCGCCGCTGGACGCCGATGGTGGTGGCGACGACGGCGCTCGGCGGTATCGCGTATATGGCCGACTTCTCGATCGGTGCCGGCATCGGGCTCACTCATGGCACCGGGAACGCGCTGGCGGCGATCCTCGTTGCCGCGGTGGTCATCTTCGTCACCGGCTTCCCGCTCGCCTACTACGGGGCGCGCTACAACATCGACCTGGACCTGATCACCAGGGGCTCCGGCTTCGGCTACTACGGGTCGGT
Source organism: Streptomyces platensis (assembly GCF_008704855.1). Classification (NCBI taxonomy): domain Bacteria; kingdom Bacillati; phylum Actinomycetota; class Actinomycetes; order Kitasatosporales; family Streptomycetaceae; genus Streptomyces; species Streptomyces platensis. The sequence continues at coordinate 152,623 of NZ_CP023691.1, forward strand.
GCTGACGAGCGTCATCTTCGCCAGTTTCACCTTCATCTTCTTCGCCCTCGAAGGCTCGATCATGGCCCAGGGCCTGAAGCTGGGCTTCGGTCTGCCCCTGTGGCTGGGCTATGTGATCTCGACGTTCATGGTGATCCCGCTGGTCATCTACGGGATGAAGGCACTCAGCAAGCTTCAGGTCTGGACGACCCCGATCTGGCTGCTGCTGATGGTGGGCCCGCTGGTCTACCTGGTCGTCACCGACCCCGGTACCGTGCACACCTTCCTCGCGTATACGGGCGCGCACGGCGGCGGTGGCGTCAATGCGGCCTCGGTGCTGCTGGGCGCGGGCGTGTGTCTGTCGCTGATCGCACAGATCGGTGAGCAGGTCGACTATCTGCGCTTCATGCCGCCCAAGACCGAGCGGAACAAGCGCGCCTGGTGGACGGCCGTGGTGATGGCCGGCCCCGGGTGGGTGGTGCTCGGCGCCCTCAAGCAGGCGATCGGGGTCTTCCTCGCCGTCTACATCCTCGCCGAGGTGGGCGCGGCCTCGGCCACCGAACCCATTCAGCAGTTCACCGGCGCCTTCGCGGCAATGATGCCGTCCTGGCTGGTCATCCCGCTGGCCGTGGTGCTGGTCGTGATCAGCCAGATCAAAATCAACGTGACCAACGCCTACTCCGGTTCACTGGCCTGGACGAACTCGTTCACCCGGGTCACCAAGCGCTACCCCGGCCGGATGGTGTTCGTGCTCGCCAATCTGGCCTTCGCACTGATCCTGATGGAAGCGGACATGTTCAGCTTCCTCAACACCGTTCTCGGGTTCTATGCCAACTGCGCCATCGCCTGGATCGTGACCGTGGCCACCGACATCATCGTCAACAAGTACCTGCTGAAACTCTCCCCGCACGCCCCCGAGTTCCGCCGCGGCATGCTCTACGCGGTCAACCCCGTGGGCGTGGTGGCCTTCATCGCCGCGTCGGGGATCTCCATCGCCCTGTACTTCCATGCCCTGGGAGACACGCTTCAGCCGTACTCCCCTGTCGCGGCCGCGGTGATCGCCTTCGTCGTCACTCCGCTGATGGCGGTCCTGACCCGGGGCAGGTTCTACCTGCGGCGCACTTCCGACGGGATCGACGAGCCGCTGCTGGACCAGGACGGCAACCCCAGCTCGGCGACGTTCCCGTGCCATGTGTGCCGCCAGGACTTCGAACGCCCGGATCTCGCCGCCTGCGACCGCCATGGGGCGATGGTCTGCTCCCTATGCCTGAGCACCGACCGGACCGGCGTCCATCTGCTGCCCGCGGACCGCGTCTGACACAGCGACGGGCCGGCCGTCGGGCACGTCAACACGGGAAGCCATATCACCTAAAAGTCTGCTCTTCAGGCCCGGTGTCTCTGGAGCGGGAGCCGGTGGGGAACGACAGCCTTGTGTACGGGCGGCTCACAGCCGTGGCGCAGTGCGGTCAACGGGACCGCACCGCCATGAGCCGCAGTTCCTCCACCAGTTAGGAGACCGACCGATGGCTCACCGGATCAAGAGTGCTCTGGTCACCGCGGGCGCCTGCGCCGTCGTTCTCGGCGGGGCGGGTGTCGCCGGCGCCGACAGTGGCGCCGGGGGTGCCGCTCTCGACTCACCAGGAGTGGTGTCCGGCAACAACATCCAGATCCCCGTACAGATTCCGGTCCAGGTCTGCGGCAACACCATCACCGTCATCGGGGCGTTCAACCCCGCCTTCGGCACCCCCTGCTGACCGGCTGACGCCGGGTCGGCACCCGGCCGTTCCGGACGCGCAACCGGCTCGGCCGGCGCCGGCCCCGAAGTGGCCCTCGGATATCTCCGGGGGCCACTTCCCATGGACGGACGGAGCGGAGAGAAGGCGGTCAGACACCGGGGGCGGTGTGCTGTAGCTGCCGCAGGAGCGTCGCGTTGTCGGGCGTACGCCGGACCTTCTCCAGCAGGGACTGCAGATGTGCCGGTCCGTCGCCGGTCCGCAGGGCGCGGCGCAGGCGGCGGGTCGCCGCCAATTCGGCCGGGGTGAGGAGCAGTTCCTCCCGACGGGTGCCGGAGGCGACGGCATTGACCGCTGGATAGACCCGCTTGCCCGCGAGCACCCGGTCCAGCCGCAGCTCCATGTTTCCGGTGCTCTTCAACTCCTCGAAGAAGTAGTCGTCGGCGCGGGATCCGGTCTCCACCAGGGCCGTGGCGAGCAGGGTCAGCGAACCGCCCTCCTCGGCGAGCCGCGCCGCACCGAAGAGCCGCTTGGGGCCGTGCAGCGCGGCGGCGTCGACGCCTCCGCTCAGCGTGCGGCCACCGGACGCGGCGGCGTTGTTGTGGGCCCGGCACAGCCGGGTGAGGGAGTCGAGCAGGATGACCACGTCCTGGCCGTGCTCGACGAGTCGTTTGGCCCGTTCCACGGCCAGTTCGGCGAGGGCGATATGTTCCTTGGCCGGGCGGTCGAAGGTGGAGGCGAGCACCTCGCCGCGTACGGAGCGACGCATCTCGGTGACTTCTTCCGGCCGTTCGTCGATCAGCACGACCATCAGCCGGCACTCCGGGTGGTTCTCGGCGACGGCGGCCGCGAGCTGTTGCAGCAGCACGGTTTTCCCGGTCTTCGGTGGTGCCACGATCAGCCCGCGCTGCCCCTTCCCGATCGGCGTCAGCAGGTCGACGATGCGCGGGGCCGGTCCGCCGGTGGGGCTTTCCAGGCGGATGCGGTGCCGGGGGTGCAGCGGTGTGAGGTCACGGAAGTGCGGCCGGCCGCGCACGGCGCCCGGCCGGTGCCCGTTGACCGTTTCGACCCGGGCGAGCAAGCGTGGCCGGTCACAGACCCCGACGACGAAGTCGCCGGTGCGCAGGCCCGCCGCACGGATCAGCGCGGCGGGCACCCGGACATCGTGGGACGAGGCACGGTAGCCCTCCGCGCGGAGAAAGCCGTCCTGGCGTTCGTTGCCCACGTCCAGGATTCCGGTCGCCGTGACCACGGGTTGCGTGGGCGCGGCAGCAGACTGTGCGGCGGTGCGGGACGGGGCCGTGGTGCGGGACAAGGCAGTGGCGGGAGACGGGGCAGTGGTGGGGGTGCGGAGTTGGGTGCTCCTGGTCACGGTGGTCCTCTCGGGACGTCGGTACACGGCAGAAGGGAGGGAACCGGCAAAGGGAGGGCGGTGAGATCACGCCTCACGGGCGGGCCGGACGGCCCGCGGCCGGAGAGAGAAGCTGCGGCATCGCTGGACTGCGTGCCGCACAGTGCTGCTGGATTCGCCGGCCCGTAAACGACGGGCGCGAAGGCGAGGGAAAGGCACTCCGCAAGGGAGAAGGAAGAGGCACCGGCGCCGGAAAGACGGCGAGCACAAGTGCGCCTCTCCGGCACAGTACCACCGCGGGGCGCGGCCGATGCGGTGCAGTGCGCACCGGATCTATGCTGGGGACGATGTTCGCACCCCAGGGACCCACTTTCCGTGAACTCGCCGTCCAGGCGCTGTCCTCCGTCGAGCGCGGCTATGACCTGCTCGCCCCGAAATTCGACCACACCCCGTTCCGGACCCCGGACCGGGTGCTGACGCCGGTGTCACGGGCGCTGCACCGGCTCGGACCGTTCGACAGCGGTCTCGATCTGTGCTGCGGAACGGGCGCGGGCATGGATGTCCTGCGGCAGGTCTGCCGGGAGCGGGTCACCGGGGTCGACATCAGCGCGGGGATGCTCTCCGTGGCCCGGACCCGTGAACGGGTGACCGCGACCGCACCCCGGGTCGAGTGGGTGCGTGCGGACGCCCGGGCCCTCCCCTTCGAGCCGGTCTTCGACCTCGCGGTGAGCTTCGGCGCGTTCGGGCACTTCCTGCCCCGGGAGCGGCCGGAGCTGTTCGCGCAGGTCCACGCCGTGCTGCGCCCCGGCGGCCAGTTCGTCTTCCCGATCGGGGCCCCTGCCCGGCCCGGGTCGGCCGGCTACTGGACGCTGCTGGCCTTCGACTCGGTGATGCGGGTGCGCAACGCCCTCTGGCGCCCGGAATTCGTCATGTACTACCGGACGTTCCGGCTCGCCGAGGTGCGTGCGGAGCTGGCCCAGGCCGGTTTCGATGTGCAGCTTCAGGCTCTCCCGGAGCTCGGCAGCCGCCCCGACGGCAGCCCCCGGTGCCGGTTGGTGGTGGCCACCCGGGCCTGGTGAACGGGGGCGCCGTACGGGCGGCTCGCCTCGCCTGGTGCGTACGCCTCGGCGGCCCGCCCACACCGGATTCCCCCGGCCCCGGGGCCCGTCACCAGCGCACAGCGGTGAAGTCGATGGGCTGCGGCTGAAGCGTGCGGGTGCGGGCCGTCAGCTGCTCCAGGCGGCGGGTCATCTCCTCCGTCGGGAGCCGCTTGCGGTCGCCGTGGCCGGGCAGCACCCACTCGAAGCGCAGCCGCGGCGCCGTCCGGGCCAGGGAAGCGGCCAGCTCCGTGATCGAGTACCAGGTGACGCTGGCGGCCACCTCCAGGTCGGATGTGGTGCGCGACCAGTAGAAACTGTCGCCGCTGAAGCAGTACCTCCCATCGGCGAGGTAGAGCACGCTGCCACGGGTGTGGCCGGAGAGCGGATAGGCGGTGACGCCCGCGCCGATCTCGACCGGGTCGGTGCCCCCGATGACGTGGTCCGCGTCCGGAGCGGCGTCGAGATCGCCCTCGTGGATCCAGAGCCGGGCCCCGAACCGGTCGGCGTAGCGGCGGCCGTGCGCGGCATGGTCCCGGTGGGTGAGCAGTACATCGGTGACCGGCCCCAACGCCTCGTAGCGGGACGCGAGTTCGTCGCTCCATCGCGGGGTGTCGATCATCATCGTGCTGCCGTTGGACCGGCGCAGCAGGTAGGCGTTCGCTCCTGCCGTGTGAGGGGAGTTGTGGCCGCAGAGATGGACGGTGTCGTCGAGGGCGAGGGGGAAGGGGTCGAGATCGGGGGTGAGGCGGTGCGCGGGGTGGCGGATGGACCGGGTGTGGCAGGCGAAGGCGGCCGCGTACAGCTGCTGTTGCTCGGCCTCGTTTCGGGGCTGCCGGATCACTTCCGCCCGTCCGTCCTGTTCCCGGATGACGTCGGGGGCCAGTTGCCGGGCCACGTCACAGTTGGTGCAGCGCGCATCGACGTACCAGCCTCCGCCGACCCCCTCCTCCGGTGCCGCCGCGGGTCCCGGGTCGTTACTCATGACAGGTCCGTCCTTCCTGGTCAGGGTAGGTGTCGGAATGAGCGGTCAGTGCGCACTGCCCCAGAAGTACCCCGCCGTGCAGCAAAAGCGGAAGAGGGGACAGACCTTGCGCTTTGCGGCTGGAACGTCTCTTCCGGTGGGGAAACAGACGTCGGAGGATGGGTGATATGTACCCATTTACCCTATCCGCCGGCGGCTCCCTACCCGGACGGGGCGGGGGACCTGCCCCCGCCCCTCCAACGCGCCGGGGAGGCCCGCCGATTCAATCGGCCCGTTCACACGCGGCACTCAGCCGACGGAGCGTCATGCGCATGCCGGCGCTGTTCTGGGCGGCGCGCCGGGCGGCCGGGGTGCCGGTGAAGACCAGGCCCAGCAGCTCGGCGAGCCGGCGACGCCAACCGTGGCGGCGGCGGTCGATCCAGTACTCGGTGACCAGGGTGCCCCGCTCGGTCGGGGTCAGCCGGTAGCCCCAGCGCGCCACGGGCAGCCCGAACGTGGTGTTGTCGAAGGCGAATTCGCGGCCGGGGTCGGCGGTGACGATCCGGCAGGTGGCGAACCAGACCCAGCAGGCCTTGCGGTTGACCCCCACGAAGCGGTGTCCGCGGGGCCACACCCAGATGACTTCCGGGCTCCACTCCGCCATCCGCCGCACGTCGGCGAGCGCCGCGTAGACGGCCTGCGGCGGCGCCGGAATCTGCAGGGATTCCTCCACACTCCACACCCGGCCGGTCATCGCGCCCTCCCCTGGTGCGCCACCCCGTACGTCCGGGCCGTGACGACCGCGGCGGCATCCCGCACCTGCCGAGTGAGGTCCGCCGTATCGGTGAGGCTGGTGATGTGTCCGCACCTCGGGCGGATGGTGAGGCGGCCGTCGCGACAGGCATCGAGGAAGCGGCGTTCATGGCGGCGGAAGTGGTCGCGTTCGCCGTTCACCAGCCAGACCGGGCCCGGATACGCGGCGAGCGAGGCCAGGGGGTTCATCTCCCGCACCTCCTCGACGATGCTCGGCACGGCCTCGGAGCTCAGCCCGCCCGCGACCATGGCGTCCGCCTGGGGCCGGGGCAGTGCACGGCGGAACGCGAACGCGCTGAGCCGGTTGAACTCCTCGGGGTGGCCGGCCGCCAGCCGTCCCGCTCCCCGGTAGACGGCGCCGAACACCCCGCGTGGCAACGCCGTACACCCCATGGCCATCAGGCCGAGGACACGATCCGGGTGGGCGGCGGCGGTGGCAACAGCGACATAGCCGCCCAGGGACAGCCCCACCACCAGTGCGCGGCCGCCGAGTTGGTCCACGGCGTCGATGACCGCCGCCACCGCGCCGGGCATGGTGAACGGTTCCCCGCGCCGGGCGCCGTGGCCGGGCAGGTCGGGCGCCGCTATGGGATGACGCTCTCCGAGGGCTTGGATCACGGGTCGCCACATCGTGCCGCTCACGCGCATGCCGTGCACGAAGACGATGGGCAGCCCGGCTTCATTGGACTTCATGTCCGGCACCGTACCTCAAATGCAACGCAACGTTGCGTTGTTCTTGATGCTAACCTCCCCTCATGAGCGAGGAGCGGCACGGAACACGGCGCAGCAGCGGCCCACGGAAGGCGCAGGAGATCTTCGATGCCACGCTGGACCTGCTGGCGGAGAAGGGCTACGAGGGGCTGACCATCGAGGGGGTCGCCCAGCGGTCCGGCGTCAACAAGACCACGATTTACCGCTGGTGGCCGTCCAAGGGAGCACTCCTGGGTGCCGCACTCATCGGCGCGCGCCAACTCGACTTCACGCCGCCCGACACCGGGAGTCTCGCCGGAGACCTGGAGGTCCTGCTGCACACGGTGGTGACCCTCCTCACCACACGGCCGGCCTCCGACATCGCCGTTTCCGTGCTGGGCGCCGCCACCCAGAGCCCCGAACTGGCCGTGCATGTAAGGGATTTCTTCGCCGACCGGATCGCGCTGGAGCAACCCGTCTTCGACCGCGCCATCGCCCGCGGTGAACTCGCAGTGGACACCGACACCACATTGCTGATGGATCTGCTGGCCGGGGCCGCCTGGGTCCGGGTCGTCCTGCGCCAACTCCCGCTGGAGAAGGGTTTTGTGTCGCGCACCGTCGCCACCGTCCTCAACGGAGCACGCGTGCAGACCTGACGCTGCCTCCGTTTAAACCCCTTTAGAGAGTCTGTTTCGGCATCAACTACAACTTTACTAATTCTTGGTGTAGTTGGAACAGATTTCACTCCAGTCTCAAACGTAACGCGACGAACGTCACACACAGACACGTCGCTTTCACAAAGCTGGGCGAGAGGTAACAGCACGATGAGTAAAAGCAGAATGACCCGCCACGGCAGCCGGCTGATGGCGCTGTCCACGGTGTCACTTGGTCTGGTCGCCGCGATGACCATGCCGGCCGCCGCGGAGGACCAGCCCACCCGGGACCAGCTCATAGCCGACTGCGCTTCCGGTGAAGGGAAGTGCAGCTTCAACGAGCCGACCCTCGGCAAGGCGTACCTCGGCGACTTCCGTCAGGTCTCCAACTCGCTGTACAACTGCAGCACCTCGGACGCCACCCAGTCGATGGGCTGGGCCGACACCGTGGGCTCCACGGACTCGGCGGGGGTCTCCGTCACGGCCGGCGGCAAGATCGCCGATCTGATCGACCTCAGTGTGACCGCGACCTACAGCCACACCTGGTCGAGCTCGCACACCGAGAACAGCTCGCTGAACATGACGGTGAAGCCCGGCGAGGTGGGCTGGATCTCCCGCGCACAGGTGATGCAGACCGTCACCGGCACCTGGCAGACCCACTACGACAGCCCGAAGTGGGGGCACTACTACTGGTTCGTGCCCGACACCGTCACCGGGCCGGCGCCCAACGGGACGGACGGCCAGAGCAACGCGGTGACCGTCAAGACCCGCAAGATGACCGCGGCGGAGAAGAGCTCCTGCTCGTCCGAGGCGAAGAAGGGCCAGGCGTTCGTGGTCAAGCGCTGACCACGGGCGATGTCGCGCAGCTGAACGGGGGCGCGGTCCCCGCCTTCGGGCACGGAACCGCATAACGGCCGCCGACCACAGTGCCTCTCGGCTCCTACGGACCGGGAGGCACCTTCGGGCCCTGCCGGCGGCCTCGCCGCCGGCTGTACGCGCGTGCGCGCATAAGCTCCGCCCGTGCACTCTCCACGCTCCCGCGCCGCCGGCGCCCTCGTCCTGATCATGGCGCTCGGCACGGCATGCTCCGCTGAACGTCCCCCGCACGCCGCCGGATCCGGGACCTCGGCGCCCTCCCCCGCCGCGCCCACCGCGGTGCGGCCACCGACGGCGAACGCGGTCTTCGACTATCAGCTCGGCGGTGCGTATCCGCCGCCCGCCGGCGTCCGGGCCGTCTCCCGCGACCGTACGGCCGAGCCGGCGCCCGGCCGCTACAACGTCTGCTACGTGAATGCCTTCCAGGCACAGCCCGGCGACGGCTCCTGGGAGGACGACCACCCCGAACTGCTGCTGCGGGACGAGCACGGAGAACCGGTCATCGACGAGGACTGGGACGAGCCGCTGCTCGACATCTCCACCAGCGCCAAGCGGGCAGCCCTCATGGAGATCGTCGGCCCGTGGATCGACGGCTGCGCCAAGGCCGGTTACGACGCCGTGGAGCCGGACAACCTCGACTCGTACGAACGCTCCGACGGCACGCTCACCGCCGGGCACGCCGCGGCCTTCGCCCGGCTCCTGGCCCGCCGCGCCCACCAGCGGCATCTCGCCATCGCGCAGAAGAACACCACCGACCTGCTGCCGCAACACGGCCGTATCGGCTTCGACTTCGCCGTCGTCGAGGAGTGCACCCGCTACAAGGAGTGCACCGACTTCGCGGCGGCCTACGCCAACCGGGTCTTCGTCATCGAATACCGGAAGCAGGATTTCACGGCCGCCTGCCGCGCCTGGGGCAAGAAGCTCTCCCTCACCCTGCGCGACCGCGAGGTCCGCCCCGCCGGTGCCAAGGGATCGCTCCGCCGGTACTGCTGAGGCCTGCCCAGAGCCGCCCGGAGCGGAGCGGCGGTGGCAGCATTCCGGGGAGCCCGGGTGCCACCGGCCGGAAGCCTTCCCGTCGTGGTCAGTTCAGCTCGGTCGGATCGTCGCGAGCCGGTTCGGTGCGGCGCAGGTCGGTGTCGGAGAGCGGTTCGAGTTCGCCGTGGGTGTCCAGCCAGTACAGGAAGGCCACGGCCGGGCAGACGAGCACTACGGCGACGAGGGTGACCAGTCCGGTCCAGCGCAGGCTGCCGGGGTCGCCGGCCCCCTCGGCCACGGTCAGGGACGTGGGGATGAGGTAGGGGCGTTGGGCGGCCCCCCAGGCGATGACCGCCGCCGCGACCACGCCGACGGCGGTGACCCGGGACCAGACACCGGACCGGCGCAGCAGCAGCCATCCGGTGGCGAGGGAACAGACTCCGGCCAGGATGACGAGGCCGAGGCCGACGCCATGAGTGAGCCCGTGCCAGACATGCGGGGCATCGCTCCGGGTGACGGTCAGCATGACGGCCGCAAGGACGGCGAGGGCGACGACACTGCCCAGAGCCCGCCGCCTGAAGTAGCCGACCAGATCGGGCGCGCCGTAACGGGCGGCGTCGCCGGCGAGGAACACGGCGCCGAGGAAGGCCGTCGCCACGATGGCGATCAGCCCGAAGAGGATGGAGGTCGGATTGGCCCAGGCGTGGGCCGAGGCCTCCGTGCCCGGTACCGCCCGGCCCGAGGCGATCCCGCCGACGGCTGCGCCGAGGAAGAACGGGGTGAGCAGCGAGGAGAGGGCGAAGACGGCGCCGTAGAGGCGTCGCCCGGCGATCCGGCGGATGGGTTTGCGCAGCGCGAAGCCGGCGCCGCGCAGCACGAGGCCGATGGCGGCCAGGGCCAGCGGCAGCCACATGGCGGAGAACACCGTCTGGAACAGGGCCGGAAAGCCGGTCCACATGATGACGAAGACGAAGACGAGCCAGACGTTGTTGACCTCCCATACGGGGGCCATGGCGTGGTCGATCAGCCACCTCGGGCGCGCGCCGCGCCTGGCGCCACCAGCCGTCAGGTCCCAGAACCCCGCTCCGTAGTCGGTGCCGCCGGCGCAGGCGTAGGCGGCGACGGCGAGCAGCAGCACCACGGCGATGACATCGGCGATCACGGCCGGCCGTCCTTGGCCGGTCCGGGCCCGGTGCCGCCGTCGGGTGGCGGGTCGCCGGCCGGTACCCGCGCGCGGGGCCCGTACGGGGTGTCGGCCTCCGGTTCCCCGGTCCGCTCCCCCACCGCCCGGCGCGCGTCGTCGAGCCGCCAGTTCGTACGCATCTTGAGCAGCACGGCGAGCAGCGAGCCGAAGATGAACACATACACCACGACGACCAGGCCCAGCATGATCCAGAGGCTGGTGGACCGGGTCGCGGTCACCGCCTCGGCGATGCGCATGTGCCGGTAGACGATCCAGGGCTGGCGTCCCACTTCGGCGGTGATCCACCCGCATTCGACGGCGACGACGGAGGCGACGCCCGCGCAGGCCGCGCCGCGGAAGAACCATGGTGAGGTGGGCAGCCGGTGTTGCCGCAGCCGGCACCAGCCGTACCAGAGGGCGAGAAGGATCAGCAGGGAGCCGATCACCACCATGGTGTCGAAGGCCCAGTGGGCAATGGTGGCCTGGGTGGCCGTCGGCCGGTCGTCCGCCGGCACGGAGGTCAGTCCGGTCACCTTGGTCCCGGGGGTGAACCCGGCCAGGATGGAGTCGAATTGGGGGATCTTGATGCCGCCGGAGATGCTGCCGTCGGGGTGCAGTCGGCCGAAGACGTACTCGGGTACGTGGGTGTCGGTCCGCCAGACGAGTTCCGTCGCGGCGAACTTCACCGCCTGCTTGTGGAAGACCGACCGGGCGATCGAGTCGCCCAGCAGGAACTGCACCGGGGTGAACACCGCGGCGAGGGTGAACGGCACGGTGAAGCCGAGGCGGTGGTAGCGGTCGCGGCGGCCCCGCAGCCAGCCGACGGCGTAGACCCCGGCGACGGTGTAGCCCGCGGTGATCAGCATCGCCACCACGAAGTGCCAGTACTGGGGGCCGAACATGGGGGTGAAGATCGCCGACCAGATGTGGACGTCCACGGGCTTGCCGCCGGCGTCGAGGGTGAATCCTTGGGGTGTGTTCATCCATGCGTTGGCCGCCAGGATGCCGAACGCGCCGAGCAGGGCGGCGGCCGGCAGCGGCAGGCCGAGCAGGAAGTGGGTGCGGGGCTTCAGCCTCCGCCAGCCGTAGAGGTAGATGGCGATCAGGACCGCTTCGAGGAAGAAGGCCCAGGCCTCCACCCCGAAACCGATACCGAAGACGCCGCCCCACTTGCCCATCAGGCCCGGCCAGAGCAGTCCGAACTCGAAGGACAGCACGGTGCCGGTGACCACACCGACCGCGAACTGCACCGCCATCACCGCCGACCAGCGGCGGGCGAGGAGCAGGGCGACGGGATCGTTCCGGCGCAGACCGCGGTAGTGCATCACCAGGGTGATCAGCGGGAGCGCCACCCCGAGCGGTACCAGAATGATGTGCGAGGCCAGGGTGAAGGCCATCAGCTCCCGGGCCGGGAGCAGTTGGGCCGGGGCGCCCGCCAGCAGGGTGACCGTGGTGTGCATGCCTTACGTGCCTTCGCTGCTCGGGACGTTCAGAGCGCCGGCCTCGGCGTCCACGCTTGCCTGCCTCCTCGGTGCACGGCCCGGCCCTGCGGGCCCAGCGACGGTCGCGCCGGCTCGCCACACAATCACCGGTGGGCGCGGGGCAGCACGCACTGTGCGCCCGGGTTGAGCCGTTGGGCCGACGTACTTCGCCCGGTCGGCCCAGCTGATGGCCCGGCGCGCTGAGACCTGCTCTCCTCACTCCGGCTGGGCGTATCGCTACGCCGCCCCGCCGTTCGATCAAGATCTGGTCGAGCTGCCGGAGGCCGGACGTGCGACTGCCGTACCCAGGAGCTGATCTGACGGCCCGTACTGCTCCGGGCGGGGGCGTGCCCGCTGGCATGATGGCGGCCATGACCCTCACCGCCCGTCGCATGTTCGAGCTCCTGGAGCCGATCTGCCTGGTCACCTACTTCGCCGACGAGTGCAACGAGGAGCTGGCCGCGCTCGGCCACCGCACCTACTGGGACGGCTACTTCGCCAGCCGCGCCGCGCCGCTGGGGCGGGTGCCGGCGCAGGTCGTGCACGCGGCCTTCTACAGCTTCGCCGACGGGGAGGCCGCGCGGCACATCCCGAGCGCGTGGGAGACGATCCCGCCCGAGGCGTCCGTCGCCGCGCGGGAGCGGGGCAGCGCGGCCTCCGTACGGCGCATCCTCGGCGCCGACCTGGCCGGCTCCCCGGGCCTGGTGCGCGCCGCCGACCTGACCACCAAGGCCGCGACGCACGCGCCCACAGAAGGCCGGGTGATGTACGCCGGGATGCGCACCCTTCCGGTGCCGAGCGACCCGGTCGCCCGGCTGTGGCATTCCGCGACCATGCTGCGCGAGCATCGCGCTGACGGGCATGTCGCCGCTCTCGTCGGCGCGCGCATCGGCGGTACGGAGGCCCACGTGCTCTCCGCGCTGGAGATGGGCATCCACCCGCCGGAGTCGTTCGGGCGGATCCATCACCTGCCGAAGGAGCGGCTGGCCGCGGTCATGGACGGCTTGCGCGAGCGCGGGCTCGTCGACACCGACGGCCGGTTCACCGACGCCGGCCGTGAGACCAAGCAACGCATCGAAGCCCTCACCGACGAGCTCGCCGCCCCGCCGTACGACGCCCTCTCTTCCGCCGAGCTCGACGAGCTGGTCGCCGAGCTCGAACCCCTCGCCGCGACGCTGGTGGCCGCGGGGTCGCGGTGACGAGAAGCGACTGACGGGACGAGGAGTCCGCCGTCCGGTACGCCGGTGTTCCATGAGGCCCATCCCGGCTCATGGGACGCAGCCGCTGTGGCCGGCCGCTCCTCGCGGACCGGCGGACGTCTAATGATCTGCGGGCCGGCCGTGCGAGGTCTCGGGCTGCCGTATCCACGCGGCCAGTAGCCGAAGCGCCTCTTCGGAGCTGGAGCCTGCCTCGGCGGTGTAGACACTCAGCCTCTGGTCCGGGTCGGCGGGCAGGGTGAGGGACTCGTAATTGAGGGTGAGCGGGCCGACGATCGGGTGGTGGAAGTGTTTGCTGCCATGCGTGTGCCGATACACGTTCTGGTCGGCCCACCAGCGGCGGAAGTCCTCATCTGTGATCGAGAGTTCGCCGACGAGTTCGGCCAGCAGTGGATCGTGGGGATGGCGTCCGGCGTCTCGGCGGAGCGAGGAGACAATGTCCTGGGCGTGGGTGTCCCAGTGGGTATACAGCGAGCGGGCGTTCTCGTCGCAGAACATGAACCGCACCAGGTTCCGCTCGCGGTGCGGCAGCGCGTCGAAGTCGGTGAGCAGCGCACGTGCCATCTGGTTGGACGCAAGGACGTCCAGTCGCCGCCCCAGCACGAGGGCGGGGGTGTGGTCGAGGATCCGGAGCAGGTCGCGCAGCCCCGGGCGGACCGGCTGCGGACGCGTCGCCGTGCGGCGGGGCCTGCCTGCGGCGGGCTTGGCGAGCTGGAACAGATGGGTGCGTTCGACGGGATCGAGGCGTAGCGCGCGGGAGATGGCGTCCAGCACGGTTTCGGAGACGTTCAGCCGGCGTCCGCGTTCCAGGCGTACGTAGTAGTCGACGCTCACGCCCGCCAGTTGCGCGATCTCTTCGCGGCGCAGTCCTGGCACTCGCCGAGAGCCGCCGTCGTCGGACAGGCCCGCCTGGCGCGGGGTGATGCGTGCCCGCCGAGAGCGGAGGAACTCACCGAGAGCTGTGTTGCGGTCCATGCCGTTCACGATAGGGCCCAAGATCACCCCGACGGCCGGCGAAAGGGGGACTGGCAGTCCCCCGGTCCGGCTGTCCCCGGGGCGAAGCGGGCCCCCCGGAAGCCGATCAGCGGCCGATTCCGGTGCTGAAGTGGAACGTGTCGAGACCGACCGGGCCTCACCGCCCTGGTCGGCCTCTGTTCGTATGCCACGAAGGGAACTCCTGTGTCGGACACCAAGACATTCCTGATCACCGGCGTCAGCACCGGCCTGGGCCGCGCACTCGCCCGCGCGGCGTTGGCCGCGGGCCACCGGGTGGTGGGCACGGTGCGCACGCCCGCCGACGCACGGGCCTTTGAGGCGCTCGCCGGCGACGCGCACGCCCGCATCCTGGACGTGACCGACCATGACGCGGTGGACACGGTCGTGGACGAGACCGAGCGCGACCTGGGCCCGGTCGACGTACTCGTCGCCAACGCCGGGTACGGCCATGACGGCCTCTTCGAGGAGTCGTCGATGGAGGACCTCCGCCGTCAGTTCGAGGTGAACGTCTATGGAACCGTGGCGGTGATCAAGGCCGTGCTGCCGCACATGCGGGAGCGCCGTGCGGGCCACCTCATCGCCGTCACCTCGATGGGCGGGCTGATCACCATGCCGGGCCTCAGCTTCTACCACGGCAGCAAGTTCGCGGTGGAGGGCATCCTCGAAACGCTCGGCAAGGAAGTCGCCGATTTCGGCATCCATGTCACCGCCGTCGAGCCGGGCAGTTTCCGGACCGACTGGGCCGGCCGCTCGATGATCCGCGCACCCCGTGTGATCGCCGACTACGACGAGCTGTTCGAGCCGCTGCGCGCCCGGCGCATCCGCGGCAGCGGGCACCAGCCGGGCGACCCGGACAAGGCCGCGGCCGCGGTGCTGCGCATCGTGGCGGCCGACCAGCCGCCGACGCGCCTGCTGCTCGGCACCGACGCGCTTCAGCTCGTCCAGGCCGGACGCGACGCCTTCGAGCGCGACATGCTGGCATGGGCCGAGCTGTCGGCCTCCACCGACTTCGGTGACGTCAGCCGGTCCGCCTGACGTCACTCGCTGTCGGGCTCCCGGCGAGGGGCTTCGACGGCGGCCGTCATTCAAGCTCAGGAGCGGCCCGGCGGCCGGACCTCCGGATCCGAGCGCGCTTGAGGGGCCCGGCGGCCCCACAACCGCCGAACCCCTCCGCGAGGGGGACCCGCCGGTCCCCCTCGTGCTCTCAGCCCGACGTCGCGCTACGCCGTCTCATGGCCGTTGGAACCGTTGATCTTCTCGATCGCCTGCCGGGCCTGTTCCTGGGGGGAGCGGGCGGGCAGCGGCGACACCGTCGTGGAGGCCACGGCGGGCTGCGCCCGCTCCTGTGGCATGGCCTTGGCGTGGGCCGCGGGCGACCGGATACGCAGGCGATGGCCGGCGGCCTCGTCCAGGGACACCGGGCGTTTGAACCGGGCAGCCAGCCGGGCGGCGTCCTGGCCGAGGGCGGCGACGTCCTCCCACTGCAAGCGCACCACCAGCGAGAGTTCGGCGTCTCCGTCCGGCAATGCCTGAAGCTGCGGGATACCCGGGTCAGTCATGCTGCCTCCTCACATCGTGGACCGGTGCCTCAGGGGACACGGATATGGAGAGATACGCACGGACTCCCGCGACCGTTCACCTCCCGCCGGCCGGAAAGGGGAACCGGGGTGGGCCCGGCCGGCGGAGGTGCGCCTTCCGTACGGCACGATGGTGGGTGGAACGGTGAAACGGGTGATGCCAGTGATGAGCCTTCAGCGGCTTCTCAGCTCCGTCGGGCCGGCCGTGCTGTCGGGCGTGTGCGCCCCCGGAGGCACCGCGGTCCCGGTGGGAGATGTGGTGATCGCCGAGCCGGACGGTGGCTTCGATCTGCGTCCGGGCGATGTCGTCCTCGGAGTGAATCTCACGGACCGGGAACCGGCCCTGCGGCTGCTGTCGTGGTGCGCCGAGCGGTCGGCGGGCGCTCTGCTGCTCAAGGCCCCGGTCGCGGTCGACGAAACGGTGGTCACGGCCGCGAGCGCGGCCGGAATCCCGCTGGTGCAGGTCGAGCAGCAGGCGGGCTGGGCGCAGGTCGTCTCGCTGCTGCGGGCGGTGCTCGACAGCGAGGGATACGCGGACTCCGGCAGCGGGACGGCCGGTGCCGAGGCGGGGGACCTCTTCGGTCTGGCCGATGCGATCGCCGCCGTGATCGATGCGCCGGTCACCATCGAGGACCGCAGCTCCCGGGTCCTTGCCTACTCGGCGCGGCAGGAGCGCGGTGACGAGGCACGGGTCGCCACGATCATGGGCCGGCACGTCCCCGACGAGGTCAACGCCCAATTCCGGCAGTACGGCGTCTTTCACCGGATCGCCCAGGACACCGGACCCATCTACGTCCCCGCGGTGGTCGAGGGCACCAAGCCGCGGCTGGTCGTGCCGGTGCATGCCGGCGGGGATGTGCTCGGCTCGATCTGGGCCATCGTCCCGGGGCCGGTGCCCCCCGAGCGGGCCGCGGCGTTCGCGGACACGGCCGCGACGGCGGCGCTGCATCTGCTGCGCCGGCGCGCGGGTGCGGATGTGGAGCGCCTGGTGCTGACCGACTTGGTCGCCACGGTGCTGCACGGCCAGGAGGGAGCGGCGGACGCGGCGCGACGGCTGGGGCTCACCACCGGTCCCTGGCGGGTGATCGCCGTGGGGGTGCGCTGTCCGGACGACGAGGAGGCGGAGCGACAGCGGCTGACTGTATGGGAGCGTATGTCCCGCTTCCGCGGCAGCCGTCTGCGGTCACCCGCGGCGATCGTCGGCGGGGTGGTCTACGGGATCGTCCCGGCGGAAAGGGTCGGCCCCGACGCCGACGACGGGCCCGGATGGGTGGAGACGCTTCGGGGCACCACCGGGAAGCCCGCTCCGCTGATCGCGATCGGTGGGCTCGCGGCGTCGGTCCCCGGGCTGGCGCGCTCGCGCGAGCAGGCCGACGACACGCTCGATCTGCTCCGGACCGGCCTGATCGCGCGCGAGCAGGCGGTGCACGACGAGGTGTGGGCGACGGTCGTGCTGCGCCATGTCGCGCGGTCCGCCGCGGCGGCACGGATTGCGGGCGTCGGGCCGCTCCAGCAGCTGGTGGACCACGACCGGGCGCACGGTACGAACTGTGTGCCGACGTTGTACGCCTGGCTCCAGGAGCGGGGCGATCCACGGGCCGCCGCCGCCCGGCTGCACATCCACCCCAACACGCTCCGACACCGGATACGCCGCCTCCAGGAGGTCGTGGCGCTGCCGCTGGACGACCCGGAGGTCCGTACCGCTCTGCTGCTCCAGCTCACCGCCCGCCAATACGGCGGCGCGGAAGGCGGACCGGACGACGCCGTGGGTACTTCCGGGTGAGGGAACCCGGGCCGCTGCCCGGTATGTCGCTGTGACGGTCCGGCGTCTCCGTATGGCGGGATTTCCGTATGCCGTCCTCCCGTACGCAGCCTTCTGCCCCGCCGCCCCCTCCCGTTGTTCCGGCCCCACTGCCGAGCGGCCCGGGACAGTGCCGAGCGAACGATGACGGGCCGTCCTCCCGCCGAAACCATGGCTCCACCCGCAGCTCACCGGGCAGCAATGGATTTCATGGAAGGACGGTGGCATGTCGTTCGGCATGGCCCGCGAGGCCGAGAACGTCGAAGCCGGATACGGAGCGGCGGTGACCGCGGTCGTGGACGGGCATCCTCCGGGGGTCTCCGCGAGGCCGGTCCCGGGCGCGGGTCCGGCGTCCTCCGCCGTATCGGTCCCGGCGGCCGGAGCTGTGGCCGGACCGCACAGCCAGGACGGGCAGTACGGCCAGGACGGGCAGCAGGCCGGAACACCGCACGCCCAGGCCCGTATTGACCTCGCGGCGATCCGCGCCAATGTCAGCCGGTTGTGTGACACGGCGGGGTCCGCCGAGGTGATGGCCGTGGTCAAGGCCGACGCCTACGGGCACGGCGCGGTCCCCGTCGCCCGTGCGGCGCTCGCGGGCGGTGCCACCTGGCTCGGCGTCGCCGGGATGCGGGAGGCGCTGGCACTGCGCGCGGCCGGTGTCCCCGGCCGGCTGCTGGCGTGGCTGCTGACCCCCGGTGACGACTGGAGTGCCGCGGTGGCCGCGGGCGTCGAGCTGTCGGCCGGTGCCCCGTGGGCGGTGCGGGCAGCGGTCCGGGCGGCGCAGGCCGTGGACCGTCCCGCGCTGCTCCACCTGGAAGCGGAGACCGGGCTCGGGCGCGGCGGCGCCGCCGCGGGCGACTGGCAGACGTTGGTGGACAGCGCGGCGTCCGCCGAAGCGGCCGGGTATCTCCGGGTGGTCGGCGTGTGGTCGCATCTGGCGCGGGCCGATGAGCCCGGACACCCCTCCTGTGCACGGCAGTTGGAGACTTTTCGCAACGCGGCCGGGATCGCCCGTCGGGCCGGCCTCGCTCCCGATGTCCTGCATCTGTCCAACTCGGCCGCCACCCTGACGCTTCCGGAGGCGCACTTCGACCTCGTCCGTCCCGGGCTCGCCGTCTACGGACTGAGCCCGGTGCCGGACCTGGCCGGGCCTTCGGAGCTGGGGCTGCGGCCGGCGATGACCCTCACCGCCCGCCTCGCCTCCGTCAAGCGGGTCCCCGCCGGACAGGGCGTCTCGTACGGCCACCGCTATCGCACCGCCCGTGAGACGACTCTCGGACTGGTGCCCCTCGGCTATGCCGACGGCGTTCCCCGGCATGCGTCGCAGGCCGGCCCCGTCCTCGTCGCCGGCCGGCAGCACACGGTGGCGGGCACCGTGTGCATGGACCAGTTCGTCGTCGATCTCGGCGACGCCTCCGCCGCGCCCGGGGACGAGGTGGTGCTCTTCGGGCCCGGCGACCGCGGAGAGCCCGGTGCGGCGGACTGGGCGCGGGCCGCCCACACCATCTCCCACGAGATCGTCGCCCGCATCGGCACCCGCGTACCGCGCACCTACACGGGCGGCTCGGCCCCCGGCGACCACTGACGCCCACTCCCCCATCCCCTTGGATCAGCCCCGACGAAGACCGCCCCCTGACGAAGAGAGCCTTCACATGACGCACCGGCTTCCACCGTCCACACCGCGTCCTGCCGGGAATCAGGAATCCCGCTCCGGCGACCCCGGTCCTGAGCATCTCCACCGGGGCCTGCACTCCCGCCACATTCAGATGATCGCGATCGGCGGAACCATCGGTGTGGGGCTGTTCCTCGGTTCCGCCGAGGCCCTGCACAACGCCGGTCCGGGCCTGTTGCTCAGCTATGCGGTCGCCGGCGTGGCCATCTTCTTCGTGATGCGTGCCCTGGGCGAACTCCTGGTGTACCGGCCGGTGTCCGGTTCGTTCGCCACGTACGCGGAGGAGTTCATCGGCCACTGGGCCGGGTTCGCCACCGGCTGGAGCTACTGGCTGATGTGGGTCGTCACCGGCACCGCCGAGCTGACCGCGGCCGGGATCTACGTCCGCTACTGGTGGCCCGCGGTGCCCCAGTGGCTGCCCGGTCTCATCGCCCTGGCGATCCTCGGTGTGGTCAATCTCGCGGCGGTCCGGCTGTTCGGCGAGTTCGAGTTCTGGTTCGCCATCATCAAGGTGCTGACCATCGTCGTCCTGCTGGTGATGGCCGCCGCGATCCTGATCTTCGGCTTCGGTCCCCTGGGGGAGACCGCGTCACTGAGCAATATCTGGTCGCACGGTGGCGTCTTCCCGCACGGTATGGCCGGGCCGCTGTTCGCCCTCCAAGTGGTGGTGTTCGCCTTCGTCGGAGTCGAACTGCTCGGGGTGACCGCCGGTGAGAGCAAGGACCCCGAGAAGACCCTGCCCACCGCCGTACGCCGGGTGATCTGGCGGATCGGGCTGTTCTACCTGGGCGCCCTCACCGCGGTCATGGCACTGGTCCCGTGGAACCAACTCGATCCGCACGTCAGCCCGTTCGTGCTGGTCTTCGCGAAGGTCGGGATCCCCGCGGCGGCCGCTGTGGTGAACATGGTCGTGCTCACCGCGGCCCTGTCGTCCTGCAACAGCGGGGTGTTCTCCACCGGCCGGATGCTGCACACCCTGGCCAGGGACCGGCACGCACCGGCCGCGTTCGGGAAGGTCAGCCGGCAGGGCGTGCCCGCCGCGGGCATCCTCGCGTCCATGGCCGTCATGCTGCTGGGGGTGGCCGCGAACTACTTCGTCCCGGAGAAGGCCTTCGCGTATGTCACGAGCGTGGCGACCGTCGCCGCGGTGTTCACCTGGGGCATCATCTCCTCGGCACATCTGCGCTTCCGGGCGGCGGTCCGCGCCGGGCGGCTCCGGCCGGTCGCCTTCCGTATGCCGCTGGCGCCGGTGTCGAACTACTTCGTCCTCGCCTTTCTCTGCCTGGTGGTCGTCCTGCTGGCCTTTGACGCCGAGACCCGCATCGCGCTGTACGTGGCTCCGGTGTGGGCGGCGATCCTGGTGGCGGGCTACTTCTTCGCCCGTCGCAGCCGGACCGCCGGCCCCCAGGGGACTCCGCCCGACGAGGAGACTCCGGAGGCGTCGCGGAGCAGGTAGCCGGGGCCCGGGGCCCGGGGCCCGGGCCCCGGGTCAGAAAATGGCGGTGCGCCACAGGCTGGCTGCCTGTGGCGCACCGGTATCGGAGCGGCGGCCGGTGCGGGAGAGTCGGGCGCTCCCTCCCCCACCGGTCAGCGCCGCACGGGGTCAGCGACGGTGACCGTGCCCCCAGCGCACCTCGTCGACGACCCGGCGGTGGTCGTTGCGCAGGGTCGCGTGGTCGTGGTCGTTGTCCCAGACGTAGTTGCGCCGGTCCTGGTAGACATCCCAACGGTTGTCCTGGCCGTGGCCGGTGTGGACACGGACCTGGCTGCGGCCGGCCAGTCGCAGGTTGCCGAAGCGGTAAGCGTGTCCACTCTTGTCGGACAGGCTCCAGCCCTTGAGGTTGATGGGTGTGCGGCCGGTGTTCCGCACCGTCACCCACTCCGCGTTGAGGCTGCGGTTCGAGCGGTCGTCGCGTCCCGGGCTGTCGTACTGGATCGGTCCCAGGACCACAGCGGACCGCCAGCGCTGCGGAGTGTGGCGGTGGTGGCCATCCGCGCCGGCCGGGATGGCGGCGGTGGCTGCCAGGGCGGCGGAGCCCAGCACCACCATGGCGACACGCGAAGCGTTACGGAACATCGAACCTCCTGTGAAAGGCGCCACGTTCAGGGCGCCCAAAAACCGGACACCCGGCCGGTTTGACCGGGCTCCCACAGAGTGACGGCCCGTCATGCCTTGGCGGAAGAAATCCAAGTTGGTGTTACAAAACACGGACATATACACAACCGCACCACGCCAGGCGCGTACGCCCCCGCGCTCGCCCCACCCCCCGCGACGCCCCTTACACGTATCGCCGTGCATCCCTTGCGGGGCGCGGGTCATCGGGAGCGGACGGGACGGCGGGCGGGTGCCGGGAACGGGTCGGGCGGGGTGGTTGGCGGGCGCCGGCGCCGGTCACACAAGTCGCCTGCCGGGAACGGACATTGCTCTGCCGGACACCTGCTCGCGCCCCCTCGCCCAACCCGAACTCAACTGTCCGGGTGCGCCACTTACGCACCATCCGTTGCCTGGAGCCTCTGGAGCCTCTAGTTTGAGCGCGCCTGATTTCGGCTCAACCCGCCGCGTTGCGGCGGGCTTCGGGAGGAACCCCCCATGCGCACAAGCACTTCCGGACATCACCGCAGACGCATGTCGCCACGCATACGCACCGCGGTGTCCGTCGGCATCGCCGCGGTGGCGGTGGCCGCGACGGCCGCCGCGGCCACCGCGGAGACCGCCACCCCGCCCCCGTCCACCGCACGCACCCAACACGTCGAGTACTTCAGCGGCGCGGACGGCCACCCACGGCAGACCAGCGTCCCGGCCTCGAAGCCGCTCGCACCGTCCGAGAAAGCCGCGATCGCCGCCGGCGACGGCGACGTCACCTCGATCGTGCAGAGCGGCCCGGTCGGCAGCAAGCTCGATGTCGTCTTCATCGGTGACGGCTACACCGCCGCCCAGCAGGAGGACTTCCACGCCGACGTCCGCGCCAAGTGGGCCAAGATCTCCGCCGTGGAGCCGTACGCCGCATACCGCGGCCTGTTCAACGTC
Organism: Streptomyces platensis; assembly: GCF_008704855.1. Taxonomy (NCBI): domain Bacteria; kingdom Bacillati; phylum Actinomycetota; class Actinomycetes; order Kitasatosporales; family Streptomycetaceae; genus Streptomyces; species Streptomyces platensis. The sequence goes on from NZ_CP023691.1 coordinate 174,709, forward strand.
TGGGCCGTCGACGCCGTCTCCAACGAGTCCGGCGTCTCCGGGGACCCGACCAAGGACGTGGTCCGCGACACCGCCCTGGACTCCGCGTTCTTCTGCGACGGCACCGAGCGGCTGCTGTGCGTCGACACCGGCAAGGTCGAGTCGTACGCCTCCAAGGCACCGGCCGCCGACCTCGTCGTGGTCCTCTCCAACTCCACCAAGTACGGCGGTGCGGGCTACAACGACGTCTCCTCGCAGGTCGGTTACGACGGGATCGCCACCGCCTCCTCCGACAACGACCAGTCGGACCAGATAGCGGTGCACGAAACCGGCCATTCACTGGGCAAGCTCGCCGACGAGTACGACTACGGCCAGTCCGGGACCTACTCCGGACCCGAGCCCGCCCAGGCCAACCTCAGCAAGCTCTCCGCCGATCAGATGACCGCCCAGCAGCAGAAGTGGTACCGCTGGATCGGCCAGCAGTCGCCGGACGGCGGCGCGGTGGGCGCGTTCGAGGGCGGCGGCTACTACCAGTACGGGCTCAACCGCCCCACCGAGAACTCGATCATGCGCACCCTGGGCCGGGAGTTCAACCTCCCCGGCCGTGAGGGGATGATCGCGGGCTTCTACCGCTATGCGAGCGTGCTGAGCAGCCCCCTGTCCACCCACCATGCGGTGTCCCGCGGGACCCGTATCCGGGTCACCGCACCCGCCTCCGCGCAGCTGACGTGGTCCGTCGACGGCCGTGAACGCAAGGCCGCGCGCGGCAAGTCATCGGTCATCCCGCGCACCCTCGGTATCCCCGCCGACGGCCGCCCCCACACGGTCACGGCACGGGCCACCGACCGTACGAAGGCCGTCCGTGACCCGGCGCTGCGCAAGCTGCTCTCCCGCTCCCTGAGCTGGCACATCGCGCCCTAGTACGCCCCTCCAGCTCCTCGCACATCGCCCCGGTCGCCGGGCGGGCCGGTCCACGCGCCCGCCCGGCGGCCGGGGCCGGCTCATTGTGCGGTGGCGTGGTCAGCGCACCAGGGGGAGGAAGACCGTATCGACGGTCTCTTCGCCGTCAGATGCGCACCACCATCTTCCCGGTGTTCCGGCCGTTCATCAGCCCGAGGAAGGCCTCCACCGCGTGGCCGATACCGTCCTCGACCGTTTCACGGAAGGCGATCTTGCGTTCGGCCAGCCAGCCGCCCATCTCCTCGGCGAAGCGCGGCTGGAGGTGCGCATGGTCCCCGACCTCGAAGCCGCGCAGCGTGATCCGCTTCTTCACCAGCTCGATCATGTTGCGCGGCCCCGGTGCGGGCTCGGTGTCGTGGTACCCGGAAATCGCTCCGCACAGCGCGGCCCGGCCGTTCGGCTTCAGGACGTCGATGGCGGCCTCCAAGTGGTCACCTCCGACGTTGTCGAAGTACACATCGATACCGTCCGGGGCGGCCTCGGCGAGGAGTTCGCGCACCGGGCCGGTCTTGTAGTTGAAGGCGGTGGTGAAGCCGAGTTCGCCGGTCAGATACTCCACCTTCGCCGCGGAACCGGCGCTGCCGATCACCGCCTTCGCCCCGCGCAGCCGTGCGATCTGCCCGGCCAGGCTTCCCACCGCCCCGGCCGCGCCGGAAACGAACACCGTGTCCCCCGGACGCATTCCCGCGATCCCGGTCAGCCCGACGTAGGCGCTCAGTCCGGGCATCCCCAGTACGCCGAGGAACGCGGAGTCCGGTACCCCCTCGACGCGCCGCAGCCTGGTGAACCGCCCCGCCGGCGCGACCGCGGCGGTGCGCCATCCGAGGTCGCTGAGGACCAGGTCCCCCGGCGACAGACCGGCCGCCCGCGAGACGACCACTTCGCCGACCGCTCCGCCCGTCATCGGCCGGTCTAATGCGTAGGCCAGGCTTCCCGTGTCCTCGGCGCTCATCAGGGCCCGCATATACGGGTCCACCGACAGAAAGGTGTTGCGGACCCACACCTCCCCGTCGGCCGGTGCCGGCAACTCCCGCTCCACGAGCCGGAAGTCCCCCGGCACCGGACGCCCCACGGGACGTGCGGCCAGCTGCCACTCCTGCACGGTGTCGGTCATGCGCTGCTCTCCTTGTGTGCGACGGAATGCTTCTCCGTGAAGGTGCAGCGCTGCCGGCCCACATGGCATTCCGGTGCCGACGGTTCGTCCGGCGCCAGGTGCCCGCGGTTCGTCGGGCGCCATCTGACGGACTCCGGGCGGCCGTTGCCCTCCCGGCCGCGTAGTTCAGCGCGGTGCCGCCATGTCCTGGGTCCACCAGGGACCGCCCGCGCCCTGGACGACGCCGATGCCGACGTCCGTGTAGGCGCAGTTGAGCAGGTTGTCGCGGTGCATACGGTCGCCCATCCAGTCGTTCACCGCCCCGGCGGCGGTCCGCGGGCCGCGGTCGAGGTTCTCGCCCCAGCTGCTCCACCGGTAGCCGGTGGCGGTGATCCGGTCGTCGGGGCCGGTGCCGTCCGGGGCCTGGTGCTCGTAGTACTGGCGGGCCGCCATATCGGCGGAGTGACGCTGTGCCGCGGTGTGCAGTCGCCGGTCGATACGCAGCGGCCCGCAGCCGGCCTGCGCCCGCCGCTGGTTGATGAGTGCGGTGGCCTGCTCTTCGAGGTCGGGCGGGGTGGCCGAGGGGGTGGGGGTCGGTGTGGCCGACCGGGTGGGGGGTGCGGTCTTGGAGCGCGACGGGGACGGGGTGGGCGTGGGGGTGGGGGTCGGCGACGGGGTGCGCGAGGCCACGGTGTGGGTCGCCTTCGGCTCGGCCTTCTGCTTCTCCGGGGGTGTGCCGGGAGCCCACCACACGGCGGCGCTGACGGCGACCACGAGGGTGGCGGTGCCCGCGACGACCGGGCCGGTCTTCCCCCGGGGCGGCCGCGGCGGCACGGGGTGTGCGCCCGACGTGCCGGAGGCATGGTGCGTGGGTGCCGAGGTCGCCTGTACGGTCGCGGCGGCCGGGGCCGGCAGGACGTGCGGCGGAGTGAGGTGCGAGGGCAGCGGCAGCAGGGCGAGACCGGCCAGCAGGCCTTCGGCGGGCAGCAGGCCGTCCCAGTGCCCGGAGCAGTCCGTGCACTGCCGCGCATGGCGGGCTATTCGCTTGCGCCACAGGGCGCAGGGCTCCTGGTCCCAGGCTGCCGTGAGCTGGGACAGTTCGGGGCACAGCGGCGTCGCGGAGAGCGCGCGGACCACGACGCGGCCGGCCTCCAGCTGCTCCTTCATGCGCTGCACCCGGACCGCCGTCTGGCGGGAGTCGATCCCGACGGCGGCGACCAGCTCCGGCCTGGTGATCTCGCCGGCGGCCTCCAGCCACCACAGAGAGAGCAGCGACCGGTCCCGCTCGTCCAGCCAGCGGGTGGCCGCGGCCACCTCCCGGCGCTGGCCGGACAGTCCCAGCTTCAGAATGGTCAGGTCCACGAAATCGGCCGAGCGGTCGGCCCGTTCCGGCGCCTGGTCCAGTCCGACGACGGGGGTCTTCCGGGCGGTGGCCCACCGGCGGCGTACCTGGTTCATGGCGATCGCCACCAGCCAGGAGCGGAAGGACGCCGGCTCCCGCAGATCGGCCAGCGACTCCAGGACGCGCAGCATGGTCTCCTGCACCACGTCGTCGACGTCCGCATGGCCGTCCAGCGCCCGTCCCACGACGTTGTAGATCAGTGGCAGGTAGGCGGCGACCAACTGCTCCTGGGCCTCTTCATCCCCGGCCTTGGCCGCCTCGACGGCCGCCGTCCCGTTTTCCTGCTTCACGCCCACTCGTTCCTGTTCCTTCGTGCGTACCCGTGGCCCCCATACACCGGAGATCCCGCGCGCCGGCCGCGATAACGAAAACCTACGTGGGTCCGGAAGAGACCCCTTCCCCGGCTCGCGCGCGTGGCGCGCTTCCGGTGCCCCGGCCCGTTCACGCCGCGTGGATTCCGGCCTGCCGACGGCCCGCGAAAAAAGTTTTCGCGCTTTTCGTTATCGGGCGCCCGCCGCGTGGTCTCCCTTGTGTCGGCCCGCGAAGCCAACGGGTCCCCCCGGGCTCCGCGGGCCGACGGATCGCTGTCCCCCACAGGAAACGGAACCATGAACTACGACCACCTTCAGACGGAGCGCCACGACGAGACTCCGGCCGGGAGCGGCCGCGGGACGAGCGAGTCCGGTATGCACCGGCGTTCCGGCGGAGCCGGGACGGGCGGCCGGCACGGGCGGACCGGTGGTTCGCACCGCGCCGGCAGCACTCCCCGGCGCAAGGCCACCCTGCTGGCGGTGGCGGCCGTGGTCACCGTGGGCGGCGCGTCCGCGGTGCTGTTGCGTCCCGACTCCGGTGCCGACCGGGCGCTCGCGGCGGACGCGTCCGAGCCGTCGGCGCCCACCGCGGAGGTCTCCGCTTCCTCGACACCGGACACCTCGCCCTCGCCCAAGCCGCACAAGCCCTCGGCCTCCCCGTCCAAGGCCAAGAAGCACGCCAAGAAGCACACTTCCCCCCGGCCGAAGGCCAGCCGTCCCAGCAGCGGCTCCGGGAACGCCCAGCGCACGACGCCCCGTACGCCGCACGTCGATTCCGGCGCGGGAGCCACCACGCCGAACGGAGCGCAGGCCGCGTCGGGCACCGCCGCGCGGTTCGCGCAGAAGATCGTCGAGCTGGTCAACGCGCAGCGGGCGCAGCACGGTTGTGGTCCGCTCACCGTCGATGCCCGAATACAGCGCGCGGCGCAGGCCCACTCGGACGACATGGCCGCCCGCAACTTCTACGACCACAACACCCCGGAAGGCGTCGACCCCGGCACCCGGATGACCAAGGCCGGGTACCCGTGGGGCAGTTGGGCGGAGAACATCTTCAAGAGCCCCAAGGACCCGGCCACGGCGATGGAGGGCTGGATGAAGAGCCCGGGCCACCGGGACAACATCCTCAACTGCTCCTACAAGACCACCGGTGTGGGCGTCAATCTCAGCAGCAACGGCCCTTGGTGGACGCAGGACTTCGCCACCCACCGCTGATCCGGCGGCTTTCCCGGCGGTGCGGGCCGGAGCCGGCTCGCACCGCCGGTGCCCTGCGGCACCGCCGGCTCAGCTGTCCGCCGGGGCGAAGGTCCGGCCGAGGAAGCCGTCGAGGCTGCGGCGGGCCGCCGTACCGTGCGGACCGGCGAAGATCTCGGCGGCGTGGCGCCTGCCGGGCAGGACCGTGACCTCGGCCTCGGGGAAGCTGCCGGCGACCTCGCGCAGCCGCTTCTCGTCGGAGAGCGGGTCGTCGGCGGTACCCAGAAGCAGCAGTTCCCCGTCGTACGAGGTGCCGTTCCCGGCGGAGTAGCCGCCCAGCGAGGCCAGGGGGCTGATACCGGCGACGCCGGCCGGGCGGTCGGTGCGGTCCGTGAGCATGCCGAGCATCAGCGTGCCGCCCATACAACCGCCCACCCACGCCACCTCCTTGGCGCCGCGCGAGCGCAGCAGGCGGGTCGCGTCGGAGATGGTCCGGCGACGGTCCACACCCCAGTCGAGGGTGACCACGTGATAGCCGTCGGCGGCGAGCCGCTTGGCCTCGGCCGCCCATTCGCAGGCGTCGCCCCAGGAGATGGGGGCGAAGACCACCCCGCGCGGGCCGGTGCCCAGGGTGACCAGTCGGCCGTCCCGCGAGGAGCCGGGCGGGCGGTAGGCGGTGGCGCCTTTCACGCCGTGGAAGCACGACGGCAGCCGGTCCGGTGTGGCGCTGAACTCTCCCACGGCGATGGTTCCCTTCTCGGTGGTTCCTCCCTCGGCGGAGCGACGGTTTTCCGCCATCGCGCTCCCCTGTGGGGCCGTTTCCTCGTCACGGCCGGCGCAGGCGGTGGCGCTGGTCAGGGTCAGAAACAGGACCGCTGTCATGGCCAGGGCACGTCTCGGCGCACATGTGAACATGAGAGAAGCATAGAGAGAAAGCATTGGGAAAAGCTATATTGAAAGGTAGATGGAAAGCTTTTCACAGTGTCCACATCTGGCAACCACACAGTCTCCCCAGGTCAGAACGTGCCTGTACGGAGGGTGGGATATCTTTGTACTGAGCATCGGGTAGAGGGAAGGCGGTTCACAGTGGAGCCTGACCACGTAGACGAGATCATCTCGGCATGGGGACACGAGCTGCCCGAAATCGCCGGCCTTCCCCTGGAACTGGCCAAAAGGACCGCCCTGTTGGTTTCGGCCTTTGATATCGCCGCGGCCGCCGAGCTGGAGAAACTCGGGCTCACACAGGCCGAGTACGGGGTCCTCGCCACCCTCCGCCGGATCGGCGCCCCCTACCGCCTCAAGCCGACCGACCTCACGCACGCTCTCCTGCTGTCCTCCGGCGGGACCAGCAATGTCATCAAGCGTCTCGTGGCCGCCGGCTATGTCACCCGCGCGGCAGCCGAGGACGATGCGCGCAGCAGCTGGGTGCAGCTCACCCCGAGCGGGGTGGAGACCGCCGAGGCGGCGGTGCGCGCCACCACCGCCGTGCACGCCCGGCTCGTCGACCGGATTCCGGAGCGCACGGCGAAGGCCCTCAGCGAGCAGCTGCGCATCGCGCTGGCCGCCATCGAAGAGGGCGTGCTGATCCGGCGCTGACGCGAGGTCAGCGGCCGGTCAGCCGGTCGCGCACCTCCTCCGCCCGGTCCAGCAGCCGCGGCAGCCCGGCGTACTCCAGCCGCCCGGCGCGCTTGACGATCCGCCCGCCGACCACCACGGTGTCGACATCGGCGCGGTCCATCGACGACACGACGGCCGCGGTGGCGTCGTGCACCGGCGCCACTCCGGGGCGGTCGGTCCGCAGCACGAGCAGATCCGCCTGCTTGCCCGGGGTGAGGGAGCCGATCCGGTCCGCCATCCCGAGCGCCTCGGCGCCGCCGAGCGTCGCGAACTCCAGCACGTCCCGGGTGGTGAGCAACGGCGCGTCGGAGCCCGCGTGCCCCTGGAGCGCGGCGAAGCGGCCGACCTGGAAGGCGGTCCGCATCTGCGTGAACATATCGCTCGGTGCGGCGACTTCGACATCGACGCTGAGGCTGGGACGCAGACCGGCGGCGGCCGCCGCGGCGAACGGCGGCAGCCCGTGGCCCATGGTCATCTCGATGGCGGGCGCGACGGACAGTGCCCCACCGCTGTCGCGGATCAGCTCCAGCTCGCCGGCGTCCAAACCGGTGCCGTGGATGAACACCGTTCCGGGGCGCAGTACACCGAGGCGGCGCAGTCGGGAGACGGGCCTGCCGCCCCGGACGTGCAGTGCGGTCGGCACCTCCAGTTCACGGGCCAGCGCCCAGCTGTTCCGGGTGCTCTCGTCGCTGCCGAACTCGGCGTTCAGCGCCATGGTCACCAGGCCGTCCCCGGCATGCAGTCGGCCGCTGCGGATGCGGCGGGCGTCCTGCGCGGTGCCCTGGCCGTAGGCGAAGACGCTGCGCAGCCCGGATGCGGTGAGCGCGTCGAGCAGGGCGTCGGTGTGCTCCTCGGTCGGCTTGTCGACATTGGAGATGTCCTGGACGGTGGTCACCCCCGCGTCCAGGGCACCCAGTGCACTCAGCAGATTGCCCAGGTGGAGATCGTCGGCGCTGAGCCGGGGCGCCAGGGTGTGCAGGACGGTCGCGAAGTACTGGTCGAGGGTTTGGTCGGCGCCGCTGCCGCGGAGCGCCGCCTGCCACATGTGCCGGTGGGTGTCGACGAAGCCGGGGAGCACGAGGCACCCCCGGGCGTCGATCCGCTCGTCCGCCGCGGCGGGGTCGATGTCCGGGCGTACCTCGATGATCCGGCCGTCCGCCACCAGGATGTCGGCGGACGGCAGTTCACCGGTGGCCGGGTCCATGCTGAGGACCCGGCCACCGGTGACGAGCAGGCGTGCGGGGGTCATGCAGTGCCCCACCCCTGGGGCGGTGCCAGGCGGCCCATCTGGAGGTTCCAGTATTCGGTGTTGCGCCGGCAGCGGCCGTCGGGGGCGAAGGTCAGGAAGTTGGTCTCCAGGAAGGTGACCCAGTGCTCGCCGTCGGGGTTGAGGGCGGGGGCCCGCAGGGTGACCCAGAGTTCGACCGCCGCCCGGTTGCCGGTGACGACCGGGGTGCCGTGCCGGCCGGTCATGTCGCTCTGGCCGGCGGTGATGTCGCGCCAGTAGCGGCCGATGGCGTCGCGTCCGCGGAAGGTCTGCGCGGCCACGCCGGGCACCGCCTCGTACACGGCGTCCGGGGTGAACAGCCGGACCGCGGCCTTGTCGTTCTTGGTCCGCCAGGTCTCCAGATAGGCGTCGGTCCAGCTCGACACCTGGTCGGCGGTGAGCCGGTCGGATCGTTCGTCGGCCTGTGCGGCCGGTGCCAGGGCCGCCAGGGGCAGCGCGGCGGCGCCGGCGCGGAGCAGAGTGCGGCGGTGGGTAAGGGGGTTCACGGGTGTTCGGTGCCCTTTCCGTACGGACGGGGTGACCCGGCCGGCGACGGCTTCGCGCAGCCGGGCGGAGCCGGTGTCAGGCGGCTTCCTGGAGGCGGACGGAGAATTCGATGCCGTCGCCCAGCGGCAGCTGCTGGGAGAGATAGCCGTTGCCGGCGGTGCGGACATGGTCGGTGAACTCCGGCGGCAGCATCGGCAGGTTGTCGGAGACGACCAGGCCACCGGCGCGCAGTTGCGGTTCGAGCAGCTTGAGGACCGGGAGGTAGAGCTCCTTCCAGCCGTCCAGCAGCAGCAGATCGACCGGCCCGGGGAGGGTGCCGAGCTGCTCCCGGGCGTCGCCGGTCCTGATTTCGGCGAAGTCGGCGAGCCCGGCGCGCTCCAGGTGGCTGCGGGCCCGGTCGGCCTTGCCCGGGTGCAGCTCCGAGCCGATGATGCGGCCGCTGCCGTTGTCGCGCAGGGCGGCCGCCGCATAGATCGTCGAGGCACCGAAGGAGGTGCCGAACTCCACGACGAGGGCCGGGCGCAGGCTCCGTACGAGCTGGTAGAGGAAGGTGCCGACCTGCGGGTGTACGGGCAGCGCGGCCTGGGCGCAGAGCTCGGCCGCCTCCTGCGCGGTGGGCGGCTGCGGCCAGTCGGCGGCGGTGGCGTAGGCCCGCTTCATGACGTCCGGGTCGTTGCGCTCGGCGGTCCGGGCGATCTCGTCCAGGACGGCCCCCACGCGCGGGTCGGCGAGTCCGGTGGTGGCGGTGGTCATGCCTGTGCCCTCCCGTCCCGCACGGCGGCCAGCAGCGCGGGGTCGAGGTAGCTCTGCGCGTTGTAGATGGTCCGGTCGGTGTCGAGTATCTCGCGCCGGCCGTGCATCACCCGGGTATTGTCGATCAGCGCCACGTCGCCGTCCTGCCAGTCCAGCTCCTCGGTCAGCTCCTCGGTCAGGCGGCGGAATTCGGCGAGCAGCTCCTCGGGGATCTCCGTGCCGTCGGCGAAGGTGATGCGTGGGGCCTCGTAGTTGTACGAGGGGCCGAAGACGCTGTTGGCCCAGGAGAGCCGGCTGCCGAAGAGCGTGGGGTGGACGGCGCCGACGCGGTAGGCATAGTGGATGGAGCCGTCGTCGTTGAGCTGGAGGGTGGTGGAGACGCTGCCGCCCACCAGGTCCTTCATATCGGCGAAGGTGACGTCGTCGAGCGCTTTGCGGCCTTCCGTCTGGTGACAGACGAAGGCCTTCCACTTGGGCTCCTCCACCCGGCGGCTGTACATGATGTCCTTGACGCCGAAGACCTCGCGGGCGGTGTCACTCGCCGCGTCCCAGACCCGGTAGCCGTCACAGACGGTGGTCTGGGAGCCGCTGGCGGCGGCATTCTCGCACAGGAACCACGTCAGGTCGGGGCCGAACGGGCTGTTGCCGTTCTCCAGATGGAGGCCGACGGCGACGGTGCCCGCGTCCACCTTCTGGGCGACCTCGCCGCCGTGGAAGGAGCGCGCCGGGTCGAGGGTGATCCGGCTGGAGTGCGCCTTCACGAAGGAGGTGAACTCCTCCAGGTCCGTGCGGAAGCCCCGGAACAGCAGAAAGCCGGCGTCGGCGAGCAGCCCGGTGACCCATGCGGGGTCCAGTGCACCGAGCGACCGGTCCCCGGTGGGCAGGACGAGCCGGCCGGTGGCGGCCCCGTAGGGCTCGACGTCAGCGATGGTGGTCATGCGTCTGCTCCTTGGTGGTCGTACAGCGTTCCGTTGGACAGGGCGGTACGGATGGCTGCGCGCATGGGCCGTCCGGTGACGGTGAAGAACCGGCGGTAGAGGCGCTCGTCGGCGACGGTGAGGTGCGGCACGGCGATCCGCTCCACCTCGGAGAGGTGCGCTTCGCCGAACTCCCGGACGGCCGTTTCGGCCGCCGCGAGGTCGGTGGACTCCTTGACGAGGAAGAGTCCGTGGAGGACGGTGAGCCCGTCACCGATCACGGCGACGGCGCGGACGAACGGGAGTTGGGCATACTGCGCCTCGACCCACTCGGGTGCCACATTGCGGCCGGCCGCGGTGATGATGACGTTCTTCTTGCGTCCGGTGATGCTGATGAAGCCGTCCTCGTCGATCCGGGCCAGATCGCCGGTACGAAGCCAGCCGTCGGCGTCGAGGACCAGGCTGGAGGGGTCGTCGCGGGTGTAGCCGGCGAACAACGAGGTGCTGCTGACCAGGAGTTCACCGTCGTCCGCGGTCCGGACACGGACATGTGGCAGCGGCCGGCCGACGGTGCCCGGCCGGCGCGCGTCCGGGGTGTTCCAGCTGACCACGGAGCTGTTCTCGGACAGTCCGTACCCCTCGTGCACGGGGAGCCCGTGGTCCTCCAGCCGCCGCAGCAGTTCGGGGTGCACGGGCGCCCCGCCGCAGCAGATGAGCGGTGCGCCGGGAGTGCCGAACAGGGCCGGGGCGACCGCGGCTCCGCTCGCCACGGCCTCGTCCGCGGCGGTGGCGAAGGCGTCGACGAGCGCGGGCGTGGCGACCATCGCGGTCGGGCGGGCGGCCGTCACATACGGCAGGACGTCGGCCGGGGCCGCCGCCGCGGTGCCGACCAGGGCCTTGCCGGGCGGCATCAGGACCACGGTCCCGCCGTCGAGCAGGACCATGTAGAGGCCGGTGACCTGCTCGATGAGCAGGCTGAACGGGACGACGGAGAGATAGCGGGAGAAGGCCCCGTCGGGCATCACCGACCGCAGTGAGGTCAGCAGTTCGTTCAGGGCCGCCGCCCGGATCCGTACCCCCTTGGGACGCGAGGTCGTTCCGGAGGTGTGGATGATCTTGCATTCCCAGTCCGCTCCCCCGTCGGCGGCCGGCGGCAGCACCAGGGGCGCGGACGGCACGGGCCCGTCCGTGGACAGCGGCAGCACCGTGCAGTCCGGGCGCAGGACCCGGTCCCTGCCCCACTGGGTCAGCCGCTCCTGCCCGGCGGCGTCCACCACACACAGATCGGTCTCCGCCAGCAGACCGGCGGCCTGCTCGGCGGAGAAGGCCAGCGGGACCGGCACCTCGGTGGCGCGCGCGGCGATCAGTGCGAGATCCGCGACCACGTATTCCGGGGTGTTGCCGCAGACCACGCCGATGCGCAGCGGCCGGCCGTCGTGCGGACCGATCCGCTCGGCGAGCTCCGCGGCCCGGCGCGTCACCTCCTGGTAGCTGAGGGTCCGGGCCGGCGTGCCGTCCTCCCCCAGCACCTCGACCAGCGGATGCTCCGATTCTCCGAAGCGGACCAGACTCTGCTCAATGCCCAGCATGGCCGGCCACCTCCATGGCGCTGATACTCAGTTGGAGATCGGTGACGGAGTAGCGCCCGGTGGCGTCGGAGAACAGCCGGTCCAGGGCGTTCAACGGGATGACGCCGACCTGAGGCTCCTGGTCGTAGTACGTGCCCCAGCGCGCCGCCTCGTCGGGCGACAGCCGGCGCGGGTCGGCGGGGCCGAACGGCACGAAGGAGATGCCGGTACGGTCCAGCGTCGTGATGAGGCTCCGGGTGACCGTGCACAGGATGTACTCCATGCCCAGGCACCAGGCGATGATCGGGGTGGCTCTGATCAGTTCGCGGCCGACCGAGGCGCGGCGGGTGGCCAGTGCCCCCACCTCCACCACCCGCCTGCGGTCGACCGAGGCTCCGAGACGGGCCAGTGCGGCGTCCTCGACGCCGGTTTCGAGGTACCGCTCGGAGAACAGCTCCTGGTCGCTCCCGAAGGTGAGCCCCGCGCAGGCCAGTGGCGCGCAGGGCTCCTCCGCCGCGCCGCAGGCCGGCCGGGCGACGATGAACGAGTCGGGCCGGGGCGCCACATCGGCGCCGTATGCCTGGGCGTACACCTCACGAGCGAGGTCTGCGGCGTCCAGCCATGAGCTGGTCGACCGGTGTGCCAGATCGATCTGCACGGTGCTCCCCCCTTCCCCGGCTGCCGGCTTTACTTGGTGCCGACGACCAGAGACACGGAAGACGGGAGCGTGATCCGCTCGACGCCCGACAGACCCGCGTCGGTCAGCCAGCCGGAGATCTCCGGCTCGCTGTAGGTGCGGTCGCCCGAGCAGGCGTACATGGCCAGCGAGAACGCCGCGTTGTGCTCCTCGAGCTGCTCGCCGCGGACATCTTCGAGCACCACGATCCGGCCGCCGGGGCGCAGCGCCTTGGCGGCACGGGCGACCAGGTCCCGGTTCTCCTCGTCGGTGTGGTTGTGCACGATCTCGAAGAGGAAGACCACGTCGTAGCCGGTGCCGAGGTCGCCGCTGAGGAAGCTGCCGCGCTGGAGGGTGATCCGGTCGGACAGCCCGGCCTTCTCGATCGCGGCGCCGGTGTCGGCGAGCGCCTCGGGCAGGTCGAGGATGGTGGCGGAGAGCTCGGGGTGCCGCTCGCACATGGCCATGGAGTGCAGGCCGTGCGAGCCGCCCAGGTCGAGGAGGCGCCGCGCCCCTTCGGGCAGCGGGACGGCGTCGACGATGGGCTGCACGGTCAGCCGCGACTTGACCCGCATGTACGCGGAGAAGTCCCGCCCGGCCTCGGGGTTGTCGGCCCAGCGGTCCCAGAGGGACTGGGCGGGCTTGCCGTCCCGTACGGCCTGCGGAAGTTCCCACATCACGTTGATGAGTTCGTACGCCCACAGCAGCGCCGGGGTGAAGTCGTACTCGGCGTTCTTGCCCAGCCAGCGTTCGGCGATCGGGCCGTTGCGGTAGCGCCCGTCCTCCAGGGTCAGCCAGCCGAGGACGGCGGCGACGTCGGCGACCGCGCGGGTGCCGTCCGTGCTCGCGCCGATCGCGGCGGCCAGCTCGTCGAGGGTCTTGGGGCCGTCCTCCTCCAGGGTGCGGAAGATGCCGAGCTTGGCGGCGGAAGTGAGCGCCGCGTAGCGGATGGTGGAGCCGATCACCTCATCGATCGGGTTGCCCGCCAGTTCGGCGTCAGTGGTGGTCTTGAACATGGCTGATCTCCTCGGGATGGCAGGGAACGGCCGCACAGCGGGTGCGCGGCCAGGACACGCCGTGCGCGCGACGGCCGCGGGCACGGTGAAGGTGGTGGGACTGCCGAACGGGGACGAGCTTCAGCCGGCCGGGACCGGTGGGAGCCGGTACGCCCGGGGCGCGCCGGCTCCGGCTGCGCCGCGAGGGCGAGCGGGAGGTGTGCCACGCCATGGCGGCCGTGGTACCTCACTCCGGGGGACGGGCCTCCGGAGTGGCGTTGCTTCGGGCCGCGAGCGAGGCCCGCCGGCGCCGCACGGCGCCAGGTCGGCACCGGCCGCCCGGACCTCACGGCACCGTGGGGCTCTGTCAGGCCCCGGCCGGTGTGCGGCGGAGCGGGAAGCGGACGGTCGATGGCCGGATGAGGAAGGACTCGCGGAGCCCGTGCGGCGACGTCACGGTGTCTCGGGACGTGCTGCCGGACGCGGAGGACGCCGGGCGGGCCTCCTGGGGCGGCCCGGGGAGGGCAGCGAGGGCCGCCGCTCTCCCCGGCGGCACGCTGCTGACGGCCTGTTCACTCCCCGGGCCGGGCTGTGGGGCTCCAGGGCCGCCGGAGGGCGAGCTGCCCCTGGCGGGCTGGAGCCCGAAGACCCCGCGGTGGAGGGCTGCGATACGGAAGAGGCGGACCGGGTCGCCCCTGGGGGCGCCGGGAGTGAGCCCGGCCATGGTGCCCGCGCCCCCACGACGCGGGCCGGTTCGGCCCCGGCCACCATCGTCCCGATGAGTTCATGACGGCTGGTCATGCCGCGGTGCACCACCCCGGACTGTGCGTCCACAGGAGACACCGCAGACTCCTGACGGCTTTCATCGGGTCCCCCGGTCGCAGCTGCCTCAGTGCGGCTCACCGGGTCAGGCGGACACCTCGTCGAACCCGACGGCCGCGCGTCCCGCCTTGTGGATGTGGGCGGTCTCGGCGATCCGGCGGCCGAGTGCCTCGGCGGTGCGCAGGTCGCTGGCGCACGGGGTGACGTCCGCACCCTCGTCGTTGTTCGACTGGGACATGGCGCCCAGCCAGCTGCCGAGCCGGTTGAGGTCCTCGGGGCTGCCGGAGGAGGTGTTCCAGCCGCCGTACTCGGCGAGGCCGACCCAGACCATGCCGTGCTGGGCGGCGAACAGCGCGATGTCGATCAGCGCGTTGAGCTTGTCGCCCGCCATGTTGCCACTGTTGGTGAAGCCGCCCGCGATCTTGTTCTTCCAGCGCATGTTGTCGCCCCAGACCTGGCTGGTGGCCTCGACGAACGCGCGGAACACGGCGCTGCTGCCGCCCATGTAGGTCGGCGTGCCGAAGATCAGGGCGTCGGACTCCTGTAGCACCTCCCACAGCTCGTCGTTCAGCTCGGCGAGGGAGACCAGGCTTACCTGGGTGTCGGGGACCTTCTCCGCGCCGGCCGCGACGGCCGCCGCCTGCTTTGCGGTGTGGCCGTATCCACTGTGATACGCCACCGCAACCTTGATCTGCATACTTCTCCCCCACCCGGGAACGGAACGATGTTTTAGCTTTCACTAAAGCTGTCCAGAAAGCTTTAGGTGCTGGTTACGCTATCCATGCCCGCACTTCCAAGGCAAGCGTCTCCGGCCAACACCCTGAAAAGAACAGGTAAATCCGCAGGTAGGGGCATCTCGCCCAATCACACCCGCACCTCCCGAAACCTGCACACCACGCCGGACACCCCGCCATGACGCCCCGACGGCGCCAACTTCGAGACGACGGGCGAATCGGGCGCCACGGCACACTTCCCTACCAGACGCACAGGACCCGATCCCAGAGCGCCGACTTGCCGTCAAATCTCTTTTCGGCCATGGAACTTCGCGGAATCCGAGATGGGGAGGGCGCCCTTCACCAGGCCCCGACGGCAATGTGACGCACGTCACATGAGGGGGTGTCATACGTCGAGGGGGCGGCATCCGTGTGCAGGGTGACGGGCCCGCAAGGGGCCCTGACTACGGGGAAGGACAACACATGCGTAACAGGCGAATCCTCAGCACCGCGGTCGCCGCCGCTGCCCTCACGGTCATCGGACTGGGCGGTGCCGCCCAAGCTCACGCCGCCACCGGGGCCGAGGCCGCAGCGCCGGCCGCCGCCTCCGTACAGCACCAGGTCAAGCCGATGGACGGCCCGCCCGGAACGGAGTGGACCGGCAAGAAGTTCTGGACCCTCAGCGGCTGCCAGGCGGCCGGCACCGACCTGGTCAGCAGCGGCAAGTGGGCCGACCCCTTCTGCGACGGCTCGGGCCTCCAGTACGACCTGTGGGCCCGGCCGCTGTAAACCCCTTACGGCTTCCGGCAGTTCACCGGTAGCCGTCGGCAGCAAACCCGAGTAAGCGGCCCGTCCCCGCGCACATCCGCGGTCACGCGGGGACGGCCGTCCCCTCGGTCATGACGAGCAAAACGGCGGCGGGCCGAGAGCCCGGCGCCGGCCGGCGGGCTCGGTGGGCTCGGCGGGCTTCCCGATCAGGCTCCCCGGGGACCGGCGGCAGCGGCGGGAATGTGGGCGAGGGCCGCGCTCGAAATGCGGTACCGGCCGTTCGGCACCTCGGCTGTGGTGACATGGACGGTGAGCGGGCCCGCCCATTCGTAGCCGCGGTCGACGGCGTGCCCGGCAAGTACATCGGTCAGTTGCCGGCCCACCTCTCCGCCGCGGGCGGCCAGTTCATCGTGTACGTGCTGCGCGAGTTCGACGGTGTAGTCATTGGGTACCAGGACGCGGCTCTGGCTGCACACGATCGCGTGGCGGTCGCATTCGTGCCGGAGGGCATCGAGCAACTGGACCGGGTCGGTGCGGAAGATCTTGGCCACCAGTGCGCTCTCGCAGTCCTCCACCACGCGCTCCCAACGCCTCAATATTCCCATGAGGTTCATCTGCCCCGGAGCCACCGCCGCATGCAGACACGATGCGGCTCCGCGAGCGCCGCGGGCGCGGCGCCGTGCGGGCCCGGCCGGGCGAGGTGAATCCGCTGGCCTCCGTCGTACGGGGCCGTCACAATGGGCGCGTGCCGATCATGACATTCCCGGAGCCCGAGACCCCGCCCGCGCTTCGGACGCAGGTGTCGGAGCTCCGGGACGAGGCGTGGCCGCCGGACTCCGCGTCGGCGCCCGGCACATTCGCCCATGACCCGGCCTTGCGACCGGTGTCGATGCTGCTCGTCGACGGTGCCACGGTGCTCGCCGCGCTGGACATCCTCTCCAAGGAGATCGTGCACGCCGGACAGCGGTACCGGGCCGCGGGGCTGAGCACGGTCGTGACCCGTGGCACCGCCCGCGGAAAGGGCCATGGCCACCGGCTGGTGACGGCCGCCCGCGCGGCGATGGCCACCATGGGTCTGGATATCGGCCTGTTCACCTGTGACCGGCCGCTTCAGCCGTTCTACGAGGGCGCGGGCTGGCAGTGGCTGCCCGGCGCGGTGCTCATCGGCGGTACGCCCCGGGCTCCGCTCCCCAGCGACCGGCCGGGCTTCGACAAGGTCACCATGGCCGGCTTCTTCTCGCCCCTGGGCCGGGACCATCGCTCCTCGTTCCCGCACTCCCGGATCGAGTTGTATCCGGGCGAGATCGACAGACTCTGGTGACGACGGCTGCCCGGGCAGGGCGGCCGATAGTGTGCAAAACGGCTGGAACAAGGCCAAGTGCCGTATCAGTGGAGCGAAGGGGCGATGATGGGGGCAGCGGATGTGCGCGTCGGCCCGGCCCGGTGACGATCCGACCCATCCGACGGGCCCCTGCGGAGGATCGATGGTCAGTTATGGGGAGTTCCGCGAGGTGACCGAAGAGGCTCCGGACGCCCGCCCGCAGCCTCCCCGTACTCCCCGGCGGCCCGGCTGCCCCTTCTGCCTCATCGTGTGCGGCCGGGCGCCGGCCACGGTGCTGCGCGAGTGGCCGGACGCCCTCGCCATCCGGCCCCGCCATGGCGGTGTCACCGCCGGGCATGTGCTGGTCATCCCCCGGGTGCATGTCGCCGATGTCGCCGAGGACCCGGTGGTGTCGGCGGCCACCATGCTGCGGGCCGCCGAACTCGCGGCGGAGGCCGGGGACTGCAATGTGATCACCTCACGCGGTCCCGCGGCCACCCAGACCGTCCGCCATCTCCATCTCCACGTCGTCCCGCGCGCCGAGGGCGACGGCCTGCTGCTGCCATGGACCGCCGCCCGGCCCGCGGAGACGTGAACCGCGCCTCCCCTGGGCGGACCATCTGGGGCGGTCAGGCGAGGAAGAGGACCGTCATGGTGTCGATGGCGACCAGGACGCCATAGGAGAGCAGCATCGTCCGGGACAGCGCGACCGCCCGCCAGGGCACGGGGCCGCCGTGCTGCTCGGCGTCCATGCTGAACGGCGGCACCACCGGGCTCACGCGCCCGGCGACCTTCTCGTAGAGGCTGCGGAATCTCCGTTCCTGGCGGAGGTAGTAGCTGTCGAGCAGCCAGAATCCCGTCGCCAGTGCCACGGCGACCGCGGCCGTCTTCCAGCTCGGCCCGCGGGTGGCGACCGCGATGAAGGCGCCGCTGACGGTCATGGCCCAACTCTTCACCAGGAACGAGGTGTTGGCGTGCCGGGCGATCACCGCCTGGAGGAGCTCCAGATGCTTCACTTCCTCCGGGCCGAGGCTGGGTTGGGCAGTCATGAGGCCGAGCCTTCGTCCTCGGACGGCCGGGTGTCCGTATCGGCGGCGCGGGGCTCCGCCGTGGGTGCGGCGGTGGCCTGGCCCTCTCCGGACGGTTGACGCGGATCGGCCGCCTGACCGGGGGCGGCGGGCTCCTCAGCTGTTCGGCGCCCCTCCTCCGGTGCCCGGTTCTCCTCAGACCGGTCCTCCTCGGGTGCCCGGACGTCCTCCGCTGCCGCCGGGGCCCCCTCGGGCGCCTGACCCTCGTCTGCCTCGTCTGCCTCGTCCGCCTCGTCGGCACGCGTCGGCCCTGTTTGCTCCCCCGCTTGCCCCACCGGCTGCCCCGGCGAGGCGCGGAACTGTGCGTTCAGGTCGCCGGCGATGCCGTTGAGGCGGTCTTCGAGCTGATCGGGGCCGTAGCGTACGAGCACCGTGTAGACGTGGTCGAGGAGTTCGAGGCGGGCCCGGGGTGGTGTGGGGTGGGCGGGTGCCCGGTCTCCGGTGGGCAGGCGGGTGCCGTTGCGTGCGGAGGCGGGGTAGGGCCAGGCGGGTGCGGTGAGGGGAAGGTCGTAGCTGCCGGCCACGCCGGTGCGGGCGCGTTCCTCGACGATGCGGATGCAGGCCTCGTCGAGCGTACGGTGGGCGTCGCTCGCCGCCGCCTCGACCGTGGACCGCAGCCGCCACCAGGTCCCGGTGTGCGCCACCAGGCTGCGCCGGGCCGCGCCCAGCAGCTTTCTGCCCTGCTGCTCCGCGTCGGTGACGTCCCGCCGGGCCTCCTGGTCGCTGTCGGCGCAGGGGTTGTGGGCGAGCACCTTGACCACGATCGCGGCGGTGCTGAGCACCAGGGTGAGGATGACGACGGCGCTCTGGTCCGGCGCCAGATCCACATGCTCACGCACCGCACCGGCCGCGCGCATCCGCGCCCATATACCGACCATGGTGAGGATGGCCAGAGTGAAGAGGACCGGCCCGGCCGCGTTGGGCCAGGGCAGTTCGCCGGCCTTGCGCCGTTCCGTACGCGGGCTCCTGGGCCAGAGCGCCTCACGCAGCGCCGCGACCGGACCGCGGCGGGTCCGCTCCAGCGTGCGGGCGGTGCGGGTCCGCCGCCGGAAGACGGACTCGGCCAGGAGACTGCCCGCGGCCAGCAGACAGACGGCGACGCCGAAGCCGGGCAAGTAGGCGAGGTAGTAGCCGGGTTCGGTCTCGCCCAGTCCGAAGAACCGCTGCATCAGGGTGCCGATGAACATCGTGTCGAAGGCCACGCAGCCGACCAGGGTGGGCCACAGCAGTCGTCGCCAGAGCACCGGCCGACGGCGCAGGCTCTCCGGTCCGTCCTCGGCATGGCGGACGCGCAGTTCTCCGACGCGCTCCTGGGCCTGCTGGGACGACCGGGCGACGACGAACCGCTCGGCCGCTTCGATGGTCGTCCGGGCCTGCTGGAAGGTGTCGGTGACCGCGGTGACCGCGGTGCCGAGGCCGGGCTGCGCCGCGGTCAGCGCGGTGTTGGCGTCGGTGAAGGCCCGCATGAGGGCGGCCTGTTCCCGGCTGTCGGTCTGGTCCACGGGCCGGGCGGCGGGCCGCTTCCTGAGGTCCGGTCCGATGAAGGCGGGGTCCCTGCCGGGGCAGTCGACCGCCGACTGATAGCGGGCGGCAGGCCCCGCCCGGTTCTTTCCGTTGGTGGTGTTCATCGCTGCCCGCCGCCCTCACTTCCTGGTGATTTCGATGTCGACGCGCCGGTCGCACTGAAACTTGTCCTCGGCGGTCATCCGGCCGCCCGCGGCGTGGTCCGGCTTCGTGCAGCCCGTGGGCAGGCCGCGTCCGTGGGCGGTCACCCGCTCGACCCCGAGTCCGGTCAGCACCCCCTTCACCGCGTCCGCGCGCGCCTGCGACAGCCGGTGGTTGTTGTCCGGCCGGCCGCGCGGGTCGACATAGCCGGAGACGACGACGCTGCTGCCGGGGGTGGTACGGGCGCTGACCGCGACATCGTTGAGCAGCGGCAGGGCCTGCGGACGGACGGTGGACGAGTTGGTGTCGAAGAGCGCCGCGCCCGGGAGTTCGTAGGTCTGCGGGCGGTCCTGCGCGTATTCGACGGCCGGGTCCTGGGGTGTCTTCTTCCCCGGTTTGCGCCCCTCGGCCGTGCCGATGGCGGTCGGGGCGAGGGTGCAGGAGGTGCCGTGCGCGGCCTTGCGGCCGGCGCCGCACAGCGCGCGCCACAGGTTGCTCAGCCAGGTCCGCTGGGCCGGCGTGGGTGCGGGCTGTCCGGTGGCCGGCTGGCCCAGCCCGGCGAGTGTGAGTCGCACTCCGGTCAGGGACGGTGTCTCGTCCCGGGCGGCGCAGACCCGGGTGATGGCCTTGATCTCGCTCCGGTCCCGGAAGGCGGCCCCGCGCAGATCGGCGCAGCCCGTGGTGGACAGCCCGTCGGTCAGGACGAGCAGGCTGCGGCTGCCGGATGCGCCCTCCAGTGAGGACGCTCCGGCCCCGAGGGCCGCGAGGACGTTGCTGCCGCCGCTGCGGGGAACGGCGCGCTCGGCCTTGCCGACCAGGCCGGTCAGGCAGCTGACCGCCTGCTGTTTCCGCGTCTTCCGGTTGATCTCGTTGTTGTTGTCCCTGACCCAGTCGGCCGAGCGGTCCTTGGCGATCCAGCTGATCTGCGCCGAGTCGCCGCTGAAGCTGCCGACCGAGACGGTGTCCTTGCGGTCGACCACCGACCTGAGCAGAGCGGCGATGCTGTGCGCGTAGTCGCGCCCGGCGTCCGAACCGCGTACGGAGGAGGAGTTGTCGACGAGGACGACCGTACGGCCGGTGGTGTCGGCGGGCTGCTTCATCCAGGCGCAGGGGTCCAGGCGGGGCTCCTCGGCGCAGGCGCCCAGGAGGCCGGCCATCAGTGCCGCTCCCAGGGCGCCGGCGAGCGTGGAGGTGCCCCGGCGGCGCCCGGGTATCCGGACCGCGACGCTGTCAGTGGTGTTCACGGCGCCAGCTCCCCGACGTCGCCCACGGTGTCCACCCAGGAGAAGGGGCTGAGCCCCATCTGGCGGCAGAATTCGCTCAAGGCCTTGTCGTAGGCGTTGGCGTACTCGAACAGGCCCACCTGCTCGTGGTGCTTGGTCGCCGCCGTGAGGACCTCGGCGAGCGCCTCGGCGCCGTTGCGGCGGGTGTTCTTGAGCGCCTGCATGACCTTGAAGAAGTCCTCGTCGGCGAGGGCCGCGGCGAAGGGCACCAGGAGCCGCCGTTCGGCCGCGCCGAGGGTGCCGAGGAGCTCCAGTTCGCTCATCACCCGGAGCCAGCGCTCGGTCAGCTCCTGCACCTGGTCCGCCTTGAGCTTGCCGAGGCGGTGCTCCTTGTCCATCCGTACTTCGGCGAGGTGGAAGGGCAGCACGTGTTCGCGCAGCGCCGGGTCCATCCGCATGCGGACCGAGGGGCGGCAGCGGATGAGGCCCTTCTCGTCGTGGTAGCACCAGCCGCCGCGCAGTTCCTTGTTGACGGCCTTCTCCGCGGCCACCGGATCACTGGGATCGCAGGCGCGGGCGA
Organism: Streptomyces platensis; assembly: GCF_008704855.1. NCBI lineage: Bacteria > Bacillati > Actinomycetota > Actinomycetes > Kitasatosporales > Streptomycetaceae > Streptomyces > Streptomyces platensis. Next base: position 196,125 of record NZ_CP023691.1, read on the forward strand.
CAGCCCAGGCGCGTCGCAGCAGCTTGCCGCGGGCCGCCTCCTCGTGCAGCGCCGCGCGCTCCCGCAGGACGTCCAGCGTCATCTCCTGGCTGCTCCAGCGGAAGTGCGGGACGAGTTCGAAGGCGAACACATCGCCGTCGGCCGCCACCGACAGCGTCTCCTCGACCGGCGGCAGCTCCACGGCCACCTCGCCCTGGGCCGCCTGCCCGAGCGCCGGGCTGTCCGGGCTCTCCGGGTCGTCGGCGGCCTCCGGGGCGCCGGCCGGCCCGGTCTCGTCCTTACGCGTCACCCGGCGCCACCAGTTGCGCAGCCTGGTGCGGAGTCCTTTGCGCTCTGTCATGGTCTGTCTCCTCTTCGTACGGGATGTCGTCAGGACGCGGGGCCGGGAATGGGCCCCTCTTCGGGGGGCTGGTCCCGGAGCTGGCGAATGGTGCGCGAGTCCGGGTGCCGGCCGGCCCACATGCCGAGGTAGAACCCGGCACGGAGGGAGAGCGGCCGGGCCCAGATCCGCGGGACGAGGACCTCCAGGAAGGCGGCCAGCTCTTTGTCGGCGTCCCCGGCCAGCAGCCAGCGCCGCAGCAGGTCCCAGGCGCGCGTCGAGCTGTCCTGCCCCATCAGTGCGTGGCGCCACAGGCGGACCAGGGCCTCGGCACGGTCCGGGTCGGTCATCGCGGTATCGGCCAGGACGGGCCGGTCGCGCCGGTCCGGGCCGACGCCGTAGCGGCTGAGGATCAGCAGGGTGCGGATCGCGTGCTTGGCCAGATGGTCGTTGTCCGAGGCGATCCAGCGGTCCAGGGCGTCCGCGGTCGGGCCCGGGGCGCGGGCGAGATAGAGCCAGGACATCGAGAAGGCCACCGAGCTGCTGAACGCCAGCTCCGGCCGGGTGCCCAGTTCACGCAGCGCCCAGAGGGTGTCCGGGACGTCCTGGGCGCCGACCAGGGTTCCGTACGCCCGTGCCGCGCTGTCCTGGTACTCCCACCGGGGGCTGCTCAGCCAGCTGCGGATCTGGGCCCGCACCCGGCCCACCACCCGGGGGTCGTGGGCGGCCATCTCCAGGGCGAGCGCGGCGGACTGCCGGTAGGCCGTGGACTTCCGGGCCCAGTGCCGGATCAAGTCCCGGTAGACGCTGTCGAAGTCGTGGCTGAGCAGGATCCCGGCGATATGCGCGGCCCGTACCCGGATCCGCTCCAGCGGCCCGGCGACCAGCGCCGTCAGCCACTCGCGCAACGGGTCGCGCAGACTGTCGTAGTCGTGCCAGACGACCTCGATGACGGCGTGCATCAGATCTTCGTTCACCAGCCGGGCGCACCGGGGGTTGTCGTCGGTGCGGCCGCCGGACAACGCGTCCCCGGGGGCGCGCATCTCCTGCGGGATCAGCTGGTCCAGTTCCCGCTCGAAGACATGGTTGGTGGGGGCCGGTTCACGGGTCTCGTAGCGCGGCAGCACGGTCGCGCTGAGGACTGCGCCGGCCTCGAAGACGTCGGAGAGCGGCAGGCCGTGGAAGAACGCGTAGGCGATCCGGAACGCCTGGCGGTGCGGGTCGAGCACCGGGCCGTGCAAGGTCTCGGCGGGGACCCGGAGCAGTTGTTTGGCGAGCCGGCGCAGCCGGTCGCGCCACTGGCCGATGACGTCGCCGAGGCTGGTGTCCGCCGAGTGGATGTGCTGTGCCAGTAGCTCGGCGAACTCCACGACACTGCGTACGGACGGGGCCCCGTCGAGGGTGCGCTGCACCTCCTGGGACTCCAGCATTCGTTCGGTGAACGCCGTGCTGTGCTCGGTGGTGCAGTCCTGCTCGGGGCACGCTCCGGGGTGTCCCGCGAGCAGCCGGCGCAGATGTACGGCGAGGACCTGGCCGAGGGCCGGGCGCCGGTGCTCGAAGGCGTGCGGCCGCAGCAGGTCGGGGTCCACCCGGCCCAGCTCACCGAGGATGACGAGGAAGGCGCGGTGTTTGCGGGCGAGATGGCCGAGGGTCTCCAGTGTCGACAGCTTCAGCGGCTGGTCCTCCAGGTCCACCACGAAGCCACCGGGCGTGAGCAGGTCATCGGCGCGTTGGCACAGCGCCTGGAGGATCCCCGGGGCCTCGCTGTGCAGGATCTTGATCCGGTCGTCGGGGCAGCAGCCGGCGAGCAGGGTCAGTGCCGTGGACTGCCGGCCGCTGCCCGGCTGCCCGGCGAGCACCACCACGTGCTGTGCGGCGAGCCGGGCGGCCATCTGGGTCTGCTGCTCGACGTCCTGGTGGGAGTCCAGCTGTTGGGCGACGGTCAGCGAGGTGACGCCCAGCACCTGGATCTCGACGCCGTTGTCGCCGCCGATGGTCAGCTGCTCGGCGTAGAAGGCGGAGCCGCTGCCGTTGGCGACCGCGCTGCGCTTGAGCTTGTTCAGGGCGTTCTGCTGGCGGGCCTGCTGGTAGCGGGTGAAGTCGCCGCCGTCGCCGGCTTCCCGGCGGGCAGCGGCCCGGACGGTGTCCTGGGCCGACGGCCGGCTGTCGCCGTGCCGGGGTGCTGCGAGGTCGTTCGGGGCGCTCGCACCGGTGGCCTCGGTACCGTCCGACGCTGCGGCCGGGCTCGGCTCCACCGCTTCGGGCGGTGCCGGCTCCTCCGCGGCGGCAGCAGGCTCCTCATCCGGCACCTCCGCCGCCGCGTCCTCCGGCCCGGCGTGTTCGGTCTCGCTCACTGTCGGTCTCCGCTCTGCGCGTCGCGGTTCTGGTTCACGGTGGCGTTGCCGGACCCGTTGGTCACGGCGCAGTCGTGATAGGTGGAGTGCGCGCCGGGCTGCGGGGCGCCGGGCGCGGGCGGCGCCGGACGCGGGTCCGGCAGCGGCTCCGTCCTGCGGACCGGGACGTGGCTGCGCAGGGCTTCCGTGATGACGGGGAGGTCGAGATGCGCGTACGGCACCCGGAGCTGCATGAACTGTCGTTCCGTCAGTTCGGCGATGTCAGCGGGCAGTTGCTCCTTCTTCGGGAGCTCGGCCGAGTCGATCAGCACGGGGATGACGGTCTTGCGCCAGCTGAGGGCGCGCTGGATCTCGTCGTGGACGTAGTCGCCCGGTACGTCGATCCGGCGCCGGCCGTCGATGTCGCACAGCGAGAGCCAGTTCGGGCCGATCAGCACGAGGAGGACCGCACAGCTTTCGAGGTGGCGCCACAGCTCGGGCGGAAAGTGCGCTCCCGGCTGCGTGGTGCGGCGGTCGCGAAAGACGTTCTCCGGCCCGAATACCTCCTTCAATTGCTCGTCGAGCAGGACAGCCGCAGTGGCGCCGTCGCCGGTCCGGTAGTTGATGAATACTCCGGCCATGATTGTTCTGCCTTTCCTCATGCGGACAGCGGTGGATTGCGGCAGCCGGGTGCTGTGTCGGTTACTCGGGCTGTCGCGGGCACAGGGGGATGAAGCCGAGATTCACAGGGGTTTCAGGCGTGGTCAACGCGTTGCCCTCGGCCTTTTGGCCGGGCAACGGAACACCATGGATGCAGCGTGAGTGCGGTTCTTCGGGCGGCCTTCTCCGCGGTGCGGGCCGGTGGGTGAGAAGTCAGACCGGAGTTCCCGGACCGGTCCGGTGGGTGTGCAGTCCGATCGCGAGGTGCGGAAGGGTCCGGCGGACGGTGGGATTCTTTGGCCAACGATTCAGTGCGCGGCTCAGCCGCAGAAGATCGGCACGGATGGTCGCCGAGTCGATGAGGGCAACATGAGAGGCGACCAATTCCGCGATCGCACAGGCCTGCTCGATTTCCCCGACGTTCGCCAGTGCAAGCGCCAGCCGGGCGCCATATCGGGCTCTGGCACGGCGGGATTCCGGCGGAATGGCCTCCAGACCGTCGCCGAGCAAAGTAACGGCTTCCGCCGGGGAACCGAGATCGTGCATACACCAGCCGGCGACGAAGGCGGTCAGATCCGGCAGATGGATACTGCCGAGGACCGGGTCCGTACCGTCCGGCGCCACCGCACCGGCCGTCAGCTCCGCGCCGCGGTCGAGCGCCCGCCGGCAGGCGTCACGGTCCCCCACCAGCGCGTGCCCCTGCGCCTCGCGCTGCGCCGCGAGTCCGCGGATGCGTACGCTGCGGGCCTGCTGTGCCGCCCGCCGCGCCAGCTGGACGGTGGCCACCGAATCGCCGGTGTACAGGGCCAGTTCCGCGCGCCGGATCAGGGCGTAGGCGGCCAGTTCGTCGTCACCGCCGTCCGCGGCCAGCTGGACCGCCTGTTCGGTCCACCACAGCGAGGCCGCGTCGCTGCCTGCCTCCTGCGCCATCCAGCCGGTGTACTCGGCGAAGCGGGAGGCGAGCCGGAGCACCAGATCGCGGTGCGCGGGCTGCGCCTGGTGCGCCATGCCCCGCAGCGCACTGGTGGCCGCGATACAGAGCTGGGCGACCACCGACGGCCCGAAGAGCTGTCCCAGCCGGCGGAACTCGTCGAAGACATTGCGGAAGTACGGCAATGCCGAATTCGTCTCCCCGCTTTCAAGGAGAGGCGGTGCGAGAGACCAACTCACAATGGTGGTGGGCATGACCCCGCCGCCGGACGACGCGGGGTCGAATGCCACGAAGTCGCTCGCCCCGCCGGCCTGCATCCGTAATGTCCAGGGAGTACCGACATCCGCCTCGGTCGGCGGCGCGGCAGGCGAACTGTGCTCGGGTGCGGAAATCAGGGTGCTGAGTTGTCCGTCGGCATGGAGAGCGCTGTCGCATAACTGTGCAAGATCATGACTGGGCGCCTTCACGCCACGCTCGATCTTGCTCAAGTGCCCTTTGGAAAAACAGATCAGGCTCGCCAGTTCTCCCAGCGACAGCCCCGCTTCAATCCTTCGCCGGCGTAACTCCGCCCCGAACCGCACAGGAATCCGCTGCACCCCGCTCGCCCCCCTCGTCGTTCGCGACCGGTGAAGGGAGTGTGCCACGCCTCACACCAACTCTCACATCCCCTTCACGAATTGCTTGCTATCGGTTTCATCACGCTCCGCTTCTGGCGAGGTAAATCGCCTTCCCCGCAGGAAGGACCCCTTGTGCAACGGTCACTTCAAGGCTGCCGCCGGTTCCGCAACGCCGAATCTCCGCCCGGCGAGCGGCCCTCCGCGCCCCGGATCGGTCGACGGTCCGGCTCAGCCACTCCCCACCCGGTGGGGAACGGGGCCGTTCTCCAGAAGGTGGCTGACGGTGTGGACGACACGCTCCAGCAGCGCTTCGTCGTACGGCAGGAACGGCAGCGGCACAGCACCCCTTCCGGTGGGCAGAGCGAGGTCGACCGGGTCGCCTTCCCGGGTCACCCGGCCGGTGGCCAGGTGGATGTCGTAGCCGTCCAGACGGAGGTGCCGGTCGCCCAGCTCGACACGACCGGAGGCTATGTGCGTGGCGAGGACACGGCGCAGTGCCGCCCGGCGAAGACGTCCGGTCCGGCCGAGCGGCTGATCGTAGAGGCGGTTCAGCACCTGCCGGCTGTCGTGGTCATGGGCGTGGCCGGCACACCAGGCGAAGCTGCCGGCGCTGACGAGGAGGTCGACGGAGCGCAGGACTTCCGACAGCCGGACGGCGTCGACCCCGGACAGGGGCTGCGGGCTGCCGTCGGCACGCTGGAGGAAGACCTCCTGCGCCTCCGCCCAGCCCGTCGCACCGGGGTAGAGGCTCCCGGCGATCCCGAACCGGGCCGTCATCTCCCCCACGGTGAGGGTGAGTTCATCGTGCTCGATGTTCCACCCCTGGCGTACGGCGAGTCCGAGGACGGCTTCGACGCGGACGAGGTGACCATGGAACATCGCGGTGACCGGACCGGTCTCCGCGGGCAGGTAGTGCTCCCGGTAGGCCTGCCGGAAGGGCTGGCGCAGTTTGAGCGCCGCGATCCGGTCGCGCCAGGTGCGGCGTTCGTCGTGCGTGGCCCGGGCGGGGTGCCAGAGCCGGACGCCTGCGGAGGGCGCGGGCTCGTGCTCGGGCAGGTCCAGCGGCCCGGCCGCGGGCAGCACCGCCCGCCATGCCCCGGGGGCGCACTCGATCTCCCAGATCAGGCGGCGGGCCGTTCCCCGGGCCACGGGATGCCCGGCGAGCGCGGCGCGCCAGCGGTCATAGCGATAGACGGTCCCCTCGGCGTAACCGCCCTCCAGCGCCTTGGTCAGAATGCGCACTTGGGCTCTCGTCTTCCCCAACAGGCCGCGTGCGTAGGCGACTTCATCGGGATACTCCCGCCGGACCGGCGCCGGTGGCGACTTCGCGACGCGTCCGTCGGCGCCTTCCCAGGTCAGCGCGGCCTCGTCGGTGACGGTGAGCACGGCGGTGGAGGTGCCGCAGGGGATGCGCCGGATGCCGTCGGGGCCGTAACCGAGGTCGGGGAGCCGGAGCGCGATCTCCGTCCGCCGTCCGAGATGACGCTCGGCACGGCGCAGGAGGCGGTCGAGCTTCTTGCTGACGCCGGCATGCCGTACGACCCTGCGGGCTTCGCGCAGGGCGGCGACCGCTTCAGGGGTCGGGTAGGTCTCGACGGCCTGCGCGAGGGCGATACAGGCACTCTGCGAGGGAAGGGTCTTGGCGCTCGTGGGCGCCACCGCGAGCTGCGGCAACAGGGTGGCGAAGACGTCTTCGGCCCAGGGTTCATCGCGCCGCAGCGCCAGCCGGGCGGCACGGCGGAGGGTCTCCGTGTCGGCCGGGGTGAAGGCCTTGTCGGCGGCGTAGGGAATCCTCCCGGCGTGGAGGGCGGCGAGATGGTCGGCCGCGGTGCGCAGGGTGCGGTGGGCGAGTTCGGCATACCGTGCGTCGGACGGCCCCGCGTCGGCGTCCGGCAGTAGTGGCCACTCCCCCGTCATCGGCCCGTACCGCCGGGCCTCGGCCAGCAGCGCCCGGTCCCGGACGCCGGTCGTGAGCATCACCTCCAACTCGGCCAGCCGCAACGGGCTGTCGGCGTACAGCACCCGCAGACGCGCGGCGAGTTCCTCCTCCACCGCCGGGCCGGCCACCGCGGCCACGGCCAGCGCGGCGTCGTCGGCCTGCTCGGCCCCCGGCCCGGTCACGCGGACGAGGAGGGCGGCCTGCTCCGCCAGCACTTCCCGGTCCCATGGCTCCGCGCAGCGCAGCAATGCCCCGGCCGCATAGCGCACATCGGTGGGCCGCGGTGATGCGGCCAGCGCCGCATGGAGCTCCGTGAGAGCGGCGGCGGTGAAGGACGGCTGCACCTTGGCCCAGGTCACTTCGCGGGCGACGCGGCGGGCGTACTCCGGGGCCTGCTCGTCCCTGAGGGTACGGAAGGCCGCGGGGAGCAGCGCGCCCAGTTCCTCCGACGTCAGTTGTGCGCAGGCGGACCAGAGACCGCCGGACCAGTCGGCGTCGGGCTGCGGTCCCGCCATCGCGGCCCTCAACCGCGCGGCGTGCGGTGACAGTTCGTCCATGCCTCCAGACCGTAGCCGCAGGGTCTGACAACGCCACCGGCCCGCCGGACCGCGCGGGCCGGTGCGCGTCCTAGCTGATGAGGTCCTGGGCGCGCAGGTACCCGGCGGGCCGCTCGTGCTCGCCGACCCAACGGTGGGCGGCGCGGGAGCGGGCCGCCTCGATCAGCGCGCCGCCGTAGTGGCGGATGACGAAGACCGGCAGGCCGATGCGGTAGCGCCGGTCGGGTACGCCCGCCACGCCGGACTGTTCCTCGATGAACAGCGGAGCCAGCGCCGGATCCTGCGGTTCCTGCACACCGCCGGTGGGGCACAGCTCAAGGCTCACCAGCCGGTGCCCCGAGTTGCCGGTCCCTTGGGGGCACCAGAACAGGCCGACGGCATCCAGCGAGTCCCACGGAATGACCGCATGCGAGGCCTTGTTGCGCCACCACCACACGCCGGTCGTGTCGAATGCCAGGTAGGCGTCACGGTCGCCCCACACGGCCCACGCCATGAACACCGCGACCGTGCCGCACACCAGGAACCAGATCACCGCGAAGACCCAGGTGCCGACGCCGTATCCGTGGACCAGGCAGGCGACCGGCATCGACAGTCCGAGGGCGAGACCGGCAACGGCACCGGGCATGGTCCGGCGCATCCGCTGCTTGCCGAAGCGGAACATGGTGGCGTCAGGGGCAGGGGTACGTCCGGGAAACATGCAGGCAGCCTACGAAACGTCGGCGCCCCACTGGACAGCGGCCCCGCTGCGCACCCTGATGGCCGCGAACTACCGGGCCCTTCCGTAACCGCCGTTCGCTGCTGCTGCTCCATCTGGAGCGGCAGGTACGGATCGAGGAACTGCCCTGGGTACGGGCGGTGTCCGGGCAGCCGGGCGACGAGGCGGCGCAGGAGGGTGCGCATCCCGCGCTGCGGCAGCTGGGTGAGCTGGCCGTGCAGGGGTTTCCCGGCACGCTTCTTCCCAACCCTCTGGTCCGCGAACTCGGCGTGCTGGCCCGTCAGGCCGACCTCGGTGCTCCGATGGTCGAGGAGCCGGCGGCGGACATCTTCATGGGCACCTTCGCCCCGAAGTTCCTCACGGCCGCGAGGATCGCGGGCGACCTGCTGCGCGGCACGCTTTACGAGCGCTACTACGGGATCGACTACGCGACGCTGCGCATCGGGCAATCGCCGAGACGGCCGAGGCACTGACCCGCTCCTACCGGCCGCGCACCTCCCCGCAGTTCGCGCGGCTGTGCGCCGCGCGGGCCGGGTCGTCCGGGCAGGGCTCGGTGGCGGCGAACGGCAAGATGATCGAGCAGGCGCAGATCCTCACCACGCACAATCTGGCAACACTGGTGCGCCAGGTGGGCATCGCCCCGGAGCCCGGCTGGGAGGATCTGGCCCGTCGCTGCTTCCGTACGGTCTGCCGGCTGACGGCCCGGGTGCACCACAACCCACGACCCTTGGCGACGATCAAGGACGCGGCGTACGCCTGGCGCCAGCTGATCTTCTTCCTCGCACTGTGCACACCCGCCGAGCAGTCCCGGTTGCTCAGCCGGCTGGGCGAGGAGACGGCCCGTCACCCGGCGCATGTCGCTGCCCGGCTCGCCCCGGCCCTGGCGGGGCTGCACCTGGTGGCGGCCGGCGGAAGCTTCCCCGCAGACGGGACGGCGCTCGGCGGCCGGGCCCGCCGTTTCCTCGGTTGGACCACCGGGGAGCACTGGCTGCGCCGGCTTCCGCCGACGAGGGATCAGGCGACGGGCTGAGGGGTCGGCTTGCCGGGCCGGGACGCGTACCCGTAGGGGGCCGGGTTCGGGTACTCGTAGGGAGGGGTGAGCGTACCCGCAGGAGTCAGCGAGTACGGGGCCGCAGCCATCGGTTGCCCCCGGCATGCGCACCCCGGAGCCTCCTCAAGCACATCGGCCGGCCGCACTCACTGCCCGAACTGAGCGAAATCCTCCAACACCGCCCTCTCATTACTGTGACCGCCCAACTGATCATGAAATGGTGCGTGGTCGCAGACTTGCAGGGTGCGGTGCGTGCTCCGGTGCGGGCCGCCGCCTCCGCGACGACCCGAAGGACGTGCCTCATGAGCGAACGAGTCATCACCCCGCGCAGCCGCGGTTTCCTCTTCCTCGACTCCCATCCGGCCGGCTGCGCCCGCCTGGTGCAGGAGATGTGGCAGGCCGTCCCCGCGCCCGGCGAGGTTCCGAGCGACGCGCCGGTGGCGCTCGTCGTCGGCTCCTCGGCGGGGTACGGGCTGGCCGCGACGATCGCCGGCCTCGCCCGGGTGGGCATCCGCGGCATCAGCGTCTGCTTCGAGAAGGCCCCCACCGAACGGCGTACCGCCTCGGCCGGCTGGTACCGCACCGCCGCCACCGCCGAACTCGCCCGCCAACACGGCCACGAGATGGTCTTCCTCAACGGCGACGCCTTCTCCGACGCGATGAAGGACCAGGTCGCGCAGCTGCTCCGGGAGCGTTTCGGCCGCCTGGACCATCTGATCTACTCGGTCGCCGCACCGCGCCGCACCGACCCGGACACCGGTGCCACCTACGCCTCCGCCCTCAAGCCCATCGGCGAGGCGTACCGCACCAAGACCCTCGTCTTCGACGGCGAGGGGACGCCGGAGGTCAAGGAGGTGGAGACGGCGCCGGCCACGGATGACGACATCGAGCAGACCGTCGCCGTGATGGGCGGCGTGGACTGGGAGCGCTGGATCGACCATCTCGCCGAACGCGAGCTGCTCGCCGACGGATTCAGCACCGCGGCCCTGTCGTACATCGGCTCGCCGCTGACGGACGGGATCTACCGGCAGGGCACCATCGGCGCCGCGAAGTGCCACCTCGAAGCGACCGCCCGTACGCTCAACGAGCGCCTGGAGAAGCTGGTCGGCGGCCGCGCGGTGACCTCCGTGAACGGGGCCGCGGTCACCCAGTCCTCTACCGCCATCCCCGGGATCGCGCTCTATGTGGGCCTGCTGCGCGGTGTCCTCGGCGATGCCATGGTGCCGCCGATCGCGCAGCTGACCAGCCTGTGGGACCAGCTCACCGATGCCCGGCCGCTCGATGTCGACGACGACGGCCGGGTCCGTCTCGACTCCTGGGAGCTCAACAGCGCGGTCCAGGCCGCCGTCACCGAGCGGTGGGACACGGCCACCACCGACAGCATCACCCGGCTCGCCGACCTCGACTGGTTCCACGCCGAGGTCCAGCGGCTCTACGGCTTCGCGGTACCGGGAATCGACTACTCGGCCCCGACCGCCACCCAGGTCCCCTGGCCGGATGCCGTCTCCTGACTCCGGTGACTCCGGTCACTCCCGTGACTCCGGAAAGAAGGCCGCTCGAACGCCGGGAGCTGCGAAAGGGCAAGGGCAGTGAGTCCACATCACCGGGCGTGATCGCACGCTTCCGTCTCGCCGGATTGCCGAGTAACTCGGCGATTCTGCGGGGCTGTTGACGGTGTGATGGATTCTGCTGACTGCGACCCAGCGCATTTAGCTGTCAATTACACGTCAAGGAATACGAACGACGGCTCGACACCGTCCCCACCACATTCCGATCGCGCCGAGCATGGCACCCTCACCGACAGGGCTCACGAGAATTGCGGCGGACGGTTCGCTTTCACGCCGTGGCTCTTGAGTCACGGCCTCAGCGGGCACTGTCCGGGGCACCCTGACGGGAGATGACCGCCGTCACGGTTTTACCGGCCGCCTCGCTGTGGACCTCTACGGATGCCGCGAGGCGGCACACCATCGACCACCCGAAGCCGCCGCCCTCTCCGGTGACATCCGGCGTACGGGGGCGCGGCAGAACGGGGCTGGAGTCGCCCACGGTGATCACGACCGACTCCGGGTCGGCCGTCAGTCGCAAGGTGCAGAGCTTGCCGCCCGCATGACGTACGGCGTTGGTGACCAGTTCGGAGACGACCAGGATCACCGCGTCCCTGGTGTCCTTCTCCAGGGAGGGTTCCAGGCGCTCCAGGAACGTGGCCGCGATATGCCGGGCGGGACCGACAACTTCGGAATAGCAGTCCAGTTCAAGCTCCAGCACCGGCGACGCCGTGACCGTGCGCGGAGCCTCGGCGGTGCTCATGATAAAGCTCACCTCGTATCGCATCGACTTGCCTTCAGGCCGGAAAGCGTGCCCCCTTCCCGAGGTGTCAACCACACATTTCCGAGTTCGGACGAAAATGTTTACTCTTCGCAACCTCAGAATGATCGAACCCCGTCCTGCCCGAACCGACCCGGGCAAGCGGAGCGCCGCGGAACACCTCACCGGACCGGAAGTCGCACGGTGAGCTCGGTGACCGTCACGGCCATCAGGTCTTCCCTACGATTCCGGCACCGGAAATGATCAGTGCGGCAGCATCAGAAGAAGGGGCACCACAGTTGTCAACCTCAAGACAATCGCGTGCCCGTATCCGCTGCCGGCAATCGGAAATCGCCCCCGGTTTGCTGCCCGATCCGGCGGGTAAAAGGCACTGCGTTCCTTGCGCCGCACGGCCCGCGGCGCGGCAGGACTCATGACGGCCAGCGGCACCGGACCCGCCGCCCGTGCAACGAGCGCGGCCCCCGGGCACCTGCCCTGGTGAGCGCCCGGCTCACCCACTCGTTCCCGGCGCAGCCGCGACCGGCTCCTCCCTCTCGGCCCTACCGGCGCGCACCAAAAGCCGCAAAGGCGCATAGACCGCCACAGAGGCCAGGAACGCGACGTAGTACGCAAAATCGGCGCCATGCAGTGCGGCCGCGACCGGGCCGACGAACAGGGTGGTGTCCATGAAGGGCACGGCCGCGGCGAAGGCGACGACGAAAGCGACACACGCGGGCCACCAGGGCTGGGGGCGGCCGAACTCGGTCTCGACGTCGATCGGCGCACCGCGCCGCGCCTTGGCCCGCAGCCGCGCGTCGACCAGCACGATGCCCACGAACCCGGGGATCCAGTAGCCGACGAACAGCAGCAGGTTCTGGAACCGGAGCGTGGTGTCGGCGGCGTGCAGCCAGAGGACGAGCAGGAAGCCGAGCACAGCGGCCGCCGCCGCGGCGAGCGGCCTGGGAACCCGTATACCGGCCGCCTGAAGGGCCAGCGAGCCGCTGTAGTCGTTCATGGCGTTGCTGCACACCGCCGCGGCCGCGATGGCCAGCAGCCCGAAGACGCCGAGGACCCCGCCGCCCAGCAGCCCGTGTACCCCGGCGGCGGTCTGGTCGGTGAACAGCCCGGCTCCCCACAGCCCCAGCGCCTGGACCCAGGCGAAGGAGAGCACCATGCCGAGCAGGGAGTACCAGAACATCCGGCGCCGGGAGGTCGCCCGGGGCAGGTAGCGGCTGAAGTCCGAGGCGTAGGGCGCCCACGAGATGGCCAGACTGAGCGCGACGGTGCTGGTCAGGACGAAGGCGCCGAAGCGGTCGGCGCCGTGTGCGGAACCGGAATCGGGGAGCGGCACCCCGGACAGCAGCTGCACGCTGAGGACCACGAACGCGCCGCCCAGCACGAACGTCATCACCGTCTGGAGCTGGTGGAGGGCCTCGTAGCCGAAGACACCGACGACCCCTTGGAGCAGCAGGACCACCAGCGCCCCCAGCCAGAACGGCCAGCCGAGCAGCTGGGCCAGCGCCTCACCGCCGAAGAGGCCGATGAGCGCATCCCAGGCCACAGAGGAAAGCCACTGCATGATGCCGGGCAGGGCCACCCCGCGCCCGAAGGCGAGCCGGGCGAGCGGTAGCTGACCGGTTCCGGTCCGGCTGCCCCAGGTGCCCAGATATGCGGCCGGGACCGCACCGACAACCGTGCCGAGCACCATGGCGGTGAGGGCCGTCCAGAAGTCCAGCCCCAGCGAGACGCCCACCGTGCCGGAGAACACTCCGGTCATGGTGAGGTTGGGGGCGAACCACACGGTGAAAAGCCGGGCAGCCTTCCCGTAACGGTTACTTTCGGGCACCGGCCCGATTCCGTGCCGCTCGACCGCCAGGTCGCCGGGCCGGGCAGGCATCCGCCCTCGGAAGGCGGATTCTTCGATGGTCATGACTCTCCAGGCTTCAACAGACGCGCCCTACGGTAGGCCGGAGCGCCGGCCCGCCCGTCAGGGCCCCCTGGCACGGCACCGCCACCGTTGCCGCTACCGTACGGGGGCCCACACGGCGGCCATACCGGGATCGCAGGGGGCCGCGCAGGCGGGTCACGGATAGGAAACCACCGTGGACGGCACCGTCGACGTACCCGAGGTGGGAGCGCCGATGCTGTTGATCACGTGCTCGTACTGCCCCTTGCCGCCCAGGGAGACCACCAGCAGGTGGTGGAGCTGCACGCCTGGTTTGCCGGGAGCCTGGAAGCCGTGGTCCTGACGGATGGTGGGGTCCACGTTGTAGTAGCAGTAGCTGCCCAGGCCCCACCCTTCGTGGGTGGTCACACCATCAGCGATCTTGTACGCGGCGTACCCCTTGATGTCGCCGTTCTGTATCGCGGCCTGATTGGGCGCGTCGTAGGCCTTCTCGTTCTGGAAGAAGACCGTCCGTCCCCGTTCGCCGCGCCACTCCACGTCGTACTTGTTGAAGTGCTCGACGAAGAGCCCGGTTATTAGGACGTCGTCCCCGTTGACGCGGACCCCGTAGTCGGCCCGGTTCGTCTCCCAGCCCACTCCGTCCCCGTGGTCGGCCCGCCAGACCCAGGTGTGGTCGATGAGGGTGTGGTTGCTGTTGATCACCATGCTGGTGGTGGCCTTGCCCGGGCCCGCCCCACCGATCCGTATGAACACGTCCTGCACCGTGGTCGGATTGGCGGCGTGATCGGCGGACGCGCCCTCGGGGCCGACCTCCAGCAGCGTCACGGAGTTGACCGGACCGGCATCGACCAGGAACCCGGCAAGCCGCACACCGTCGACGTCAGCGACCTTCATGGCCGTCGCACCGTTGTCCGGAACGAGAGTCGGGTATCCCAGCCCCAGCACCACGGTATTCGCGCGCCGCACCTCGACCGGCCGGTCGAGATGGTAAATCCCGGGCGTGAGCAGCAGGTTGAGGCCCTGGGCCAGCGCCGCGTTGAGAGTTGCCGCGTCGACTCCGGGCCTGGCCACAAAGAACCGGTCGAGCGGAAGGGACTCGCCCCTTGGTGTGCCACTCCCCCAGGTGGTGCCGCGGGCGTTGACGCGCTTCTCCGGGAGAAAGACCTTGTAGTCGGCCCCGTCGAGGTAGAGGAAGGGCTTCTCGCGGGAGACCGGCGTGGTGTCGAGAGTGGTGTACGGCGGGTCGGGAAAGCTCTGTGCCGGGGCTCCCTCGACGCCGGAGAACACCATGTTCCACACGGCGTTGTTCCAGCCGCCCACCGAGCTGTCACGGGTGTACCACTGCTGCTGCGAGTAGGGGCCCACGGTGCCGTCGATGCGGCAGTCGGCGATATAGCCGCCGCTGGCCCAGCCGTAGCCGTCCGGCGCCAGATTCAGTCCGCCCTTGATGTGCATCCGCCGGAACGGAGCCGCCTGCGCCACGGCCCAGCGGTTGGTGCCGCTGACCGGATGGAGCGTCAGGTTCTCCGCCGAGCGCCAGAAGTTCTGTGTCGCGTTGCCGTTGAACCAGCCGGCGTCCACGGTGACATCGCCGTGGAACGTCGTGTCACCGGGCGACAGCCCGAGCCCCGCGATCGAGGTGTAGAAGCCGATCTGCGCGTTCAGCCCGCGGTACGTGCCCGGCTTGAAGAGGAGAGCGAACCGCCCCTCGCCGAACTGCGCCGACTCCTGCCGCTGGAAGATCTCGTCGAGCGTGCCCTGGATATCCGGCGTGGCGGGATCGAAGACCAGCACATTCGGGCCCAGGTCGCCGCCGCCCGGCAGCGCAGCGGCAGCGGGCGCAGCGGCAGCGGGCGCCGCGGACGCCCGGGCGGGAAGGGCTGACAGACTGGCGGCGGGCACGGCAGCCGCCATCGCGGCCAGGACGCTACGGCGGGAGGGCCTCGGTATACGGGGCGCCGAGTCGCCGGTGGGGGGTGTGGGCATAGCGGCTCTCCTGATTCAGGAAGTGAACGAGGGAAGTTCATGGGAGCGCTCTCTTGCCCGATGCATGTTCACCAGGTGTGGACGGTCCGTCAAGGGTTCTGTCGGAAGTTCGAACCTTGAACTGACTGAACTTCAACTCATCGTTGCTGCAATGCAGTTGAGTCCGCGATGAGCCTTGCCCCGCCCCCGGGCCGGAGGTTCACCTGTTGAAGTCTCCGTGTTCGGGAGATGCCACTGATCGTCCGAGCGGAAGGGCGCGGCCTCAAGAGAGCCAGTCCGCCGAGGGTCAGCACGGGGGGCGCACCGACGTGCGAAAGGCAGTGCGCCGCAGCCTTTTCCTGCCATCGGGACGGGTTCTCCGCCGACGGTAGGGCCGCCCGCAGCACCGCGCCATGCGGGGACGCCGTACGGGCGCGCCGGGGAGAAGCCCGCGGGGAGAAACCAAAGTCAGCCCGCTCCTGAACGGTCCCGCCCGCTCCGGCCTCAGCCCAACGCCCGGTCGAGGTTGAATGCGGCGCTGATGAGCGCCAAATGGGTGAAGGCTTGGGGGAAGTTGCCCGTCTGTTCGCCGGTGCGGCCGATTTCTTCCGCGTACAGGCCGAGGTGATTTCCGTAGGTCAGCATCTTCTCGAAGGCGAGCCGGGCCTCGTCCACCCGGCCGGCGCGGGACAGCGCCTCGACATACCAGAACGAGCAGATCGAGAAGGTGCCTTCCTCGCCGCGCAGCCCGTCCGGACTGCTGCGGGGGTCATAGCGGTAGAGCAGGGAGTCGGACACCAGCTCCTCGCCCAATGCATCAAGAGTGGAAAGCCATTTCGGGTCCGTGGGCGAGATGAACTTGGCCAGCGGCATCATCAGAACGGAGGCGTCGAGAACGTCATCGCCCTCGTGCTGAACGAACGCCTGCCGCTTGCTGGACCAGCCACGGTCCATGATCCGCCGATAGATGGTGTCCCTGGCCTTTCCCCAGCGAACCATGTCCGCGGGAAGCCCCCGGTGGGCGGCGATCCGCATCGCACGCTCCACCGCCACCCAGCACATCAACTGCGAGTACAGAAAGTTCTGGGTCTTGCCGCGGGTCTCCCAAATGCCTTCGTCCGGCTGGTCCCAGTTGTCACAGACCCAGTCCACCAATTTACCGACGGTGTCCCAGTGCTCGCTGGACAGCGGCTCCCCCCACTTGTCGTAGAGGTAGAGGGAGTCGATAAGTGCTCCATAGATGTCCAGTTGGAGCTGATTGACGGCATCATTGCCGATCCGGACGGGGCTTGAGCCCAAGTGACCCTCCAGGTGGAGGAGTTCTTCCTCGGGAAGTTCGCTGCGCCCATCGATGCCATACATGATCTGCAATGGGCCCTCGGCGCATTCCGTGAGGCAGACGTTCTGGGACAGGAAGTGCACAAAGGCCTTGGCCTCGTCGGTGAAGCCCAGTCTGAGCAGCGCGTAGATGCAGAACGCGGCGTCTCTCACCCACGCATAGCGATAGTCCCAATTCCGCTCGCCACCGATCTGTTCGGGCAGGCTGGTCGTGGGAGCGGCCACGATGGCGCCGGTCGGCGCGTAGGTGAGGAGCTTGAGGGTGAGCGCGGAGCGGTGCACCATTTCCCGCCAGCGCCCTCGATAGCGGGAGTGCGACAGCCAGCCGCGCCAATACCGCACCGTGGCGCCGAACAAATCCTCCGCCTCCGTCAGCGGACAGGCCCGTGGCTCCACCCCGTCACCGATCCGGTCCAGGGCGAACACCGCGGCCTTCCCCTCCTCCAGCGTGAAGGCGCAGCAGGCGTCCGGACCATCGATCTCGACCGGAACACTGGACGACAGCGCCAGCGAGAGCCCCGGCGAATCAAACACGATCTGGCCCTGCTGGGAACTCACGGTGTGCACACTCCGCCCGTAATCGAAGCGCGGAGCCACCCGGGCGATGAACGGCAGCGACCCGCGCACACAGAGCACCCGCCGAATCAGCCGGTGCCGGTCCGCCTCGCGGGAGTCATCGACGATCGGCATGAAGTCCTGCACCTCACCGACCCCGTTGTCCGCGAAGAACCGCGTGATCAGGATGTTGGTGTCGGGAAAATAGAACTGCTTCGTCCGCGCGGGCACATCCGCGGCCAGCTGAAAGGCCCCACCGCGATCGGCATCCAGGAGCGCCCCGAACACACTGGGTGCGTCGAATCGTGCACAGCAATACCAGTCGATGGTGCCATTGGTACCGACGAGCGCAGCGGTACGCATATCGCCGATCATGCCGTGCTCGGCGATGGGCGTATAACGGAGTTCATCCGCCTTGCTCGGACGAAGACTCACACCGGCTGTCATATGCCCTCCCCGGCATTGGGGAGCAGGTGCAGTGCCTTCAGATTACCTCCCGGAGCCACTACGTCCCCGTCGTGGCGGCCGGGACACGACCGCCACCGACCCTCATCTCCACACGGATGCGATTGGTCACTCATCGTGACCGAAATCGAGATGCTGGGACCTGCCCCGACTGGCAGGAAGCCACCGAGCTCTCGGCGCACGAAATCCTGCTCGTCAGCTCCCCGAAGGATCTTTAGGCTGAGCAGGTGTCCAATGGGAAAACCTCGTACGTCTGCCTCCCCTGCCGGGTCTCGTACAAGCAGTCCTACGACAGGGCGAGGCAACGTATCTGTCCGCGCTGTGCGGGACCGATGATCCACGCGGGATCGGCCTTCGCGGCGCCTCGGCAGCGAGACGTCGCAGCATGGCGAACTCTCACCGTGTTGTTGAACGCTGGCGTTGGCTTCCACAAGAGCTGCTGCGGCGGACCCGGCTATCGGCCCCGAACGCTGCGCGACGTGCGGGAACGGATGACATTCGCTCAGCGCAGCGATACGCCGGTTGCCGGGGCGCTAGTACGTCGTGACGTGCCATGACCCCTGCTAGAAATCCATCTCGACATAGTCGATATCGGTGAACTCCACCTGGAGCCCATCCGCCCGTCGGCCGCGGTCCTTGAAATAGATCTCCTGCAGGCCTTCCGCGGCGATGTTCTGGAGCTGTTGTTCCGATGCTCCGGCGGCTTGGGCGTCGAAGAGGCGGGCCGCGTACGCCGGTGGCAGATGCTGGGTGATGAGACGGATACGGCCGTCGTCGGTGGTGCCCGGTGCGGCGGTGAATCCGAAGCGGGCCCGGGTTTCGATGACGATGCCGCCTGTGCTGGCCGCCTGCTTTTTGGCCCGGTCGCGGACCCTGGGCTGCCAGTCCTTGGTGACCTCGGCGACAAGTCGCGCAGCCAGTTCCGGGCGGGGCCGCTTGATCTGGTCCTTCAGGTAACGCTCCACCGTGCGTTGGGAGATGCCCAGTCGTTGCGCCACCACCTTGGTGGAGCCCTTCTCGCGCTTCACCAGGAACCTCATCTGCGCACCGGCGGATTTCGGAATCGGGCGTGTGGCGGTATTCGCCGCGGCCTTGTCGAGGCTGTCGCCGAGGATGCCCATCGCGTCTGCCTACTCTCCGCCTGCGGCGGCGTCGCTGCCTTTGATGTGCCGGGCCGGGTTGATCTGCTCGTCCTCGATCATCGAGGCCACCCACAGGAAGTCCTGGGTGCCTTCGTGCTTGACCATGCCCGGGGAGACGCCGAGCCGGAACCCGCCCGGCAGCGGCTTGCCCTCTTCCGTACGGGGGAGGAAGTCGAGCGGGCCGGCGCCGTGTGAGAGGTAGACGGCGCAATCCGACAGTACGGCGACCGGGAAGACGCCGGCCGACGCGAGCTTGCGCATTTTGCGGTGCATGTTGGTGCGGGCCTTGCCGATGAGCTCCGCCCGGATGTGCGGGCTCCAGGTCGGCCGCTCCAGAGCAGGCCACCGCTCGCCGTATTTGTAGCCGACGCCCTGCGGCCGCTCACGGAGCTTGCCGATGCCGCCCTTGACGGACGACTTGATGGCCGACAACACGGCGGCCTGTCCTGGATCGAGGTCCTTGTGGCGGGCCATGGCGGCGAGGAACTCGTCATCCGGCATACCGGCGGTGACGCCGAGGTCCTCCATGGTGGCCATGTACGCGTCGCGCAGCCGGGTGTACCAGGCGTCCAGGTAGGCGCCGTGCTCGTACCGGACGTAAGCCTCGATCGGCCGCACCGGCGCACCGAGTTCCACCGCGTAGGCAACGGTCGAGGTCGCGTACCAGGCCGGGCCGGTGGGGCGGGTGCCCTTGGGGGTGAAGGGCGATGGGAGCCGTGGATCGAGGTCGAGGCGGGAGAGGTCCACCAGCCAGGAGCCGGGCAGCTTGGCGTCGAATGCCGGGGAGCTGACGTGGGTGGCAGGGCCGGTCCCGACATTGAGGCGGTTCGCAGCGGCGGCGAAGGCCATATTGACGTCGATGCCGACCCCGTGGGAGTAGCCCTGGGCGCACTCCTCGTCGGTGAGCGGCCGGAACCAGTCGTACGCCTCCTCGTCCAGGACCTGGTCCGGGGTGCGTTCGTGGTGGCGGGGGTAAAGGGAGGCGACGACCGGATGCTCGCCGGGCGCCTCGGGGGGCGCGGGGTCGACCGGCTCGGTCAGGGCGCCGGGGTTCGGGCCGGACACCCATGAGCCGGTGGCCTCGTCCCTGACCGCGCGGGTCGGTGGGCGCAGAGCCGTCATCAGCTCCAGACCGCAGACGGCGGTCGAGCCGCGCGGGGTGATGACCCGGGTCGCGTACGAGCCGAGTACCCGCGCGAGTTCCGCCGGCGGCAGCTGATCCGAATCCCCCCAGGAGCGGGCATCCAGCGCGCCCCAGGGCAGGATCGCGAACTGCACACACTGCCGCTCCCCACCTTGCGCCGGGCGGTAGATGCGCGGCCAGGGCCCGAAACCACGGCGCGTGAGCCGCCACTTCGCACGGAGGAGGTGCCTGACAACCGGGTGGTCCTCGGGCAGCCGCAGACCGCGGCGGTCCTCCAACTCGCGTGGCAGGCCCAGGCGTTCGGCAGCTTCGGCGGTGACGACGACGAGCGGATCGGCGTCCTTGCCGTGGCGGTGGAGACGCGGCGCACCGAGCTTTGCCTCGCTCAGCGTCCATTCGACCAGGGCCGGAAAGGTCGTGGCAGGGCAGTCGAGGACCAGACCGTCGACGCAGTACGCCGAGCCGTCGCCATCCAGCACGGCGAGCGGGCCGTGGACGAACCGGGGATCGGCGGCGGGCGGGGGCGTGGCCGAAGTGGTGGCCCGCTTGCTCGGCGCGGCCTTCTTTGTGGGCGGGCGACGGGACGTGGATGAGGAGGCAGAGGAGGGTGCGGTGCGCGCCGTCCGCGTGGGGGCGGGGACGGGCGCGCGCGCAGAATCGGCAGCAGGGCTGGGCGCCGTGGGCGGGGCCACGGCCGGGGCCGGTGGCGGTGTGACGGCGGGGCCGTCGCCCGCTTCCGGCACGGCAGAGGAGGGCTTGCTGCCCTGGCTTCCCTGGGTCGGGAAGCGTTCGGCCAGGCCCTCCAGGAGCCGGATGTAGGCGGCGCGCTTCGGTGGCCGCGGTTCGGTCCGGCCCAACTCCCAGCTGGTGATGGTCTCGCGCCGTACCGAAAGGGCCTTGGCGACCTGATCCTGGCTCAGGCCACCGGCCTCCCGAAGCCGCTTGCGCTCGGCCGGCTCGGGCAATGCGTCCTGCGTGGCAGCCTGCTCGAGCAGTGCATCGACCGATGCGAACAGCTCGTCCTGATCGTTGGGCACAGAGAACACCTCCGCCCCCACCCTATCTGAAACGCACCCCCGAACGATGATCAAACGCACGGCGGATCGCACGCGGGCGCATCTTCCTCACGTCTCCCTACACCGAGTCTCTGCCTCGCCGCGATCTCCGCGACGATGGAATATCGCGCGGTATTCTCCGCCGCTCGCGCTCCCCGATCGGGCGCGGCGCTGCACCAGCAGACTCCCCAGCGCGGTGCGCCGGTGCAGGACCGCCCGACCCGCGCGGGCCGTGGTGATCAGGCCCGCGCCGCGCAGGGCGGCGGTGTGGGCGGAAACGGTGGCGTTGCTGACGTTCAGCTGCCGGGCGAGTTCGCTGGTGGTGTGCTCGTCCGCGAGGAGCAGCAGGATGTCGAAGCGGGTGCGTCCCAGCACGCCGGCGAGCGCCTCGTCCGTGCCGACCGCCCCGGCCGGCGAGAGCGGCAGCCCCGGGCCGGCCGGATAGGTCACGGCCACGGGGCGGCCGGGCAGGTCGGAGATGAGCGGCTGGCCGGTCCAGTGGAAGGTGGGCAGCAGGAGGAGGCCGCGACCGCGCAGCGTGATGTCGTGCTCGTGGGGCGCCGCGCAGTGCCAGACGTTCTCGTGCAGCCGGGAGCCCGGGACGAGTTCGGTGAGTGCCGCGCCGATGCCGTGCTCGGCGACCGCCAGCGCATGGCGGGTGAACTCCGCCTGGTGGAGGTCCTGCACCACCGGCCATACGGGGCGCAGAGCCGTATCGAACGCCGCATGCTGCGCCCGGCGGAGGAGGTGCCAGGCGGAGCCGTCGCCCCGGTGCAGATCGCGGAGCCACAACGGAGCCGGGGACGGCTGCCGGGCGTGGACCCGCTCGATTTCGGCGCGGACCAGCTCCGGGGGTGACGCTCGGACGGTGTCCAGTCCGTCCTTCAGGGTGTCGCTGAAGACGTCGAGGAAGGCGGGGGCCACCGCGGCAGGGACGAGGTCACCGAACGGCTGGACGGCGGGCGGCAGGGACCGGAGCAACCGCCGTCGCCAGCGGCCGAACAGCAACTCGTCGCCCGGCGTGCACATCTTCATGAGCGCCACGTTCAGCTCTTGCAGCGGGGCCGGCCGGGGTGCGAACCGGACCTGGGCGAAGTCGACCGCCGTGAAATGGATCCGGATCACTACTCTCCCTGGCGGCGGATCGCCATCGTTTAGGGCAGGGCCTGAACGATGGTCCGTCCTCCCCGCTCGCTGCCAACATCCAGGCCACGCCCCTTCATTCACTCAGGGGCTGCCGAAAGGCACAAGGACCGAGATCACAGAGGTACAAGGGGAGAGCCATGTTCCGCAAGAACGTCAACGATGGGGAGCGAGCGGGCGGCAGGTCTGTACTGGAGCACGGCCATGAGGGTGCCGTGCCCGGTGGCGAGGAGAAGGCAGGAGTGAGCCGTCGGACCCTCACCACATCAGCCGCGCTGACCGCCACGATGCTGCTCGCGGGCGGCGGGACCGCGCAGGCGGGCCCCGGGAAGGCCCGCGGCGCGAAGGACCTCACCCTGCGGTTGCCGGCGCCGACCGGGCCGCACCGGATCGGGGTCACCACGCTGTATCTGGTCGATCGCACCAGGCGCGACCCATGGGAGCCGCTTCCCGTCCGGGAAGTGATGGCGACGGTGTTCTATCCGGCCCGCACCGTCCGCGGCTATCCGGTGGCACCGCAGATGTCCAGGGGCGCCGCGGAGCGCCTGCCGTTCATCGACCCGCTCTTCCATGAGGGGCTGCCGGCGAAGGGCGTGAACTGGGCGGGCACCAAGACCCATGCGCATACGGGCGCGCCGACGCAGGACGCGCGACGGCCGGTGCTGCTGTACAGCCCGGGAGGCGGCGACCCGCGCACCCTCGGCACCGGTATCGCCGAAGAACTGGCCGGCCGCGGCTACGTGGTGGTGACCATCGACCACCCCGGCGACGGCAGTGAGGTCGAATTTCCCCACGCGCGGGCGGGGAGGAAGAAGGTCCGCGAAACGGTTTTCAGGGGGAACCCGCGGACGGACCCGAAGACGTTCCGTACGGCGATCGACACCCGGATCGCCGACACCCGGTTCGTGCTGGACCAGCTGGAGGCGCTGGCCGCCGGACGGAATCCGGACGCGGCGGGCCGCCCGCTGCCGGAGCACCTCGGTCGTGCGCTCGACCTGCGGCGGGTGGGCATCTACGGGCATTCGGCCGGTGGCACCACCGCGGCCGAGGCGATGTACGAGGACCGGCGCATCCAGGCCGCGATCAACCTGGAAGGCTTCCTGGACCATCCCCCGGCCTCCCCCGGCCAGGAAGGAAAGCTCTTCCCGATCGCCCAATACGGCACGGACCGGCCGCTGCTCCTCCTGGGATCCGATGGCTTCCCCTACAAGAGGGAGCTGGAACGTTCCTGGTCGGCGATGCTCGCCCATCGGCACGGCTGCACCACCCGTCGGCAGCTCGACCACGCCGCGCACGCCGTGTTCAACGACTACGCCGTCATAGCGCCCCAGTTGCAGGCCGCCGGGCTGATGTCCGCCGCCCACCGGATCGAGCTGGTCGGCGCGATCGACCCGGCGGTGTCGGTCCCCCTGGTCCGCCACCACGTGGTCTCGTTCTTCACCCGGCACCTGCCGACATGCTGAGTGGCGGGGCGTGGCGGCGGCCCGCACGCTCGGGGGCTCGTCGGGCTGCCGAGCCCGGCGGCCCTATCGGACGGGCCCCGGCTCTGGCCCTGGCCACAGCCCCGGCCCCGGTTCAGCTACGCGGAACCATGAGTTCCGCGCCCAGCCGTCACCGCACGTCCTTTTGACGGTATGCCAGGCATTCCGGCCCGGACTCTCGCCATCCGCTCCCCGGCCGTAGGACCATGGCACGCTCGCCTCGCGCACGTCTCTCGTTCCGTACGCCGGCCCTCGGGAGGACCCGGATCATGAGTAGACCGATTGCTGTACGCGGCCGCCTCGCCCTGCTGCTCACCCCGCTGCTGCTCGGGCTGACGTTCACCCTCGCCCCGGCCCCGCCGGCGCACGCCGCGCACGCTCCGGACGGCCACGGGCACGGGTCACGCCTCGCCGCCGAGTCGGCCGACACGTACTGGACTCCGCAGCGGATGCGGGCAGCGCGCCCCGCCGCCGCGAGAAAGGCCACAGGTGCGCCGCGCCCGGCGACGGATCCGACCCCGCCGAGCCACCCCTTCGACGGCCTCCCCCAGGTGGGGACGTTCTTCTGGACGGACGGCAGCAACACCGGCCGGTTCTGCGGCGGCACGGTCGTCCGCAGTCCGCACCGCGACCTGGTGGTCACTGCCGCCCACTGTCTGCGCTCCCCCGACCCGAAACGGCATCTGTCGTTCGTCCCGCAGTACCACGACGGGCTGAAGCCGCACGGGATCTACCCCATCGAGCGCATCTACCTCGACCAGCGCTACTACGACCTCGGCACGAACGCGGGCGCCCGCTGGGACTACGCGGTCGTGCGGCTCGGCGCGCGGGAGGACGGCGCCGAGGTGGAGGAGGTGACCGGCGGCTTCGACCTCCTGCCGTACCCGGGCTATGACCACCGGACCGTACGGCTCATCGGCTACCCCGGCAACAAGGACACCACCCACCCCAAACCGCTCGACTGCACCTCCTCCACACACCGATACACCAGCACCGACCCGGCCGCTCCCGGCCATTTCCTGGAAATCGCCTGTGCCGGCTATATCGGCGGCACCTCCGGCGGTCCATTCCTGGTGCGGGATTTCACCGGTTACGCCCTGATCGGCGTCATCGGCGGCTACCACACGGGCGGTGATTTCCCGGACGTCTCGTACAGCTCGTACTTCACGCTCGACACCCTGGCGCTCTACCTGCACGCCGTCCATGGCGATCCCCCGGCCACACCACGCCAGAACGTCTCCTCGCACTGATCGCGGACGCGGGCATATCCCGGGCATCGCCTTGGTCCTGTTAATGTCAGCAGCGGCGGAAGGCCGGTTATCCGCCCGGCCGCAGTGGAAGGTGACGCCCCTTGGTGCCGTCGTTTCTCGTGTCCGTACTGAATCGCCTCTTCCGTAATGAGGCCTGGCGCCGGCTGCACGCACAAGCGGCGATCTGGGTCACCGTGGTCATGACCGCGGTACTCCTTGCGGGTGCCGCTCTCGTCGTGGTCGCCGAATCCAGTGCGCCACACGCCAATATCACGTCTTATCCGAAGGCGTTGTGGTGGTCGATCGAGACGGCGACCACCGTGGGTTACGGGGACTTCTATCCCGTCACACTGTGGGGCCGCGTCATCGCATCCCTGTTGATGCTCAGCGCCATTACGGCATTCGGCGTCATCACCGCGGCCCTCGCCACCTGGTTCGTCGGCCACGCGGAGCAGGACATGGTCCGCCTGGGCAAAGCGGTGGGGAACCATGCGCGCGAGGACGCGGAGGCGCTGCGTTCGGAGCTGCACACGCTGCACGAGCGCTTCGATCACGTCGAGAATCTGATCCGGGACAAGTGAGCGCACTCCGCCCGCTGAGCAAGGGCGGGCGCGGAGCTCGGCGTAGCTTCGCGTATGCGGGGAGCCCGGCACATCCCTGTTCGTGCACTTCGCCGCACGTCTAAAGTACTCACGTGATCGATTCCGCTGACGTCCGCCGTATCGCCCTCTCCCTGCCCGAGACAGTGGAGAAAGAAGCCTGGGAGATGCCCACCTTCCGGGTCGCCGGGAAGATGTTCATCACGATCCCCGACGATGAGACGTCATTCGCCGTGCGATGCCCCATTCATGAGCGCAAGGAGCTGATCGCAGCGGAGCCGGAAAAGTTCTGGGTACCGCCGCACGAGGCGAGCTCCCACTGGGTGAGAGTGCGTCTGGCCGCGCTCGAGGACCTGACCGAGCTGCGGGACATCCTCGTGGATTCCTGGAAACAAGCGGCACCACCGCGGCTGGTGGACGCTTTCCCCGGCAGCGACTGAACCATCCAGTAACTGATCCGTCCGGCAACTGATTCCTCGCTTGCTGCCGTCCACTGTCTCTGCTGCCGTTGATATGCGCGCAGACCGCAATCAGCGACGGCGCAGATCACTCCAGTCCAGCGCTTGGGACGCCGTCAACTGCGAACGCTCGGCGGCCTCGCGGGCTTCGGCGAGGATATCTCCGTGCTCCTCGACGAGCTCTTCGTAAATCGGCGTGGGGCTGGAGGTGTGTGTGGAGGTCGTCATGTCTCGTCCCTTTCCCTGGTGATTCCTTGTACTGCGGCTTGGTAGGTTCTCGCCGCCCTGGAAAGAAGGGAGCACCACGGTGGTAGACGTGGTGCGCAAAGGGAGGTTGTCCCCACACATGCGCCGCTCCCCCGTGCGGCGCTGGACATCGTGTCATGTGCGCGGCGAGCACGCAAAAGATCATCCCAGCCCCTGAGACCGCAGCCTGAGCCCCCCGATGCCACCACGCCAAGCGCACTGCCTCTCGGTTGAGCGTGTTCGAGTCCGACGCCGTGGCCGTGTCCGCCGACGATGATCCGGTCGCCCGCTAGGGTGAGCCGACCAGTGGGTGAACTCCGAGCGACGGCCAAAGGTCTCCATCATGAGTGGCGTCCTACGGCTGGCCACGGGCCCCCCGGCCGACAACTACGGCGGGCCGCTCTGCACCGCGGGAGCCACCGCCTGACCGACGCAGATCGACGAGGTACTCCTGATGCCCCTGCCGCTGCCTCGCTTCGGCGCGATTCTGCTGACCATGAATGACCGGCCGGAGGACTTCCCCCGCGCCCTGGACTCGCTGCTGGCCCAGCAGGACGTCGAGCTGGAAATCGTGGTGGTCGGCAACGGTGTGGTGCCCGAGCAGGTGCCCGACGGCATCAGGACCGTCACCCTCGGGGAGAACGGTGTAGCCGGCGCCAGTGGCAGGGCAGATGAGGGCAGATGTCGGGTGGACAGCTGCCTGGAGATCCTTGCGGCTCATCAGCAGCAACGAAGCACCGCCAACGGGAAGGCCGTCGATGTCGCGCTATCGCGAGATCAAGTTCCGGGCTGTTACGTCATTCCAGAGGAGAATCGGCAATCCGATTCTCTCCCGGCTTCCGCAGCAGACCCTTCTGGAGACGACCGGGCGGAAGTCCGGATTGCCCCGGCGGACGCCCATCGGTGGCCGCCGTATCGGGCATGCCTTCTGGTTCGTCTCCGAGTACGGCGAGAAGTCTCAGTACGTACGGAACATTCAGGCACATCCGCAGGTCCGGGTCCGTATCAAGGGGCGGTGGCATGCCGGCACCGCCCATCCGCTCCCGGAGGACGACGCCCGCGCGCGGCTCAAAGCCCTGCCCCGGCTGAACAGCACGGCGGTCCGGGCGGTCGGGACGAACCTGCTGACGTTCCGGGTCGATCTCAACGACTGACCGAGCCGGCTGCCGGGCACCGCACCTCGGGCCAAGGCTCCGGAGCAACGCCGGGACGGGCGGCAGGGCCGGGCCAGCGCCCTCCCGTGGGGGTTGGGGCTGCCCCCGTCAACTCGTGGGCCGGCAACGGACGGTCGCCGGCACGTGCAGGCTGTTCACGCCGCACAGACCGGTGCGCTGGTCCTCGTACGCACCGGTCTCAGTGAGGTCTGCCACGGTCCGCCCCAACTGATCGACGGTGATCAGAGCGGAGCGGTCATGACGGGTTCTCGCGATGGTGCGGGTTGGCGGCGGTGCCCTCGGTGCTGAGCAGGACGAGGGTTGAGGCGGGGCTGAGGGACAGGGCGGCGCGGCGGGTGGGGGCGCCGTCGCCGGTGAGAGCGGCGCGGACACCGGCGAGCGAGGCGGCGCCGCACGGGCCGGAGGGGACGCCGAGGGCGGCGAGGTCGTCGGCGGCGCATGCGCTGTCGGCATCGGTGACGGCGATGGCGGCGTCGAGGCCGTCGCGGAGGTAGGGCCAGGCGAGGGTGGAGGGGGTGCCGCAGTTCAAACCGGCCATGGTGGTCTCGCCGGTCGTGACGGTGACCGGTGCCTGCCGGGTGAGGCTCGTCAGGACGCCGGCTGCGCTGTCGGGCTCGACCGACAGCAGGGCCGGGGCCGCGCCGTCCCCGCCGCTCCGGTAATGGGTGACGGCGGCCTGGGCGAGTGAGCCCACGCCCACCGGTATGGCGACGAGATCGGGCGATCCGGCCTCCACCGCGGCCAGTTGGGCGTCGATTTCGGCGAACAGGGTCGCGTAGCCCTCCACGATCCAGCCGGGAATCCGCTCATAGCCGGGCCAGGCGGTGTCCTGAATGAGGACCGCGCCCGGGGTGGCGTCGACCGCGGCGGCCGCTCGCCGCACCGCCTCGTCGTAGCTGCCGGCGACTTCGGTGACCCGCGCCTCCTCGGCGGCGATGGCTGCCGCGGCGGCCGGGTGGACCCCATGCGGGACGAAGACATGGGCGCGCTGCCCGAGCATGCGGGCCATACGGGCCACGGCTCGGCCGTGGTTGCCGTCGGTGGCGGTGACGAGCGTGACCTGGCCGTCGGCTTCCTGACTGCCGGCTTCCTGAGTGCCCGCCCGTTCGGCGAGGGTCCGGTGGACGGCCCAGGACGCCCCCAGCGCCTTGAACGCGGGCAGGCCCAGCCGGCACGACTCGTCCTTCACGAAGACCCGGCCGACGTTCAATTCGACTGCGAGGGAAGGAAGTTCGGTGAGCGGCGTGGGGGTGTAACCGGGCAGCGCAGCGTGGAAGCCCTGCACGTCGGCAGGGGCGGGCGGGCAGGTCCAGGTACGAGCGCCGGGGTGCGCGAACCAGGAGGGTGCGGTGAGGGAGGAAAGAATTTCAGACACTTGCGCAGCCTGCCGTCTCTCCCATTGCTCGGTCCAGCGAATGTTTCCCCTCTATATTCCTCAGGAAAGCTGACTGATTCGGAAAGTCAGGCCCGCCGATGTTCGACCTCCACCGTCTCCGGCTGCTGCGCGAACTCAAGCACCGCGGCACGCTCGCCGCCGTCGCGGCCGCTCTCTCGTACAGCCCGTCCGCCGTCTCACAGCAGCCGTCGCAGCTGGAAACGGAGGTCGGGGTACCACTGTTGGAACCGGTGGGACGGCGGGTGCGGCTGGCTCACCCGCATCGGGCGGGAACCGGTGGCGCGACGGATGCCGGCGGGCCCGCAGATTGTTCCCGGCCCGGTGAGCAGGGTGACCGCCGCCGGCCGTAGTGACCGGCCCTCCGGGGACGCGGCCCTCAGTGCGCGATGCTGTCGATCAGTTCGCGCGCACCCTGGCGCAGCAGGGCGACGGCCACGGACGTGCCGAGGGTCTCCGGGGTGAGCGGGCCGGCCCATTCGTGTGCGTTGAGGACCGTCTTGCCGTCCGGGGTGAAGACGCAGGCCCGCAGGGACAGTTCACCGCGACGGTCCGTCTTGGCGTAGCCGGCGATCGGGCTGTTGCAGTGGCCCTGGAGGACGTGCAGCAGCATGCGTTCGGCGGCCGTCTCCTGGAACGTCTGGGGGTGCCCGAGGCCGCTCACGGCGTCGATGGTCTCGGTGTCGTCCTCGCGGCACTGGAGGGCCAGCACGCCCGCGCCGACGGGTGGGCACATCTCGTCCACCGACAGGATCTGGGTGATCACGTCCGTGCGGCCGATGCGCTCGAGGCCGGAGACGGCCAGCAGCAGGGCGTCCGCCTCACCGGCTGCCAGCTTCTCCATCCGGCGGTTGGCGTTGCCGCGCATCGGCACACACTGGAGCTGCGGATGGGATCCGGCGAGCTGGGCGATGCGGCGGACCGACGAGGTGCCGATCCGGGTGCCTGCGGGGAGTTCGTCGAGGGTGAGCCCGCCCGGGTGGATCAGCGCGTCACGGACGTCATCGCGCTCCAGGAAGGCGGCGAAGGTCGTGCCGGCCGGCAGCGGACGGTCGCCGGGGATGTCCTTGACGCAGTGCACCGCGAGGTCCGCATCGCCCGCCAGGAGGGCGGCGTCGACCTCCTTGGTGAACGCCCCCTTCCCCTCGACCTGGGACAGGGCGCCCATCCAGCGGTCGCCGGTGGTCTTGACCGGGATGACCTCCGTGGCGATGCCGGGATGCAGCGCGCCGAGTTCGGCGCGGACGCGCTCCACCTGGGCCAGCGCCATGGGCGAGTCGCGGGAGACGATACGGATCAGTTCTGGGGCGGACATGGGCCCACGATAGACCGTCAGATCCCGTTGCCTGCCACGCGCAGGTCCCGGCTCGACCCACGCTCGCTCGTACGCGGTACGGTCCCCCCATGTCCCGGTCAACGTCCCGCACCACCGAAGCCACGCTCCCGCCGTCCGCCGTCACCGCGAACGACCTGGACCGTGCCGTGCAGCTCGCCGTGTCCGTACTGCGCCAGGCGCCGCCGACGGCCTGGGACGCCAAGGCCGGTTCACTGGAGTGGGACTGCTGGGAGACCGCCGAACACCTCAGCGACGATCTCTTCGCCTACGCCGTGCAGCTGGGCCCCCGGAGGCCACCGTTGGAGGGCAATGTGCCCTTCGTTTGGGAGAGCCGGCGAGTCGGCGGTCCCGCGAACGCCGTGCATGCCGACCGCGCGGCGGGGCCCGCGGGGCTGCTTCAGGTGCTGGAGGCGAGTGGCGCGCTGCTGGTGGCCATGGTGCGTACGACGGCCCCCAAGGTGCGGGCGCACCATGTGTTCGGGGTGTCGGACCCGGAGGGCTTCGCCGCGATGGGCGCCGTGGAAACCCTGGTGCACACACATGACCTGGCGGAGGGCCTCGGGCTCGCCTGGAACCCGCCCGCCGATGTGTGTGCCCGGGTGCTCGCCCGGCTGTTTCCGGACGTCCCGGCGGCCGACGATCCCTGGCGCGCCCTCCTGTGGGCCACCGGGCGCGCCGAGCTGCCGGGTCAGCCTCGGCGCACCACGTGGCGCTGGGACGCGAGGGTACGGGGCTAGGGCGCTTGCGCCGCCCGGGTGAGCCGGGGCGGGAGTGGGCATGGCGGCCCGGGCGAGTCGGAACGGGCACCGGCATCGGTGAGCCGGGGCGGGCGCGGACACCACGGCCCGGGCGAGCCGGAGCGGGCGCGCGGGCGTTCCGTGGAGCGCCCTTCGGCCGGCCTCAATGCCGCGCCCAAGGGTGCCGCGGCCGGATCCAGATGTCCCGGGCCCGGCGCCCCGCTTCGGTACTCCACCGGGTCCGCGCCGCCCGCGGCACGGGCATCCTCCGCGTCGCGGTGCGCCTGTTCGGCCTCGCGCTGGAAGGCCGGGGTCTCTTCCAGCCGTAGTCGCGTGTACAGACCGATCAGCCCCAACGAGCCGGCGACGAGGAACGGCAGCCGCCAGCCCCAGTCCACCAGGCCGTCGTCCCCGAGCGCGGCAGTGAGCAGGGTGACCAGGCCGGAGCCGAGCGCGTAGCCGACGAAGGTGCCGAAGTCGAGCCAGCTGCCGAGAAATCCGCGCCGGGTGTCCGGTGCGTATTCGGCGATGTAGGTGGTCGCTCCCGCGTATTCCCCGCCGGTGGAGAACCCCCTCCGGCCCATGGCCCCGGCCCCGGCCCGGCCCATGACAAAGCCCAGGCCGGTCGGTGGAGCGGCGGCCTGGGCTTGTCCTGAGATGCCGGTGCGGGCCTCTGCGATGCGCAGCGAGCCCACTCAGGCGTTTCTGAACGACGCGAGGTGGGCGAACACCACCACATTGTCGACGTAGTCCTTGACCTTCCGGTCGTATGCGCCACCACAGGTGATCACGCGAAGCTGCGCGGTGGGGGCGTCGGAGTAGACCCGCTCGTTGGGGAAGCGCGCCTTGTTGAAGGTCTCGACGGAATCGACCTTGAAGCTGGCGATGATGCCGTCTTCACGGGTGATGTTGATCGTGGCGCCGGGCTTGAGCGATTCGAGTTGCAGGAACACCGCCGGTCCGGTCTTGGTGTCCACGTGACCGGCGATGATCGCCGATCCGCGCTCGCCGGGCGCGGCACCGTCCTTGTACCAGCCGACGAGATTCTTGTCGCCCGCGGGCGGCGCGTCGAGCTGCCCGGTCGGGCCGATAGCCAGCTGGGTGAAAGGCGCATCGACGGCGATCTGCGGAATCGACACCCGCTTCGGTGCGGAACGGGGCAGGGCCAGGTCGGGGACCGCCGGGGAGGCGGAGCCGTGCGGGTTGGCGGACTCGGCCACGGCGGAGTGGGACTGCGGCTTGGGGTCCGCCGAGGTGTCCACGGAGTTGTAGACGAGGAGTGAGCCCAGCAGAAACGCTCCCGCAGACCACAGCAGACCGCGGCCGATGGGGCGCGACGCGGAGGCGGTCCGGGAGGGATGCGAATTCGGCTGAGGCGACTGCGGGGCGGTCATGTCAGGGTGCCTTTCGTGAACGAGGCGGTGGGGCGTGAGGGGGGCATCGGTACGCAATCGCCGCGGCCACCGTCCACGTGGAACGGTGGCCGCGACAGCGCTTCGGTCTCCGTGCGGTGCCTGATCAGGCAGCCGCGGTACCCGAGGCATTGCGACGACGCAGCATGTACGCACCGGCGCCGAGACCGCCGAGCATCAGCACGGAACCCGCGGCCATCCCGCCGCCGGTCGCCAGGCCGCCACCGCCGGTGTGGATGCCGCCGTGCGGCCTGCGGTGGTCGCCGTAGCCACCGTTGTCACGGTCGCCGTAGCCACCGTTGTCACGGTCGCCGTAGCCACCACGGCCGTGGTCACGGCCGTGGTCACGGCCGTGGTCGCGGTCGCCGTAGCCACCGCGGCCGTGGTCACGGTCGCCACGTCCGCCACGGCCGCCCTTGTCGTGGTCGTCGCCGTAGCCGCCGCCCTGGTCCCAGTCACCGAGCACGGCCTTGGCCATGGCACCGCCACCGGTGTGCATGCCACCGCTCGGCCTGCGGTTGTCACGGCAGTGGTCACGTCCGTTGCCACGTCCGTGGTCCCGGCCGTCGCGTCCGTAGTCACGCCCGTTGTCACGGTCCCGGCCGTTGTCCCGGCCGTTGTCGCGGCCGTTGTCCCGGCCGTCGCGGCCGTCACGGCCATCGCCGCGGCCATCGCGGCCACCGCGGCCATCACGACCGTCGCCCCGGCCGTCGCGGCCACCACGGCCGTCACGGCCGTCACGGCCATCCCGGCCGTCGCGGCAGTTGTCCCGCCGGCGGTCACGGTCACGGTCCCGGTCCCGACCGTGGTCACGGTCACGGTCGCGGTCGCCGTTCGTGGCCTGGTTGTGGTTGCTGGAGGAAGCGCTGTCCGACGCAATGTCCTCCGTGATCATGGCGTTCGCAGCCGGAGCAGAGATTGCAAGCACCGCCGTGATGGCGGCTGAAGCGAACAGGGTGCGAGCAGTGCGCATGGGGACATGTTCCTTTCGGCGCAACTGCGAAGGCTGACTCTTTGTCGGCTCATCGGATCGCAGTGGCGACGTGATCACCGTCAGCCGGATTGCGGCCGCGCACCACCGGAGAACGTCGCATTCGAGGTACGCCGTGGGCTCTTCGGGTGGCGGAAGGCAGCGGATTCACCCATTGGACGGCGCGCGTCGTCGGCGTGTCGCGTAACGAGTGGGCTAGAGGGCTCCGACAGGCCCTCCGAGGCACCTCATTCCTCGCGCAACGAGCACCGCGAACGGAACCCCTTCCGGCGACACGCCGACGGCTCTTGACGGTCTGAACAGCTTCGCCGCGTGGGGCGACGCAGCGGGGAAGTCCACCTCCCCTGGAGGGGCGGGCGGAGGGCAGCCGACAGCCGGCTCGACGGGGGTACGACGGCGTGGGCGCACGGGAGTACCTGTTGGCGGCCTAGGGGACGCCGGGGGACCGACAGTGAATTCGTCAACTCGCCTTTTGTGGCCGCCCATTCGAGGAACTGACAAGCAGGTCGTCATCGGGGCTGCCGCGAAGGGCTGCGGTGGTGAAACGCCGCCACGGAATCAGCTCGGGCCTGACCACCCCGGTGCCGTAGCTCCCTGGTTTCAGGGCGAGTTGGGAAGCAGCCCTGCGGCACTTGATCGCCGGTCTACTCGGCCTCGCGGGATGCGGGCCACACCGTCACGGGAAAGGCGCTCGGCATACGCGACGACCAACCCTACCCACACCCCTGCGTGAGAGCACTTCACCCGGATTGCGGAATTCGTACGCCCAACAGGATCAGCCGGCAGGCCGTGCGATGTTTCATGTGAAACATCGCAAAGCGACCCGCCCCGCCCCTCAGGTGGCGCTTTCCCGGAGTGCCTGTTCGACGATCGCCTCCAGCCGGGAGTGGTGCGCCCCTCGCCAATAGACGCGGCCGCATGCCGTGCACTGCGCGAACACGTCGTACGTACGCTGTGTGCCGTGCTCAAGGTGCTCACGGACGGAGTCCTTGTCGGCGTCCATGAGCGGGCCGTTGCAGGCGGTGCAGCGTGTCCACGGGGCGAGGGTGGGGGCGAAACGCCCGAGCACGTCCCGTAGTTGCTCATCGGGCCGGTCGCTGTAGATGAATGCGCCCGCCCAGATCTCCCGCCGTCGCAGCAGCCCGCGGTCCCGGGAGAGGAGTACCCGTTGCTCCTTCGCCGAGAGCGTGGCCAGCGCCGCGTCCCCGGGATCCTCATTCGTGTACGCCGCGTCCACGCCGAGCAGCCGCAGCCTGCGCGCCAGGGTGCCGAGGTGTACGTCGAGCAGGAACCTGAGCGGCGCGCCGGGGAGCCGCTGCGGGCGCTCGATGGCGTGCACCTCGATGCGCTCGCCCGCCTGCGGGACATGGGAGACGGGGACCTCGGCACCGTCCACGACAAGCCGGCCGACCTCGGTGAGCGGGACGCCGAGCGACTCGACGACATGGCCGAGCGTCGAGGAGCCATCGGTTGCCACGGGCGTATCGGCGGTGCTGTGCGCTGAAGCGACGAAAAGGTGCAGCGCAGGGTCGAAGCTGAAGTGGATCTCGGGTCCGTTCACGCCGGACAGCATGCCATCGGGCGAGTCACGCCAGCCA
The DNA here is from genome assembly GCF_008704855.1 of Streptomyces platensis. Lineage (NCBI taxonomy): Bacteria > Bacillati > Actinomycetota > Actinomycetes > Kitasatosporales > Streptomycetaceae > Streptomyces > Streptomyces platensis. The sequence goes on from NZ_CP023691.1 coordinate 230,940, forward strand.
GCGGATTCCTGCCGGTCAGAGGCTCGGGGCGAGCCGCCCGGCATGTGGATGTGCCGTGGCTCGACCGCGGCGGTGGTGCGTCTGGCTACATACGGACCGTAGTGGTCGGCGTCCCGGATTGTTCACGGTGGAGCAGGCCTCGCTCCCCCGCCGCCCCTAGCCTCACTGCCACCACATCACCACCATCACCAATGAGGGGCGGTACCGGTGAACTGGCACATCCACGACTACCGCGAAAACGATCTCGCCGAAGTGGTCCACCTGATCGACTCCACGGCAGAACTGGGGCAGGAGTCCGTCTTCTCCCTCGCCGAGTGCATCAGTGCGCTGACTTCTCGGCAGCCCGCCGTGGTGGCCGTCCACCAGGGCGCTCCCATCGGGACGGCGCTCGCCTGTGTGGCGGGTGAGCGGGGCTGGGTGATGCGGATCGCGATCTCCGCGGCCTGGCGTGGCCGGGGGCTGGCGAGTGCGCTGCTGGTGGAACTGGAGCGGCGCCTGGTCGCGGCCCGGGTGAGCCGGATCGCCTATGTGCTTCCCGAGGAGGACCTGCTCGGGGAGGGCCTGCTCAACGCGGGCTACACGCGGCAGCCCGCGGTGGCCTACTTCGAGAAGGTCGAACCGCACCACGGCCCCGCGGCCGGGCTCCTGGAGGACCTCGGCGGACGCTTCCTGCCCGCTGATCTGTGGGCCAAGGTCGCCGGCATGGAGGCGGAGAAAGACCTCATCGAGCGGCGGGTCGTGCTGCCGTTGGCGGAGCCGGAGCGGGCCGCCCGGCACGGGGTGCGGCCGCCGCGGGCCATCGCCCTGTTCGGCCCGCCGGGGACCGGGAAGACCACCTTCGCCAGGGCTATCGCCGCCAGGCTCGGCTGGCCGTTCGTCGAGCTGCTTCCTTCCCGGCTGGCCGATGAGGGCAATCTGGCGGCGGCACTGCGCAGCGCGTTCGCCCGGATCGCGGAACTGGAACGGGTCCTCGTCTTCATCGACGAGGTCGAGGAGATCGCTCCCATCCGCCACGAACCGGCCCAGCGGGGCGGACTGCATGGAGTGACAAATGAGCTGCTCAAGCTGATACCCGGGTTCCGCGAGCGGGACGAGCGGCTGCTGGTGTGTGCGACCAACTCCATCCGCTCACTCGATCCGGCGTTCCTGCGGCCGGGCCGGTTCGACTACCTGATCCCGATCGGTACGCCGGACGCGGCGGCCCGGGCGGCGATCTGGTCCCGGTACACGGACGGCCGTCCCGAGGTGGATGTGGGGACGCTGGTGGCGGCCAGCGAGCTGTTCACCCCGGCCGATATCGAGCACGCCGCCCGGATGGCCGCCCAGACGTCTTTCGAGCGGGACCTGGAGGCGATCGGCGGCGGCGCGAGCGCGCACGGGCGGCTCGGGGCGAGCACCGACGACTATCTCGCCGCCATCGACCGGTGCCGGCCGACCGTCACCCCCGCCATGGTCGACGAATTCCGCGCGGACATCACCGCCCACGCCCGCTGCTGACGACCGGCGTGCCCCTCCCCCGCACACCGGCAGGCGGCACCGACCGGACCCGCAGCCGCGCACCCGGCGCGGGCCGGCCCGGGCTCGTCCCAGGGAGCCGCGGTCGGACGACAGAACTACAGCCGGAGCACTGCAACGGGAGGACATGGGCCGCTACGACTCCTCCGTGGGGCCGATGTTGACTCCGGGTTCGCGTACGTACGGTCTGACCGGTGCCGGAACTCGTGCACCATCGGGGATCATCGAGAGGGGCGGACCACGCATGGCGGAGATTGTCGATCTGGGGGCGTACGGCAAGGACTTCACCAGGGATCCTTACCCGTACTACGCCAAGCTGCGGGCCCAGGGGCCCATACACCGGGTGCGCCTCCCTTACGGCAACGACGTGTGGCTGGTCGTAGGGCACCAAGCGGTCAGGGCCGCGCTCAGCGACTCCCGCCTCAACAAGGACTGGCGGGCCGCCATGCCGCAGGGCGACGTGGGTGAGGAATCGGCCCTGTTCACGAACATGCTGGACGCGGACCCGCCCCAGCACACCCGGCTGCGGAAGCTGGTGGCCAAGGAATTCACCTCCCGCCGCGTCGAGGCACTACGGCCACGGGTACAGCAGATCACCGACGAGCTGCTGGACACGATGCTCGCCGCCCCGGATGGCCGTGCCGACCTGGTGGAGGCCCTCGCCTTCCCACTGCCCATGACCGTCATCTGCGAGCTGCTCGGCGTCCCCTCCATGGACCGGGATGCCTTCCGTTCCTGGTCGAACGAGATCGTGGCGCCGACCAGTGACGAGGCGGCACAAGCGGCAGTTGTGGCGATGTCCGGCTACCTCGTCGAACTGATCGAAACCAAGCGCAACGCTCCCGGCGACGGCCTGCTCAGTGCCCTGATCCGCACCAGCGACGAGGACGGCGACCAGCTCTCCCGTGACGAGCTGGTCGGCACCGCCTTCCTGCTGTTGGTCGCGGGCCATGAAACGACCGTCAGCCTCCTGGCCAACGGTGTACGCGCCCTGCTCCAGCACCCGGACCAACTGGCCGCCCTGCGAGCCGACTTCTCACTCCTCGACAATGCCGTGGAGGAGATGCTGCGCTACGACGGCCCGGTGGAGACAGCCACCTGGCGCTTCACCGGCGAGCCGGTCGAGATCGGCGGCACCCTGATCCCCGCCGGCGAGACCGTAGCGATCGCCCTGGCTTCCGCCTCCCGGGACCCGGAAATCTTCGCCGTCGCCGACGACTTCGACATCACCCGCGACGCACGCGGACACACCGCCTTCGGCCACGGCATCCACTTCTGCCTCGGCGCCCCACTGGCCCGGCTGGAGGCCCGTATCGCCCTCCGCTCCCTCTTGGAGCGCTGCCCCGACCTCGCCATGGACGCCGATTTCGACGACCTCACCTGGCGCGTCGGAATGCTCCGCGGCCCGGCGCGACTGCCGGTGCGCTGGAAGAGCTGGAGCTGACCAGCGTCCTGTGGATGGCAACCCCTCAGGAGTCGTCGGCACGTTGGGCGGCCACCGCGGCCACGGTCCCCAAGGCGAGACAGCTGGTCATCACGGCTGCCATGGGTGCCGGGCTGTGAGTGCCGAACAGCCCGACCACGGGACGTACTTGACGCCTGCGGCCACGCCCCCGGCGGCGTGGCCGCATCGAGCCGCGGCCGGCCGCGGTCGGCCGGCCACGCACCGCGTCAGCAGCTCAACTTGTCACCGGGTGTGGTTCCCAGGATCTGCACAAAGCTCGTGTAGTTGTTGATCCGGCTCTGCACCTGGCCGGGGTTGCCGCCGTTGCACTCAAGGGAGCCATTGATGCTGCGGATCGTCTCGCCGAAACCGGCGCCGCTGACCATCGCCTGGTGCGGGGTCATGGTGCCCGGTCCGGTCTGTGTGTTCCAGTACCAGAGCGCGGTCTTCCAGGCGACGGCGGCATCCCGCTCCACCAAGTAGGGGTTGTTCAGCAGGTCGATGCCCAGCGCGTCACCCGCCGCCTTGTAGTTGAAGTTCCAGCTGAGCTGTATCGGCCCGCGACCGTAGTAGGCCGCCTGTCCTGCGGGGCACCCATACGGCTGGGTGGCGTCGCAGTAGTGGGGATAGTTCTCGGTGTTCTGCTCGACCACGTGGACCAGGCCACCGGTCTCGTGACTGACGTTCGCGAGGAAGGCCGCTGCCTCCTGACGCTTCACGGTGTCACTTCCGGTGTTCGCGAACTCCGGATAGGCACTGAGGGCCGCGGTCAGCCCGCTGTAGGTGTAGAAGGCATTCCGGTTCGGGAACATCTGGTTGAACTGCGCCTCGCTGACGACGAACCCCTCGGCTCGGACGTCGGCACCGGCCGGGGCCGCGGCACAGTGGGAACAGCCCGTCGTGGCAGCCGCCGGTATCGTCGGCACGACGAGTGCTACGCCGACAGCTACGGTCGCGGCGCTGAGCAGCGCGGCAATACGTGACCTCATTGCGTGACTCCTTCTCGCGGCCGGCCTCCGGGCATGGAGGGGCCACCATGTGGGGGGATCGCCTGCGGGGAAGGCCGTTGCAGCAGTCGTCCATTCAGATCAACTGGCCTACTAAGCACAGATGTTGGAGCACGGGTGGAGCAGGTGGCGCAGGCCACCAACAAGCACGGCACGGCGACGGCGACGGCGACGGCGACGGCGACAACTACGGTGACTACGACTACGACCACGGGGAGCACTGCGGTCTAGACCAACCTCAGGTTATGGGCGCCCCATTGAACATGTCCATACCAATGCAGCCATCCATTGACGGGTCGCTGCTGAGAGCCGGGCGCGGCCCCGCCCCGCGGCCCCGGGCCCAGCTTCCCCGCCACCCAGCCCCGAGGGACGCGCGGAGGACGAGCGTCTCGTCGAAGAGGTGCGGAGGGCCTTCCCTTCGATAGTGAGGCGGCGGAGTAACGCCGAACGGCACTGCGCAAGGGCCGGGGGTGGTGACACAACGGCCCTCCCTCTGTGCAAAAGTGGCCCGATGAAGACAATCGGGCTGCTCGGAGGCATGAGCTGGGAGTCCACGGCGGAGTACTACCGGCTGCTGAACGAGTTGACGCGCGAGCGTCTGGGCGGCCTGCACTCCGCGCGGTGCGTGCTCTACTCCGTGGATTTCGCAGAGATCGAACGACTACAGGTCGAAGGGCGCTGGGAGGAGGCGGGCGAGGTTCTCGCCCACGCCGCCCGGGCGCTGGAGTCAGCCGGCGCGGACATGCTGCTGATCTGCACCAACACCATGCACAAGGTCGCCGGCCAAGTTGCCGCCGCCGTCACCGTCCCGCTGCTGCACCTCGCCGACACCACAGCCGACGCCGTCCGTGCGCGCGGCCTGCGACGTATCGGACTGCTGGGCACCGCGTTCACCATGGAGCAGGACTTCTACCGGGGCCGCCTGGAAAGTCACGGGCTGGATGTGCTCGTTCCGGATGCCGCCGGGCGCAGCACCGTCCATCGGGTGATCTACGAGGAGCTGTGCCTCGGGATCGTCCAGGAGGAATCCCGGCAGGCATTCATGGCCGTCATCAGGGACCTCGTTGCCGCCGGAGCCGAGGGCATTGTGCTGGGCTGCACCGAGATCGAGCTGCTCATCGGGCCGGAGCACAGCCCGGTCCCGGTCTTTCCGACCACCCGGCTGCATGCCGAAGCAGCCGTCACCCGCGCCCTCGCAGACGCCCGTAGCAGCACAGCCGGGTAGTCCAGCGGTCTCCCGAAACGGGGGGTTGGAGAAAAAGCCCTCACCAACTCCCCGCTTTCCACGGATTCTTGTGTCATACCGAGGTTTGAACTGACGGCAGGTACGCTGACGTGGTGTCGCGTACCGAGTTAGAACGACTGGCCAGGATCCGGATGCAGGTCACCGGTGAGACGCTCGAACGCGCCATGGCTGTACTCCAAGGCCATACCACCGCCGCCACATCGCAATCCGAACCCGGCGCCAAGCCTGACGCCGCCGGAAACAGCGATCTCGACAACCGTGAGGCCGAGACCGGCAAGGTCGAGAACAGCAGGATCGAGATCGATCGGGCCGACGAACCCGGCACGGCCGGCGCGGCCCAAGAATGCGACGCGGACACCGGGAATGCGTCAAAGCCCGACGCCCGGCGAACGCCTCAGAAACGCGGCCATCTGCGCGGCCTCTGATCTCCGCACTCCGCTCGGCGAAGAAGATTTCGCCCGGAGCCCCCATGGCCGCCCGGCGCAGAGGCCACCCGCCCCACAGCCCGCACTCCACACGCACCGCAACAAGTGAAGCGCAGACGGTTACCGAGGGCGAGATCCATATGCCGGCGCTGACGCACGACACCTCGAATGCCGCGGCCTCAACACAACGCGAGCGTGCCTTTACCGAGTGTGTGCATACGTACGCAGGCCCCCCTGCCAGATGGGCTCCCGAAGCTCACGGAGTGAGGGGGCGCGCCAGCAGCGGTGTGCGGAGCATCTGGTGCCCCCCGCTGGCCAGCATCCGGACCTCGCCCCGGTCGCTGATCTCTGCGCGTACGATCCCCGACTCGTCCTCGTAGACCGGATACCCGCCCGCTCCCGCACGCTCGGTGCGGTGGACGATCACTACGTCGTCCTCCACTGCGGGAGCTTGAAATACCAGCTCATAGCATTCCGGGTAATCCATCAGGGCCTCCCGATAAGACTGGGCAGATGCTTCCGGCCGCCTCCCCGCCGCCGCTCTCAGCGCGCCGCTGCACCTCGGCCATTCCATCGTCACCCACTCCAGCCCTCAGCGCCTGAGGAGGACCCCGAGGCACGACTCCCGGACCGGAAGCGCCCCTGCCGCCAAGCCGTGCCGAGGCGCCCGAAGGGCAGCCGTCGTGCCCCGCCCTCGACGCCAAGCGCACAACCCAGCTTTCGGTAAACCTGACATTTGTCATTCGGGCTTGTGATCAAGGTCGTTCCAAGGGTTGACGTCTGGCCGCTGTCCCACCGCGAGAATCGGGATCGCGAAGGTCGAATCCTGACTCAGACGTTGAACTCCCGGAGAATCCATGCCTGTTATCACCCGTCGTCGGCGCCTGCGGCTCGCCGGCACTGCCACCGCCGCCTTACTCACGCTGACGATTCCCACCACCGCCTCAGCCGCCACGCCGCCGATCACGGACTCAAGCAACGCCACCGCCTCCGGGGCCGCCACCCGATCCGGCATCGACCGGGCAGCGCTGAATGCAACACTTAAGGCTTTCCATGACGCAGGGATGTACGGCGCTTACTCTGCGGTGCGAGATGGCGCCGCGGAATGGCAGGGCGCTTCGGGAGTCGCCGACGTCGACACCGGGCGCCCCGCCACTCCCCAGATGCGACACCGGATCGGCAGCATCACCAAGACCTTCACCGCGGTCGGCGTCCTCCAGGAAGTCAGCAAGGGACACATCGAGCTGGACGCTCCGATAGGCCGCTATCTGCCCGACCTCGTTCCCGGGGAGCGCGGCCGGGCCATCACTGTCCGGATGCTGCTGAACCACACCAGCGGCATCGGCGACTATGCCGCGGCTATCTTCCCCACTGCGGACAGCATCGAAGGCAACCGCTTCCGCCATTTCGATCCCCGGGAATTGGCCCGGCTGGGTCTGAAGGCAGAGCCACTGGGCAAGCCCGGCCAGGCTCATCACTACTCCAACACCAATTTCGTGCTCGCGGGGCTCCTGCTACAGAAGGTCACCGGCACGTCGCCGGAGGCGTACATCACCGAGCACGTCATCCGGAAGGCAGGGCTGCGGCACACATACTTTCCGCGATCGGCCCACCTCACCGGGCCGCACGCCAAGATGTACGAGGCCGCGTACGGCGGGTTCAACCCACCGCGGGACTTCAGCGTCTACAACGCGTCCTGGGCCGGAACGGCGGGATCACTCGTCTCGACCATGGCCGATCTGAACCGCTTCTACCGTGCGCTGCTGGGTGGCGAACTGCTCGCCCCTGCCCAGCTGCGGCAGATGAAGACCACGGTGCCCATCGAGGGCAGCCCGCTCCGCTACGGCCTGGGCCTGGTCACCTGGCAGCTGCCCTGCGGAGAGTTCTGGGGGCACAACGGCCTGGTGCTGGGGGCCATGACCTGGTCCATGTCCAGTGCGGACGGCACACGGCAAATGTCCCTCGGCTTCAATTTGACGCGCTATCAGAAGCTCGATGGGAACGGCGATCCCCAGACCGGCCCGATAGACGCCGCCATGGAGGCGCACGTCGCGCAGGCGCTGTGCGGGACCAGTGCCAGCCGGCCCCCGGGTGTGACCGGCACGAACCCCTTCAACGCACTCCTGATCGCTCCACAGGAGCCTTCCCTTCCGGTACCCCACCAATGAGCCCGCACGGCCACTCGGATGGGTGCTCCGCTCCCGTGCGCTGTCACGGGAGCGGAGCGGGTCCGAGAAGCGCCAGCAGCTCGGATAGTTACGGAGGCCACGCTACGGGGCGCCACTGACAACGCGGGGTGGATGCGCGACGGTGTGCTCACGGGCTGGCTTCCGGGAGCACTGCCGCCCCAGTGCGATGAGGGGATGGCTGCTACCCCAGAGGGCATTCCTTGAGGTGGCGGCGGGGGTGCGGCCCCTCCGCCCCGCTGCGTCGGGGGACTCGGTACGTCACCCGATCGGGATCTCACCCTGGGCAGCGGCGGCCCCGATCTTCGCCCGTTCCCCCGGGGCCGGGGGCAGGAGTGGTGGATTCGGCGAGAGTGGTGGAAGGGGGAGGAGGCATGGAACCGACGACGCCTGGGCGACCTCGGATATCGCTTGCGACGGTGGTCTTGGACTGTCCGGATGCTCATGCGCTGGCGGACTTCTACCGGCAACTGCTCGGCTGGGAAGTGAAATGCAGCGAACCGGACTGGGTCCTGCTCCGCTGCCCGGACGGCGGCACCGGGCTCTCGTTCCAGTCCGAGCCGGGGTATCAGGCCCCCGTGTGGCCCGAACGGCCCGAGGAGCAGCAGAAGATGCTCCATCTCGATCTCCGGGTTGATGATCTCGACGAGGCCGAGGCGCATGCGGTCGCGACGGGGGCACGACGCGCCACGTTTCAACCGCACGACGATGTACGGGTGTTCCTTGATCCGGCGGGGCACCCGTTCTGCCTCTTTCTCCACTGAGGCGCCTGGGTGTCACGGGCTTCCGTTCGTGCCCCCCGGGCGACCGCGGAGCGTGTGGGAATGGACACATGCAGGCAGCGAAAGTGGATCGGAGGGCCGATGGTCTGTGCTGGTCAGGAAGTTGAGGGACCGTCGGTGCATCAGAGCGGGCAGCAGCTTCGGGCCGCGGGCCGGTGCGCGCGGGGCCGCGTTGTCAGTGTCTGCCCCTAGCATTGCTCATATGTCCCCAACTCCTTCTGCCCCTACAGATGTGCCCGTTCCTGCTTCCGAGGCGAACGAATCGATCCGACGCTTTGTGCGCGCCCGGCACGGTCTGGCGTGGTCGGCTCAGGATATGGCGGAGTATGCGGTGCTGCTGGAGATATGGACGTTGGCGGTGCGCTCCGAGGTAGCGGAGGTTGTTGAGGCGGCGTAGCCCCACAGCGGTCAGCGCTACGGCTGCCGCACGCTCGGGCTTTCGCCGTGGGCGTCTGATCACCGCGGCGGCACCAGCGGAGGGGCAAGCGGCGGCAGCACGGGCGGCTCCGGATCCGGCTCGGCGCCCAAGTCGAGCACTACCGGTCTTGAGCGGGAGGACGGTAACGCCCGACCGGCCCGCCCCTCCCGCGCCTGGTGGGGTGAGCAGTGCCCCGCCCCTGACGGCGCTGTCGTATCGGTCGGCGGCGCTTGGTCCGGGGGCCGGGCCCACCACTGGGCAACGGGATCTGGCGGAGCGCAGTCGGGCAGGTCAGCGCCGGTGCTCGTCGGCGGCGATGGCCGGTACACCGCGGCGGACGCGTACCCGCTCGTCACCCACGACCAGCCGCCGAGCCACAGACCACCACCCACCAGCCGCCGCCCACCCATCAAGCAAGCAACAGCCATCCCCCCACCCACCCACCGTGACGTCCGATTTCCGCCAGCCGACGCGCCCCCGACCCCGCAGACTCGAAGAGTGAAAGCAGCGGATACAAACGAGGACGCGCCATGATCTCCCCCGAGACCCCAGAGACGACCACGGTCACCACCAGCTACACCACCTACGACAGCCCCCTCGGTGAGCTGCTGCTCGTCGGAGAGGAATCGGCCACCGCACCCGGCGGCACCGGCCTGGCCGCCCTCTCCCTGCCGCGGCAGCGGGGCGTCACCGTACAGCCGCACTGGCGGCGCGACCCTGCCCCCTTCGCCGAGGTCGTCCGCCAGCTCCGCGCCTACTTCGCCGGTGAGCTCACCCGCTTCGAGCTGGAGTTCCGCACCAGCGGTACGGACTTCCAGGAGCGCGTCTGGCAGGCCCTGGAGGCGATCCCATATGGCACCACGACGTCCTACGGGCGACTCGCCGACGTTATCGGGGTGCCGCGGGGCGAGGTACGTGCCCTGGGGGCCGCGATCGGCGCCAACCCCCTGCTGATCGTGCGCCCGTGCCACCGCGTGATCGGCGCGGACGGCACGATGCGCGGCTACGCGGCGGGCGTCGAAGCCAAAATTGCGCTGCTCACCCACGAGGGCGCCCTCCAGCCCACCCTCATCTGAGGCCGGCGCGCCCGGTACCCCTCCCCATGACCTCACCGCTCATTCCCCCCGCCGAGGTGGCTGCCTATGGCAGCCTCTCTTCCCCCACCCCGCACACCGAGGCGGAACTCGGTGCGCTGCTTGCCCTGTTGACCGCACCCCGTATGCGCATCGCGACGGTGGTGGTCGGGCACAGCAGGGACGCGGCGTCGCGCTCGTCCGCGGCGGCCTTCGCCGAAGCGTGGCGCGAGGCCGGCCGGCAACCGGTCCTCGCCATGGTCGACTGGCCGGAAGCCGCCGCGTCCTGGCTGCGTTCCGCCCACCGCTTCACCGCTGAGGAGCCGGACGCCTGGGTGGTGGCCGCCGCGCCCGTCGGCTGGGCCCAGATGAGCCGCCGGCTGCGGCACAGCACCGACTGGGACCCCGCCCGCACCTTCGGCTTTGCGGCACTCGGCGACTCCCGTGTCCCCGCCCTGGCGGGCCCGGCAACGCTGCACGGCATGCGCGGCGCCACGGCGGACGGCGGCACCTGGGCCATCGAACGTGGTTGGGTGACCCAGCAGCTACCTGCCCGTAGGTCGCCGGTTCCTCCCCGTGGCACGCTGTAGGCAGGTAGCGATGAGGCAGGAGCAGATGAGCACGCCACTTCCCGGCTTTGAGGACTTCGAGGGGCCTGCGGGCGCCGAAGGTCCTGGTCGCCCGGGTGTCTCCGGAGGCCATGGAGGTTCGGACCGCCTTGACGGAGCGGTCGATTCCGGCGAATCCGGAGGCCGCCACTCCCCCGCAGACGACCAGAGCCCTGACCGTCACGACAGCCGGCGAGAAATCGCCCCCGGCGCCGTCCACGTCCCCGGCTGGCTGACCGTGGCCCAGCAGCGCGAGCTGGTCACCGCATGCCGTGGCTGGGCGCGCGGCCCGGCCCCGATCCGGCACACCAGGCTTCCGCGCGGCGGCGTGATGTCCGTCCAGACGGTGTGCATCGGCTGGCACTGGCAGCCGTACGCGTACACCCGCACCGCCGACGATGTGAACGGCGCCCGGGTGGCCGAATTCCCCGTGTGGATGGTCGATTTGGGCCGTCGCGCGCTGGTCGAGGCGTATCAGGATTCCGCTGCGGGTGACGGCTACACACCGGACACCGCACTGATCAACTTCTACGACGACCAGGCGAAGCTCGGCATGCATCAGGACAAGGAAGAGCGCTCCGGCGCGCCGGTCGTCTCCCTCAGCATCGGCGACACCTGTGTCTTCCGGTTCGGCAACACCGAGACGCGGACCAAGCCGTACACCGATATCGAGCTGGCCTCCGGCGACCTCTTCGTCTTCGGCGGACCGTCCCGCTTCGCCTATCACGGCGTTCCCAAGGTCCGGCCTGGCACCGGTGACCCGGCGTCCGGTCTGGCCGGCGGCCGCCTCAACATCACCATGCGGGTGACCGGACTCGACGGCTGATGCCGGCACCGCGAGGCACACTGGACTCATGTGCCGCAGCATCAAGACCCTCCGTCCGCCCACCACCCCCGAGGTCACCGACGAGGACATCCGGGCCGCGGCCTTGCAGTACGTCCGCAAGGTCTCCGGATTCCGCGCCCCGGCCGCTCACAACCGCGAGGTGTTCGACCAGGCCGTGGAGGCCGTGGCCGCCGCGACCCAGGAACTTCTCGACGGCCTCCGGATCCGCGGCTCGGCCGCCCGCCGGCACACACACTCCTGAGCGGCGGCCGAGCCCTCGCCACGGCCTGGCGATCACCAATCGAGCAGCGCCTGCACCGGTAGGTGATCGCTCGGGAACTGCCCGCGCGCGGAGTACGTATTGATCGTGGCACGCCGTGTACGCACCCCCGGTGACGTGAGGATCCAATCGACGCGGTCCCCGTCCGGGACCAGTGGCCGGTAGCCATGGAAGGTGGCGTACTGCCGACTGCGCTCGTCGGCAGTGTCCCAGCTGTCGACGAGCGAACCGCCGTCGAGCAGCACCTCGTACACGGAATTCTTGTGCGCCGCGACATTGAAGTCGCCCGTGACGATTCGGGGCAGCGACGGGTCCAGCCCACCCAGCCGTTCGTTGATCAGACCGGCGGAACGCTCACGCGAGTACTGATTCGCATGATCGAGATGCGTATTGAGGGCATAGAACTCACCGCCGGCTCGCACATCCCGGAACCGGACCCAGGTCACCATCCGGATTACGGTGTTCCCCCAGGTCGCCGACCCGATCAGATACGGCGTATCGGACAGCCAGAAATGGTCGTACTCGACCGGCGCGAGCCGCCGAGCATCATAGAAAACGGCCGCGAACTCGTCCTTGCTCCCGCCGCCCCGCCCGGTCCCCACCGAGTCGTAATGCGGTCCGAGATCCTCGGCGATATCGCGCAGCTGCCCGTACAGCCCTTCCTGCGTCCCGAGCAGATGCGGGGCCTCGTGCCGCAGCAAGGTCCGCATCACGGGCCGGCGCTCGGCCCAGGAGTGCGGCCGGACATCCGAGGCGTACCGCAGGTTGAAGGTCATCGCCCGCAGCCCCCGCCGGCCCTCGGCGGCGTGCGCGGTCCCCGACCCGTGCACCGCCGCCACCGGCCCGGCGACCGCCGCCGCAGCCACCACCCGAAAGGAAAACCGCCGACTGACCGACGCCATCGCGCCACCGGAACCAGACCCTGGGGAACCGACCCCCGGGGAACCGGTCCCCAGAGAGCGAGACGAATCAGCGGAAGCCAGGGCCGCCGGGGAAGCAGCGCCATCAGTGAAATCAGAGGAGCCGGCGGATTCAGCGGGATCAGAGAAATCGGAGGATACGGATGAAGCCTTCCACCCGGGAACGAGTGCAGTCACAGCAACTCCAGTCATCCGTCGCACAGGCAGACACCGGCCCTGAAACCGACACGGATGCCGGCACCGGAACCGGCACCACCGTCGCAACAACAACCCTCATGCGAAAGTCTCAATTCCCGCCATAGGCAATAAGTTGCCTACGGATAAATCGCCATGGAACGCTCACGAAACCGGCGGCGCGGCGGGGAACCCGGGGCGATCCCTTCCCCGGCCGCCCGGGCAGCTCTTCCTCCCCGCCCCCGTCTCCCTCTCCCCTACCGATCGCCCGCCGGTCCCTGCCAGTCCGCGTGACGGATACGGGAGATCTCCCGGACGTCGCCGACCGTCCCCCACTCATCCTTCCCGAGCCGTGACAGGGGCTTCATCCTGGAGATTTCCGGGTGCCCGTCGACCAGCACCTCCTGCGACACCACCGCGTGCACCACGCGCCCGAACACCACGGTCGCGTCCCCGATTCCAAGTGTCGTGTGCACCTCGCACTCCAGCGCCACGGGCGAGCCCGCCACCCGCGGCGGCTTGACCCGCAGACTCGGCTCGGAACCGATCCCGGCCGCCTCGAACTCACTCACCCCGTGCGGAAAATCCGTACCCGTGTCATTGATCTGCTCGAAGAGCCCCTCCGGCGCGAGGTTCACCACGAATTGTCCGGTCGCCTCGACGTTGCGCAGGGTGTCCTTGCGCCCGACGGAAGTGAACTGCACAACGGGCGGCGCGACACTGGCGATCGTGAAGAATGAGTGCGGGGCCAGGTTGTGCGTTCCGTCCGCCGATGTGGTGGACACCCAGGCGATGGGCCTCGGCACCACGGTGGCGGTCAGCAGCCGGTAGAACTCGTTGCGGGACAGGGCAGCGGGATCGAAGTCAATGCGCATGATGCTCAGTATCCAGGTGTGGCGCCGCGGACCGCACAGCGGATCCACGGCACCACCAAACCCCTGAGTTCGGCGGAAAGTGCCCGGTATCGGAGCCACCCGAGCACCAGGAGCCGACACCGCACCCCTTCGCCGACTGGGCCGCCCGCAATGTCGCCGCGTTCCGCTGAGTGCGTGTTTCTTGTCTCCAGTGCTTTCGTTGAGCCGGTATGACGATCGACGAGACGCGCCTTCGGGATGCGGCCGTAGGGTTCTCGCCGTGACAGTTGAGCGAATGCCCGCCGCGGAAGTCCCGGTCTCTGCCGAGCTGGTGCGACGTCTGCTCGGCGAGCAGCACCCCGACCTGGCGGGCCTGCCGGTCGAGGTACTGGCCAACGGCTGGGACAACCTTGTGTGTCGGCTTGGCGGAGAGTTCCTCGTGCGGATGCCCCGGAGAGCCATGGCCGCCGAGCTCGTCGTGCACGAGCAGCGGTGGTTGCCGGAGCTGGCCGGCCGCCTGCCGTTGCCCGTGCCGGCGCCGGTGCGTGTCGGGCAGCCGGCGGCTCAGTACCCGTGGTCCTGGAGCGTCGTGCCGTTCTTCCCCGGCCGGATCGCGGCGCGATCGGAGCCCGACGACCGCTGGTCGACCGCGGCAGCGCTCGGCGGTTTCCTGGACGCGCTGCATGTCCCGGCTCCTTCGGAGGCACCCGTCAACGCATCTCGCGGGATTCCGCTGGCCGGACGCGCCAAGGGCGTCCTGACCGGGCTGGCGCAGGTCGATCCGGCCGACCGTGCCACCGCGCTGCGGGTCTGGGAGACGGCTGCCGCTATGCCTGCTTGGGACGGGCCGCCGGTGTGGCTGCATGGGGATCTGCACCCGGCCAACCTCCTGGTCGACCGCGGCCGGATCAGCGCCGTGATCGACTTCGGTGACATCACCTCCGGCGATCCCGCCACCGACCTGTCCGTGGCCTGGATGCTGTTCACGGCGGAGCAGCGTGTTGCCCTTCGGGAGGCGTACGGCCGTGCGGACGACGCGACTTGGGGACGGGCCCGTGGGTGGGCGCTTGCCCTGTCCCTGGTCTTCCTGACGTACTCGGCGGACAACCCGCTGATGCGCGGCATCGGCGAGCGCGCCTTCCGCGCGGTGCTGGAGTAGCGGTCGGACACGCCGATTCTGCACAGAAGCCAAGCTCAGCTCGTCGGCGCAGGCTTTCGCGGCCGGCTGGGGTAGCGCCTTTCCGGGCCAGGCGCCTGCTCATGAGGGTGATGGCAGCCCAGGTGATCAGCGTCTCGGAGTGCTGCACGAGCCGTTCGTAGTCGCGTGCGTGACGGCGGGCGTGGAGCATCCACGCAATGCTGCGTTCGACGACCCAACGACGGGGCAGCATGACGAAGCCGGATGCGTCCTTGGGACGGCTGACCGGCTTGATCGTCAGTTGAGGTGCTGCTGGCGCCGCCGGAACTGCTCGTCGTGCTCCCCGATCCAGTGCTGATGATCGAGGAGCCAGGCCCCGGAGTTGAGGCACGGGCTCGCTTCGGGCCACGGAGAGCATGTGCGGCCACGGGCCGGCTCACGATGCCGCGTAGCTCGCGCGAAACAGCTCCTGGGAGTGCGTCGACCAGCCGGAGCACAGTGCTGCGGCTGATGGGTACCTCGAGAACGCGGGCGATGCGGGCTCCGGGGCCCGCCCCGCGAGGGCCAGACCGCCCGCGGCCAGGGTGGAGCGCAACCGCTCGGTCCGCTGAGCGTGCCGACGCGTCAGGCCAGGTATCTGCTCGACGAAGGTACGGCGCACACACCCCGAGTTGCCACAGATGAACCGACGGACCCTCAGCTGGAGAACAACGCTTCGGCCACCGCTCGGCACATCGGCGGGAAGCCGCAGGTAGGAACCATGCACCCGGTTCGACCAGACTCCGCAGACCTGGCACACGGCGCCGTCCGCAATGCATTGCGCATCAACGCGCACTATCTCGATGTTCACGTCCAGCGACAGCACTGCGACATCCGCGATCGACGGGAACAACAGCTCCTTCAGCCGGAGCACGACCTCCTCCACGGCTCCGAACGGTCAGCCCAACCGTCCTGTTCACGGACCATTTTCGGGCGACTTCGCGTACAGCTCGAAGGAGCCTGACTGTCACTCAGAGCGCCGGCGTCACCGAAGTTGAGCCAGAGCCTGAGCCTGAGAAAAGGCAGCACTTCGACACCGATTCGTGTCATGTCTCGGCGAACCGAGTCGACGTCTCACGCGACTCAGTCGCCGGGATAAACCGATGGGCTGGCTCGGAGCTAAGCAGCCTCGCGACCACGCTCGCTCGACACTCCCTCGTAAAGGTCAACCGTCGAACTGGGATCCCTTGACGTGTTCCACTTTATTCAACGGAAGGAGCCTCGCATGCCTGGACCCAGGCGCAGTCAGATCATCCTTTCCCTAGAAGTATGGCCTGTCCTTCAAAGCCTGGACTTCTATTTTCGTTGGGCAGTAGCGATTGAGGAATCGCTACTGAACGACAGCGTGAAGCCTCCCCTTCCAAAGCCGAGTAACGAATGCGGCCTTTACATCGCAGACGTTCGGCTCCAGTCGTTCTGGGCGACACTCGCTGGCGGGGGTCCCGGGCGCTTGACCGGTGTGACCCTCAGGCGCATCGCGGGATTAGAGTGCTCCTCGCGTTCATGGCCGTGGCGGGTTTCACCATGAGCAGTGCAAATTTCTGGGCATCACATAGTTCGCCACGTGCCGAAGCTATCCCTGGCACGTGCAGCCAGGTTCGCCTTCCCGAAGTCCCGGATAACCTACTTCCCGACATTGAACATCTGTCTCGGCACATGAGAACCCCAATGGATATTGATTTGAGAATCATTCTCGCCGACGAAAATAACTGCCATTTTGAGGTTCAAGTGCATTTGGGTCGAGCAGACGTTGATACGGATAAGCAGAGCATCACCCCGATCTCGCAGTAGAGCCAACCTTCGTCAACGGCTGCACAAGGCGTTCCCTAGGAGTTGTCTTCAAATGTCACGCCCACATCAGGAGCGAGGCGAGGGTGACGGCGGCTTGGTAGGACTCGGTGGTCTTGTCGTACCGGGTGGCAATGCCGCGCCACTGCTTCAAACGGTTGAAGCAGCGCTCCACCACGTTGCGCCGCTTGTAGAGCTGCTTGTCGAAGGCCGGCGGGCGTCCGCCGTAGCTGCCGCGGCGAAGCCGGTTGCGGATCTGGTCGGCCCGTTCGGGAATGGTGTGGCCGATGCCCCGTCGCCGCAGCCAGGTGCGGATGGCCTTGGAGCTGTAGCCCTTGTCGCCCAGTACGTGGGCGGGCCGGACCCGCGGGCGTCCTGGGCCGATGCGGGGCACCCGTATCGCCTCCATCACAGCGGTGAACTGGGTGCAGTCGTTGCTGTTTCCGCCGGTGACGGTGAAAGCGAGCGGGCGGCCCACGGCGTCACAGGCGAGGTGAATCTTGCTGGTCAGACCGCCTCGGGAGCGTCCGAGTCCGGAGCTTTGGAGCCCCCTTTTCGGGCCCCGGCGGCGTGCTGGTGGGCACGGACGACGGTGGAATCGACGGAAACGAGCCAGTCGATGTCCCCCGCCTCGTCCGCCCTCGCCTGGGCGGCCTGCAGCATCCGCTCGAAGGTGCCGTCCAGGGCCCACCGGCGGAAACGGGTGTGCAGCGTGGCCCACGGGCCGTACCGCTCGGGCACGTCCCGCCAGGCCGTGCCGGTCCGGAACTTCCACACGATCCCGTTGAGCACGGTGCGGTCGTCCAACCGCTTCCGCCCCCGCAACGATTCAGGCAGCAGAGGCCGGACGAACTCCCACTCAGCATCAGACAGTTCATGGCGACGTATCACCCGACCATGATCCACCACCCGAGATCATTTGAAGACACCTTCTAGAGGCTGTCCCATATTTCCGTGAGGTCCAGGGGTGTCAGCTGAGACAGCTCGGCACCGGCCGCGCTCATGGCGGCGTCGTAGCGCGGGGTGCCCAGGAGCGCCGTCAGGGCGTCGGCGATCTCGCCGCGTCTTGCCGTGATGTCCAGCGCCCGGCCCAGGCCGCTGCGGGAGAACGCGGCGGCGTTGTCGGGCTGATCGGCGAGAACACCCAAACCCAGGACCGGCGTTGCCCCCTGCACCGCGTCGAGCAGGGACGCCCGGCCTCCGTGCGTCACGAACAGGTCGGCCCGATGCAGGAGCGCGGGCTGCGGGGCATGGTCGACGACCTTGATGTGAGGGTTCGCGCTCGGCAGGTACTGCGCGAGGTCTCCCGCGGACACGATCGCGTCGCAGTCGATTGTGCGGAGTGCGGCCATGATCTCCCGGTATACGTTCTCGACGACCGTACGCAGGCCGGACATCGCGGTGGTAAGGGTGCCGAGGCTCACGTAGACGAGCGGGCGCGACGGGCGGAAGGAGGGGGCCAGACCCTCGGGGAGGGCGGTGCGGAAGTCCGCGACGGTGCGTCGGACCGCGCGCGCCGAGGGCGGCGGCGTCTCGTAGAACCAGCGGACCGGTGCGGGGATGAGCATGGGCGGGAGAGTGGGAGTGTCCTGCTCGTGCTGCTTGTAGAGGGGAAGCAGCGCGGGCGCGATGTGGGTGTCCCAGAGACTCAGGAGCACCGGACCGAGGCCGTTGTCCGCTGCGAGCAGGGGCAGTCGCAAGGCCCTGGCCGCGAGGTGCGCGCCGAGGTCGCTGCACTCTGCGATCACCAGATCGGGCTGCTCCTGTTTCCACGCGGCGAGCAGGTCATGAGCCTTTGCCTCGGCCTGTTCGGGCCAGAGGCGACCGAAGACGTACCGGTTGAAGGCGGCGTTTCCATACCTCTGCCAGACCTCGCTCGCCGGCTGCTGGACGTCGGGATCGCACGTCCAGTTCGTACCGGCGCCGGAGAACTCCACCCCGCGTCGCCGGGCTTCGCGGCGGAACATGAGGGGGGCGTGGAGTGTGACCTGGTGGCCCTGTTCAAGGGCCGGGCAGGTGACGTAGTCCAGCGCGGACACGTGTGAAGGTATCGGTTCAGCGGTGATCGCTATCCGTAAGGCCACCAAGACACTCCAAGCTCTTTGCATCGGGTCAACGCCCGGGCGAACAGCAGCCTTCGACCGCTTCGGCCGTGCTGCGCTGGTACGTGCCTCGGTGCTCTGGCTGTTGCGTTGCCGAGGCGGCTCCAGCCTTCGGCATGATCCGTCCCAGCCGCCACCAGCGACGGGCAGTTCGGGATGCGGGAATGTCTGTCCCAGCCGTGACCAGCAGATTTACGCGTCACCTGGAACGCTGAAAGGGAACGACGGGCAGTTTCGGGCACCTCTGGCGCCGAGTGACTGGCGAACGACTCCAGCGCGGCCAGGACATGGTTCCCCACCCGGACACGGCACCCTACCCGGCCACGGCCACGGCCCGTGGCCGTGGCCGTGGCCGTGGCCGGCGTCATCCCGGCGGGCCGTCACCCCTCCAGCATGCCGGTGACCAGCAGCCGCAGCGACACCGCAAGCCGTCGAGTCTCTCCCTGCCCCAGCAGGTGCACGATGGGTCCGTTCTGCAGAGCGCCGAGCAGGATATGGGCCAGCAACTCGGCGTCCAGGTCAGGGCGTTCCTCGGCGATCAGCGCGCTGATGTGGCCGTGCCAGAACCCGTAGACCGAGTGCTGTTCGCGCGAATCCTCCTGGGCGTCACGGGGGGCTGTCGCCGCCTGCCCGAGAGCGGCCAGCAAGCCTTTGTTCCGGCCGACCACGTCCACGACCGCGTCGAGGAAGGCCAGCAGTCGCTGCCTGGGAGAGGCGCCCGGGCCCAGCGGCGGGGGGCCGTCCGTCACCGATTCGTGCAGGGCGTGAGCGCGTTCCAGCATCAGCTCCCGCATCAGGCCCGCGCGGCTGCCGAAGCGGTGGAACACCGTGCCCTTGCCGACGCCCGCCGCGGCAGCGATGCGTTCCACCGAGACCTGCGCAGGAGGGTGTTCGGCGAGGAGGTTTTCGGTGGCCTTCAGGATCGCGCGGCGATTGCGTGCCGCGTCGGCGCGTTCGCGGCGGCCTTCCGCCATCAGTTCTCTCCTCATCCAGGACCATGCCCATAGACAACTGGACCACCGGTCCAGTACGGTCCGAATTGAACCACCGGTCCAGTTTAGGACACCGCCCCATTGAAGGAGAGTTGCCATGCGACGAATCCGCTACCACTCCTACGGCAGCCCCGAGGTCCTCGCCTTGGAAGAGGCCCCGGTGCCCGACCCGAAGGCGGGGCAGGTGCTTCTCCGGGCCGAGGCGATCGGCGCCAACTTCGTGGACACGCAGCTCCGGCGCGGCATGGCCCAGACCGAGCTCTACCCGCGGCCTTTACCCAGATCCCTCACCGGCGATGTGGTGGGCACGGTCGAGGCGGTCGGGCCGGACACGGACCCGGGCCTGATCGGACGGCGGGTTGCCGCGGCCTCGGAGGACGCTTTCTGCGATCTCATCGTCGCGGACGCGCGGTGGCTCGTCCCGGTACCCGACGGGCTCGACGCCGGCACGGCCAGCGCGCTCCCCGTGGCCGCGCCGGTGGCTCTGGGCGTGCTGCGCGCCGGGCGGCTGGCGCACGGCGAGACCGTACTGGTCCACTCCGCTGCAGGCGCCATCGGCCACCTCGCCGTGCAGCTCGCAAAGATTCTCGGCGCGGGCACGGTCATCGCCACGGCCAGTACGACTGCCAAGCTTGACTTCGTCCGAGCCCAGGGCGCCGACGTCGGCGTCAACTACACCGACGAGGACTGGCCGGAGAAGGTCCGCTTGGCCGCGCCCGGCGGTGTGGATGTCGTCCTCGACGCGGCCGGCGGCGAGGTTCTGCGCCGCAGTCTGGACGTACTGGCCCCGTACGGTCGGCTGGTGGCCTACGGAGCCGCGAGCGGCGAGCTCGGCAGCATCCCCGTCACCGACCTGTTCGCCCTGAGGTCCGTGACGGGGTTCTCCCTCATCGCCGCGCAGGCGGCCGACCCTGAGCGCGCAGTGAAGGGCCTGGCTGAACTTACCGAGTACGCCACCCAGAGATTGCTACGCACAGCGGTCCACGCCCGGCTGCCGTTGACCGAGACCAGCGAGGTGCACCGGCTCCTGGAGAGCCGTGCACAGCTGGGCCGCATACTGGCCGTCCCCTAAGGCGGCCGGCCAGTCCGAACGCCCGTTGTCATGGCTGACAGGCGGCCAAACTCAGCTCTACGTCGGCGCGTACCACGGGCGTCCGAGTGCTCCCGAGTGCCGCCAAAACCATTTCCCCCGCGCTCGAACATGCCCCGCGTAGATGCGCTCGTGGAGGAACCTTCCTATCAGCCACAGAAAGTGACAGATCAGCGGTTCAGGCACAGACCCTGAGCTTGTTCTTCATGGTCTGAGTCGGTTTCGTTCGATGGTGCTCTCGGGTCGTTTCACGGTCTTGCCCACGTCATAGCGGGTGGCGGCCCGCTGGTTCTTCGAGTCAAGTGGCCTTCCAGGGCCGGGGGTTGAGGGTTTCGGTGAACGGGCCGGACAGTGCAGGTGCGGGTGCTCGATGCCGAATCTCCTCAGGAACGCCTGCCAGCGCACGTCGACGTCCTGGCTGTTCAGACCGGTGGCGGACGACCAGCGTCAGAGTGGGAGCGGGTCGCCTCCGCCGGGCAGGCGGTCGACCTGGAGACGGATTAGCGTGCCTTCGTTGATGGGGAGTTCGCCGGTGTGGTCGATCCAAGCGGAGCGGGTGGTCAGGCGGGGGTGGATGCGGTCCCAGGCCATCGCGCGGGCGGTGCCGTACCGGTCGGTAACCTGCACGGTTGCCGCGTCCGGCTCGCCCCAGGCATCCGGCTCGACGAAGCGGAACTCCTTGCCGTGCTTCGGCGGTCGCCCGCCCCGGGGATAGGACAGGGCGTATTCCTTGAGCGTGGGCGTCGGCCGTCGCATGACGCGGTCGCAGCGCATCCGTCCCAGCACTTCGACCGGGAGGCCGTCGAGGAGGTGGGCCATGCGTGGGGCGTCGTAGCCGGCGTCGAAGACGATGAGGATGTCGCGGTCGCCGACGTGCCAGCGGCCCATCTCGATCAGGTCCGTGACCACACGGCGGAGCTGGGTGGCGGTGACCTCGGCGACGTCGTCCTCGGGTCCGAGACGGACGGCGTCCACGAGCTGACACCAGGACGTCCGGCCCGATTCGAGGGCGGCGACGAAGGAGTACGGCCAGCCGGGGATGAACTGCTCCGAGGAGCGTCCGCTGCGGCCGTAGACGTGGCAGAACAGAAGGTCCGCGCTGGTCGGCGCGTCGGGGCGGAGCCAGTGGCTGACGTCGACCGCCAGGACCAGGCTCCCGTCGGCGGCCTGCGGCATCGGCAGACCGGCCAGCACCTGCCGCAGTCGGGGCACATCCACGTTCCCTTGGTTCAACGCCTCGTACATCGGGCCGTGCCCACGCCGGTGCTCGACCACCAGCGTGAGGTCCACCGGCGAGGTCACAGGACCGTCCGCGCACAACAACGCGTCGACGAGCTCGAACATTTCGTCCCCGCGCACGGTCAGACAGTCGAATAAGTCCTCCCGGAAGGGTGACGCCTTCGCGAACGCTTTCCCGGGACCGGCGTCTGGCAGCAGACTCACCGTTCACTGGCCTTCGTCTCGATCGGTGCACCTTGGTCGGAACACATGATCAGACGAAGGCCGCCCCAGCGTCCCGCGAATACCCAGGTCAGCGACCCAGTTCGAGACGCATTTCGACGAACAAGCGCACATCGCAGGCCGACGCGCCGTTTCGCCTTCGCTGGCGTCTGGGAGACAGTGCTGCCGGGTGTGAGTGGTCAGTCTCCCTGGGACCAAGCGGCACTCGGCAGTGACAGGTAGACGCCGAAGTCGACGAGCCTGGTTGCGGCGCGGATGTCCGCGTGGAGCGCATCCACGCGCTCTTGGCGGTTGGCTTCCCTGCTGGCGGACCACTTCGACTTGATCTCGATCACCACCGTCAGGCCGCTACGGTCCAGCGGGCTCAGAGGCCGAAAGCGGATCTCGACATCCCCGGGTTGCAGCTCGCCGTCGTACGGCTCCTCGGGGCACTCCACAGCCAGGGAACCAGATGGGGCAGCACCGAGCCGAGTTCGCGTAGCCAAGGCTCGGGCACCGTGCTGGATAGCCCCGTTCACCGGGCTGAGCACGCGGCAGTTCGGCAAGCTGATCACGGCGCTGCGGCAAGAGGGCGTGGACCCGGGGCGGCGGGTGCGCGGTGCCCGGGCGTCGTCGCGGTGACTGAGCACTTCAGTCCGCGAGCTTCGCCGGCTGAAGCGCTCGGCGCGGGGCGTGTCCGTTACCGTCTTGGTCCTGCGATGGCGTACACCACGGTGCCGCTCGCGAACAGGGCCCACGCGGTCCCGGTGGACGCCGTCGTGGCGGGGGAATAGGTCATCCACATGACCACGTCTCCCGCGGCGCCGCCCGGAGTCGGTCCAAAGAGGGTGAACGCGAGCCAGCCGGTCGGCAGGGTCCATGCGAACTGTGCCCCGCACAGCGCCGCCCCGAGCGCGGCCAGGCCGACCAGGCCCGCGCTGTCCCGGACGACGACCTCGGCGGGGGCGAGCTTCACTCCCGCCGCCTGGACCGTCAGCAGCGCCGCACCGGCGCACGCGCCGGCCAGCAGCACGTGCGCCGCCCGGCGGGGCATCCACCGGATCGCGGCCGTCCTCTCCAGCACCGCGTCCCACCCACCGAGCCCGACGGAAGCGGCCGCCACGTTCGCGGTGAGGACCAGGACCGCCATCGCCTGATCCACCGGTCCTGGGCCGTGGAGGGCCCACACCGCCAGCGCGACGAGCGCGACCGCGGCGGCCGAGGCGGGCACCTGCCGTGAACGGGCGTAAAGGATCAGCCACCTCATCGCGTCGCCTTCCCCGCCAGCACCGCAAGCTGGTGGTCCGCCGCGCAGGAGAGGCCGGCGGTGTGCAGTTCGGCGATCCGCGAGCGCTGCTCGGCCGGTGACAGCGCCGTCAGCCTCTGCCAGGCGACGTCGGCGTCCGGCCAGATCGTGCGCAAGTACGCGTCGCTGCCCCTCTCCGCCAGTGGTTGGAGCCGGGAGTCGTGCAGTGCCCAGCTCACGGCGACGCTCTGGACAGGGACGTTGCCTTGCCCCCCGCCCTCCCGGTCGTCGTTCCCGTAGCAGCTGGGTGCCAGACCCTGGGCGATCAGCGCGCGGGTCAGTTTCCCACCTGTCGCATCGGCGAGCAGCCGGTCGTCGAAGTCGACCAGCACCACGTCGCCGGAGGGTTCGCGTTTGTCGGCGATCGCGCGCAGCCTGGTGTCCTCCCGCACCGCGTTCGGCGCCTTGTCGCCCAGGACCTCGTGCAGCACGCGCAGCGCCTCCGTGCCGCGCCGCGCGAGCTCGGGCAGGCGTGAGCGGTTCGCCTGCGTCACGCACACCGGTCCGTCGCAGACCAGGGCGGCGGCGGCCTTGTCGACGACGTAGGTGTCGCGTGCAGCGGCCGGGAGGACCAGCAGGGCCAGGGCCGCACCGGTCAGGACGGGGATCACCGCAAGCAGCCGGGCCCGGCGGGTCACGGCCGACAGCAGTGCGAAGCCGGTGGCGAGCAGGCCGAGCAGCCAGAGTGTCTGACCGAGGTGCACGGAGCCGGACAGGGTCAGCAGCATCTCCCGCGGCTCCGCGGTCACCGGGAGCAGCTGGGCGAGCCGGTTCGGCGCGATGCTCGACGGCAGGGTCTCGTCACTGTTCTGCTGTAGAAGGGCCGTCAGCATGAGGAAGAACAAGACCAGGCCCGGCGGGGTGAGCACGGAGGGCAGGGCTCGCGCGACGCCCATGCCGAACACGGCCCCCGCGACGAGGGCCAGCGCCGCCACGAGTGAGATCGGCAGCCAACCGAGCGGTGTGTAGGTGGTCCGGCCGAGGGCCACCTGGACCCCGCCCACGAGGACCAGGAGGCCGAAGCCCGACGCCAGCGCGAGCGCCATCGCACCGGCCGGCAGCGCCGCACGGCGCCAGGCCGGCCGCGGCACGGTCGTCAGCAGTTCGGCCATCCGCGAGCGGGGTTCGCGCAGCCCGTACACCGCTCCCGTGCCCACCGCGAGCGGCCACAAGAAGGTCAGCAGGGACCGGGTCCACAGGGCCATGGAGGTCCACTGGGCCGTCCACCCCGCGGTGCCCCTCCACCAGAGCCCGTCGTACAGACAGAAGATCGCCAGACTGCCGCCCAGGACGACGATGCCGGGCCACGGGGCGACGGAGCGCTTCAGCTCGATGCGCAGTACACGTCCGGTCACCAGGTGCCTCCCCGCTGCCCGGAGTTGCGGAGCAGCGCCGAGTAGCCGCGCTCCAGGGGGCTGTCGCCCGGGAAATCGGTGCTGCCCGCCGCGGCCAGGTCCTCCGGCGTGCCCTGGAAGACGAGGCGGCCGTCGGCGAAGAGCACCACGTCGGAGCAGGCGGCCGCGACGTCCTCGACCAGGTGGGTGGAGACGACCACACAGGTGTCCCGGCCCAGTTCCTGGAGCAGCTCGCGAAAGCGCAGTCGCTGCGCCGGGTCCAGGCCGGCCGTCGGCTCGTCCAGCAGCAGCACCGCGGGGTCGTTGACGATGGCCTGGGCGATGCCGGCCCGCCGCACCATGCCGCCGGACAGGGTCTTCATCCGATGGTCGGCGCGGTCCGCCAGGCCCACCCGTTCCACGGCCCGCTGGACGGCCGCGGGGACGTCCGCCTTCGGGACCTCCTTCAACCAGGCCATGTACTCGACGAACTCACGCACCGTGAAGCGCTTGTAGTAGCCGAAGTCCTGCGGCAGGTAGCCGATCCGGCGACGCAGGGCCCGGTGGTCGACCATCCTGCCCAGGGAGGTGCCGAGCAGCTCCAGTTCGCCCTCGGTGGGGTGCAGCACGGTGGCCAGCGCCCGGATCAGGGTGGTCTTTCCCGCGCCGTTGGGCCCCAGGAGGCCGTGGGTGCCGATGCCCAGGGAGAGGTCGAGCCCGTCGACGGCCATCTTCTTCCGTCCGACGCGTACTCTCAGGCCACTGGCCCGGATCTGCCAGGCATAGGTTTTCGGCGCGGTGTCGGCCGCGCTCGTGGTGGGCGTCATGCGGTAGTCCCTTGCGAGGGTCGACGATGGTTTCACAGCGTTGAGTACGCGTTTCTGCGGGCGATCACGGCGCCGATGCCGAGCGCCAAGAACAGCCCCCACGAGGGCAGTTGGTCCGGCTGAAGGACACGCTCCAGGTCAACAGGGCCGTGGTCGGTGGCCCACGCGAGTACCACGACGACGCCCCAGGCGCCCACCAGCCCGGTGGCGGCGCGGGTCACGCCGACCACGCTGCCCAGCGCCAGGGCGGTGGAGGTGAAGGCCAGGGAGGGCAGCAGCCACTGCGCGGCCGTCATCGTTCCGGTCAGCCATCCCTCCACCAGGAGCGCGGGCAGGACCACCACGAGAACCGCCGCGGTGCGCCGGAGGAGCAGGGGCAGGCCGGCTCGGGCGGTCGAGGCCGTCAGTTCGTGCGCCGGGTCCAGGCCGCGCGACCACGATGCGGCGACACCGCACAGCGGCAGCACGGGTGCGATCGCCAACACGGGAGAGACGCCGCCGAGGAACACGGGCCGCGCGACTGCGTCCAGCAGCAGCGCCATCAGGGTGACGAGGACGGTCATGGCCAACCACGGGGCCATGACCGGCGTCAGCCAGGCAGCGACCCACCTCGGGCGGTGTCGCCGCGAGGGCGCCCTGACGGCCGCGTCCAACTGCGGTTCCAGACCGGCCCGGACGGTGTCGACGAGCGCGGCGATGCCGGGCGCCTCGGTGGACACACAGGCCGCCAGGTGGCCCCGGCACAACGCGCAGGTCTCCAGATGGGCCTCCAACGCCCATACGGTGTCCGCGGCCATCGTCGCGTCACCACGTGCGTAGTCGTCGATCAACTGCCTCGACGCGTGTTCCCCGCTCATGTCAGCGCCTCCCGCATCGCGATCCGGGCCCGGCGGGCGCGGGTCTTGACCGTGCCTTCGGGCAGTCTGAGCAGGACGGCGGTCTCCCGGATGGAGAGCCCGTCGAGCACCGTGGCCCGTAGCACTTCTCGGAGTTCCGGCGCCAGCTGCCGCAGGGCGTCGCCGACGTCGCCGCCGACGGTCCCGGCGAGTGCCTCTTCCTCCGCCGCGGGCACCACCGCCCGCTCGGCGGCGGCGACCGGCGGTTCGGCGTGGTGGGCACGGCGCCGGAACGCGTCGACGAGGCGGCGCGCCGCGATCGTCCACAGCCACCCGACGGCAGTCCCGCCGACCGCGCTCCCGGCGAACGCACCGGCCGCGCGCCACACCGCCAGATAGGTCTCCTGCATGACCTCGGCGACGATCTGCTCGTCCGCGCAGCGGCGGCGCAACCGCACCGCCAGCCACGGCGAGGTGCGCCGGTACAACTCGTCGAACGCCCCGCGGTCACCTCTGGCCACCAGCCGGACAAGGCGTTCCTCATCCAGTTCGTCCAGTGCTCTCCTGCGTGATCTCACACCAGCCAGACGCCCGGTTCGGCGCGCAGGTTCTGGATCCACTGTGAACTGAGTCACAGACGCCCGTATGTTCCTGCGGCCTGAGCACCGCGGAGCCTCGAGGGTGCAGGCCGCGTTCCGCGCCGCCTGCCTCCGGCCTCCTCGGTCGCGGTGGGCTCGGACGACGCAGAACACCTGCGTGAGCTGGTCGACGCCCTGCACCTCAATGCCGACGAGGCGACAGTGCGCCAGTACCGAAAGCTGCTGCGCGACCACTCGCGTCGTCAACGGGCCTGAAGTTCGCCCACGATCCGTTCAGCCGCGATCCGGGCTGGCGCAAGCTTGGGATCGGCCTCGTCGGCCCAGCGGCCGACGACCTTCGTGCAGTAGAACAGCGTCATCCGCAGCCCCTCCCTACCTTCCAAGTCCTCGCGACGCTCCCGCCACATCCGTTCCGCAAGACCAGGGGCCACCAGAGAATTCCCCCACAG
Organism: Streptomyces platensis; assembly: GCF_008704855.1. Classification (NCBI taxonomy): domain Bacteria; kingdom Bacillati; phylum Actinomycetota; class Actinomycetes; order Kitasatosporales; family Streptomycetaceae; genus Streptomyces; species Streptomyces platensis. Next base: position 258,638 of record NZ_CP023691.1, read on the forward strand.
CGAGGCAGCGTCCAGGGCGGCGACCGCGCCCTGGCCGGGCACCAGTACATCCGCCGCACCATGCAAGCGCTCGTCCGGCGGGTGCGCGAGCGCCCCGGTGCCGATGTCGCCTCGCGGCTGGCAGCCGACCCCTTGGGCGCCCCGGTGGACGAGAAAGCCGTCACTGCCGCCACACAGCCCCTCTCCGACGCCGGGTGGAAGCGCACAGTGGACGGGCGATGGATCCGCTGGACGTCCCCCGCCGGGGACGCTGGGGTCCAGTTCGATGCCTTCGCCGCCCAGCATCCGCAGCCGTCACTCGCCACCTGGACCGTCTGGGCCGGCCCCGGCCCCGACCGCCCCACCTGGATCCTCACAGCGTCCCCCCCACACCCCGAGTTCGCTGCTGGCCGGCCTCTCCGAAAACCTCGTGCACGGAGTCAGCACCCGCCTAAAACACCCCGCGGGCCACGAACACAAGACGCCCCTCGGCACCACCCCGCCGGCCACGCCAGCAGTCGTAGCCGGCCCCACTGCCAGCCGTTCACGCTGATGACAAGTACAGCAGAGCGACGCCACGCAGCGCGGGACCGCGGGTCAGCCAAACCGGCAATCGCGCATGATCAGGTCGATCTTGTGGACCCGATGGGTCGTGAGGACGGCGTTGATGCGGTTCCCGTACTCACGGCGGGCCTTGCGCTGGGCTGGGATCGTTTGCGCGAGCAGCTCGCCGAACTTCGGACGCTGGAGCGGGCGAAGGCGGCTGGAGGCGCCAGCCTCCTCTTCGAGGACGACCCCCGGGGTGGCGAAGGCGGTGGGCCTGCTCGATCGCCTCTCGGTAAGTGGGTGTTTCACAAGTCCGCCCTTTCCCACTATGAGATACCGCCGTCCTACGTCGTCGGTCTGAGCGGGCTCGCTCGCTTCTGCGGGGCTGTCTTCGAAGATCCCGAGTTCGGGTGGCTACGCTGGATCCGCATGCTGGAGGAGGTTGCGATCGGTATGGGTGATGGGCACGGGCCCGGACGGTCTGAGCAGGAGGAGGCGCTCGGAGCCGGATGGGAGAGGCACCGGCCTGCGGTTTTCGGCGTGGCCTACCGGCTGCTGGGGAGTGTGGCTGATGCCGAGGACGTGACCCAGGATGTGTGGTTGCGGGCGGCCGGAGCGGATCTGCGGGACATCGGTGATCTGCGGGCCTGGCTGGTGACGGTGGCCGCGCGGCGGTCGTACGACATTCTCAAGAGTGCCCGCTTCCGTCGGGAGAGCTATGTCGGGCCGTGGCTGCCGGAGCCGCTGCTGACGGGGCCGGACGCGTCGCAGCCGGTACTCGTCGATGAATCCGTCAGCTCGGCGATGCTGCTGATCATGGAAGAGCTGAGCCCGCCGGAGCGGGTGGCTTTCGTCCTGCACGATGTCTTCGGTCTTGAGTTCGGCAAGATCGCCGAAGTGCTGGACGTCTCCGTGCCGGGCGCCCGGCAGCTCGCCTCGCGGGCGCGACGGCGGGTGGCCAAGGCGAAACAGTCCATGCCGCAGGCGTCGAAGGCGGAGCGCGAACGCGTCCTCGCGGTTTTCCGCGCCGCGTACGAGGCCGGGGACCTGGCCGGCTTGGTCAGGCTCCTGCACCCGGACGCCGTCTTCGTCACCGACGGCGGCGGCAAGGCATTCGCGGCACGCAAGCTCATCCACGGCGGCGAGCGCGTTGCCGAGGTCATGGTGCGTGTGGGACGCCGGTGGCGTCCGGACCGTATCGCCTTCGCTGAAGTCGGCGGCGAGCTCGCCCTGGTGTCCTACCGCGAAGGCCGGGTCCAGTCCGTGGACACGGTCCAGATCACAGACGGTCTGATCACCACGTACCGCAGGGTCATCAATCCCGACAAACTCGTGCGCGTCTGAGCTGTCACACCTGGAGGGGCTACCTCGTCTCCCTGGTGAATTGACCGCCTCGCGCCGCGCCACGCGGCACGATCCTGAGGAGCCCTGCCATCATGACCACGCCTGCCCCGGCCGCTTCTTCCGCCGCTGCCGTCCCGCCGGTCGTCGCCATCGCCCATCACTCGGGCTTCGGCCACACCTCGGTGCTGGCCGAAGCGGTGCGCGAGGGCGCCGCCGACACCGGGGCGACCGTCCACCTGGTCAAGGTCGACGAGATCACCGAGGAGCAGTGGGCGCTGCTCGACACCGCCGACGCGATCGTCTTCGGCTCGCCGACCTACATGGGCACCGCGTCCGGCGCCTTCCACGTCTTCGCCGAGGCCACCTCGAAGCGCTGGGCGACCCGCGCCTGGCAGGACAAGCTGGCGGCCGGCTTCACCAACTCCGGTTCAAAGAGCGGCGACAAGCTGCACACCCTGCAGTTCTTCTCCGTGCTGGCCGCCCAGCACGGAATGCACTGGATCAACCTCGGCCTGCCGTCCGGCTGGCACTCCACCACCGCCTCCGAGAACGACCTCAACCGCCTCGGCTTCTACCTGGGCGCTGGCGCGCAGACCGACACCGACCGGGGCCCGGACGGCGTCCACGAGGCCGACATAGCCACCGCCGAACACCTCGGCCGGCGAGTCGCCGCCCAGGCCGCGGTGTACGCCGCCGGTCGCGCCGCGGTCGCCGCCTGATCCGCCTCCCACGGGTGCCGGGCGCCGGTGAGCGACGTACGCGCCCGGCCCGCGCGCCCCGTTCCGCGCGTGCCGCCCCTACAGCCGGCGTCACGCGGCCTGGACGAGTTCGCCGGGCCGCGGCGGGGCGGCGCTGGGGTAGTGGCGGGGCCGGGCCAGGCGGCGGGTCATCAGCGTGATGACGGCCGTGTTGAGCATCGCTTCCGTGTACGCGGGGAGGCGCTCGCTAGTCTCTGACCAGCCGCCGGGCGTGCATCCACCAGCTTACGAGCCGGTATAGCACCAGCCCTCGGCCCGCACGTCTCTTCTTGGGCCGCGGCTCGGCCGGACGCAGAGGTGCGCCGCAGGCACGGACCTGCGGCGCACCGTGGTGGCCGGTGAGCGGCGCAGCTCACCGGCCGGTTCAGGCCGGTCAGTGACCGTGGCGTCCCCAGCTTTGACGCACCCAGATGCCCCATGGGTTACCGGGGTGCGCAAGCCTCGCCGGGCTCTGACTGCCTGAACCGATATTGAGGAGGAAACCTGGAGGCACTGGCGGTGTGGGCATGGGCAGCCTCCGAAAGTCGGTGGCATGACAGCGCCGCCGCTCGTACGGTGCCCGCTATGAATGCCACGCTCCCCCGCCCCGTCCGTGGAGTGAAGGTGTACTCACGACAGACGATCGGGGCATGCGCGCCGACCTACGGACGAGTAGAGCTGGACTTCGAGCCGGCGTCGGCGTCAGCCGCCTCGTCCATCGAGTTCGCGTGTACCGCCGAGCCCGAACCATCGCCAGAGTACGAAGAGTCCCTCGCCCAAGGCATTCTGTGCGAGCTGGCCGCGACGGACATCAAAGTCCCCGACGCCTACCGCGGCCCACCGGTGAGAGCACGTGTGATCGTGCGTGCCGTGTCCTGGCACTGGGTCGACAGTTGCGAGCTGACCTTCGCCCGCCTGGGCGCCCTCGCAGTACGGGAAGCACTGTCCTGTGTTTCGGAAGACCGTGAACCGCAACTGATCGAGACAAGAGTCAGCCTGACCTTGCCTCAGCATTTCGGAGCGCGTTGACCCCGACCGGCAAGAAGCCCGCCAGGCAGCAAACGTAACGAGGAGCGGCGTGACCGACACCACACCGCTGTGCTGGATCGGCGACACATACGAGGTGCACTGCCTAGTGCTCGCGCAGCATGTGACGGGCCGCGAGCTCTTAATGCGGCTGGGAGGCGATTCTGCGGACATGTTCATTCCGCAGGACGAGAAAGAGGCGAACCAATTCCTGTGGGCGGGCATGGAGGACTACTGGCCCTGGGGTGCCGCACGAGTTGGTGAGGCCGGATCCTGGGGCTTCTCGCTGGAGCCGGCCAGTATCTGGGGAAGCAACTCGGCGCGGCTGGAGCAGGCATCGTGGGGGACGCAGGCGACGTGCTGCTTCACGGCAGATGGCACGGAATGCGTCGAGTACTGGCGAGACGGCGTGCTTGTCACGGGGGTCGACACCGCGGCGCCTCATGAGCAGACCCGCAAAGACGGTGCCGATCGGACTTCCTGGTGGAGCAGATGGAACGCGTTGGCCTTCTCGGCGTGGGCGGCCGCGCTCACCGCCCCGGCCTGGCTCTGCTCCATGAAGTGACCGGCGTAGCCCTGGACCTGGAGCGAACGACGCTCGCATTGGCGGGGAAGCTGCCGGCTGAGGGGTTTGGGCCGGAGCAGGCCACAGCAGACAAGAACGCATCGGGGGCCGCTGCCCCAATCGGTACGGGCGGTCTGGGGGGGCGCTGTGGGCGGGCCGGTGGGTGAGCCTCGTGTACTGCGGGAAGCCAGCACGGCGAAGACATCTGGCGGGGGCGGGCTTGCTGGCTCGTAAGCGAACCGGCCGTCGGCCCGGAAGACCGGGCCGACGGCTGCGTGTGTGGCTTAGTGCTCCCCCCCCAGTGAGTGTCACCAGCTCCGGGATCCTGCCGCTGAAGGGCGGAACAGCCAACGCTAAGGCCGCGTCGTGGAGAATGGGTCCGATCGAGCCCCGCGAGAGGACCGAGGGGTACCGGGATGCACGGGCGAAGGCGGCATGGATTCCTTTGAGCTGGGGCGGCTGACAGACCACGACTTCGAGGAGGTGTGCCGGGACCTGTTCACGGAGCTCCTGGGCGTGCCGCTGGAGATCTTTCCGCGCGGCCGGGACCGGGGCGTCGACCTGCGCCATGACCCGGAAGGCGGTCCTTGCACGATTGTCCAGTGCAAGCATTGGTACCGCAGCGGCCGCGCGAAACTCCTGGCCCACCTGACCGACGAGGAGGTCCCCAAGGTCGCCGCTCTAAAGCCGGACCGCTATGTTCTCGCCACCACCGTCGGGTTGACCGTCGACGCCAAGGAGAAGCTGCGCGCCGCCTTCGCCCCTCACATCCGGTCCACCGAGGACATCCACGGCGTGGATGACATCGTGGCCGCCCTGCGGGAGCGACCGCAGCTGGTGGAGCGGCACTTCCGGCTCTGGCTCAGCGGTACGGCGGCACTTGGCGCGCTGCTACACAAGGGCCCGCTGTTGCGCTCCGACTGGCTGCGGCGCGAGCTGGCGGAGGTGGCCCAGACGTTCGTCCCGCACGAGGGCTTCGCGCGTGCCCGGCAGCTTCTCGACGAGCAGCACGTGTGCATCGTGACTGGCATCCCCGGTGCCGGGAAGACCACGGTCGCGCGCATGCTCGCCGCCTGGCGGATGGGCCACGGCTGGGAGGTGCACGAGGTCAGCCAGGACATCGACGAGGTCGCAGAACTCTGGCGCGACGACGTGCCCCAACTCTTCCTCTACGACGACTTCCTGGGCCAGACCACGCTGCTGCCCCAGTTCGGCAAGAACGAGGACACGCGCCTGCTGTCCGTGATGCGCGCGATACGAGACGCGCCAGACAAGGCCTTGGTCATGACGACCCGCGACTACATCCTGGAGGAGGCCCGCCGCAAGCACGATCGGCTGGCCGCCGAAGATGTACGGGACGCTCTCACCGGCATTCGCCTCACCGACCTAGACCTGCTGACCCGCGGGCGGATCCTCTACAACCACGTCCACCGCTCGGCTCTCGGACCGCGACAGAAACGGCAGTTCGCCGCTCGCGACGCCTGGCTGCCCGTGGTTAGCCACCGCAACTTCAGCCCGCGCCTGATCGAGGAGACTCTGCGCATCGACCTGAAGCGCGAACCGGACGTCGCCACCGCCATGGTCGCCAACCTGGACAATCCCCGGCGGATATGGGAACGCATCGTCGAGAACGAACTCACCGACGAAGCCGTGCACTTGCTAGAGATCCTCTTCACGTACGAGTCCGTCGAACTCGTCGAACTGGAGGAGACTTGGACCTGGTATCGCAAGGAATTGGACCGAGAGGCGGACGGCCGCCGCTTCCGTCACGCGCTCCAGGTGCTCGACGGAACCATGCTCGTCATCGACGAAGGTGCTGTCTCCTTCCATAACCCGTCGATTGCCGACTACATCCGCTTCCACCTCAACGCCGGCCGGGGGCAGTTGGGCGCGCTGCTCGCCTCCTGCGGCGATATGCGGCAGGTCGAACGCCTCGTGGATGCCGGACGGTTGGCAGACGGCGGCGGCATTCTCGCACAACTGATAGAGCTCAAGCCGGCGTTGACCTCCGCGGTACTCGGGGCAGAAGACACCGTGGATGACAACAGAGAGGACCACCTTGTGTGGGCCCTCGACACCGCGGAGACCATCGGCTCCCCGTCACTGGCGGACTACGTGGCGCAACGGGCCCTGGAACTGCCGCGGTGGTCGGAGAACACGAAGGATCTGCTCCGGCTCGCGAACTTGCTGGACGGCAGCCGACTGATTACGCAGGAGGTCTCCGCCGAGTTCCGCGCCCTGGTCGACGAACATGTCAGCAGCCAGATCTCGGAGCGTGTGGCCGCCGGCTGGGTCCAGGTGAACAACTGGTATGCGAATCTTGGCGAGCCGATCGGATGGCTCGCCGAGGGAACGCTGCTGGACGACATGGTGGAGTGCGCCTTGGAGAAACTGCGTGAACTCGCCGCCGACCCCGGGGACCTCAGCGAGACCAGCATCGGCTACCTCGAAGCGCTGCTGAGCTTCCTCACCGACAACGATGCCCACCTGCTGCACGATGAGGAGTTCCGGGCTGTCGACCGGGTGCGGGAGCAGCTAACCCAGGCGCGGGAGGCTGCATGGCACTCCCTGGCGGAGCGCTCACCGGACCGAGGCCGACCGGTCAAGCTGCCACCCGACCCCCGTCATGAGCAGGCCGTCGTCGCGGAGTTCATGAGCGGCCTCGGCAACGCGGAGTCGGACGGCGCGGGCTGAACAGTTGCCCTCCCACGTCCGCCACACCCCTGCCCCACTAACAGGTCGTTGCCACACCAGCCCCTGAGGGTGTTGCGATGACCAAGCCACGCCGGAAGGGCCCGGAGGCACCTGGGCCCGATACGCCCCCGGCGACACGCACGGTGACGTCAAGACCGGCCTCACCGAGGAATACGCGACACCTCAACATGCGAGCCCATCAGTCCCGAGGCCGGATCACTTGCGAAGTCGAGAACGGTACTCGCCCGGGGCCGTGCCTCGGGCACGTCTGAAGGCACGGCTGAAAGCGTGCGGAGAGCCGTATCCGACCGCGCCGGAGATCGACTCGACCGGGTCATCGGTATCGCGGAGCCGGACGGACGCCAGGTCGATGCGCCACTGCGTCACGTACGCGCCCGGCGTCTGTCCGAGGGCGGACCGGAAACGCCTGGACAGCGTCGCCCGGGAGACGCTCGTCGCGGCGGCCAGGGTCTCCGTGGTCCATGGGTGTTCCGGTTGGGCGTGGACACATGCCAGAGCGTCGCGCACGACCGGATCACGCATCGCTCCCAGCCATGAGCCGGACTGCTCCTGCGGGTGGCGGGCCAGCCAGGCGCGTACGAACTGGACGAGCAGAAGGTCGACGATGCTGTTGATGGCGGCGGTGGTACCGATCTGCGGCTGGGCGAGCTCAGCAGCGAGAAGTTCGACGGTCCTTCTGAGCTGCGCGTTCTGGCGGGCTGTGACGTGCATCGGCCGAGCGAGGGAGGTAAGCACCGGTGTGCGCACCTCCGGGTCCTGCTCATAGCGCAGGACGATCACTTCCGTCTGCACCGGCGCCGAGCCCAGCCGCAGGGCCCGGCCATCGCCAAAAGACCGGGCCGCCGCCTCACGGTCGCAGGAACCCATCGTCACGCCGGCGCCGCCGGCTATCCCGTGTGCGGTGCCCGGCGACACCAGGACGGCGTCTCCGGCCTGCACCTGAAGAGGTTTCTCGCCCGTGACGTGGAGCCACATGGTGCCGCGGGACACCACATGCAGTGCCGCCCCTGGAGAGGAGTCCAGCCACAGGCCCCAGGTTCCTCCGGCCTTCAGCATGACCCCCAGCGCCCCACGCGCACCCGAAACACGCAAGACCTCCGCCAGCACATCCATGGGCCCATCCTCGTCCACCGCCGCGCCTCGCCCACCGGCGGGCGAGGCGCATGTGTCCTCGTGCACAGCTTCAGGCCACGTCAAGAACGACCTTTCCGTGCACCTTCCGTGCGAACAGCGCCTGGACGGCGTCGCCCACCCCCTGCCAGTCGCCTCGCAGCCCGACCGGCGCCAAGAGCCTCCCGGCGGCCATGAGGCCCAGCAGGTCCGTCAGCTCCCCGCCGGTCGGCGTCATGTCGCCGTAGGTGGCGATGCTGCGGGGCTCGCCGAAGCCGAACAAGGCCCCTGACGGGAACGTGGTGTCCTGCCCCGAGGAGTAACCGACCAGGTAGAGGGTGCCGCCCTCGGCGAGGGAACTCCACGCCTGGGCCACCAGCGGCCCGCCGACCGTGTCCAGGACGAGGTCGAACCGGTCCCCGGTCCCGGCCAGGTCGGTCAGGACATTGTCGGCGCCGAGTTCACGGAGCCCGGCGGCCCGCTCCGGCGAACCGACGAGTGCCGTCACCCGGGCACCGGCCAGCGCCGCCAGCTGGACAGCGAAGTGCCCCACGCCCCCGCTGGCGCCCGTGACCAGCACGTTGCGCGCCAACAGGGAACGCTTGCGCAGCACCCGGAACGGGGTGACTCCGGCGATCCCCAGCGCGGCGGCGTCGGCCAGGTCCACGCCCTCGGGGACGGTGCCGAGCGAGGCGGGGCCGACTGCCACCCGCTCCGCCCACGCGTGGGGAGCCATCCCCACGGCAACGCGCGTACCTGCGGGCGGCCCCGAGCCGTCGGACGCGGCGCGCACCACGACGCCGGCCGCGTCGTGACCGTGCACACCGCCGGCCGGCCACTGGTGCACGTAATTCAGCTCTCCGAAGTTGAGACCGATGTGCCGTATCTCCACCAACGCCTCACCGGCGGACGGTACGGGCTCATCGACATCGGCGAACCGGATGGGTCCGGCGTCACTGTGATCGACCACAAGGGCGCGCATAGGGGTGTGTTTCCTTCTCTCGTGGATGTGCCAGAACGCTTGGCGCGGCAACAGATCGAGTGCGCGAATGCCGCACTGCCGCCTTCTTGGAACCCTTACGCAGCACCGGGACAACGACCAGACCCGTGAGAATCAATCAGTTGACGATCTGTGTCAGTGCGACTCGCGGCGCGTCGAGCCCTGCACCCGTCCGGTGGATGACGCTGTGCCGGGACCGGTCGCCGCTTGTCAAGAACCGCCCAGCGGGCCCGCCCGCGCGTCTTCTCTGAACAAGATCAAGCAGGTCAGCGCCCCGGTGCCCGATCAGCTGCCTGAACGGCCTCTTGCCCCAGAGGAAGCAAAGGCCGCAGCGCTTGCGGCGAAAGAGAACATCGAGGACGCCCTTGCCCGGCTCTTCCTCCGCCTTGGCCCCCCGCCAGAACCCCACACCCGTGCAGGAACGGACGATGGAGGGGCGCAGCAGTGAACGCGGACAACAGCAGCGAAGTGCCCGTGCCTCAAGTCGATCAGCCAGCGGTCCTTGCCGCGATGGAACTCGTCATGAAGTGGGGGCAGACACCTGGTGGGCCGGAAGTACTCCAGATGGCCCTGGGCGCGCTGGAGCCGCAACTGAATCGGGAACACGAGGCCCTCTTGCGAAAGTTGAGCATGCGGGAGAAGGCGGATGACCAGAGGGCCAGGGCCGAGCGGGAGCGACAGCAGCTTCAGTTCCGGACGACGAGTTTGATAGTCGGGGCGATCCTGAGCGTCGCCATGCTCGCAGCCGGCGTATACGTCGCCAAGGACGCTTGGTGGCTCGCGTGCCTTCTCTGCGGCCCGAGTCTGATCTCCATGGCTGCCATCACTATCCTGCGACGCCACGACAAGGAGGCCATGAGATCCGTGGCGGACGCAGCTAAACGGGCCACAAGCGCTGCCTCACAGACACAGATGCCTTAGAGAGGTGGACGCGTTCCCCCCACACCCGCTCGCTATCGCCCGGGACCGGAGTTCGGCGTCGGATCCCAGGCGTCAATCGACCCTTGCTGGGCCGCTGCTTGCGCGTGGGGCCCGGAGGCGATAGCGGAGGAAGAGATACGAATCCCGTCGCCGCACACTGATCAGATCAGTCCACGCTGGCCGGTTCGGCAGCAGTTCGAGCCCGGCGACCAGCCCGAGTCTGGAGGTGTTGGCACGGCCGGCGAGCACTGGGGACGTCGTGAGGAACACTTCATCCACCAAGCCCTCGCTGAACAGGTGACCGATCAGGTGAGGCCCGCCCTCGGTGAGCACCGCAGTGTGCCCGTGGGCATGGAGAGCCGTAAGTACGTCCGCCATACGGAAGTTGGGTCCTTCGCCAGCCGTGAGTAACGTGCATGCTGCTGGCAGACGTCCATCCAATTTACGGGCGCCGCCCAGGGTAGTGGCCACGAGCGCGCCCGACCGCAGGGCTGAGTGCTCGGTGGGCAACTCGCCGCTCGCGGTGACCACAACCAGTTCCGGCTGAGCGGCGCGTCGTAGGTTCCGCCGCAGCTCGGCGAAGGCAGGGGCGGCTTGCGGACAGACGTGATCGGGTGTCCACCGATGGCGGGGTGTGGCTCGGAGCGTGCCGGCCCCGATGAGTACCGCGTCGGCGCATGCACGCAGCAGTCCCATGACGAAGCGGTCCGCAGGCTCACGCCCGCTGATCGCCGAGCCGGACGACGGGTATTCGGGACCGAGGGTGACCACGCCGTCAATGGAGGCGACGAAGTTCGCGTACACGCATGGCGAGGTGAAGCCCAGATCACCGCCGTAGGCCGTGGCGAGCGCCGGAGGCAGGCTGAAGCGGGGCTGCCCGGCCTCCTCGTACAGCAACTCCAGCGGTTCCAAGATTGCTGGAGGTGTTCCGCCAGCGCGGGGCGTGGCGGTGTGCTCAGCCATGGCCGGGCAGTCCCCGTTGGCCGCACATTGTGAAGAATTCGGCACGCAATAGCGGATCCTCATCGTAGGTGCCCCGCCAGTGGGTGGTACGGGTACTGGACTCGATCTCCCGTACCCCGCGCATCTGCGTGCACAGATGCACCGCCTCCAAGTGGACCGCGACGCCGTGCGGTTGAAGGATCTGCTGCAAAGATCCGGCGAGTTGGCGGCCGATGCGCTCCTGCATAGAGAATCGACGGGCGAACAGCCGCACCAGTCTGGTGAGTTTGGACAGCCCGAGGATGTGCTCGTGAGCGATGTAACCAACGTACGCCTTGCCGAAGAAGGGCAAGCTGTGGTGCTCGCACAGAGAGAAGAACGGGATCGGCCCTTCGACGATCTGACTGATCCGGCAGTCCGAACCACCATGGCATTCGGTCTCGAACGCGGTGACCAGCTTTTCGTCGCCTTCGTACCCACTGGTGGCATCGAAGAGGGCACGCAGGAAGCGGCGGGGTGTGTCTGCCGTGGCCGCTGACCCGACGGCCAGGCCCAGCGCCTGGAAGATCTCCTTCACATGGTCCTCGTACCGCTGCCAGTCTTCGGGGGCGATCTCCCGCGGAGACACGGCTGCCCACTCCACCTCGTCCGTGACGGGTACGAGCCGTTCTCCGACCAGCCCTGCGACGGGTGGAGGGCTGTGCATTTGCTCGGATGCGTCATTCATCTGCAGCCTCAAGGTGGGATACATGTCTCACTGCAGCCGGCCACTTCCATTATCGACCGTTTCATGCGTGAGCGCTGGGTGAGTTAGGGATGCCTCACGCGCCAGCTAACTGAGCGTTGGCCAGGGCGTCGGTCCGCAGCTGACCGGTCCCGTACAGATCCAGCAGGCGCGTCCGGGTGGGCTCTGGGCTCGCGCTTCTTGCAGGGTCACACGTAGTAACGGGAAATAATCTCGAGCCGCGCGACTTCGTCCGGTCCCGGGTAAGCCACGAGCACCGGGAGGCCGCTGGGATCTCGTCCCTCGATGACGGTGAAGCCCTCGCCGTGCATGGTGTAAACACGGTCGGATTGGGCTCTGAGCACGCGCTCGCATCGCTGGAAGTCGCCGGGGCCGTCCGCCGTCCAGATCACGTACTGTGCGCCGACGTGGCCCACTGGGTGGGCGGCTTGGGGGCCCACGGCCCGGAGGTACACCTGGAACCCGTTGTGGCCCACGAGCAGCGTGGCGGTGGTGGTGCGGACCGTGACCTCCATGTTCAGCAGCTCCTGGTAGAAGTCCGCTGACGCGTCGTGGTCGTGGACGAACACCACGACCGAGGCCAGCCGCGGGCCTCGTGTCTCCGGTCTGGTCCCGGCCGACTCCGCCGGAAGCTGATCGTCGTGCGGGCCGGAAGGCGCCGCTTCCTTCGGATCCATCATCAAGGGCCCTTCCGCCTTCGAACGCGGTACGGGGCTTCGTGTTCAGCTTCTGGTCCTGTTTTCACGCTACCTGGCCCGCGTCTTTCCTGCCGGAACCACGGAGCAGGCCCGCGCGGCGTCGGCCTGGGACCCTCAGCCTGGCCATGCGAGGAACAGGCCGACGATCGTGCCGTAGACGAGGTGCGCGGCGAGCGTGACGGTGGGCGTGCGGGGGCCGTAGTTGAGCATGAGGAAACCGGGCGGTTCGAGCAGCGCGACGTGGGGGGCGCTGGTGTGGGGCGCGCCCATGCGTGGGTGGACGAGGGGCAGCAGGATGTTCACCAGCGCCGTGGCGGCGAACAAGCCGTGGACGAGGCCGAAGACGGTGCCCAGCCACCAGCTGCTGTAGCCGACGGCAACGAAAACCGCGTAGTACAGCATGGCGAAGAGCAGGCCGTTGACGAAGTGCACGCCGTAGCCGAGGGCCTTGGCGCGGGTCCGGTCGCTGGTAAAGGCGGTGCCGAGCAGGAACGGCAGGTCGATGCGGGTGAGGTTGAGGGCGTTGGCTGCGCGCAGTGCGGTGGTCAGGACGAGGGTGCCGATGAATCCGCCCGCCAGTGCCGCCCAGATACTCATCGGGTGGCCTGTCCGATCGCGCAGGCGGCGCTGATCAGGGCCAGGTGGGACAGCCCCTGGGGCAGGTTGCCGAGGAAGGTGCCGGTGGCGGGTTCGATTTCCTCGCTGTAGAGGCCGACGTCGCTGGCGAGGGCCACGAGCTGGTCCATGAGGCGGCCGGCTTCGTCGGCGCGGCCGCATCGGGCGAGGGCTTCGGCGAGCCAGAAGGAGCAGGCGAGGAAGGCGCCTTCGCTGCCGGGGACACCGTCGGAGCCGAGGTAGCGGTTGACGAAGGGGCCGTCCTGCAAGGTCTGCTGAATGGCGGCGAGGGTGCCGCGCATGCGCGGGTCGTCGGGCGGGCGGTAGCCGTGGAGCAGTCCGAGCAGGAGGCTGGCATCCAGGTCGCCGCTGTCGGCATAACGCACGTAACTGTTCAGACGCGGGCTGAAGCAGCGGTCGTCGACGAAGTCGGCGATGGCCAGCCGCTCGCGCCGCCACCGGGCCGCGTGCCGGCCGGGGATCAGCTGCTGCCTGGCCAGGTCGAGAGCCCGGTCGAGGGTGATCCAGCACATCATCTTCGACTGGGTGAAGTGTTCGGGGTCGCTGCGCACCTCCCAGATGCCCGCGTCGGGCTGCTGCCAAATGGCGCAGATGAAGTCGGCGGTCTCGGCCAGCCTGCGGGCGATGTCGGCGTCGAGCCGGTGGCCTGCCGTGGTGTACAGCCATGCGGTCTGCAGCATTTCCCCGTAGGTGTCGAGCTGCAGCTGGTCGGCGGCTGCGTTGCCGACGCGCACGGGCGCCGAGCCCCGGTAGCCCGGCAGGGGCAGCGCCCGCTCGGGTGCGCGGGCGCCGCCGTCGAGGCGGTACAGGACGTGCAGGCGAGGGTGGGTGAGCTGGGAGGCGTGCATCAGCCACCAGAAGTAGCCGGTTGCTTCCGGCGCGCAGCCCAGCTTCAGGAACGCGTCCAGAGTGAAGGCCGAGTCGCGGATCCAGCTGAAGCGGTAATCCCAGTTGCGTTCCCCACCGATGGATTCCGGCAGTGAGCAGGTTGCGGCGGCGGCGACCGCGCCGGAGGGGGCGAAGACCAGGAGCTTGAGAGCGAGGGCGCTGCGCAGTACCGCCTCGCGCCATGGGCCGGTGTAGGTGCGTTCCTGCGTCCACTTTCGCCAGGTGGCGGTCGTGTGCTCCAGCCGGGCTTCGCACTCCGCGCGCGTGGGGAGGACCAGCGGTTCTTGGTGTGCGTACGGCACCGCGATCAAGGCGTGGGTGCCGGTGTCGGTTCGGAACTGGCCGGTGATGGCGTCGGCTGTGCACTGCGGTTGGCCGGCGTTCCAGGCGCAGACCCCGACGGCGTCCGGGCCGCAGGTGGCGACCGGGACACCTGCACGGCGCGCCAGGTGCGGTGTGCGGGCACCGTAGCCGAAGCGCGGCTGGACGCTCCAGCGCATCGGGACGCTGCCTGCAAGGCCCTCGATCCGCCGGACAAGCTCCCGTCCGGGCGCCAGGGAGGCAGCATCGTGAAGCGACAGCGCGTCGGTCAGCCGCACCGTGCCACCTGCGGTGGTGAACGTCGTCTCCAGCACGTTGGTGCCTGGCAGGTAGCGACGGGCGGCCGTGTACGGGACGCGGGGCCGGAGGAGGAACCTGCCGCCGTGCGCACGGTCGAGGACGGCGGCGAACAGCGTCGGCGAGTCCAGGTCCGGCCAGGCCAGCCAGTCCACCGAGCCATCGCGCGCGATGAGTGCGACGCTGCGGCCGTCCCCGATCACCGCGTAATCCCGCAGCTCTGCATATCCGTCCACCCGGGCCGGCGCGGCGGGCGCAGAATCAGGAGGGTTCACTCCACGGCCTGTCCGCCACCGGAGGACCGACCTGACCCGGCCGGCACGACGACGACCGGGAGATGGGCATGATGTACGACCTCGGTACTGGTGGAGCCCAAGGTGAGGCGCCCCCATGCGCCCGAGCCTCGGCTGCCGACCACCAGGAGGCAGGCGTCTTTGCTCGCGTCCAGCAGGACCTGCGACGGACGACCCCGTTCCACTCTGACCTCCACCTCCACCGGCGCGCCGCCGACCTGCTCCTGGGCCTCTTCCAGCGTCTTGGTAACCGTCTCCGACGTGACGTCGCGCAGCTGCGTATCCATGTCGTAGAAACCCGAAGCGGTAGGCCACTGGAATCCGCCGTACCTTGCAGTGAAGTCGTACGCGCATACGGCGCGCAGGCCGCTCCCGCGTAGTTGTGACTCTTGAAGGGCGAAGCGTACGGCCTGCCCTGAGGCGGGCGAGCCGTCGGTGCCGACCACGATCGGTGCGGGAGGGACAGCGTTCGTCATGGAGATGCCTCCAAGTCATGTCGCGTCGTGTGCTGCCGCTACGGGAGGGCCTGCTCAGAGAGTCCTGCGGACCACGAGCGCGGTGATGTCGTCGCGGTGTTCCCCGGCGGTATGGCGGCTGAGATCGTCGACCAGGTTGCCGGCAAGTTCCCAGGGGGAAATGCCGGCCCATGTCCGCAGGCGTTCTTCGAGGGGATAGAACGTGCCCGTGCTGCTGCGGGCCTCGGTGACGCCGTCGCTGCAGCTGATGAGGGTGGCGCCCGAGGGGAAGGGAAACCATGCGACGATCCTGGGTTTTGGAGCCAGATCCGCAAGGCCAAGTGGCACCCCCGGGTTTCCCAGCGGCACGGCAGTGACCCGTCCGGCGTTCACCATGTAGGGCGGAGGATGGCCGCAGTTGACGGCTTGTGTCTCGGTGGAGTCGTCGACTCCCACTATGAGGGCGGTGACGAACCGCTCAGGTTCACCAGTCTGACGGGCAAAGGCGTTGTGCCGTACCACGGCCTGTTCCAGGTCATCGACGAGCGCGGTGAGGGTCGGCTCGCGTTGGGCTGCCTCGCGGAAGGCTCCGAGCATGGCGAAGGCAGCTCCGATCGCGGGCAGGCCTTTGCCCTGGACATCGCCGAAAAGCAAGCGTGTGCCGTACGGCGAGGTCACCGCCTCGTAGATGTCTCCTCCTACCAGTCTGTCCGCCTCCACCGGCAGGTACGCGCCATCCACGATCACCCGGTCGGTGAGGATCGGCAGGGTGCGCAGCATCTGCCGTTGAAGGGCGACAGCCGTGGAGCGGACCCGGAGCAGTTCCCGCTCCCGCCGGATCCGCATGTGGCAGATCACGACGCACAGAACG
The DNA here is from genome assembly GCF_008704855.1 of Streptomyces platensis. Taxonomy (NCBI): domain Bacteria; kingdom Bacillati; phylum Actinomycetota; class Actinomycetes; order Kitasatosporales; family Streptomycetaceae; genus Streptomyces; species Streptomyces platensis. The sequence continues at coordinate 274,727 of NZ_CP023691.1, forward strand.
CCGAGCACCAGGGCCAGCACCAGGACGATCCCGTGGTCGTACGACGAGGGGAATGGTCGGTAGACCAAGACTGCGGTGATGACGATCAGTATCCAGCCCACTGCGTAGACAGTCTGGCGCACCGTGCCGACCGCCGCCGGGAACGCGGGAAGCAGGATGAGCAGGGGGATGAGCCGCACCGTGCGGTCGTCGATGACCAGCTCCAGCAGCACAATCGGTACGGTCGCTGCGATGACATAAGCCATCGGCGCCCTGACAGCACTTTTGAAAGGTGGCTCGACATCGCTCTCGGCGCGCGGCATCGGTGGCGCGCCGGGCGCACGGGCCTCGACACGTCTGCGGATCACGTTTCCAGGCTCCCGCAGTCCCCCCGCCGCCGCAATGTGGGTGAAGATGATCAGTTCGTCCGTCGCCGAGGGCCTCGGTGACGGCGTGGCCGACGAACTCCGGAAGGATCTCGGTGTGGTGGAGACGATCTTCCTTCTGGTGAGCTTGTAGGGCGATGCTCGCGAGCCGATCCGCAGCGAGGAGTCTCTTCGGCCGCCCTGGTCAGAGGAAGCATCCCGTGTCACGCCATCGAGCCGGGACGGTCCAAAAGTTCGTCCAGAGGTACGTCGGGGTCAGCGAGCCTGGCGGGGTCGATCTGGTGCCTGGAGGTGACGAGGCTGCGGATCAGGTCCGTGACGTCCCAGACGTTGACGTTCATGCCGGCCACTACCCAGCCCTCGGCGAGCCAGAAGGCGATGAACTCGCGGGTGTCTCTCCGGCCGCGGAAGACCACCTGGTCGTATCCGCCGGGTTCGACGTACCCGGTGTACTCCATGCCCAAGTCGTACTGGTCGGTGAAGAAGTACGGAACGCGGTCGTAGCTGACGTCTTGGCCCAGCATCCCCTTGGCCGCGATCTGGGGCTGGTTGAGTGCGTTGGCCCAGTGTTCGACACGGATGTGCTTGTCGAGCAGCGGGTGGAAGGCGTTGGCGACGTCCCCGGCGGCGTAGATGTCCGGGTGGGAGGTGCGCAGGTGGGCGTCGACGCGGATGCCGTTGTCGACGTCGAGGCCGGCGGCTGCGGCGAGTTGGGTGTTGGGCGTGATGCCGACCCCGACGATGACCGCGTCGGCGTCGATGCGGCTGCCGTCGGCCAGCAGCACACCGTTCGCCCGGCCCTCAGCCCCGGTGATCTCAGCGACTTGGGCACCGAAGCGCAGGTCGACTCCGTGGTCGGTGTGCAGGTCGGCGAAGATCTGGGCCACTTCGCGGCCCAGCACGCGCAGCAGGGGTAGTTCCGCCATCTCCAGCACCGTGACCTCCGCGCCGGCCGTGCGGGCGGCGGCAGCGGTCTCCAGCCCGATCCAGCCGGCGCCGATCACCGCGATGCGGGATGCGGACTCAAAGGATTGTTTGATGCGGTCGCTGTCGGCGAGCCGGCGCAGGTAGTGGACCCCGTCGAGGTCGGCTCCGGGCACCGGCAGGCGCCGCGGTGCGGAGCCGGTGGTCAGGAGCAGCTTTGCGTAGCCGAGCCGGCTGCCGTCAGCGAGCGTCACCTGATGTTCGGCCGGGTGGATCGCGGTGACGGTGGCGCCCAGGCGCAGCTCGACGTCATGCTCGGCGTACCAGTTGGGAGGGTGGACGTAGACCGTCTCACGCTCGTCCTTGCCCAGCAGGTAGCCCTTGGAGAGCGGCGGTCGTTCGTAGGGGCGCTCGCTCTCCTCTCCGAGCAGCACGACCGGGCCGTCGAAGCCTTCATCCCGGAGGGTTTGTGCTGCCTTCGCGCCAGCCAGGCTGGCTCCGACGGTCACGAATGCTGTGCTCGCGGCCATGTCCTCTCCTCTGCTGGGTCGGCTCGACGAATGGCGGTTTTGCTCGGCGAGTTGGTCCCCGCCGGCGCCGCGTGCGGTAAGTCCATCGTCGTCGATACCGCTGCGCTGCGGGCGGTTGAGGTGTTCCCGTGTGTCTGTCGGTCGGTGGTCGCAGGAGGTTGCTCCGCCGGGATCGTGCGGTCGGCGACCGGCTGCGTCAGGCGGCGGCGCGCTTGGTGTGCAGTTCGGTGTTCAGTTGCTCGAACAGCTCGTTGCCGGAGGCCGTGAACTTGCCGATGCCCTCATCCTCCAACGCACGCACCACGTCGTCATAGGACACGCCGACAGCCTCCAGGTCAGCGAGTACCTGGTGGGCCGCCGCATAAGTGCCATGGATGGTGTCGCCCTGGATACGGCCGTGGTCCACGACCGCGCGCATTGTCTGTTCCGGCATGGTGTTGACGACGCCCGGCGCCACCAGTTCGTCGACGTAGCGGGTGTCGTCATAGGCGGGGTCCTTCACCCCGGTGGAGGCCCAGAGCGGGCGTTGCGGGCGCATCCCGGCCGCCGCCAGGGCCGTCCATCGATCTGATGCGCACGCCTGCTCGAAGTTTTGGTAGGCCAGGCGGGCGTTGGCGATCGCGGCCCGCCCGCGCAGGGCCCGCGCCTCCGGCGTGCCGATCTTGTCCAGTCGGCTGTCGACCTCGGTGTCCACCCGGCTGACGAAGAACGAGGCCACCGACGCGATGGACGCCAGGTCACGTCCCGCCGCATGCGCCCTGCCCATGCCGTCCAGGAAGGCGCGGAGCACCTGGTCGTAGCGGTCCAGAGAGAAGATCAACGTTACGTTGATACTGATGCCCTCGGCGAGCGCCGTGCTGATCGCTTCCAGGCCCTGCTGCGTGGCAGGGATCTTCACGAACATGTTCGGCCGGTCCACCAGCCACCACAGGGCCCGTGCCTCGGCGACCGTTGCCGCCGTGTCGTGGGCGACGCGCGGGTCCACCTCGATCGAAACCCGACCGTCCACCCCGTCACTGGCCTCGTACACCGGGTGCAGCACGTCGCAGGCCCAGCGGACGTCGAATGCGGTCAGCAGCCTGACGGCTTCCTCGACCCGAACCCCCCGCCGGGCAAGATCGTCTACCTGCTCGTCGTAGCGGGCACCCGAGCGGATCGCCTTGGCAAAGATCGTCGGGTTGCTGGTGATGCCCACTACCTGCTGTTCACGCACCAAGTCGGTCAGCTGGCCACCGGCGAGGCGCTCCCGGCTCAGCTCATCCAGCCAGACCGCTACGCCTTCTGCGGTCAGCCGGTCCAGGTTCTCACTCATGATCTTCTCCCTTGCATCGCTTCGGGCGACGCCCTCTACGTGCTACCAGGATCGTCTGCGGGCGGGGCAATCACACCCCCATGAGGCCCGCGACCACGCCGGCGACTCGATGCCGGGCAGGTGCGTACCGTGTTCGGCTGTCGAGGCCGCCACGGGCCAGTCCACGAGCAGGTTGGCGAACTTGTCCAACCCGAACAGGATCGGCGCCACGATGAAACCGGTACGCAGGATGCCGAACGCCTGGTAGCCGGGTTCGGTGAGAACGGCCCGCCGGGGTGTGGCGGCCGGCGTGGTTGTGGTTGCGGACGCCATGACGCCCCTCCTTCTACCGTCAACTCTCATTAACGATAGAGACGCGGATTTCCTCTTTAATCAATGACTGTGGGTTTTACACTGGGGTTCGTGGGCCACCCGAAAGAAGCACTCCGCCTCGGCGTCTCCGCCGTCGCCGCGCTCGACGAGCCGACCCGCAGGAGGCTCTACGATCACGTCGTGCGCCAGCCGGGGCCGGTCAGTCGCGACGAAGCCGCCAAGGCCCTGGGCCTCGCCCGGCAGACCGCGGCTTTCCACCTGGACCGTCTAGCTGACGAATCACTGCTCGACGTCGTCTACGAGCGGCGCAGCGGCCGGACCGGCCCGGGAGCCGGACGGCCCGCCAAGCTCTACAAGCGCTCCACCAAGCAGGTCGCTGTCAGCCTGCCCGAGCGGCACTACGAGGTAGCTGGGCGGCTTCTCGCCCAGGCCCTGGAGGAATCCGAAGCCACAGGCGAACCGGTACGGGCTGTCCTGCACCGAAAGGCCCACGAGCTGGGCATACAGCTCGCCGGACCGGAGCAGACGGATGTGTTCGACCTGCTGGAAAGGAACGGTTTCGAACCCCTCCGTGAAGGTGACGCCATCGTCCTGGGCAACTGCCCCTTCCACACGCTTGCACGCGAACACACCCAGACAGTGTGCGGAATGAACCTCCATCTGCTCCGCGGCGTCCTTGCCAGACTCGACGAAGGCAGGCTCCAGGCATGCCTTGAGCCCAGTCCCGGTCACTGCTGCGTCCGCCTGCAACCGGTCGGCGCACGTCGGAGGCGACCGGGAACGGAGGTGCCATGAACCGCAGAATCGCTGTGCTCGCATTGGTGTTGACGGCGACGCTCACAGTGGTCGCCGCCTTGAGCCTCTCCCCATGGTGGTGGTGCGCAGCCGGCCCGTTGCTTGCAGCAGCCGTCACGGGAACGTACGACCTCGCACAGAAACGTCATTCGGTACTTCGCAATTACCCGGTGATCGGGCATCTGCGGTACCTCATGGAGGACATCAGGCCCGAGCTCCAGCAGTACTTCATCGAGCGGAACTACGATGGGCGCCCATTCGATCGGGACACCCGCTCGACGGTCTATGAGCGCGCCAAGGGCACCGCGGACGTAGACCCGTTCGGCACCGAACTGTCGGTGTACGAGCCCGGCTACGAGTACTTCGCACATTCCGTCGCGCCCTGCCGCGTGCCCGAAAGCCCGGTCACGGTGACCGTGGGTGGGCCCGAATGTGGCCGGCCCTACGACATGGCGCTGTTGAATGTGTCCGCGATGAGCTTCGGCTCTCTGTCGGGCAACGCAATCCTTGCCCTGAACCGAGGTGCCGCCGCAGGGAATTTCGCACATGATACAGGAGAAGGCGGAATCTCTGAATACCACACCCGCTATGGCGGGGATCTGGTCTGGGAAGTGGGGACAGGTTACTTCGGCTGTCGCACCCCAGACGGAGGTTTCGACGCCGAGGAATTCGCCCGGAAGGCAGCGTGGGAGAGTGTCCGCTGTGTTTCCCTGAAACTTTCCCAGGGTGCAAAGCCCGGAACGGGCGGGGTCCTACCGGGGGTGAAGGTCAATGCGGAGCTCGCCCGTGTACGTGAGGTGGAAGAGGGCCGCACCGTCATCTCCCCCTCCTATCACCGTGTCTTCTCCACCCCACGTGAACTGGTGCTCTTCCTTGCCCGGATGCGCGAACTGGCAGGCGGAAAACCGGTTGGCTTCAAACTGTGCGTAGGCAGCCGCCGCGAAGTGCTGGCAATATGCAAGGCAATGCTGGCCGAAGACATCACGCCAGACTTCATCATCGTGGACGGCGCAGAGGGCGGTACTGGCGCCGCCCCGTTGGAATTCGTAGACCACGTCGGCACACCCTTGACCGAAGGGCTCATCACGGTCCACAACGCCTTGGTCGGCACAGGGCTACGGGACCGCATCCGCATCGGGGCGAGCGGCAAGGTCGCCACCGGCGCGGACATCGTCAAACGGCTGATCCAGGGTGCGGACTACACCAACGCGGCACGGGCAATGATGTTCGCAGTCGGCTGTATCCAGTCACAACGCTGCCACGCCAACACCTGCCCCGTGGGTGTCGCCACGCAGGACCCCCACCGGACACGGGCGCTTTATGTGCCGGACAAGTACCTGCGCGTCCAACGCTTTCAACAGGCCACGGTGCACAGCGCCATGGAGATCATGGCCGCGCTCGGCGCAACGGAACCCTCGCAGTTGCATCCTCGTATGCTCTACCGACGGATCTCACCTCACGCCGTCGCGTCGTACGACGAGCTGTTCACTTGGCTGGACGTCGGCCAGCTGATGTCCGGCGATCGACTTCCAGAGGACTGGGCGCGCGATTGGGCCGCGTGCGCACCGGATGCATTCCGCACTTGAGCAGTCGCTGTATCCGCGCGGTTGGAGTCGCCCGCCGGCGTTGACCTTGAGCCACCGATGCCGCCCGTCGGCACGCCCCTGACTTGCGAGCAACGCAGGGGTTAGCCGAGCCTCGAGGCCGCTGGTGCGAATGGTCAGCTCGACTGGCGGGCAGCGGGACCGGACGGCGAAGGAACTCCCTTCGCAGGCCAGGTGGCCGTTGTGAGCCCAGTCCCAGACACTGGACCTCCTCCCGCGCCTCCCGCACCAGCAGATTGCTAGCCCAGGCCAAGAGGGTGGGGCGGCGCAGGTGTCGGATCTGTTCGGCCAACTGCCGGTCTCCTGCGGCGCGGGCGGTCCTGGCACGCTCGTCACGGGTGGGGGTTCCCCGGCGGCAGGCCGTATAGCTCGTCGGCGAAGCCTTCCGTCCTCATGCCTCTGGTTCTCGGCGCCGGCGATCCGTTCGGCGTCAGGCGCGTTCACGAGTCTCCCTTCTCTTCTCGGTGATGTTCTGTTGGGTGCCGGGGGTGTTGTTGGTGGCAGCCGGTGCTGGCGTGGACGAGGGGCGTATGGGGGACGGCAGTCGTACAGCGGCGCAGCACCGACTTGCAGAGTTCGTCCGCGCGGAGGCGGTGCGGCCGCACGGCGGCCGACTGGCGCAGTGACAGCCGCTGGCCGTGCGCGGACGAGGGCGAGCCCCCGCCGGGCTCTTATAGCAATAATCAGTCCGTTTCCCAACGCGCGCACGGGACCATGTTTCTGCGCGGCAGCGCATACATACTCGGCGAGTAGACGGTTGACCTTTGAAAAAGACAGGTGGTCTATATGCACGAGATGCCAGACAGACCTGACCGGCGGATCGTGGTCGGTGTGGATGGGTCGGAGTCGTCGATGGCTGCGTTGCGTTGGGCAGTCGCACATGCCAAGGGCTTCGATGCGGTCGTGGCGGCTGTGATCGCTTGGGAATTCCCTACTACATTCGGCTGGGTGCCGAAGCCACCGGAGGAGTGGGACTTCGAGAAGATCGCCAAGGAAAAGCTTGCCGACACGCTTGAGCATGCACTGCCCCACGTTGGACACGTCGGGGTGCGCTCATACGTCCGTAAGGGGCACCCTGCGAGTGTCCTGGTGGATTTTGCTCGGGGCGCGGAACTACTCGTGGTCGGCAGCCGCGGGCACGGCGGATTTGCCGGCGTCCTACTCGGCTCGGTCAGTCAGCACTGCGTGACCCACGCCCCCTGTCCCGTCCTGGTTGTCCGTGGTACAGGCACCTGATTCCTGAGCTGGGGCCTCCACGCGTCAAGCGCGAGTTGTGGGCTGCTCCCCGTTCGGGCAAGGCCGTAGGCTGGCGAACAGGCGGCCAGGTGCTGACGGCACTCGACGGCGCAGGGAGGAAGCAGGCATGGCGCACAATCCCAGGCGGCGGCCGGAGCAGACTTCCATGCCTGAAACGGCGGCGAGCGACGAGACCCGGCAATCGGCTGGGGCGCAATCCCCGGACGCGCCGAGGACTGAGCCCCGGCCCCACGCTTTGGGGCAGCGCCAGCTGCAACGATTGCTGGACGCCGTGGTGGCCATCAGCGCCGACATGGACACCCGGGCGGTGTTGCACCACATCGTGGAAGCGGGCACCGACCTGGTAGGCGCCCGCTACGGCGCACTGGGCGTGCTCGGCGAGAGCGGTGGCTTCGCCGACCTGATCACGGTCGGGGTGAACGCAGAGCAGCTCACGGCCGCCGTGGGGCTACCGCAGCGACACGGCTTGCTGGGCAGGCTGGTCGCGGACCGGCAGCCGCTGCGGGTGGCGGACATCCTGACCGACCCCCGCGCCGTCGGCTTCCCGCCCGGCCACCCGGTGATGAAAACGCTGCTGGGGGCGCCGCTGATGGTGCGCGGCACGGTCTACGGCAACCTATATCTGGCCGACAAGACGGATGGAACGCCCTTCGGCGACGACGACGAGGTGCTGCTGACCGCACTGGCCAGCGCGGCGAGCGTCAGCATCGAGAACGCCCGCCTGTACGGGCAGCTCAACCGTGCCGCCGAACACTTCCAGCGCAGTATGCTGCCCACTCTGCCCGATCTGGCGCCGATCGAGGTCTGTGCCCGCTACGAGCCGGCGTCGGACCTGCCGAAACTCGGCGGGGACTGGTACGACGCCGTGGTGCTGCCAGACGGGGCGACCTGCGTCGTCGTCGGCGACGTTACCGGCCACGATGTGCAAGTCGCCCCGGTGATGGGGCAGATCCGCAACATGCTGCGCGCCCTGGCCTACGACCATGGCGGGCCGCCCAGCCTGGTGGTGTCGAAGCTCGACATGGCCCTGACCATGTTCGGCGATCCGCCCACCGCCACGCTGGTGCTCGGCCGCATCGAGCGCGGCGGCGAGGGCGAGGACGCGTACACGTTCCGCTGGACCAACGCTGGACATCCGCCCCCGTTGCTGGTCGCCGCGGACGGCCACACCCGCTACCTCGCCCCGGCCCGCCATGGCATTCCCGTCGGTATCGACCCGTCCGTGCCCCGGTTCGACCACACACACCCACTGGCACCTGGCACCACGCTGCTGCTGTTCAGCGACGGCCTGGTGGAACGCCGCGACCAGGACATCGACGACGCTTTGCGTGCACTTGCCGCGCATGCCTCCCAGCTGGCCCGCGCCCCGCTGGACGCGTTCTGCGACGAGGTACTGACCGAGCGCGGCCAGAGGTTCGACGACGATGTCGCCCTGCTCGCCGTGCGCCTGCCCGACGCGGTCGGCCGGTGAGCCACGTCGGCTGGTTTCCGTCGGGCACCAGGCGTCGCCCAGGCCGTTTCTTTCGGATCACCATGCGGTCCAGATGTGGATGGCCGCGAGGTGGAGTGCTGCTTGGTCGACGGTGATTGTCGTATCGGGTGGCAAGGCCGCACCATTGCTTTGCGTTTGTTGATGCAGCGCGGTCGACGGTGTTTTGCGATCTGGTCGGCGGGCTGCAGGGAGGTGCCCTGAGGGACGACACCATCACTGTGCGGATTCTCGTCAGTGAGCAGCCGCGGTCAGGGGGAGTCGTGGTCTTGCGGCGTTCATGTACCGGGGTCCGCCGACGCTTCGGGGGTTCGGGGCCCGTGCCGGCTCATGCGTAGGTGTTCAATCCCCGAACCCGAAGTGGGCTGGCTGAAAGGCGCCGTCACGTGCACCCAGGCCGGCTCGTTGGCCAGGTGAAAGTCGCTCACTACCGCAGTCACGACGTGTCGCATCCGTGCGCCGCGTCCCGCCGGAAGACACCAGGGAGCCCTCTCATGAGCATGACCGACACCAAGCCCCCCGCCGACCCCCCGGAGTCCACCGGGGCCAAGCACCCCTTCCACATCACCAAGGAAGAGGAACGACAACTGCGCCTCCAGGGAGCTCAGGCCGTACCGTCGCTGGTGATCGGACAGGCCACCTCCTTCGACGAGTACGCCCGACAGTTGATGATCCCGCCGGCCGTCATGGACCTGGCGCGCAAGGCCGAGGACCTACGGCTGTCCGCTTGGGAAATCGAAGCGCTGCGCCATCACCTCGCCCCCGGCGAACCCGGCCGCAAGATGGGGCTGTTGCGGCGAATCCTGCACGCGAAGCAAGGGGACGACGTTTCCCACCCGCCGTACATCCGCGTCGCCTGCAGCGGCCGGGGCCACTACGACGAGCTGGCCACCAAACACGGCCACCTCGACTCCAAGGACCTTCCGGAGGGCGACATCGGCTCGCCCGTCGTCCTGGAGATCTGGCCTGCACAGCACTACTCGCCCATCCACTCCCACGGCCATACCACCGGCATCGTTTTCTGCCTCGCCGGGCAGCTCGACGTCATGGTCTACGAGCACCTCGACTGGAACGCGACCAAGCTCGGGCTGCTCACCCTCACGCCCGGACAGTGTGCTTGGCTCTCCAAGGACACGTACGCCGTGCACCGGGTGTTCTGCCCGATGAACGGTGGCGACGGCACCACCGGTCCGGGTTACATGAACTCCACCGACGAATTCGGTGCCAGCTTCCACGTCTACCTCAACCCGGAGGGGACCGCCGTCGAGCACCACGACGGCGACAGTAACTCCCGCGACTCCTTCGACTACATCGACGAGGACGGAAAAGACCAGAGGCACTTCGCCACCCACTCCGACCTCTCCTGGAGCATCCTCCGCCGCGTCCTGGCCAACACCCCACTGACCTGAGACCCGCACCCGCCCAGCCCTGAGCGGCCGAAGGCTCCGACTCCCCCGCGGAAACACCGTCGGCAAGCCGGAGTCCCAGTGACCTAAGACCTGTCGTTTGGATCATCGGGCGGACCAGAGGAAGATTCCCTCGACGTGAAGTCCGGCGAGGTAGATGGTTGCGGTCTTCTCGTAGCGGGTGGCGATGCCGCGCTTGCGCAGGTGGTCGCGGATCGCGCGTGAGGAGTACGCCTTGTCTGCCAGGACCACGTCCGGCCTGGTCCGCGGCCTTCCGCGGCGGCGGGGAACACGTAGGCGGGCCATGACATCTGTGAAGGCAGGCGCGTCACCGGCCTGTCCTGCGGTGAGAACGAAGGCCAGGGGTCGGCAGCAGTCATCTGCGGCGAGGTGGATCTTCGTGCTCAGCCCTCCGCGGGACCGGCCGATGGCGTGATCGGTTGGCTCTGTGGCCGGGGCCCCTTTTTGCGGGCCCCGGCCGCATGCTGGTGAGCTCGCACGATGGTGGAGTCCACCGAGACCGCCCAGGTCAGGTCCTCGTCGGCGTCGGCCTGGGCCATCAGCGCGGTGAAGACCCGCTCCCACGTGCCATCCAGCGCCCACATCCGCAGGCGGTTGTGAACACCCCTGCAATTGCCGTACTTCTCCGGCAGGTGGACCCCCTGCGTTCCGGTCTGGAACTTGAAGGCGATCGCGTCGATCACCTCCCGGTGGTCACGCCAGCGGCCACCTCGCTTCGGCATCCGGCCGAGAGCAACGGCTCAATTCGCGCCCACTGCACATCGCTTAACGGCATACCCGGACCAACGACCGACTGATCCAAACGAAACCGCCTAGGTGCAGCGGTGCTGGCTCACGCCGGCGGCAGCAGGGTGCGCAGCGCGTAGGGCAGGATGCCGCCGTGGCGGTAGTAGTCGGCCTCGGTGGCGGTGTCGATACGGACACGGGCCGCGAATTCCAGCATGCCGGACGGGCCCACGGCGGTGACCGTGACCTCCTGGGGCAGTTCCCCGCCCGCCAGGCCGCGGACTGTGTAGCTTTCCTCGCCGGTCAGGCCGAGGGACTCCCGGCTCTGGCCGGGGGCGAACTGCAGAGGCAGGACGCCCAGGCCGATGAGGTTGGAGCGGTGGATGCGCTCATACGACTCGGCCAGGACAGCGCGCACGCCCAGCAGGGCGGTGCCCTTGGCCGCCCAGTCGCGGGAGGAGCCTGAGCCGTACTCCTTTCCGGCGATCACCAGCAGCGGCACGCCCTCGGACGCGTACCGTGTCGCCGCGTCATAGATGGTGGTCTGCTCGCCGTCGGGAAAGTGCCGGGTGACGCCTCCCTCAGTGCCCGGTGCAAGCAGGTTGCGCAGCCGGATGTTGGCAAAGGTTCCGCGGATCATCACCTCGTGGTTGCCGCGCCGGGAACCGTAGGAGTTGAACTCCCTCGGTGCGACGCCGTGGCCGGTGAGGTACTCCCCTGCGGGAGAGCCGCGCTTGATGGCGCCGGCGGGCGAGATGTGGTCAGTGGTGACCGAGTCGCCGAGCAGGGCCAGCACTCGAGCGCTCTCGATGTCGCGCAACGGCTCGGGCGTACGGCTCATGCCGTCGAAGTAGGGCGGCCTGCGCACGTAGGTGGAGTTGGGGTCCCAGGCAAACAACTCGCCTTCCGGGGTGGGCAGGGCCCGCCACTGCTCGCCGCCCGCGAAAACGTCCGCGTAGTCCCGGGTGAACATCTCGGGCCGCAGGCAGGAGGCGATGACGTCCTGGACCTCCTGCTGGCTGGGCCAGATGTCGCGCAGGAAGACCGGCTTGCCGTCGCCTCCTGTGCCGAGCGGGTCGCGGGTGAGGTCGACGGTCATCGAACCGGCCAGTGCGTAGGCGACCACCAGCGGCGGGGAGGCAAGGTAGTTGAGCTTGGTCTGGGGGTGGATGCGGCCTTCGAAGTTGCGGTTGCCCGAGAGCACCGCGGCCACCGCCAGATCGTGTTCGGACACTGCGCGTGCCACCTCGTCGATCAGCGGGCCGGAGTTTCCGATGCAGGTGGTGCAGCCGTAGCCGACAAGGTCGAAGCCGAGCTGCTCCAGGTACGGGACCAGGCCGGCGCTTGCGAAGTAGTCCATGACGACCTTCGAGCCGGGGGCGAGGGAAGTCTTCACCCACGGCTTCGGCCCCAGCCCGTGTTCGACCGCCTTCTTGGCGAGCAGGGCGGCGCCGACCATGACCTGTGGGTTGGACGTGTTGGTGCAGGAAGTGATCGCGGCGATCACCACCGAGCCGTGACCGATCTCGACGCTGGGGCCGTCCTTCAGCGTCAGGCGGGTGGGGTTCAGGGGCGGGTCGTCCGCGGCTGGGGCGCTCTCGAAGTGGGCGGGTGCGTCCCCGGGGCGGTTACCCGTCACCGCGACGGGGTCGGAGGCGGGGAAGGATTCCGCGCTGCTCGCGTCCAGCCCGACCGGTGCGGGGTCCCATCGGGCATATCCGTCCAGTGCGGCGTGGAAGGCATGCGGTGCGTCTGCGAGCGGGATGCGGTCCTGCGGGCGTTTCGGGCCGGCGATCGACGGCACGACAGCCGACAGGTCCAACTCCAGCGTCTCGGAGTAGGTTGGCTCGTGGCTGGGGTCGTGCCACAGGCCCTGTTCCTTGGCGTACGCCTCGACGAGCGTCACCTGACCGGCGCTGCGTCCGGTGAGCCGCAGATAGGTGAGTGTCTCGTCGTCGATGGGGAAGATCGCACAGGTGGCGCCGTACTCCGGGCTCATGTTGCCGATGGTGGCCCGGTTGGCGAGCGGCACGCCGGCCACGCCGGGACCGTAGAACTCTACGAAGGTGCTCACCACGCCGTGGGCGCGCAGTTTCTCCGCAATGGTCAACACCAGGTCGGTGGCGGTGCTGCCCTCGGGCAGTGCGCCGGTCAGCTTCACTCCGATGACCCGGGGGATGAGCATGCTCAGGGGCAGGCCGAGCATGGCCGCTTCCGCTTCGATGCCGCCCACGCCCCAGCCGAGTACGCCAAGTCCGTTGACCATCGGGGTGTGGGAGTCGGTGCCGACCAGGGTGTCGGGGAAGGCCACCCCGTCTTCGCCGAAAACGACACGTGCCAAGTGCTCCAGGTTCACCTGGTGGCAGATGCCGGTGCCCGGCGGGACGACGCGCAGGTTGTCGAAGGCGTTCTGGCCCCAACGCAGGAACTGGTAGCGCTCGGCGTTGCGCCGGAACTCCAATTCGACATTGCGGTGGAACGCCTCCGGAACGCCGTAGTGGTCGGCGATCACGGAGTGGTCGATGACCAGTTCCACCGGCCGCAGCGGGTCGATGCGCTCCGCATCGCCACCCAGGGCAGCCAGCGCCTCGCGCATCGCCACCAGGTCTACGATGCACGGCACGCCCGTGAAGTCCTGCATCAGTACCCGCGCCGGGGTGAACTGGATCTCGGTGGCCGGCTCGGCGGTCGGGTCCCAGTTGGCCAGAGCACTGACCTGGTCGGCGGTCACCGTATGGCCGTCCTCGTTGCGCAGCAGGTTCTCCAACAGCACCTTCAGGCTGTACGGGAGCCGCGCAGCCCTTTCGACCGCGTCGAGCCGGTAGATGGTGAAAGAGGATCCGGCTGCGGAAAGTGGTGCTCGGGCGGCGAAGCTGTCGGCGGTCACGGAAGACACTCCTCAGGATCGGCTGACTCCAGGGATGTTCTGCGGCAGGTCGAGGCTGGTGACCGGTGCGCGCAGTCCTGCAGCGAGCCGGTTCCCGGCGTTGATCACCACGATGGCGAAAGTCAAGGCGACGATCGTTTCTCTGCCACGACCGGTCTTTGCGACGCGCCCGCACCCCGGTGTCGCCCCGGGCCGGTTCTTCGCATTCACCGCCACCATCGGTTCCCGTCTCGCGCCGCACGCGTGCGCTCCAGCGGCCACCGTCACGGTCGGAGATCCGCCCGCACTCATGGTCAGCGGCGTCCCCGCCTCCGGCAACCCGGGCGGCGGAGCCCAGGACCGTCGAGTGCCGATGTCAACTGGGGTACCTGCTGGCGACCGGCCAGAGCCGAGAGGACCTAACCGGACGGCACATAGATGCGACCTTCCCCACGGGCCCTGGGGAGCCTTCAAGGAGCGGTGGCGGTCGCCGGCCATCACCCCATGCCTTTCCCTCTGGCCGCGTGAGGCTTCCGGGCAACTCACGGGACCTTGCGGACGTGTCCGCCGGTCCTCGCCCGCGTATGGCGCCCCCCAGGTGGCGTAGTTCCACCGGTCGGAGCCTCGCTGGCGATGCTAGGACGGGCAGGGGGGCACGTGCGCAGCGAAGGGATGTCTGACATGCCGAAGATCGCCATCAACGGGCTCGGACGCATCGGACGTGCCGCGCTGAAGATCCTGCTGGACGCCGACGGCGTTGAGGTCGCCGCCCTCAACGACCTCGTCGAGGCAGGCAACCTCGCCTACCTGCTGGCGCACGACAGCGTCTACGGGCGCTACGGGAAGATGGTCACGGCGACCGACGGTGCGCTGAGCATCGACGGACTCAAAGTGCCGGTGTTCGCAGAGCGCGATCCGGCCCGGTTGCCGTGGCGGGAGCTGGGCATCGACCTGGTGCTGGAATGCACCGGGGCCTTCCGCCGCGAGGAAGAGCTGCGACGTCATCTCGAAGCCGGAGCCAGGTTTGTCATCCTGTCCGCTCCAGCGCGTACCGAGACGGTCGCGACCGTGGTTCCCGGAGTGAACCAGGCTCCGGACGGCGTGCAGGTCATCTCGTGCGCCAGCTGCACCACCAACTCCATCACTCCGGTGGTCGAGGTGCTGGAGCGGAGGATCGGGATCGAACGGGCGATCATGTCCACCGTCCACGCCTACACCGCCAGTCAGCAGCTCGTCGACGGCCCCAGCAAGGACGTCCGGCGCGGCCGCGCCGCCGGCATCAACATGGTCCCCGCGTCCACAGGGGCGGCACTGGCCACCATCCGGGCGCTGCCCACGCTGGCAGGGCGCTTCGACGGGGTGGCAATCCGCGTTCCGGTGCCGGTCGGATCGATCGCGGACATCACGATGGTCACCGCCCGGCCGACCACCGCGGAGGAGGTCAACGACCTCCTCCGCGAGGAGGCCGACAGCGAGCGATACCGCGGCGTCCTCGCCGTCGCCGAGGAACCCATGGTCTCTACCGACATCATTGGCGACGCCAGGGCGTCGGTCATCGACGCCGCGATGACCCGGGTGGTGGACGGCACACTCGTGAAGGTCATGAGCTGGTACGACAACGAGTGGGGCTTCACCCACCAGATGGTCCGCGAAGCCCTCTCCGTCCTGGGCGCCGGCCAGGCGCCATGAGCCAACTCAACACCGCATCTCCGCCTCGCGGCACCGTCACTCGACGGCCACTCTGGTCTGATGCGGCCCGCCCCGCACAGCGACCGAGAGGGCTCGATGAACGTCAAGGAGATCATGACGGCACCGGTGGTCACGGTCACCGAGAACACCCCGGTGCCCGAAATCGCGGCCGTGCTGCACGACCGCCGGATCAGCGCGGTCCCCGTACTCGACGCAGCCGGCGCGGTCGTGGGCCTGGTCAGCGAGTACGACCTGCTGGGCCGCCCTGGAGGCACCGCCGCACAGGTGATGACCCGGACGGTGATCAGTGTCACCGAGGACACCGACGTCGACGACGTCCGCCACCTGCTGGTCGAGCGGCGCATCCGCCGCGTCCCCGTGCTGGCCGGCGGCCGCCTGGTCGGCATCATCAGCCGCTCCGACATCGTCGCGCTGCTGACCACCGAGTGGGCCTGCCAGGTGTGCGGCGAGACCGCCCAGGGCGACCGCCCACCCGAGCGCTGCCCCAAGTGCCACGCCTCCGCCGACCGCTTCGCCGTCCAGGAAGCACCACCCGGCAGCTGAAACAAGACCGCACCGACGCGACGCGAGGAATCCCGCGAACGATGAGCTCTTCACCGACACCTGGCCGCGATCCCGCCGCCGACACCGCGGGCACAGCCCGCCCCGCACCCGCCAGTACGGTCTCCGACAGCGAGGCCGATGTGCTGCGCGGCTACTACCGGCAGATGGCGCTGATCAGAGCTTTCGAGCTGCGGGCGGCGGAGATGTACACCCGGGCGAAGATCGGCGGTTACTGCCACCTCAACCTCGGTGAGGAAGCCACCTGCGTCGGGCTGATGGCCGCACTGCGATCCACCGACTACCTGTTCACCACCTACCGGGAACACGGCTACGCCCTCGCCCGCGGCGCCGACCCGGGCCGGGTGATGGCGGAGCTGTTCGGACGCACCACTGGCATGTCCGGCGGACGCGGCGGCTCCATGCACCTGTTCGACACCGAGCTGCGGCTACTCGGCGGCTACGGCATCGTTGGCGGCCAACTGCCCCTGGCCACCGGCGCCGCGCTGGCGATCTCCTACCGCGGCGAGCCCGGATCCGGCAGCGAGGCGGTGATGTGCCTGCTCGGGGACGGCACCACCAACATCGGCGCGTTCCACGAGGCCCTCAACCTCGCCGCCGTATGGCACCTTCCCATCGTCTACGTCATCGTCAACAACCAACTCGGGATGGGCACCCCCGTTGCGGCGGCGGCCGGCGAGCCGGAGCTGTTCCGGCGCGGCTGCGCCTACCGCATCCCCGGAACCCGCGTGGACGGAGGCGACGTACTCGCCGTGCGTGACGCCGCCCGGATGGCGCTGGAGCAGGCACGCGCCGAGCACCATCCCAGGCTGCTGGAGACGGTCAGCTACCGGCTGCGCGGACACTCCGTCGTCGACCCAGCCCGCTACCGCACCCCGGAAGAGGCCGCCCAGCTGCGGGAGAAGGACCCGGTGCCCGCCTTGCGGATCCGCCTGATCGAGGAGGGCATCCTCACCCCGCAGTCGGCGGACCGCATCGACGAGGAGGCCGACCAGCAGGTCAGCCTTGCGGTCGACTTCGCCGACGCAGGCCCGGCCCCGGGTGTGGAAACCCTCTTCGACCACCTGTACGCCACCGAGGTCGCAAACGTCTTCCCCGGCCTGCCGGGCGATCCACTGCCCTGCGAGCAGGCCATTAACCGCGCACAGGACGGAGCGTGACCCGTGGGCGAGACGATCACCTACCGGCAGGCCCTGCACGACGCACTGCGTGCCGAACTGCTGCGGGACGAGAACGTGCTGCTCATCGGGGAGGAGATCGGCGTCTTCGAAGGCTCCTACAAGATCACCGCTGGGCTGCTGGCCGAGTTCGGCCCACGCCGGGTGCGCGACACCCCAATCTGCGAGGAAGGCTTCACAGGCGCCGCGATCGGAGCCGCCATGCTCGGCCTGCGCCCGATCGTGGAGATCATGACCATCAACTTCAGCCTGCTGGCCATCGACCAGATCATCAACCACGCCGCGAAACTGCACTCCATGTTCAGCGGCCAAGTGTCGGTGCCGATGGTAATCCGCACCCCGGGCGGCGGCGGGCAGCAACTGGCCGCCACCCACTCGCAGAACCTGGAGGTCTTCTACGCCCACATCCCCGGGCTGAAGGTCCTCGCTCCCTCCACGCCCGCCGACGCCAGGGGGTTGATCGCCTCCGCCGTCCGCGACGACGACCCGGTGATCTTCTTGGAGAACCTGGCGTTGTACAACACCAAGGGCGAGGTGCCCGACGGCGACCACACCGTGTCGATCGGCACCGCCGCCGTCACCAAGCAGGGCCGCGACGTGACGATCATCGCCTACTCCCGTGCCGCCGTCATCGCCCTCGACGTCGCCCGCCGGCTTGAGGAGGAGGGGATCTCGGCCGAGGTGGTCGACCTGCGCAGCCTGCGCCCGCTGGACCGGGCCACCGTGTGCGCCTCGGTCCGCAGGACCGGCCGAGCCGTCGTGCTGGAGGACGACTGGCTCAGCTACGGCATCGGCGCGGAGATCGCCGCCACCATCCAGGAAGGGGCCTTCGACCACCTCGACGCCCCCGTTCGCCGCGTCGCCGCCGCCGAAGTCCCCCTCCCGTACGCCAAGCCCCTGGAACTGGCCGCCCTGCCGGACGCCGCCGCCCTGACCCGAGTGGTCCGCGAGGTCCTCGACGCCACGGGCTTCACGCCCAGCCCCCAGTCATCTGGCCGCGGTTAGGAGACCCCGCATGCCCGAGATCCTCATGCCCCGCCTATCCGACACCATGGAGGAGGGCACGCTCGCCCGGTGGCTCAAGCAGGAGGGCGACCAGATCCACAAGGGCGACGTCATCGCCGAGATCGAAACCGACAAGGCCCTCATGGACCTCGAAGCCTACGACGAGGGCCCCTTGACCCGCCTCCTCGTCCCCGAGGGCAGCACGGTACCGATCGGCACCGCGGTCGCGGTCATCGGCGATCAGTCCGCCACGGCCGTGCAGCCGCCCGCGCCCGAGCAGCCCACCACGCCTCCGGTTGAAGCAGCACAGCCGACTCCACCGGAACCGGCGTCCGAAGTCCCCACACCGGCCGCACCACCTCCGTCAGCCGCAGTGAGTCCCCCGCCACCCCCAACAGAACCCCGCAGGGTACCGACCTCCCCGCTGGCGCGGCGCATCGCCGGTGAACACGGCATCGACATCGCCACCATCCCCGGCAGCGGCCCCGGTGGCCGAATCGTCCGCGCCGACGTGGAGAAGGCCGTCGCCCGGCGCCAAGTCGCATCGGGCCCCGCCCCCACCACTGCTCAACCGGCTGCAGCCGAGCGGAAACAACCCTCCATGCGGCCTTCCGTGCCCGCCGACGTTACCGAGGACACCGAGGTGGTCCCGCTCAGCACGGTGCGCCGCCTGACCGCGCAGCGCCTGGCCCAAAGCGCCCAGCAGGCCCCGCACTTCTACCTCACCGCCATGGTCGACGTGGAGCCGCTGCTTGCCTTTCGCGCCGACCTCAACGCGCGCCTCGGCGAGCAGGGCCCTCGCGTGAGCATGAACGATTTGATCATCAAGGCGTGCGCCACCGCACTCCGCACCCACCCGGAGATGAACGCCTCCTGGGACGAGACCCGCATCCTGCACCACCACCGGATCCACATCGGTATCGCCGTCGCCCTCGACGACGGGCTGACCGTCCCCGTCATCCACGACGCCGACCGCAAGACCCTCACCGAGATCGCCCGCGAAGCCCGCGCTCTCGCCGACAAGGCGCGCACCGGGCACCTCAGCCTCGACAATCTCGCCGACGGCACCTTCACCATCAGCAACCTCGGCCCCTACGGCATCGACCACTTCACCGCCGTCATCAACCCCCCGCAGGCAGCCATCCTCGCCGTCGGAGCCGCCCACCCTGAACCCGTCGTCCGCGACGGCGAACTCGCCGCCGGCACCGTGATGGCCCTGACCCTGTCCATCGACCACCGGACCCTCGACGGGGCCACCGGCGCCGCCTTCCTCACCGACCTCAAGGCACTGCTCGAACAGCCGATACGCATCGTCGTGTAGGAGGACAGCCGTGACCTCGCTCTATGGCGGTACCGGGCAGCGCAGTTGTCATTCGCCACCGTGCATAGCAGCGTCTCGCCCGCTCACCGACCGATGTGACGCGCCCACCCGACACCTTGACACGGACTAGCGGAGGCACCCATGAGTGAAGCCGTCTACCACCCGGCCCCCCTGAGATCGGCCAGCGACGCGTCCAGCTCGCCCCAGCCATCAACGAAGCGTTCGACAACTTCAGTCGCGCCGTCTTTGCTGAAGGAGCGCTGCCGGAGAAGACCAAGCAGTTGATCGCCGTCGCAGTCGCCCACGTGACCCAGTGTCCGTACTGCATCCAAGGGCACACCCGTCTTGCGCGGCGCAAGGGCGCCGACCCTCAGGAGATCATGGAAGCGATCTGGGTCGCCGCCGAGATGCGCGCCGGCGGCGCCTGCGCCCACTCCACCCTCGCCCTGCACGCCATGGAGGAGACGGAACCCCACGCACATCCGTGAACCCGCTTCGGGTTGCGTACCTCTCGCCATCCCTCACCGGCGCGAGGCCTCAAGCCTGGACTCGCTGCTTCGAGCCGGGCGTGGCTTGGACAACGCTGCGCAGCAGAAGCAGGTCGTCCCGTGAGCGTTTCTCAGCTTGCCGGGCGGGGCCAGTGCGCGAGCCTGCCGAGCGAGGGAGCCTGGCGCGTTGCCTCTTCTGGTGAGGGGTGGATCTCGTAAGCCTCACGCAGGCCGCTGATGTCGAAAACCCTGACTATCCGGGCAGAGGCGGCCGCGATCCGCAGTGCGCCTTCGCGTTCACGGATGCGTTTTGTGACCGCCACGATCACGCCCAGTCCCATCGAGTCCAGGAAAGATACGAAGCTCAGATCCAGGACGAAGTGGCGGTGTCCCTCATCGACGAGCCTGATCACTGCTTCGCGGACCAGGGGGGAGGTGTGGGCGTCCACATCGCCGTCGATCTCAACAACCGTCCAGCCGTTCACCATGTCGTAGCTGACGCTCATGCGCTCCTTGCGGATGATGTTCGTTCGCACGATTTTCCCTCTTCACGTCTCTAGCAGCGCAAGATCGATCCCTCAAAACGGCGCCTACGTGGGAATGGGCTCGTCCGCGCGGCCCCCACGGACCAGCGCGAGGTCCTCGGTGGCGGTGACGGCCGACGCGGACTCGGCCACCTCTGTCAGAGTGCGAGTCGGTATGGTCGACGGTGACCGCGATGGCCAAGTGCAGGCCACGCCGACGACACAACGCCGCACACCGTGCGCTCCGCCGCACCAGCCGTTGACGTTCAAAATCCGCGGCTCGCCGTCCTTGAGGCCCTCGTGTGTTCGTCACCGCTTCTTGGTCAGCCACTCGGCTAGGACAGCGGCCTGGCTGTGGTCCACGTCCCTGGTGGCGGTCAACAGCATGAGCTTGTCGTGCACCGCCAGGTCACGCAGATGCTCGGCCGCCTCTCGGTGCCCGGCGTCGCGCAGTTCTGCCAGGTAACGGCGACGGAATTCGGTGAAGCGGCTGGGTTCATGGCCGTACCACTTGCGCAGTTCGCTCGACGGGGCGACGTCACGTAGCCACTCGTCCAGGTGCGCATCCTCCTTACGCATGCCCCGCGGCCAGACCCGGTCGACGAGTACCCGCTTGCCGTCCTTGGGCGAGGTCTCCTCATAGACTCGGCGATAGGTGATCTGTTCGGCCATGACGGCACCCTTCAGATCGATCGACCGCTCTTGGCCCCGAACCGGTGGACAGCGGTGACGTCACCGGTGGGAGCGGATGTGTTCGGCTCACCCAATTTTATCGCCGGGTGGGCCGACCGGAGACCCGTGGCCGACACCCGCGCCCGCAGCCCGCAGCCCGCAGCCCGCAGCCCGCAGCCCGCAGGAGAGGAGAACGGTGTGCGCGACACCGGCCCTGCCACCCCGGAGGCGCAGCACTTCCCGGCCGCGACCGCACCGCGGATTCACCACCTGAGCAGGCTGGACGCCGCCGTAGCCCCTACCGTGCCTGCCCGCCTGGTCGCCTGGCGGGAGGAGGTAGCCCTGGTCAAGCGCCGGTCATACAGGGAGTGGGAGTGCTGGGCGAGGCCGGTGCCCGGCCTCGGCCCGCCGGACGCGGCGCTGCAGAGAGGGTGGCAGGGGTTCAGTTCGGTTCTTCCGTGTTCTGCGTACCGGCTGCTCCTGCTGGCCCTTCGTGCTCGTTCGGCGAGGTCTGTTCCCGCAGGAAGCGTTCACTCCCCCACGTCAGGCTGCGCTCGATCTGGATGTAGTTCAGGCCTGTTACCACCCTTGTCCACACCGCGCTCCTCGTTCATACCCCCAGCCTGCCGGGCTTCGACCACGCCCGCCTGCCGCAGATGCGGCCGAGAGGCGCCCCGGTCCGTCACGTCCGAGTGGTCGGCTTTGGTCCACGCACGCGGCTGGAACGATTCACTCGTATGCAACCGCGTCCGGGATTTGTGGAAGTGGGGACCCAGCCGTGCCCCGACACCGTCTGAGCCCCAAGGCCAACCCATCGCCTTCTCCCGCTGGCCCCACCTCGCGGCGCATGACGGGTCGGTCGCCATGAACCCGGCTGCTCACCAGCATCTACCGATCGTTCCTCACACGCCGCATACGGCGCAGGATCACCGCGAGATTTAACAATGCGACGAGGGCTAGAACGCCACACACCGCCGCCAGTACCACCAGCACGGTGGTATTGGGGGAGTAGCGCGGCCCGGCAGAGCGAGCTCCCATCGCCAGTCGCACCGCCGCCGCAGTGAAGAACGCCAGCGCGCCAGCAGCCAGGACAAGCCGCAACCGCAGGGGACTGCGGGCGGTTACCGGCTCAGTCCCTGTGCGTCGACGCTTCATGACTGCGCTCCTCGCAGATGCGGGTGTCCCGATCCGTCTTCAGCGATGCCAGCGCCTGTCAGGCGGCCTCGCAGACTTCCCGTAAGCGGGGCAGCAAAGTCAGCTGCCGCCGTGAGCTCTGGCGCCGGTCCAGATCAGCCGAAACTACTGCACGTGATCGCGAGGTCTCGACAACGACGCGGACCACCTTCTCCGGCCCACGCCCGCCAAGCGCGGGCACTGCGCACCCTGCTCCCCACATGACACCGCGCCGCCAGCCACTCCGCGACTCCCGACCGGCACCGCATCCCACCCACGCGCCGGATCGGCGCCGAGGCGGGGTCTACCTGTCGGCGGCGCTTGTATGGCGGATCGCCCCCGTGTCGCAGAGTGTGGACGTGCATGCGAGCGGAAGGGGTATATACCATGGAAGAGCAGGATTCGGCCCTGCGCGTCGTGGTGGGCGTCGACGGTTCGCCTTCGTCGCACGCCGCGCTTCGCTGGGCGGTCCAGCATGCCGAGCTGATCGGCGGTGACGTGGTGGCAGTGGCTGCCTGGGAGCTGCCCGGGGCGCACGGCTGGTCCGCGCCGGCGGTGGACCCCGTTTTCGACAAGACGATCGCCGAGCAGGGCCTCGTCAACCAGCTGCACCAGGTCCTTGGCGAGTCCGGCGCTGCCCAGGTGCGACAGCGTCTGATGCACGGCAATCCCGTTGAGGCGCTGCTCAGTGAGGCCGAGGGCGCCGAGGCGCTCGTGGTGGGCAGCCGGGGCCTGGGCGGCTTCCGTCGTGCGCTGCTGGGTTCCGTGAGTCAGCAGTGCGCACTGTACGCCACGTGTCCAGTCGTCATCGTGCGTCCGACCGTCGAGGTGAGGGGCTCCGGTACCCAGGCCGAGTAAGGCGGGCCCCGTCGGCGGCCAACAGACGAATTGGCCCAGGCGCGCCGGCCGAGAATTGACAGTTTGTTACTCGCTACCACTGGGTTCTCTGGTACGTCTGGCCGAAACGGTCGAAACCTGACAGGGCGCACAGGCCCCACGCCTGCGAATTCCGGACCGAGACGTATTGCGTTAGAGCGCACTCCAATTCCTAGGTTCGGAAGCATGCGATACATCAAACTCGGAACGACCGGACTGGAAGTCTCCGCCATCAGTCTCGGCTGCATGAGCTTCGGCGAGCCGGACCGGGGCGGCGAGCCCTGGTCGCTGGGCGCGGACGCCAGCCGGGACATCATCAAGCAGGCCCTCGAGGGCGGCGTCAACTTCCTCGACACGGCCAATGGGTACAGCGCCGGAAGCAGCGAGGAGATCGTCGGCCAGGCGGTCAGGGACTTCACCCGGCGCGAGGAGGTCGTTCTCTCCACCAAGGTCTGGATGCGGATGCGCCCCGGCCCGAACGGCGCCGGGCTGTCCCGCAAGGCGATCTTCGCCGAGCTCGACGCCTCCTTGAAGCGACTGGGGACCGACTACATCGACCTGTACCAGATCCACCGCTGGGACTACGACACCCCGATCGAGGAAACCCTCGAGGCGCTGCACGACGCGGTCAAGTCCGGGAAGGTCCGCTACATCGGAGCCTCTTCCATGTACGCCTGGCAGTTCGCCAAGGCCCTGTACCTGGCTGACCTGAACGGCTGGACGCGGTTCGTGTCGATGCAGGACCACTACAACCTCATCCACCGAGAAGCAGAGCGGGAGATGCTCCCGCTCTGCGTCGACCAGGGCATCGGCGTGATCCCGTGGAGCCCGCTGGCGCGGGGCAGGTTGACGCGGGCCCGGGACACCGCCACGGCGCGTGCCGAGACCGACGCGGGCGGCAAGATCCTCTACCGCGACGAGGACCAGGCAGTGGCCGAGCGCGTCCACGAGATCGCGGGCAAGCGGGGTCTGTCCCCGGCCCAGGTCGCCCTGGCCTGGGTCATGCGCAACCCGGCGGTGACCTCGCCCATCGTCGGGGTCACCAAGCCGGCCCAGCTGGCCGACGCGGTCGCCGCGGTGGACGTCGAACTCGACGAAGACGAGGCCGCCTACTTGGAGGAGCCCTACCAGCCGCACGAGGCCGCCTACCTGGAGGAGACCTTCTACAAGCCGCGCCCTGTGGCGGGCTCCCGGTAGTCCGGGCTACCGCCGGGCTTCGACGAGTCCTTGGCCTCGACCTTCACAGCCCTGTGGTCGGCCCGCCGGCGCGGTGAGCAGGATGCCCGCCGGCCGGCAGCAGGGCCACGCGCAGCGGAACGTGCCCGTGGGCACCGAAGTAGCTGACGTCCACCGACTGCTCCTGAGATTGGTCAATTGGTAAGAGATTTCGCGGCTAGGGGCGTCGGGCTGATGTGACGCGGGCACCGGGATCCGTTTTGACGTGGGACTCCTACATCTCTACATCTGAAAATGGAGCGCCTGTGCCCACCGTCGAAGCATGGGCGATCGAGCCCTTGTGGGTCCAGTTCGAGTTCGAGGCCCTCCTGCCACCGCATCTCGAGACACATCCGTGGGGCTGTCACAACCCACGGATCCCGGACCGGATCGTGTTCGACAAGCTCGTCGCGAAACTCGTCTTCGGCGGCTCGTACGAGAAGCACGCCGATCAATCGTGCTCGGCAACCACGATGAGAGTGCGTCGTGTCGTGATCCCGATCAACCACATTCTCCGCTGGGTCGTCGAGCGCACCAACTCCTGGTACAGCCGCGGCTTCAACTTCACCCTGTCCTGCACGGAACGTCGAGCGGTCGTCATCAACGCCCTGCTCGCGTTGATGACCGCGAACATCGTGATCCGACACCTCATCCGGGAAGCCTGGACCAGCCAACGCTGGGACACACGGCCAGCCCGCCGAACATGACGTGCCTCGTCCTCTACCCGCGGAATCTCTAAGCACCTTCCTGGCTACAGGGGTTCGAGGTGTAAGGCGTGGCATGGCCCCTCTGCGCGTCACTCTCACAGCCCCATCACGCCTCCCCGTACACCCTGGCCACAGTGCTACACCCCCTCGTCTCCGAACTCGCCCGCGAGCACTCCTCCGGCCAACTGGCCTCTGACGGTCGCCTGCGGCCCCAAATCCGCACCGCACCCACGACGACAGCACCCCGGGCTCCCAGTCCGGCGGCCACGAGCCCTCGCCCTGGGATGCCCAGGGGCGCATGAGGGACTCGGCCTGCGGGCCAACGCCTTACCCCCCTCTAACCCCAAAGGAACCCAGCCCCGAAATGCGCTCACCAGTTCGACGCGGTAATGCGAAAGAGTGTCGATGGCGTGGCACTTACCAGCGCGAAGAAGAAAAGAAAAGCGTCTTCTCGCGATATGGGCCTCACGCGTCGCGAAACCAACTCGGAAGGACGTAGCGTCCGTTGATGTGCCCCGGCGGGCGGCAAACCAACGTCGGGGCGCTCAGCCGTCCATATCAGAAAGGACTTCGCATGGACGACCAGGACGCTTTTGAGGGCAGTAGCTCTCTTCACGAACCGCTTTGAACGTACCAGGCTCCTTCCTGCGGGTGTGGAAAGTGGCATGGAAATTACCTGGGGTGTCACGCACCTGGGGTCTCTTCTGGCACTGGTGGCTGTACCCACGCTGCTGGCGGACTCCGGGGGCAGGCCCGTCGGGTTCGCGGGAGGTCGGATCGGCAAGAAGCTCGTCCCGGAGCGGGCCAGCCCCGCCCCCGCGCCCTGAACCGCCGCGGCAGTCAGCCACACGACGTAGCGCCCTTGCCCACATCCTCTCCAGTGCCTCGCTTCGGGCCACGGAGAGCAACCGTACGCAAGCGCTGCGCCAGACCCGAGCCGACCACAACGAGGCCGATACGGCCTTCGCGACGCCTACCACAACCAGGGGCCTATGGCCGAGACCCGGACCTCCTCATGGAAGCAGCCCGCTGCTGTCACCGGGTGCCGTTCACGGAACGAGGCACTCCCCACGTCCAATTGCAGACGTCACGAAGCCTCACTCCCGCAGGTGCGAACAGGTGCCGTTCGCTCGCATGCGATGGCAGGCATACGTCAGTTGACGGATGTATCAATTCTCATTCGCCCATAGTTTGAGCCTCACGGCGGACCGAGTAACGGGCCGGCTAACACGTTTTTATCCACGCGACTGGCTCGTCGGGCCCCCCGGCAAACACCCGGGAGTAGCCAGCCCGTCAAGGCCGCCCAAAGAGAAAAGCTCTACACAAGGATCCGGACATGACAATTGCACGCCAATCAGACAGACCAGGAATCCGCGTAATCGGCGCCGTCCTCTCGACCCTCGCCATGGCAACCTCACCGCTGGTAGCAGCACCAGCCCAGGCAGACACCGCGAGTGACGCTGAACCATTCGTTGTCAATTTGTTCACCCCGGATCCCTCCGGAACCTTCGGATCCTTTGACCTCGTACGGGACTCTGAGTATGAAGGCGGCACGGTCTACTCCCTCCAGGCCGGCGACAGCAAACCCGAACATGATTTCACGGTGGAACCTGGTGAGGATGGGAAATTCCGCCTGAAGAACAGCGCCTCCGGCCAGTGCCTGGCCAAGGTGCCGCAAGACGGCACCTACCCCGGAGACCTCACCGAATCGGCCTGCGGCGAAACGAACGCCGAGTGGTACGTCCAGCCGGCGAGTAACAGCCGATACCGCATTCGGCACGTAGAGGACGATTTGTGCCTGTCTGTCCCCGAGGTGAGCCGCTTTGCACCGGGGCGGGTCGAGACGTGCAGCGGGGACAACAGAGCACAGATTTGGGGCATCGGCGGGCGAATCAATCGCCCTGACCAGCTCAACGCGATGGCCACCCGATACGCCCTGAAGCAGTTCGACGAACACTCCAGCGTCATCCCCTCCGCCACGTACAAGGTGGACGGCGCCACCACGGCGACCGTCGGTCGCATAGAGAAGGTGAGCGTCGGCCCACCGGCGAAAAACGGGACGAGCCGTGACATGGACCAGTCGATGAACTGGACTCAGACCACCGGATACACCTACACCGCCGGAGGCTCCGTCACGACGACAGCGGGCATTACCGTGGGCGGCGAGAAAAGCCCTGTGAGTGCGCAGTTCAGTGTCGCGGTCCAAGGCAATTGGTCGAATAGTTGGAGCACGAGCGAAACTGATGGCGGCTTCGTGACCATCCACATTCCACCTGGCGAGTACGGGTGGATCGCTCGGGGACAGCTGACGAAGACCGTGACCGGCACGTGGACGATCACCAACGACATGGGGGAAACCTGGACCGGGTACGGCACCGGCACCGTTCCCGCCAAGGACGGCACCGACGGCCGGCACAGCAGCTTCCAAGGGTGCACCTCGGACGTGAAGGACAAATACGCGGAATGCCAACAGACCGATCCTGGTCGTCCGACGAACTGATTCCAGATAGCCGCGCGATTGCTGAGTCCATGGGCTCGTCGTCCGCTGGCGGGCCTAGGGTCCGTCTTCAAAGATCGTCGGGTTGGTGGAGCATGGTGGGGTGATACGTCGCCATGAACTCACTGATCGGGAGTGGGAGTTACTCGCTCCGCTGATACCGCGGGCCGTTACGGGACGGCCGCGTGTGTCGGACCGGCAGGTCATCAACGGGATGGTCTACAAGATCCGGACCGGGATCTCCTGGCGTGACCTGCCGGAACGCTACGGGCCCTGGCAAACGGTCTGCACATGCTTTCGCCGTTATGCGCTAGTGCTACTCCGCGGAAGTTCGTGGAGGGTGTGATCACGGCTGCGGACGCATGGCAGGCTGCTCTGCATGGTGATCAGTGATTCGACGCAGGCCGACGATGAGGTGTTGGTCGTTCGCCCCGACCTGACGGATGCAGAACTCAACGAGTTGTTCGCAGCGTCGTGGCCGACTCACCAACCGACTGTGTTCGCAGCGAAGTTGTCGCGGAGCCTTGCGTGGATCGCGGCGCGTCGAGGGAGCCGGCTGGTCGGCTTCGTCAACATCGTCGGCGACGGTGGTGTGCACGCCTTCATCCTGGATACGACGGTGCATCCGGATGAGCGCCGTAAAGGGCTCGGAATACGGCTGGTGCGGGCGGCCGCCAACGAGGCGAGGACACGCGGCGCGGAGTGGTTGCACGTCGACTACGAGCCGCACCTGGAGTCCTTCTACGGGCAGTGCGGATTCCGGCCTACGGCTGCTGGGCTCATGCGGCTTTGAGTGGACTTCCGTCATAGGTCCAGCGGTAGGGCTTCGCGGTCTCGTTGTGCTCGATCGCGTAGGTCTCAGGCTTGTCGATCAGCCAACGATCATGGCGGACCACGCGTCGCATCCAGCAGGATGGGCCCGTGCCGAAGCCCCCCGGAGTCGATGCAGCACCACCTGCGTCAGCGCCTGAACCGCCACGGCCGTGAGCGCTGGCCACACGTGGAGGCCATCGCGGTCCGCTTTCGCGCTGGAGTCGCCTACGTGACAGCCGAGTTGCCCGGAGACCAGAGCATCCCGCTGTGCCGCCTGCGCTTCACCGGCGTGCTGCACACCTGGGGCTTCGCCCTCTACCTGGCCAGCAGCGACAGCTACAAGGACAACATCCTGCCCAGCGGGCTGCCCGCCGGATCCCTGGAGGAAGCTCTCGACTGCGCAGGCGACATCTACCTCAACGAATCGACCATCTGATCAACACCCTCCACGAACTTCCGCGGAGCAGCACTAGGACTGCACGTCGCCGCGGATGTCGTAGGCGAACACACCGCTGTTCGAGGCAACGTACAGGGACGTGCTCTGCGGGGAGAAAACGCAGGCAGCCAGGGTGGACTCAGTACGCATCAGGGCTGCTGGTTCGCCGCTGGCAGTGCTCCACAGGCGGATGGTCTGATCGTTTCCGGCGCTGGCGATCCACTGGCCATCCGGGCTGACGGCCAAGGATTTCACCGACGCAGTGTGCCCCGGCAGGAGACGTGCGGGCTCGCTGGCGGCGGCGTTCCACAGGCGGATGGTCTGGTCGTTTCCGGCGCTGGCGATCCACTGGCCGTCCGGGCTTGCTGCCAAGGCGCTCACTGGCGTGCCGTGCCCCCTTATGGAGCGCAGAAGTTCACCACTCGTCGGGTTCCACAGGCGTAGGGAGCCGTCGTCTGCCGCGCTGATGAGAGTCGCGCCTTCCGCGGTAACGGCCAGGGCGCGTGTCTGGTGGCCGTGTCCGGTCAGAGCGTGCCGGCACGTGCCAGATGCCAAGTCCCAGATGCGGATGGTGTTGTCGCTGGCGTCGGTGGCAATCCAGTCGGCGTTCGGCGCAACGACGAGTGCCCTTGTCCACTGAGTAGAGCCGGTGGACAGGGGGGTGAGACATGTGCCGCTGTGTGCGTCCCAGAGTCGCAGGTTGCTGCCGATTCCAGCCGTGACGATCCGGTCGCCATCCCGGGTGATGGCGACCGATCGGATCCGGTCCGTGGGTCCGGTGAAGACTTGTCGAAGCGTGCCGGTCGCGGCATTCCAGGTGGTGAGGGTGTGGTCGGCGTCCGCGGTGACGAGCCAGGTCCCGTCGGGGCTGACCGCGACGTCCCAGACCTGGCTGCCGCGGCTGACGGCAGGCGGTGACGGGGCCAGGTCCCATACGCGTGCCGTGTCACCGGTTCTGGTTGCGGCGGCGAGCCACCTGCCGTCCGGGCTCACACTGATTGCTCCGACTGGGCTCGTGTGGCCGGTCAAGGCGCGCGGGCCGGCATTACTCGCGAGGTCCCAGATACGGATGGTGTGGTCAAGGTCTGCCGTGGCCAGTCGCTGTCCGTCAGGGCTGATGGCGAGCGCGGACGCCCGCCTTCTACACCGCGTCAGCAGGCGGGGGGATACCTGGCGTGGGGCGTGCATATCCCAGATGCGGATGGGGGGTTGATGTTCCTGGGTGGCGAGCCAGCGGCCGTCCGGGCTTACCGATAGTACGTCGGGGCGGCATGGCTGGTGTATGTCCTCCGCATGGTGCCGGGTGCCGGAGACGAGACCGCGAATGGTGACGTGGACGGTGTCGTTTTGTTCGGCGATCCAGACGTCTTCCCCACTGATGGCGAGTGCTGCCGGATTCCAGGAGTAGCTGTTCCTGTGCCACTGCTGAAGCTGCTCACCGTCGCGGAGGTCCCACAGACGTACCCTTCGCGTTTCCGTGCCGGTTGCGGCAATGCGGGAGCCGTCCGGGCCGATCGCGAGAGCGCTGACGGGCCCGGACTGGCTGGCAAGGGTACGCAATAGCCTTCCGGTGCTGACTTCCCAGACATGGATGATGCCGTCTGCATGCCCGCTCGCCAGTCGAGTGCCGTCCGGAGTGATCGCGGCCGCCGTCAGTGTCCCGGCGTGTTCAGTCAGGTCCAGCACGAAGCAGGGATCGGGCAAGTCGGGCGGGGTGTACTGGTCAACGAGGATCGTTCCGCTCCGGGGAAGGGACGCTGCCTGGGCGCGCCAGGACGGGACGTTCCCCAGTCGGCTGTACAGGATGTCGTCCAGGAAGTGACCGGGCTCCGTGGGGGACAGCAGCGGAGCGGCACGTCCCAGCTCCTGGGCCATGAGACGGGCGGAAGGCGTAGCGATCAGTGAGAGATCGTTCAATGGGGCCGTAGGGCCCCGCTGGTGCAGGCGCGCACGGATCCATCGGAGGTCGGACGCCACCTCCTCGGCTCGGATGGCCAGCCCGCCCTCGACCATGTGCTCGATCAGGTGATCAAGAAGATAGCCGTCGGACACCTCCCACCATGCCCGTACCCGCCCCGTACGGGAGGGGGGTGCGGGAGCCCAGGGGACATCGTGGGCAATCGCGTCGATGAAGCAGGCATGAACCGCGGGCAGTTCTGGATCCAGTTCGCTTCGCAGATAGTCGCGCACCACGTCGTGAAGAGCGATCGTCCCGCCGGCGGTCTGCGCGTCGAGACTGAGCAGGGACAGGTCAGCCATCTGCTTGCACAATGCGCGCGCCTCCATCTCGTGGAGGCCGGCACTCGCCTGCCACAGCCGACAGACGAGACTGACCGGGACCGTTTCGTCCTCCGCGAAGATGCCGAGCTCCGCGAAGCGACGACCCCCCTCGGACGGCAGCAGCGTGGTGGCGGCCTCGATACTGGCCCGCACCGCCTGGTTCCTGCGCTGGGGATCGTCAAGGTCCAATGCGGCCACGGGCTGCGGCACGCCATCGATTGCGGATGGGCCCCGATGTTGCAGCCGTTCGAGCAGGCGACGGGCGGCCTGTGTGAGATCGGCGCCCGTGGCAGCCTGCCCCGCCAGCCACTGGTTCGCCATACGCAGCAGCAGCGCCCAGCGCCCGGTCACCAGCACCAGGTCCTGGACCAAAGACGTCGCCAACTCCGGCAGGCCATAAGTGAGAACAGCTTCCGCTTGTTTCTGCGACATCCGGTCGACTACGATCCGAGCCGCTCCGCCGGGAAGGACTGCCGAATTGCGGGTGGTGATGAGCCTCACGCAGTTCCTGTCGCCCCCGCGGAGGAACGGCGCCAACTGCTCCGACTCCCATACGTCGTCGAGCACCAGCAGCGTACGCGGACGCAGATCAAGCAGGGCTCCTAACCGAGCCCCTGCCTGCTCGGGATCGGTTCCCGCTTCCATGGTGTCCCCCGTGACGTAGCGGGTCACCTCCGCGACCTTCGCCGCGATCGCGGCCCGTCCGCGCACATCGCGGCCGATCGTGATCACGTGCACGCCGCCAGGGAACCGTTGGCGCACCTTGCGGTGCGCACAGACGACGTGGGCCAGCGTGGTCTTCCCGAAACCGCCCGCCCCATGCAGACCGGTGGTGATGCCCACCGATCCACGTCCGCCACGGCGGCGCACCAATGACGCCACCACTTCCGCTTCCTCGCGGTCCACGACCCACTCCGGTATCACCGGCGGCGGGGGAACAGGCGGTACCACCGTCCCGCCTGCGCCAGATTGGGAATGCAGCGTGGTAAGCAGCGCCAAGATACCCGCACCCGCTCCCAGAACGCTCGCCAGAGGATCCGCTTCCCCCCAGCCGTCCCGAAAGGCAGTGACCACCAGCCACACCAGTGCCGCCACCCCTGGTACGGCCAAGAAGCGCGCTTTCCACTTGCCTGTGCCCATAGGGCCATCCTGGCGCCTGCATTTCACCGGCGCCATCAGTTCGGATGCTCGGAGCAGGGGAAAGTGCCATGTGGAGCGCTCCGCATGGTCGCCGCGACCGGCGAACTCGAGGGCGTTCACGGGGGCTTCCCTCGTTACCCGTCATGAACTCATCAGTCGACAGGCCGGCCCCCGAGCCTCCCGACACGAAGGCCCCGGGGCTCATGACGCCTCGGGCCGGCCGGAAGCAGGTGACGGACCGGGTGCCGACACTGTCGCCTTCGACTGGCACTCCGTCACCTATCGGGACTTCGATGTCGAACTCGACGAGCCGGGCATCCGCAACGGTGCGGCGTTGGCAGCGCTGGCGCGGAGCTGGGAGCGCCCCCCGACACCCAGGGCTTCTTTCTTGCCGGCCACTGGGCGGAGCAGTTGTCACTGGCCGTCAGCGCGGGGCTGCCCGCACTCCTCGGGCAGCTGTCCCACCCGGACCCCGCGGTGCGCCGCATCCTTGCCGTGGTGTTGGCCTACACGGAGGCCCTCCCCGACGACATCGTCCCCGCGCTCCGCGCGCACAGCGAGCACGACCTGGACGCGCCGGTCACTCGCCGTTCGGGGCGAAAGCGAGTCCGAGGACTGGCGTGGTGGTCGTGGCTGGCACCGTATGGAGGCACGGGCAAGGCCCAAGCCGCGTAAAGGCTGAGCATGTGGCAGCGCCCGGTAGCGACGACCTGAGGCGTCTGGCCGGGGCCGGCCCGGACGAGCTTCACGTGGGGACTGGGTTCGTGAACAAGGTGGGCCCGCATCAGGGCCAGTGGACCGGAGGCTCCTCAATGCGCGGCCCCGGCACATGAGTGGTCGTGGGCCGGGTACCGGCGTGATTGCAACCCGAGAACATCAGAGCCCCCAGGCTGAGGAGTCGGCATGCTAATGGCCCACCCTGCAGTACTACGCAAGCTCGTAGACGAGTACGTCGTGTTGCAGGCTGTACACGCAGAACGCGGCGACACAGAGACGCGTGGACGAATAACAGAGCTTGCCTGTGCCCTGTGCATATCCACCGGCACCTCCGACGTGGACGCGGCTCTGATCGCCGCCCACCACCAGCTCCCCGGAGCTCAGGTGCATGACGACTCGCTCCTCGCGCCCTGAGCAGACAGGGGAACCGTTTCTGGCGCCCCCAGAGCGGGAACTGTGATCTTCCTTCCCCCGCCACCGCCGACGGCCCTGCGCACACCGACGCCAATTAGGGACAGACTAGGTAATAGCGGCCTGGCAAGGCACTGCGACCCGAAGGAGACGCTATGGGGGCTCTGACCTGGCACGGTAAGCGTGACGTTCGCATCGACACGGTCCCCGACCTCAAGATCGTGGACCCGACTGACATCATCGTTCGAATCACGTCGACCGGGATCTGTGGGTCTGACCTGCACCTTTACGAGGTGCTCGGGCCGTACCTCGATCCCGGTGACATTCTCGGCCATGAGCCGATGGGTGTCGTAGAGGAGGTCGGGCCGGAGGTCACCGCCCTGTCGGTCGGGGACCGGGTCGTCATGCCCTTCAACATCTCCAGCGGGACATGCTGGATGTGCGGCCAAGGGCTTCAGTCACAGTGCGAGACGACTCAAGTCACCGAGCGCGGAATGGGTGCCTCCCTCTTCGGTTTCTCCAAACTCTACGGGCAAGTCCCCGGTGGGCAGGCAGAGTCCGGTACACCTTTGGCCAAGGCAGCCCAGCAGTTCGCCGGCCTGCTGCCCGACGCGCTCGGGGCGAAGATGATGGGTCGAGCCGGCGTGGACAGCATGGCCGCCATCAACACGTTCCGTCGATGCCGTGCGCCGCGGCGGCACCATCTCGCTCATCGACGTGTATGGAGGGGCCGTCGACCCCATGCCGATGCTGACGATGTTCGACAAGCAGATCCAGCTGCGCATGGGCCAGGCCAACGTCAAGCACTGGGTGCCCGACATCCTCCCGCTCCTCACCGATGCCGACGTCCTGGGCGTCGATGAATTCGCCACCCACACACTGCCCCTCGAAGAAGGGCCACGCGCCTACAAGACCTTCCAGGCCAAGGAAGACAGCATGATCAAGACCGTTCTCACGCCTTGAACTGCCCGGGACCGTCCGGAGCGCAAGCCGTACCAGGCCTCACAAACCGGCTGCACGTCACCTTCTCCGCCCGATCCCCGGTCCGTCCATGCGTCGCGCAGGCTCCCCACCTTTCTCATGCCGATGAAGGAGATCTGAAGTGGCAGGCGACAACCGAGACGAACAGAACCCGGTCACGAAACACCCTCAGCCGGAGTTCGAGCAGCAAGACCAGGCCCACCCGGGCTGGACGGGGCCCATGGACCCTCCCCCTGACCACGGAGAGGAGTCCTACCAGGGCAGCGGCCTTCTGGAAGGACGCAAGGCCCTGGTGACCGGCGGGGACTCCGGCATCGGGCGGGCTGTCTGCCTGGCCTTCGCACGCGAGGGCGCAGACGTCCTGTTCACCTACCTCCCGGAAGAGAGCGAAGAAGCCGGCGAGACCTCCCGCCACATCGAGGAAGCCGGACGTACGCCGGTGGCGGTGCCCTGCGACGTCCGCGAGGAGGCGCAGTGCGAACGCCTCGTCGAACGCGCAGTGACGGAGTTCGGCAGGATCGACATCCTCGTCAACAACGCCGCCTACCAGATGTCACAGCCCGACGGCATCAGCGCCATCACCACCGAACAGTTCGACCGCGTCGTCCGCACCAACCTCTACAGCATGTTCTGGCTTTCGAAGATGGCCCTGCCGCACATTCCTCAGGGCGGGGCCATCCTCAATTCCGCCTCTGTGCAGGCATACAAGCCCAGCCCGCACCTGCTCGACTACGCGATGACCAAGGGCGCCATCGTCACCTTCACCCAGGGGCTGGCCCAGATGCTGGCCTCCGACGGCATCCGCGTCAACGCGGTCGCTCCCGGCCCGGTGTGGACGCCTCTGATCCCGGCGACGCTCCCAGACACCACAACCTTCGGCAAGCAGTCACCGCTAGGGCGGCCCGCCCAGCCTGCGGAGATGGCTCCCGCCTACGTCTTCCTCGCCTCGCCGCAGGCCAGCTACATCACCGGCGAGATCCTCAATGCCACCGGCGGCACACCACTTCCTTAGGAGCCCTTTCAGAAAGCCACCCGCCACGGCGTAGACAGAACCGGAGCAAGGAGGCACGCACCATGGTGATGAAGGCTACCGAGGGTTCCGGTACCCACGCTGGGTGTCCGCTGGTCTGTTGCGCGCTCTATGAGCGCGGTGGCTCCCCCGATGCCGCCAAGGCAGCCCGGCGGGCCCCGGTGGATGAGAGGCCGGCGCCGGACCCTCCCGAGTTTCGCTGTGGCGGCGCGAGCCAGTCGTCGCTACACCTCACCTCGCCGGTCATGGAGACGCATGAAACGAGCAGATACGAAGACGAGTCCTGCCTCGTCTGGGCGCCAGAGCCGCTGCCCGAATCAGAAGCCCGTGGACCTGCTCGGCCAGCTGCCCCCCTCGCTCCCTACGGCCGCCCGAATGGAGCAGTCCTGGTGGGGCGATGAACAGCAGGCCCTGCTCCGACTCTGTGCCGGCGCGACATGCCGGCGCCCCGTCCCTGG
The DNA here is from genome assembly GCF_008704855.1 of Streptomyces platensis. Lineage (NCBI taxonomy): Bacteria > Bacillati > Actinomycetota > Actinomycetes > Kitasatosporales > Streptomycetaceae > Streptomyces > Streptomyces platensis. The sequence goes on from NZ_CP023691.1 coordinate 310,527, forward strand.
GCGTGGAGGAAGAGTTCTTTCTCATTGATCCGGGCAGCCGGGCGGTGGCATCGCGAGCCAGCCGGGTGGTGGCGCGTGCCCGGGAAGCGGTAGGTGATCTCGTTTCGGGGGAATTCGATGAGTGTCAGGTTGAGGTGAAGACGCCCCCTTGCCGAGAGGGTGCCGACCTGTACGACGAGCTGGTGACGGTGCGGGGGGCCGCCGCGTCGGCCGCGCAGGCCGAAGGGGTCGGCATCTGTGCTTCCGGTACACCGGTCATCGGACGCGAGGGCCCGGCAATCATTGGAGATCATCCGCGCTACCGGGCCGGCCTTGACCAGTTCGGGACCTTGCTCGACGGATTTGCCATCTGCGCCGCGCATGTCCACGTACACATGCCGGACCGGGAGGAGGCGGTGCTGGTCGGTAACCACCTGCGGCCGTGGCTGCCACTGTTCGTAGCGATGAGCGCCAACTCGCCTTTTCTCAACGCGCGTGACATGGGATATGCCAGCTGGCGCACCGTCATCAGGGGCCGGTTCCCAGCCCTGGGGGCCCCGCCGTATGTCGAGTCCCTGGACCACTATGAGCGGCTTGCCGCCGCCCTGCAGGAATCAGAGGCGATGCTTGATGCCGGCGTCCCCTTCTGGGACGTGCGACCCAATCCCCGGTACCCCACCGTGGAGGTCCGGGTCATGGATGTCCAGGCGGAGGCGGCGGACACCGTCGGCCTGGCGGTGCTGATCCGGGCGCTTGTGTTGACCGCAGGTGCGCTGGTGCGGCGTGGCCACACGGGCCCCGAGACGTGCAGCGAACTGGTTCGGGCCGCCTACTGGCGAGCGGCGCGCGACGGGTGGGCCGGCAAGGGGGTCGACGCGCTGACGGGCCGGGTCCTGCCCTGCTCCGTGCAGGCCGCCCGGCTCGCCGAGTTTGTGCGTCCCGCGCTGGAGGAGCACGGGGACCTCGACCGAGCCATGGGCTTCCTGCGCCGACTCGCCGAGCGGGGCTGCGGCGCTCAGCGTCAGCGGGCCTCGTGGCGCCATCGTGCACATGTCGCGGATGTCGTGGACGACCTTGCGCAGTTGACGTCCGGCCGACGTAGGGCGTGAACACCGTCCCCCCGCCGTGGCGGGGCCCTCTATCGGCGCCCAGCCCGGTCTCCCCCACCACTCACGCCCGGACAAGGAAGGTCAGCCAGGGCATCCGTCGGGACACTGTCGGGACACCTCACTGTCAGGCCGGCGTGAGAGTAGTGACCAACACATCCCGGTGCCCGGGCCGGGGCGGATCCAGCGGGCGGATGGGCGACACGCTGTGCAACGTGTGGCGATCGTCCGACACGAGCAGACTCGCGGGTTCGTCCAGAGTGGCCGAGAATAGTTCGTGCCCGTCCGGAGCGAAGACGGCGCTCCGGCCCCCGGTCGCATGACGGCGGCCGACCAGCAAGGACGAAACCAGTGTCACTCCGTCGCGGTGCCGGCCCTCCGGAGTCGGCTGTCCTTCGCCGCCGGCGGGGGCGACGACCCGGAACGGATGGACCTTCGCGATCCAGCAGGCGGCGGGTTCCAGGGCGCCCGCGAGATCCCCGAGCAGCGTCACGACCGAGCGCAGAAGGGGGTCCGCAACGAACGCGTCGGTGAGCGGATCGAAGTGCCGGTCGACGTCCACGTAGAGCGGGTTGCTCCGGTCCGGCTGCACGAACGGGGTGTCCGGCAACTGGGACAGCTCACCGGTGGCGGGGGTGAGCGAGAACTGTCCGTAGCGGCGCAGTCGGCAGGTTCCGCGTTCTGAGGCGTACCGGTCCCGGGCGAGATCCTCCCAGTGCGTGGCGAAGCGCGCCCAGTCCTCCTCTCCGGCGCCACAGTGTGCCCTCACGGCGACTGCGGGCATGAGATGGACTCCGCTCGAGGCCAAGGACGCGCGCGCCGCAGTCACGGCGGGCGGAGGCTCCTGGAAGCGCGTGATCCCTGCCGGATCCCAGAGGCTCTCGGTGGTCTCGTCCATCACACCCTCCTGTCGTTCTCCGTCCAGCTGATGAGGACGCGGCTTTCAGGTCGCGCTCCGTGCGGGCTCGCGGGCGCGGACGTGCGGCAACGGTGCCGGCAGTGCGCTGCGGTCCTCCCGCCAGGCGGCAAGGAGAGAGGTGGCAAGTCGGCCCTCGAGAAGTGTGGTGGCACCGATTCCGAAGGCGACATCGGGTTCCAGCTCCGGCTCGTCCTTCAACAGAGCGTCGACCACTTCTGTGCGGACGATCTGTTCATGGACGGCGTCCGCTTCGACGTGCTCGTCGTAGAACCTCTCCGCGGCGGGGCCGGCGCCTGTGCGGCGCATGGCTTCAGCGAGACGTCGTGATCCTGGCGAGGAGGTCACCTCGACCGTGGCGAAGTGGCCGATCAGTGCCCCTCGCAGGGACCGGTGCAGTCCCAGCAGGGACATGAGATTGACGAGGGCGAGCGTTTCCGCGGGTGCCAGGTCGAGGTAGTGCCCGTATTCGGTCTCCAGTGCCAGTTCTGCCATGAGGTCGGCGAAGAGCTGGGCGTGGATGTCCTCGGCACGTCCGGCGCCGAACTCATCGAATTCGATGGCGGCCATCCCGGCCTTGGCGCGGCCCCGTAGACGAGGGAGGACCCAGGCATGCGGGTCTGCTTCCTTGAGGTGGTACAGCGAGCGGAGGGCCGCGTACTCCCTCAGCTGCCACAGCCGCCCTTCGCGCTTCAAGTAGTGGGTGACGCTGGTGCCGTCGTCGGCGGCGGGCTCCGTCAGCAGACCGTCCATTGCTTCCCGCACACCGAGCGCCAGGACGTCGGCACGCAGCGCCGAGAGGAATGCCTCTTCCAGGTAGCGCCGCACCACCAGCAGTTCGGGAGCCCATTCATGGTCGTCGTCCACGTGGTCAAAGCCCTGATAGTGCAGTTCGTACAGTACGTAGAGGGCAAGCTGGAGATCCGCCCCGTACGGGCCTTCGCGCCGGACCTCCTCCCGGGTTGGCAGGGGCCCCTCCCCGGTGCGGAGCCACGAGGTCACCATGCGGGACAGGCAGCCGCGCGGTGGCGGAACTTGGGGCCTGCCGGGCCGGGCAGTTCCGAGATCGTCTGTCATCACTGCTCTCCTGCCCGACTCCGGTCCCCTGCCGTGCAGTTGGCGCTGTCTGCGGGAGCGGACGCGGGCTTGCAACGAGTGCGATGGCTGGTGTCGCACCAGGGGTAGCTGCGGCTGCGTCGACACACACAGATCGCGACGGTGAAGCGGCGGGAGACGGCTACCGAACCGTCGTCACCGACCACTTCCACCGGCCCCTCCACCAGGAGCGGGCCGTTACGGACGAGGGTGATGCGGCGCGGACGCTCAGGAGTTCTCGGCACGGATGATCACCAATTCCTCTGCGTCCTGGGCCTCGGCCAGCAGGCCTCGGCAGCGCAGCCAGGCCAGCCGGGAGCGCAGGACCGGGCCGAACGGTATGACCGCGCGGTCGCTGACCGTCGCCCGCAGCCCCGCGGACGATAGCCGCTCCAAGGTGTCCTCGGTGCCGCACAGACCGGAATGAACCATGAGCAGGACGCCCCCGGGACGCAGCGCCCGCGGCGCGGCATCGCAGATACGGTCCACGAGCAGTCGACCGTCGTGTCCCGCGTCCCAAGCGCGGGCCGGCCCCCGGGGCGGGCGGTGTCCGGCCGCGGGTACGTACGGCGGATTGCTGACGAGCATGTCGAAAGAGCGGCCCCGAACCGCCGCGGTCAGGTCGCCGCGGCAGACGGTGACCCGCTGCCTCGAAAGCCACGCATTGACCCTCGTGGTCAGCACGGCCTGCCAGCAGATGTCCACCGCGGTTACCCGGGCGCCACGCCGTGCCGCTCCGACCGCCAGGGCCCCGCTGCCCGACCCCAGATCCAATAGCTCGGTCCCCGCCCTCACGCCCTCGCGGTACAGAGCACGCAGCAAAAGCCGTGTGTCCTCCTGCGGCCGGTAAACACCAGGCAGGACCAACGTACGCGGCCGGGCGAGCGACAACGTCCCCATGCTCATGTGACACCTCCGGCCCGCGAGGCGAGAACAAGCACCCGAGCGATTGCATCCGTGCTTCCCAGCCTGCTGCCAAACCCGTGCGCCGACCACCTGAGCGGCAAGACCGGCCACCCCTACTCGGCGCCAGCCATAGCCCCAGCTAAGCGCCAAGTCCGGCGAGAACGATGCACGGCGCAGCCCACCGCGCTCCCATCAGCCCTCCGGGATCTCCTCCCGCGCACCTTCCCCCGCGGCGCGTCACGCTGCGCCTTCCATCGCTTACGCTGCGCGAGATCCGCGTCGAGACGCGAAAGACGCCATGACGTCTCCGCAGCCCCACCTGGAGCAATCCACGCCGGCCCTAGCGTTAGCTGTGCCCCCGCGGGGGAACGCGTGTCCTGTGGCCGGCTCGCGGCTGCACGCGGACCGGCGGGAGGTGTGGTGGTGGAGCACAACGCAGGCACCGCGGATGGCGGAGCGTCGGGGCTGCATACCGGAGCTCTGCGGCGGGCCCTACGGGCGCGGGTCGACGGCGAGGTCCGTTTCGACGCCGGCAGCCGGGGTGCCTACTCCACCGACGGTTCGAACTATCGTCAGATTCCGATCGGGGTGGTGGTGCCCCGGAGCGTCGAGGCGGGGGCGGGCACGGTTGCGGTGTGTGCGGAGTTCGGGGCGCCGGTGCTCTCCCGGGGCGGCGGGACCAGCCTGGGCGGGCAGTGCACCAATACCGCCGTTGTCATCGACTGGACGAAGTACTGCAACCGCCTGGTGTCGTTAGACGCGGAGCGGCGCACCTGTGTGGTCGAGCCGGGCATCGTCCTGGATGAACTCAATCGTCAACTCGCCGATGTGGGGCTGAAGTTCGGGCCCAAGCCGTCGACGCACAGCCACTGTTCGCTGGGCGGGATGATCGGCAACAATTCGTGTGGGGCGTCGGCGCAGGCGTACGGCAAGACGGTCGACAATGTGCGGCGGCTGGAGATTCTCACCTACGACGGTGCCCGGATGTGGGTCGGGCCCACCTCGGACGAGGAGTACGAGCGGGCCGTGGCGGCCGGTGGCCGCCGGGCGGAGCTGTACAAGGGGGCGCGGGAGCTCATCGACCGTTACCGGGGGGACGTCCGCCGCGGCTTTCCGAAGATTCCGCGGCGGGTGTCGGGCTACAACCTCGACTCGCTGCTGCCGGAGAACGGCTTCGACCTCGCCCGCGCCCTGGTGGGCAGCGAGGGCACGCTCGTCACCGTGCTACGGGCCGAGCTGGATCTCGTCCCGGTGCCGGCGTGCGAGTCGATGGTGGTGCTCGGCTACCGCGACATCTGTGCCGCGGCGGACGAGGTGCCGCGCCTGCTGGAGCTGTGCCGTCCCACGCAGCTGGAGGCGCTGGACGGGCGGATGGCGCAGCTGATGCGCGAGGAAGGTGCCTATCTGGACTCGCTGGAGCGGCTCCCGGAGGGGGATAGCTGGCTGCTGGTGCAGTTCAGTGGGGAGAGTGTGGCGGACGTCGACCAGCAGGGCCGCGAGCTGCTGCGGGAGCTGGGGCGCGACGAGGGCGATCCGTCGGTGGTGTTCTCCGACGATCCGCAGCGTGAGCAGCAGATGCTCAGGGCGCGCGAGGCGGGTCTGGGGGTGACCGCGCGGCCGCCCGACGACCGCGAGACCTGGGAGGACTCGGCCGTGCCGCCGGAGCGGCTCGGGGATTATCTCCGCGATCTGAAGAAACTCTTCGGGGAGTTCGGCTATGACCACCCCTCCCTCTACGGACACTTCGGCCAGGGCTGTGTGCATACCCGTATCCCCTTCGACCTGAAGAGCGCCGACGGCGTAGCCGACTTTCGCCGGTTCCTGCTGCGCGCCGCCGATCTGGTGGTGTCGTACGGCGGGTCGCTCTCCGGCGAGCACGGTGACGGGCAGGCACGCGGCGAGCTGCTGCCGAAGATGTTCGGGGAGCGGCTGGTAACCGCTTTCGGGGAGTTCAAGGCGCTGTTCGACCCGGACAACCGGATGAATCCCGGCAAGGTCGTGACCCCGCGCCGGGTCGACGAAGGGCTCCGGCTGGGAGCGGAGTGGCGGCCGACGGCGCCCGAGACGTACTTCGGCTATCCCGAGGACGAGCACTCCTTCCGCCGGGCGGTGCTGCGCTGCGTGGGGATCGGCAATTGCCGGTCCCACAGTGGCGGGGTGATGTGCCCGTCCTACCGGGCCACCGGTGAGGAGGAGCATTCGACCCGGGGGCGGGCGCGGCTGCTGTTCGAGATGCTTGACGGCCATCCCGATTCGGCCGTCACGGACGGCTGGCGCTCGACGGAGGTGCGGGACGCGCTCGATCTGTGTCTGGCGTGCAAGGGCTGCAAGTCCGACTGCCCGACCGGCGTCGACATGGCGACGTACAAGGCGGAGTTCCTCTCGCACCACTATGCGGGTCGGCTGCGCCCGGCCGCGCACTATGCGCTGGGCTGGCTGCCGGTGTGGGCCCGGCTGGCGCGAGTGGCCCCGCGCCTGGTCAATGCGGCGCTGCACGCGCCGGTACTGGCGCGGCTGGGCAAGCGGGCGGCGGGCGTGGCGGCCGAGCGGGAGGCGCCCGCCTTCGCCGAGCTGAGCTTCGCCGAGTGGTTCCGGGCCCGGGGCCTGCCGCAGCCGGACCCCGCGGATCCGCGGACGGTGGTGCTCTGGCCGGACACGTTCAGCAATCATCTCCATCCCAACGTGGCGAAGTCGGCGGTGCGCGTCCTGGAGGACGCCGGTTTCCGGGTCGCCGTCCCCGAGCGGAGCGTGTGCTGCGGACTGACGTGGATCTCGACCGGGCAGCTGCGCACGGCGAAGCGGGTGCTGCGCCGGACCGTCGAGGTGCTGCGCCCGTGGCTGGAGGCGGGCACGCCGGTCGTCTCGCTGGAACCGTCGTGCACCGCGGTCTTCCGCGCCGACGCACCGGAGCTGATCCCGGGGGATCTGGACGTCCAGCGGCTGGCCGGGCAGGTCCGCACGTTTGCCGAACAGCTCGTCCATCACGCCCCCGAGGGCTGGCAGCCGCCGCGGCTCGCCCGGACGGCCATCGTCCAGCCCCACTGCCACCAACATGCCGTGCTCAAGGACAAAGCCGACCGGGAGCTGATGCGCCGGGCCGGGCTGGAGACCGAGGTCCTGGACGCCGGCTGTTGCGGCTTGGCGGGCAACTTCGGCTTTGAACGCGGCCACTACGACCTGTCGATGGACATCGGGGAACTGGGCGTACTGCCCGCCGTGCGCGAGGCGTCGCCCGGTGCGCTGGTCCTGGCCGACGGCTTCAGCTGCCGTACCCAGATCGCGAGCGGCGGTACCGGCCGGGGCGCACTGCACCTGGCCGAGGCGCTGGCGCTCGCCCTCGACGGCCCCGCACCCGCCCACTATCCGGAACGGCTCGCCGAACGACCGCGGTCCGAGGCCCGCGACGCCCGCCTGGTGACCGCCGCAGCTCTCGCTGTCGCGGGCGCGGCGGCGGTCGCGGCGGGTGCGGCGTTCCTGCGGCGACGCACCTGACCAGCAGAGAAGGAGCTTCAGTGTCGAACAAGGTCTCCGACCACATTCTTGAGCGTCTGCGCGAGTGGGACGTCGAGCATGTCTTCGCCTATGCCGGTGACGGCATCAACGGGCTGCTTGCCGCCTGGGAACGTGCGGACAACAAGCCGAAGTTCATCCAGGCGCGGCACGAGGAGATGGCCGCGTTCCAGGCCGTCGGGTATGCGAAGTTCTCCGGCAAGGTCGGCGTCTGCGCGGCCACGTCCGGGCCCGGCGCGATCCATCTGCTCAATGGCCTCTATGACGCCAAGCTCGACCACGTACCGGTCGTGGCGATCGTCGGGCAGACCAACCGCAGCGCGATGGGCGGCTCGTATCAGCAGGAAGTCGATCTGCTGAGCCTGTACAAGGACGTGGCCTCCGACTTCTGCGAGATGGTGACCGTCCCCGAGCAGCTGCCGAACGCCATCGACCGGGCGATGCGCACCGCTTATGGCCGGCGGACGGTGACCGCGGTGATCATCCCGGCGGACGTTCAGGAACTGGACTACTCGCCGCCCACCCACGCCTTCAAGATGGTCCCCTCCAGCCTCGGTATGGCCTCCTACGCGCCGGTCCCGAGCGACGACGACCTGTCCCGCGCGGCCGAGGTGCTCAACGCCGGGGAAAAGGTCGCCGTCCTGATCGGTCAGGGTGCCCGCGGGGCACGCGCAGAGGTGGAGCAGATCGCCGAGGTGCTCAGCGCGGGAGTGGCCAAGGCGCTGCTGGGCAAAGACGCGCTCCCCGACGACCTGCCGTATGTCACGGGCGCCATCGGCCTGCTGGGGACCCGCCCGTCGTACGAGCTGATGCAGGGCTGCGACACCCTGCTCGTCATCGGATCCAGCTTCCCCTACACCCAGTTCATGCCGGAGCTGGACCAGGCCAGGGCGGTGCAGATCGACATCGATCCGCACATGGTCGGGATGCGCTATCCCTTCGAGGTCAATCTCGTCGGCGATGCGCAGACGACGTTGCAGCGGCTGCTCCCCCAGCTCAAGCGCAAGAAGCACGGCGAGTGGCGCAAGAAGATCGCCAAGGACACGGCCCGCTGGTGGGAGGTCATGGAGCGGCGCGCTGCCGTGGAGGCCGATCCGATCAACCCGGAGTACGTCGTGCACGCGCTGGATCCGCTGCTGCCGGACGATGTCATCCTGGCCGCGGACTCCGGCTCGGCCGCCAACTGGTACGCGCGGCATCTGCGGATGCGCGGCACGATGCGCGGTTCGCTCTCCGGGACGCTCGCCACCATGGGCCCGGGCGTGCCGTACGTCATCGGAGCGAAGTTCGCCCACCCGGAACGGCCGGCGCTGGCCCTCGTCGGGGACGGCGCCATGCAGATGAACGGCATGGCGGAACTCATCACCGCGGCCAAGTACTGGCAGGAGTGGCATGACCCGCGCCTGATCGTGGCCGTCCTGAACAACCAGGACCTCAACCAGGTCACCTGGGAAATGCGCGCGATGTCCGGCGCCCCGCAATTCCTCGCCTCACAGGCGCTCCCGGACGTGCCCTACGCCGACTTCGCGCGCTCCATCGGGCTCGGCGGCGTCCGGGTGGAAAAGCCCGGCGAGGTGGTGGACGCCTGGCGCCAGGCGCTCGCCGCCGACCGCCCCTTCGTCATCGACTTCCGAACCGACCCCGCCGTCCCGCCGATCCCGCCACACGCCGAACTCGACCAGATCGAGGCCGCGGCCACCGCCGTCCTCAAGGGCGACAGCGACCGCACGGCAATGGTCAAGCAGGGCTTGAAGGCCAAGGTCCAGGAGTTTCTCCCGGGCCGGAAACACCACCAGGACTGATGGTGGGGCACCACGTCCGGGGCGCGGACCCCGTCGTCGACTCGGTGGCCACCTCGGTCTACCGGGTGCCCACCGATGCCCCCGAGGGCGACGGCACGCTGGCCTGGGAGTCCACCACCATGGTCGTGGCTCAGGTCCGCTCCGGCGACACGACGGGCCTGGGCTACACCTACGGGGCAACGGCCACCGCCCAGGTCATCGATGAGCAGCTGGCCGGCCTGGTGGGCGGCCGCTGCGCGCTGGATGTGCCTGGCGCCAATGAGGCGATGTCCCGTGCGGTGCGCAATGCCGGGCGGCCCGGTCTGGTCGCGGGCGCCATCTCGGCCGTGGACATCGCTCTGTGGGACCTCAAGGCGCGGCTGCTCCAGGTGCCGCTCGTCGGGCTGTTGGGGGCGAGCGGCACCGAGGTGCCGGTGTACGGCAGCGGCGGTTTCACCACGTACGACGACGGGCAGCAGGACCGGCAGCTGCGCACCTGGGTCGCGGAGCAGGGCATTCCGCGGGTCAAGATCAAGATTGGTGAGTCGTGGGGTGCGGCGGAGGAGCGGGACCGCCGGCGTATCGCGCGCGCCCGGCAGAGTATCGGCGACGCCACGGAACTCTATGTCGACGCCAACGGCGCCTTCACCCGCAAACAGGCCATTCGGCTCGGCCCGCACCTCGACGCGCACGGCGTCACATGGTTCGAGGAGCCGGTCTCCTCCGACGACCGGGCCGGTCTGGCGCAGGTCCGGGCCGGCGTCGCGGCCGACGTGACGGCCGGGGAGTACGGCTACACGCTGCCGTACTTCTGGCATCTGCTCCAGGCCGGCGCCGTGGACTGCCTGCAGGCCGACGCCACCCGCTGCGGCGGTCTGACCGTGTGGCTGCGGGCGGCGGCGCTGGCCGAGGCGGCCGGTCTGCAGATCTCCGGGCACTGCGCACCGCACGTACACGCCCATGCGGCGGCGTCCCTGCCCAACCTGCGGCACCTGGAGTGGTTCCACGACCACGTGCGCATCGAGAACCTGTTCTTCAGCGGCGTGCTGGACCCGGCGGGCGGGACCGTAGGGCCGGGCGAGGGCGGGTCACCCGGCCATGGGCTCACGCTGCGCGCCGACCGTGCCGATCCCTACCGCATCACCTGAGGACACGGCGACGATGAGCACCGATCACCGGCCCGACGAAGACCTGCGCTATCCACCGCAGGACCTGGGCAGTTACGCACTGCTCGCCGACGGCGAACGCGGCGCCCTGGTCGGCCCGCGCGGCGAGATCTGCTGGCTGTGCGCGCCGCGCTGGCACGACGAGGCGGTGTTCGCCGCGCTCATCGGGGGCGGCGGCCTGTATGCCGTCACTCCAGCGGAAGCGTTCGTGCCCGGCGGTGCGTACGAGGACGGTTCGCTGATCTGGCGCAGCCGGTGGGTGACACGCAGCGGCATCATCGAGTGCCGCGATGCGCTGGCGCTCCCCGGGGAGACCGGCCGGCTGGTGCTGCTGCGGCGCATCGTGGCCCGCGAGGGGCCGGCCCGGGTGCGGGTGGTGCTGCACCCGGTGGCGGCCTACGGGCGGGAGCAAATGCGCGAGGTACGGCGAGGCCCGGCCGGCGAATGGCAGGCGCGGCTGGGCGGACTGGCGTTGCGGTGGTCGGGTGCCGAGGACGCCCGGCCGGCCGGCGGGGACGGCGACCGGTTCGCACTGGAGCTCGACCTGGCGGCGGGGCAGCAGCGCGATCTGGTGCTGGAGCTGAGCCGCGAGCCGCTGCGCACGCCGGCCGTCGAACCGGAACGTGCCTGGGCGGCCACCGAGCGGGCTTGGGCGTCGGCGGTGCCCGCTCTCACCGACACCGTCGCCGTCCGCGACGCCCGGCAGTCGTACGCGCTGCTGCGCGGCATGACGAGCGCCGACGGCGGGATGGTCGCCGCAGCCACCACCAGCCTGCCCGAGCGCGCCGAAGAGGGCCGCAACTACGACTACCGATACGTCTGGATCCGCGATCAGGCCTATGCGGGCCAAGCCGTCGCCGCGTCGGCCCCCGGCCCGCTGCTGGACGACGCGGTCCGCTTCACCACGGCCCGGCTGCACACCGACGGACCGGGGCTCAGCCCCGCATACACCGTCACCGGACACCCCGTCCCCGACCAGCACCCCCTCGACCTGCCCGGCTACCCCGGTGGCTACGACCGGATCGGCAACCACGTCAACCGGCAATTCCAGCTCGACTGTTTCGGTGAGGCCTTGCTGCTCTTCGCCGCCGCGGCCGAGCACGGCCGTTTGGACGACGACGGCTGGGCGGCCGCCCGCATCGCCGCCGACACCGTCCGGCGACGGTGGCGCGAGGCGGACGCCGGAATCTGGGAACTGGGCAACCGGGACTGGACCCACAGCCGCTTGATCTGCGCCGCCGGTCTGCGCCGCATCGCCGGCGCAGCCCCCCGCGGCCCGTCCGCCCGCGACTGGTCCGCCCTGGCCAACGCCATCCTCACCGACACCGAAAAGCGCGCCCTGCACCCGGACGGCCACTGGCAACGTTCCCCCGACGACCCTTCACTCGACGCTGCGTTGCTGCTGCCTCCCCTGCGGGGTCTGCTACCTGCCGATGACCCCCGCACCCGCGCCACCCTCAGCGCCTGCACCGCCCACCTGACCGACGGGTTCTTCGCCTACCGCTTCCGGCACGACGACCGGCCCCTCAGCAAAGCCGAAGGCGCGTTCCTCCTCTGCGGTTTCGTCATCGCGCTCGGTGAACACCAGCAAGGCAATGAGCTCGACGCCTACCGCTGGTTCGAGCGCAACCGCGACGCCTGCGGCGCGCCCGGCCTGTACGCGGAGGAGTACGACGTCGCCCAACGCAGGTTGCTGGGCAATCTGCCCCAGGCATTCGTCCACGCCCTGCTCCTCGAAGCCTCCGCCCGGCTGGCCCGCCCGGAGGCCACCACACCCGCCGGGCCCCGCGCCCCTAAGACCGCCCCCTAGTCGAAAGAAGCCGAGCGCTCATGTCCCCGACAGTCGTCATCACCGGCGCCAGCGCCGGAATCGGCCGTGCGACCGCCCACCTCTTCGCCGAACGCGGCGCGAACGTCGTACTCCTCGCCCGCGGAACCGCCGGCCTAGAGGCGGCCGCGGCCGAGGTCGAAGCCCTCGGCGGACGCGCCCTGGCCGTGCCCACCGATCTCGCCGACCACACGCAGGTCGAGGCTGCGGCACAGGCCGCCGAGGAAGCCTTCGGCCCCATCGACGTCTGGGTCAACAACGGCTTCGTCTCGGTCTTCGCCCCCTTCACCGAGATCGAACCGGACGAGTACCGGCGGGTCACCGAAGTGACCTACCTGGGCTTCGTCAACGGCACCCGCGCCGCACTGCACCGCATGCTGCCCCGGAACCGGGGCACGATCGTGCAGGTCGGCTCAGCGCTCGGCGAACGTTCCGTGCCCCTGCAGTCGGCCTACTGCGGCGCCAAACACGCCATCAACGGCTTCACCTCCTCCGTGCGTACGGAACTCCTTCACCAAGGCAGCTCGGTCAGCGTCACCCTGGTGAAAATGCCGGCGGTCAACACCCCGCAATTCGCCTGGGTGCTCTCCCGACTTCCCCGACATCCGCAACCGGTAGCGCCGATCTACCAGCCGGAGGTCGCCGCCCGCGCCATCCTCCACGCGGCCGAGCACCCCCATCGCAAGCAGTACTCCGTCGGCGCGTCGACCATCGCCACCGTCTTGGCCAACAAGCTCGCCCCGGCCCTCCTCGACCGGTATCTCGCCCGCACCGGGTTCGATTCCCAGCAGACCGACGAGCCGGCACCGGCAAACCGGCCCAGCAACCTCTGGGAGCCCGTCGACGGCAAAGAGGGCCACGACCACGGCGCCCACGGCACCTTCGACGACCACGCCGCCGCCCACTCGCCCGCAACAGCGCTGGCCCGCCACCCTGCCTCGATGGCAGGCGCCCTGCTAGGCGTCGGTCTGGGCGCGGCCGCCTTGGCCCGGGCGGCGTTGCGGCGCCGGGAGGGCTGCTAGGGCCTGTCTTCAAAGTCCCGTCGTTCGCCCGTAGGGCGGGCCTCGCGGTGTCTGGTGCGTGCGATCGCAAGGCGGAGGGTCGTCCCGGTACTGGGTGTACCGGGATGATCCGACAACGCGGCGAGCGTGCGTGCCAGACGCCGCGAGGCAGGCGGGACTTTGAAGACAGGCCCTAGGGGGTGTCTTCAAATGATCTCGGGTGGTGGATCATGGTCGGGTGATACGTCGCCATGAACTGTCCGATGCTGAGTGGGAGTTCGTCCGGCCTCTGCTGCCTGAATCGTTGCGGGGGCGGAAGCGGTTGGACGACCGCACCGTGCTCAACGGGATCGTGTGGAAGTTCCGGACCGGCACGGCCTGGCGGGACGTGCCCGAGCGATACGGCCCGTGGGCCACGCTGCACACCCGTTTCCGCCGGTGGGCCCTGGACGGCACCTTCGAGCGGATGCTGCAGGCCGCCCAGGCGAGGGCGGACGAGGCGGGGGACATCGACGGCTCGTTTCCGTCGACTCCACCGTCGTCCGCGCCCACCAGCACGCCGCCGGGGCCCGAAAAGGGGGCTCCAAAGCTCCGGACTCGGACGCTCCCGAGGCGGTCTGACCAGCAAGATTCACCTCGCCTGCGACGCCACCGGCCGTCCGCTCGCCTTCCTCGTCACGGGCGGGAACACCAACGACTGCACCCAGTTCACCGCCGTGATGGACGCGATTCGGGTGCCCCGCATCGGCCCAGGACGCCCGCGGGTCCGGCCCGCCCACGTACTGGGCGACAAGGGCTACAGCTCCAAGGCCATCCGCACCTGGCTGCGGCGACGGGGCATCGGCCACACCATCCCCGAACGGGCCGACCAGATCCGCAACCGGCTTCGCCGCGGCAGCCACGGCGGACGCCCGCCGGCCTTCGACAAGCAGCTCTACAAGCGGCGCAACGTGGTGGAGCGCTGCTTCAACCGTTTGAAGCAGTGGCGCGGCATTGCCACCCGGTACGACAAGACTGCCGAGTCCTACCAAGCCGCCATCACCCTCGCATCCCTGCTGATGTGGGCGTGACATTTGAAGACAACTCCTGGACGCATACGCAGGACCAGCCGGCGGTCGAGCCACCGTGATCCGGGGTCGGCCCTCACACGAATACCTTCGCCCCTTCCACACGGGACAGGGCGAAGGAACGTTTAGGCCGTGTTTTCGGTAGCGGGTGAGTCTTGGGCGGATAGCTCTTCGGCCAGTTCCATACAGCGCAGGCGGGCTGCGGAGAAGTCGTATGGCATCTTGCCGGTGGCTTCGAACACGCTCATGGAGTCAGCCTCCCGCCTGCCAGAGCTGAGGTCGGCCTCGTCCTCGCCGTCATCGGCGGTAGCAGGGTGCAAACTGTCCCAGGCTTCGCAGAGGGCATCGTCGTCCTTACCCAGGCCGGACTCCTCGATGACGGCTTGCAGGGCGCTTTCGAAGGCGTGCCGCTCGACGGCCACTTGAGCCACCCGTGGATCGTCGACGGCGACGCTGTCATCGAGTGCCTCCTCGGCGTCATCGATGCGGTCGGAATCGTCCCGCAGAGTGGGATGCGTGGCCAGGACGACGAAGCGGGTGGCCTGGACGGCCGCGCCGAGCGGTCCGAAGATCCGCTCCGTGACCAGCAGACTGTCCAGGTCCGCCTGACGCAGGGAGCCCTCGGGCAGGCTCTTGAGGCGTTCGGTGACGAAGTCGGAGAGCAGGCCCATCCGGCTGCCTTCGGTGCGCATCCGCTGCACGGCGGTCCGTCGCCGCCGCAATTCCGCCTCCTGCTCGGCGAGGGTTTCCTCCAACCGCTCCAGGATGTCCGCGATACCGTCTCCGTTGTCCGCACCGGCGGAAGCCATACCGGTGGTAAAGGCGTCACGGATGTCGTCCAGGGCGATCCCGGCGTCGGCCATCTTGCGAATCCACAGCAGGCGGATCATGTCCTCGTACCCGTAGCGGCGGCGGTCATCGCCGCCCCGCTCAGGCTCGGGGAGCAGGCCGATCTCGTGGTAATGGCGAATCGCCCGTGGCGTGCTGCCGGCGAAGGCCGCCGCGTCACCGATCTTGACCTGGCGGGGTGGCATGAAAGACGAATGCATGAGCAGGGACCTTTCCCAAGAGGATCGGGACGTAGGTCCACCGGACCACATGCCGCTACGGAAGGTGCAACCCCATACACACCGCCCCGCGCCAATGCCAGGAAATGCGCCCTTCCTCCAGGTAGGCGCGATTCGCGCGTGAAGAGTACGCCCTATCGCCTCGCACCCGCAGCGGGCGGCTTCTCGGCCGGTGACCTCTGACACGAGATCTTGATCGTTTGCCAAGTGATCTTGACGGTCAACGAAGTGTGCCTGCTGCATGTAGGCGATTCGGGGCATGGATCCATCCGTGCTTCTGTGCGCCCCGCCTTGTGGCCTCACTGCGCGCCCGTCCTGGGGAAAGTGGAGGGCAGCGGGGCGATCGGCCGGGTCGGCCCGGGGGCGCCAGCCCACCTGGTGGGCTGCCCGGAAGCGAGGAGTTGGACATGAGTAATCCATCGGCCCGGGAGGTCGGCGAATGGTACGACCGCTTCGGGGGCCTGTACGGCCTGACCATGGGCGACAGCATGCACCTGGGCATGTGGACCGACGGCGTGCGGGCGGAGACGGGGGAGCTGACGGCCGACGAGATGTGGGAGGAACTCACCCGGGCCCAGGACTCCTGGACCGGCACCCTCATCGACGTGGTCGGGCTGCTGCCGGGACAGCGGATGCTGGACGTCGGCTGCGGCACAGGCCGCCCCACCGTGCGGATCGGCACCGAGTCGGGCGCGAGCGTGCTCGGCGTGACGGTCAGCGCCGGGCAGGTCCGGGCCGGCCGCGACCGCGCCTTGAAGGCGGGGTTGTCCGACCGCGTCACCTTTGAACAGGCGGACGCCATGGCCCTGCCCCAGGAGTCCGAGACCTTCGACGCCGCCTGGGCCATCGAGTCCTTCGCTCACTTTTCCAACCGCCCCGCCGCGATCCGCGAGGTTCGGCGGGTGCTGCGGTACGGGGGCCGCTTCGTCCTCGCGGACTGCTACGAAGCCGTGCCCTTCACACCCGAGGAAGTCCAGCTCTTCCAGGCCGCGTTCGCCCTTTCCCGCCTGCCCGCTGGACCCGAGGACTACTCCCGCATGCTCGGCGAGGCCGGCTTCGCCATCCAAGACACTCGCGACATGTCCCGGGAGTTCAAGCCCACCTACGAGCTGATCCCGCGCCTGTTCGCCGCGAGGCGCGCCCAGATCGCGGAGCTGGTGGGCACCGATGCGATGGCGCAGCTCGACACCGTCTACCCGCGCATCCTTGCCCTGTGCCGGGACAAGATGGGATACACCATGGTCAACGCCGTGAAGTCCCCCTGACTGCGGCCAGTCCCGTCCCGACTCCCGGGTTTCCGTCGCCGCCAGGCCAATAACCACCCGGCAGAGCCCCCCCCATCGTCAGCTGCCACCCCGGGCCGGCCGGGCCGTCGCCTGCAGGGAGGAGCGGTTCAGCATGGAACGGGCCGGTCAAACTAGCCTGGCAAACGGTCAAGATTGCTTGTCAAAGGACAGTCGGCCGACACAGCCGGGGCACCCCGATCGCGTTCAGGACCAGCTCGAACTGCGGACTGTCACCGCGCTGCCCGGCGGTGATCAGCAGCGACAACGGCTGCTGTCCCTGCTCACACGCCAGATGAATCTTCGTGGTGAACCCGCCTCGCGACCTGCCCAGTCCATGGTCTTCAGGTTCGGCGCTCACTTGGCCTGGCGGTTCCTTCTGCACAGCACCGCGCCGGCGGGCACCGGCAGCATGCTGGTGTGCCCGGCAGATGGTGGAGTCGACATTGGCCTCCCAGAAGATCAGCCCGGCCGCATCAGCCCTCGCCTGCAACAGCGTCAGCAGCCGGGCCCACACACCCCGACGCTGCCATCTCCGGAACAGTCCGTACACCGTCTGCCACGGTCCCGTACTCGAACGGCGGGTCCCGCCACGGAACTCCGGTCCGAACCCGCCACCGCCCACCGTCTACCAGCCGCCGACAGCCAGGCCACCTGCGACGTATGCCCACCGCGGGCAGCAACGACTCCAGCACCGACCACTGCTCATCAGAAAGATCCCCTCGCCCCACATCTTGATCATCATCGTGCAGGGCGCACACAGGAATCCGATCCTAAAACACGGCCTAGCCGGGACACCCGAGCGGAGCGGCGGCGCTCCACCTCAAGACGACAACCGGCGGCGGGATCGAGCGATCCGTCGGCCATCTGTCGGGCCCCGCCGGCCATCACCCACTTCGTGGCCTGGTATCAGCGGGTGTGGGCCGGACGCTGAGCAGCTCGGTCCGTAGCACGGGCGTGCCGTCGACAGGCGCCGGGTCCTGCGCAGTTGGTTCGATACCGCCAGCGGCGATCTTGTCGAGAGACTTCAGGCCGGCGGAACCGACCGTGCCGAACACCGTGTAGTTCGGTCGCAGCGCGGAGTCGCCGTAGACGACGAAGAATTGCGAACCGTTCGTGTTCGGCCCGGCGTTGGCCATCGCCAGCAAGCCGCGCCCGTAAAGGCGACGGGCGCCGGTCGGATCGCTCGGTGCCGGCGGCAGGTCCACCGGCAGCTCGTCCTTGTACTTGTACCCCGGCCCACCCTCGCCGGTACTGGTCGGGTCGCCACACTGCAGGACCTTCAGCGTCGGATACGCCGTCAGCCGATGGCACACCGTACGGTCGTAGAACCGGTGCCGCGCCAGGTGTACGAAGCTCTGGACCGTGCACGGCGCCTTCGCTCGGTCCAGACGCAGCGGGAGCGGGCCCTGGCTGGTCCGGACAGCCATACCGACCGTGCCGTGATTGGGGGTGTGCCGCGGATCGGGCGGCAGGGGAACCCGCCGCGCCGCCGGCTCATCCGGGGTCTGGGTGTACTGGCAAGGGCCGTGCGTGGTTCGCGGCGGGACATCGGAAGCAGAGGCAATGCCGCCCCCGGACACGACCAGTGCCGCCGCAGCCAATGCGGTCATGAGAGTTCGGCTCATCCTGCACACCCTCCAAAAGATCGCCAGATTTCGGAGCGGTCGCAGTCTAAAGCGCGGCCCGGCGGGCGAGAACCCGCCCGCCAGCCACATCCGCCTCCCAGCCATCGGCCTGCGGCCGCAGGCCACTTCGGATGCGGCACAGCGCCGACTGGCCGACCAGGGCGTCCACCGGTGCACGACGGATACTCCCCGAACCCGGTCGAGTGGCCTCCCCAGCCCATGCAGAGGCCCCCACCAATCGCTGCCGTGCGGACGAGGTGCTTTCACCGGGGTGCCGCTGTCGAGAAGGACGGTGCCGCTGCTGTCATCTGGCGTCACTCCGGGGGAAGGCGCCGCCGGTCGGCCAGCGTTCCGGCAGACCGAGAGCGGGGTGGACGGAGCGAATCGCGGGTTGGCGCTCGACCTGGATCTCGGTCAGTTGCGCGGTTGCCCAGGTTGTGCGGACAGGTCACCCTCAACCTCCACGACCACCTCGCGGCCTACGTCCCCAAGCACCCAGGTGCCTACCTGCGCTTTTCCTCCGACCGCTTCGGCCTCGAAGCCGGCGTCGACCGCCAGCTCGAAGACGCCCAAGACGCCCAGGTCCGACTGCACCGGGGCCCCTTCACCAAGATCTACCGGGAGAACGACACCTCGGCCTTCGAGAAGCGCAAGGTCATCAAGCCTGACGGCTCCATCGACTGGATCGTCCTGTGTCCCGAATTGGCGTCCCGGGCCCTTGGACGGCAGCATCTATGCGAGCGGCAGGGCGCTCTCCTCCTGCCCGTCGGACGTTCGCGCGAATCCGTCTGTCAGCCCTCCCGGATGAAGCCCTCCCGCACCAGCCAGTCCTTCGCTACCTCGTGCGGGTCCTCCCCGTCCACGTCCACCCGCGCGTTCAGCCGCTGGGCCTCCGCCCCCGTCAGTCGCTTGGTGATCGGGGCGAGGAGGTCGGCGATGGCGGGGTACTTCCTCATGGTGGCGCTGTTCATCTCGGGTGCCGCGTTGTAGTTGGGGAAGAAGTGCCGGTCGTCCTCCAGCACCTTCAGCTTGAGTTCGGGAATGCGGCCGTCGGTGGTGGCCGCCACGCCGAGGGCGCAGGCCGAGCCCTCGGCGACCTGGGTGTAGACGACGCCGTCGTCCATCTTTTTGAAGTTCCCGCGCCGGAGGGCGAATCCGTACGTCTTCGCCACGCCCGGCAGGCCGTCCTCACGCACCGAGAACTCGCTTCCGCCGCAGATCGTGGCCGCGCCCGGGTCCTTCTTCGTCAGACGTGCCACGTCGGAGAGTGTGCGCAGCCGGTACTTCTGCGCATTCGCCTGGTTCGAGACCAGCGCGTAGGTGTTGTTGAGCGGGGCGGCATGCAGCCAGGTGACGCCGTTGCGGCGGTCCTCCTCGCGTACGGCCTCCCACTGCTCGTACGGGTCGACGACCCGCTTGGTGTGACCGAGGTAGGTGATCCAGGCCGTGCCGGTGTACTCGTACATCCCGTCCGCCGCACCGGACTTGACCGCCTCGCGGGCACCGATCGAGCCCTGGATGTTCGTCCGGTCCAGGACTTCCGCGCCGGCCGCTTTGAAGACCAGCCCCATGATCTGGCCCAGGACGATCTGTTCGGTGAACTCCTTTGAGGTCACGGTCAGTTGGGCGCCATTCAGCGGTCGCCCCTTCCCGATGGAGCCGGGCTGCACCGAGTCGGCCATTGGGCTGCCGCTGGTCAGTCCGCAGCCGCTCAGCCCTGCGGCGGCGAGCAGCAGGGCGCCTGCGACGGCGGTCCGTACCACGATGGTGCGGCGGAGCCCCACGGGGTTGATGCCGGTGACGCCCTCGCCGCCGATGGTGCTCTGCCCCGAGGCCGGCTCGATCAGCCGGTTGATCATCTTGAGCGTGGTGCTCTTGCCGCAGTCCGAGGGCCCCACAAGGGTCACGGTTTCGCCGGCCGCTTCGTCCCGGGTCACGTCCTCCACGGCCGGGGCTTGGCTGTCCGGACAGCGCTTGGTGAGGTTGTCCGGCCGGATGCTCGCGCCGGCGGCGGCCGGCCGGTCGGGCCCGGCGGATCGGGCGGATCCTCCGGGGCCCACGGCGCCGGACGCCGGGGAGGTCGGTTCGACGATTTCGGCAGAGTCAGCCACGGATCCCCCGTGAGATGGTGAGCCGTCCGATCAGCACGTACCCGGCGTCGAACGGCAGGGCTGGTATGACGATTCCGAGCGTCCCCGACAGTACTTCGTCGAGCGTGTTCGCACTGCCCGGGCTGGAGATCCCGCGGAAGATCTGGTTGCCGAGCCCGGCCCCTGAGGCAAAGGCCGCGCTCGCCGCGATGCCCATCAGCATCTGGGTCGACACCCGTACACCGGTGAGGATTGGCGGCCGGGCGAGGAGCGGTTCGCCCCTGAGCGGCTGGCCCTTGGTGGATACCGGGCGTATCCGATCCGGGCGCCGACTGCGGACGCGGGGAGTGCCGCCAGGGGCAGCGAAAAACCTGGTGTGCGGGGCCGACGGAACCGGGTAATGTCATTGCCATGTTCTTCCAGACGCCGATTTACGAGTGAGAGCGTGATGGGCCCCTGCTGACGTCCTTCGGCGTCGCCGCGCCCGTCCGCCACCGATGAATCCGTAGATCACTTCACATCATTCCGGGAGAACCCGTGAGCAAGAACATCAACAACCCCGTGGGCATGGGCGGCGGCCAGCGCAAGAGGCTGTCCCGCGCCGAACGGCAGAACAACGGTCCGCACCGCAACCTCGACCGCCAGGGTGCCGCCGACCAGAAGGCGGAGCTGGTGCGCAAGATGCGCGAGAAGGCAGGCGCAGCCGAGGGCGCCGGGCAGACGGGCGACGACACCGCACAGAGCTGACGCACCGCCGCCGCAGGCAGCACCGCACGGAGCAGGGTCCGGACCGCGACGCGCGGTCCGGGCCCTGCTGCCGTACCGGGCGCGGCCGGTCCCGCTCAGCTCGTGGCCGACCACCCGGGGCAGCCGCAGATTCAGCAGCCCCGTCACCGCCACCACGCGAGCTGCCCCAGCAGCGTCACCACCAGCGCGTTCGCCGTGCCCAGCCCGGAAGATCCGCGAGGTCGATGTGCGTATCCAGCGTACGAACTGAGAGGTCGATCTGCTGGACTGCGCAGTCCCGCTGACTGGGACGATGTGGCGCAGGTAGCAGCTTCGGAGGCGTGTACCCACCGAGGGCTGGCGGCTTTCCAGCCCACTCCCGGCGCGTGATGAGCGACGCGGGAGTTCGACTCCCCTCAGCAGTGCAGCTCAGCACCGCGTACAGGTAAAGGTGCACATTGCACAGCACCACGTGCAGATCCGAGGCGGCGAGGGTGGCTTCGGGCTTTTCTCACATCGCAGCACCATGGAGAACGGCGATCTCCGGTGGATACTGTGGGCGATGTTGGTGACGCTCCAGCCATCCATCGCGAACGAGACTTCCGCGAAAGCCAGGTCGTTTGAGAACGCCGGCCACAGTCGGTCTCAAACGACCTGGCAACCGCGCTGGTCAGCAACCCACCACACGCAAGACGCCTCCGCAGGACGGCAGTTCGCGCCTGTACCTCATTCGCGTGGAAACCCGAAGAACTGGAAGGTCACCGCCGCGCCGGGAACAGCCAGGCCGGTCGGCACGGTTGCATCGATCGAGGGACCGGCGCCGCACGGGCGGGGAACACGGAGATCACAAGGTCGTCCGCCCCACCAGGATTCGGTCCCAGGATCGCGGTACACCCGCCGCGCACTCGAACAAGTCGTATTTCTGCAGGAGGACTGTTTCATGACTGACCGGCCCTTGACCCTCATGGCAGTGCACGCCCACCCCGACGACGAGGCCACCGGAACCGGAGGGGTCCTCGCGCGGTACGCGGCGGAGGGCATCCGTACGGTTCTCGTGACGTGTACCGACGGCGGTTGCGGTGACGGACCGGGGGGTGCCAAGCCGGGCGATCCCGGGCACGATCCGGCGGCCGTCGCCCTGATGCGCCGTCAAGAACTTCAGGCGAGCTGTGAAGCTCTGAAGATCAGCGATCTGGAAATGCTGGACTATGCCGATTCCGGGATGATCGGCTGGCCGAGCAACGACGCCCCCGGATCCTTCTGGCAGACCCCCGTGGAGGAAGGCGCCGCCCGACTCGCGGAACTCATGCGGCACTACCGACCCGATGTGGTCGTCACCTACGACGAGAACGGCTTCTACGGCCACCCCGACCACATCCAGGCCCACCGCATCACGATGGCGGCGCTGGAGATGACCGCGCTGACACCGAAGGTGTACTGGACGACGATGCCCCGCTCGACGATGCAGCGGTTCGGGGAGACCATGCGCGAGTTCCAGGAGGACATGCCGGAGCCGGATCCTGCCGAGGCCGCCGCGATAGCCGAGATCGGCCTCCCCGACGATGAGATCACCACGTGGGTGGACACCACCGCATTCAGCGGTCAGAAGTTCGACGCACTGGCCGCACACGCCAGTCAGGGCGAGAACATCTTCTTCCTCAAGATGGGCAAGGAGAGGTTCGGCGAGCTGATGGGCATGGAAACCTTCCTACGTGTCCAGGACCCCACCGGCACGGCCGTACCCGAGAACGATCTCTTCGCCGGACTGCGCTGATCCGCCCGTCCGAGCGAGGCCCGGCCCTGAGTCAGCAGAGGAGGCCCCGTCTCTCCATTCGGTGGGGCGGGGCAAGGGGAAGTTAGCAGGGCGTCAGGCGCGGTTCCATCAGGGTGCGGCCGGTCAGGGCATATCTCCATGGCCTTGGCCTTGGCCTTGCCGACGGCGCGGGGCAGGCGCTGGGAGCCGCCGATGCCCGGGACGACTCCCGGTTTGATCTCCGGCTGTCCGAACACGGCGGTGTCGGCGGCCAGCAGGATGTCGCAGAGCATGGCGAGTTCGCAGCCACCGCCGAGGGCGAGGCCGGAGACGGCCGCGATGGTGGGGGTGCGCAGTTGTCCCAGCCGGTCCCAGGCGGCGAACCAGTCGGTGAGATACATGTCGAGGTAGCCCTGTGGGGCCATCTCCTTGATGCCGGCTCCGGCCGGGTTCGATCCGGCCCCGGCGGCTTCTTCACCGCCCTGCGCCACATCGACGTGCTCAGCAACCTCGCCTGGCTCGGTAGCCCGATCAAGCGAAGCGCGGGCCACGTTGGTGGCCACCAACGTGAGATCGATCAAGGAATCACGCAACGCGCGAGGTGTCGCTGCGTGCCCGTCAGGCGTCGAAACGGCCGCGCGCACGCTCGATGTGACCGAGGTGCTGGTGGGTCCAGCCGCATATGGCGTCGACCGCGGTGCGCAGGGCCCGGCCCGGCTCGGTGAGGGTGTACTCGACTCGCGGCGGCACGGTGGGGTGCACCTTCCGGTCGACCAGGCCATTGCGCTCCAGCGAGCACCGTGGCCACCATTGATGTCTTCCACTACAACGTGCCGGCCGAGAGCGACTTCGGCTACTCACAGGCGATCAAGTCCGGCGAGCTGATCCACGTCTCCGGACAGCTCTCGTTCGATGAGGCAGGCGAGTTCCTCTACGCGGACGACTTCGCCGCCCAGCTCAAGCAGACCTACGCCAACATGGACAAGGTCCTGGACCACTACGGCGCCACCCGGAACCAGGTCGTCTCGCAGACCCTGTACGTGGTGAACCTGCGACAGAATGCCGCGGCGACGGCGGAGGGCAACCTGGGGTACTTCGGCGACCACCGCCCGGCCAGCACGGTCTTGGGCATCACTGAACTGACCTTGCCCGGCCAGGTCATCGAAATCAGCTTCGTCATCGACACGAAACTGCCCGCTTGAGGTCTCCTCCTCGCACGTCCCACAGCCCTCTGGGAGATCCGTTCGTGGAACAGCCACAGTGGCCGTTCCACGAACGCTCCCATAACCCTCGCTTTTCCGGCGCGGTGTGATCTGCCCCTTCAAGATCAGGCGGGATACGGCCTCGGGAGCGACGCGGCTACGCCGCGGAAGGCTCCTGGGCCCTGATCCACTAGGGGTTCACGGACCTGGAGGCCGAGCGGGTCACGGCGAACACGATGGCTGTCAACACTCGTTCCCGTCGTGTCATGGAGAAGTCGGGCCTGTCCTTCGTCCGGAACTTCACCGGGGACTGGCCGGAGGCGATAGAGGGCTCCGAGCACGGTGAAGTCGAGTACGAACGTGGTGGCTGGCTGACGTGCGTTTCAGGCATTGCGCACATAGGCGGTCGGAGCTTGGCCGTTCTGCGCCTGCTGCGCCCGTTCAGCCATCATTCTCGCCAATACTTCCAGCCGTGATGTGGAGAAGGCCTGGTCGTCAGTGTCATCGCCATGGATAGTCACGAGAACGGTGCCGACACGCAGAGCCAGGTAGGCGCCGCCGGAGTACATACTGCTGGCGGGATTTGTTACGGCCCAGAGTTCATCCCCGATTTTCGGCATCGAGATAATGATGCCCTTTTTCTCTGCCTGGCCGTCCGGGTCATTCGACTTCTTCATGGCGCGGAGGAAGTCGCTGGCTTTGCCCGCGTCCGTGAAACCGGCGGCAACAATGGACATCTCGGCCTCCGGATCCCCCATCAGGTAGCCGACGGCCTCGGCCGTGACCAGCCCTGGAGCCTTCCTTCCCATCACGTGCTCGGGCGGCTTGGGCCGTGTCCACTTTGCCGGCAGGCTTCCGGGGCCGGGGATTACCTGACGCAGCTCTGCGGCGCTCAGCGCCGTCACCGCTCCTTCCTCGCCGGGGTCGCCCCCGGTGACCAGCCGTGCCCCACCGTAGACTCCCAAGATAACCAGGGCGAGAAAGACCAAGGCGGCACCGACCAGGGACAGACGGACATTGCGTGTGTTGTGGAACGTCACCGGCCCGAGGGCGATTGTCTGGTTACCCCGCATCGTTGTGCCGTCAATCGTGATGCTGCCAGAGGCCGAGCGCGAGGAGGCGGCAGGCGAGGGCTCTTCCAAGGCGGCGGAGATCTTCCGGGCGAACTCCGGGTCGGCCTCCAATTCAGCTCGCAGCACGGATCTGAGTGAGGCAGCCGCCTCCGGGCTTCCGGGCTGTTCATCGACTGCCTGTACTGCCGAACGGCCACGTTCATCTGTCGCGAAACGCTCACGCACAATGTCTGATACTGCTTGCCCCACCCCGGTACCCACCGAAGTCAGAGCCCCGCCAGCCATCTGCGCGAAGATCTGAACCACTGTCTCAACCATCAGCACCCCCAACTGTGTTGGCAACAAAGCCCATTGTTGCCGCAGGAGGGCCGCCCTGGTGCCAAGTCGACGCCCATGCCCGCCAGTTGCGCGATCTCTTCGCGGCGCAGTCCTGGCACTCGCCGAGAGCCGCCGTCGTCGGACAGGCCCGCCTGGCATCGCGGAGTAGCCGTCCACGTAGTGGCTGATCTGCGACAGCACCTCGGCAGCCGACCGGCAGCCCTGGTTGAGGTCGTCCACGAGCCGAGCGATCAGCGGCTGCAGCCCGCATCCTGCTGGCCCCCAGCCCCCACCGCGAACGGCTCGGATTCCTCCGGCACGCGCCACAAGACCTCAGCGGGATCGTGACTGTTGAGGTCTACAGAGCGCGGCCGACGGCCCATTTCGCAGACGTTCAGGCTGTCTACGGACCCACTGCTCATCGACAAGGTCCGTGACGTCGTGGGCCTTTACCTCGATCCGCCGGAGAAGGCGCTGGTGCTCTGCGTGGACGAGAAGTCGCAGATTCAGGCCCTCGACCGGTCCCAGCCGGTATTGCCGATGATGCCCGGCGTTCCCAAGCGCCGCGGCCACGACTATGTCCGGGCCGGCACCACCACCCTGTTCGCAGCCCTGGAAGTCGCCGCCTACCGCCGACGAATCTCCGACTCAAGTCACTAGGGGCACGCGCCGTCAGGGAGGCGGTGAGCAGTCAGCTGTAGATGTACAGCCGCCACGTGCCGTCGGTCCGCCGCACGCACTGCCACTGCTGGCCGGTTTTCTCCCCGGCCGCCTGGCAGGCCCAGCGCGTGGGGTAGGGGACGGGGTCCCAGCCCGTTGCCGTGCTGGATGACGTTGCGGTCCGGGAGTGCGCGGGTGCTGCCTGGGCGGTGGCGGCGATCGGTCGCGCCGGCATCGGCCAGATCGAGGCTCTCATGGGCATCGTCCCCGGTGGAGGGGGCACGCAGTACCTCGCCGGCCGGGTCGGCCGCAATCGCGCCCTGGAGGCGGTGCTGAGCGCCGACCTCTAAGACGCCGAAACCGCGGAGCGCTTCGGCTGGGTCAACCGGGCCGTTCCCGCTGACGAACTCGACGGCATCGTCGACCGCCTCGCCCGCAACATCGCCGCCCTGCCCGAGGGGGTGATCGCGGCGGCCAAGCGCGCCATCGTCCCCGAGGACCTGGCCGAGGGGCTCCTGCGGGAGCACGACGCCTGGGCGGATCAGTTCGTTCGCCCCGCCGCCGAGCGGTTGATCCGCGGCGGGCTGGCCAACGGCGCCCAGACCCGTGACGGCGAGCGCAATCTGGAGGGTCTGCTCCGAGGGCTGGTCGGATGACACCCGGACGAGGGCCCCACGGACACACCGGAGTTCCGTCGACCGCAACAGCATGTGGCTCGCCCACCTCATGATCAGCTGCTTCTCGTCGGTGGCCTCGACCAGCTCGTTCACCAGCTTCGTTGCGAGCGTGCAGCGGACCCGGTAGCCCGTGATGGAGCACCTTTCACCAAGAGCATCCCGAAGCTGCCCTGGCAAGAACCCCCGGGCCTCCCCCACTCATCAACCTCCCGAACTCCAGCCCCGGCCCCTCGCGGTTCGCCGCGAGGGGCCGGGGTAAGCCCCGCTACACTCCCCAGGCCCAAGCCCAAGCCCGTTGACCAGGCAAACACCAAAGTCCGGCTGGAGTACTAGCGGCGCCCTTGGCCGCCCTCGTTCGTGAGAGGCGATTCACGCGATGTCGACAAGGAGATCGCCTCCCTCCACCTGCTGGATCTGGTTGATGGCCAGCCTGGCCACCCGCCCGGCCTTCGGGGCGGTGATCGCGGCTTCCATCTTCATCGCCTCGATGGTGGCCACCGTGGTGCCGGCCGCCACCTCGTCACCCTCGGCCACCGCAAGCGTCACCACTCCGGCGAACGGCGCGGCGACGTGGCCCGGGTTGGTCCGGTCCGCCTTCTCCGTCACCGGTACGTCGGCGGCCGCTGCGGTGTCGCGTACCTGGATCGGCCGCAGCTGGCCGTTCAGGGTGGACACCACGGTGCGCATGCCGCGTTCGTCGGCCTCGCCGATGGCCTCCAGCTCGATCAGGAGCCGTACGCCCGGCTCGAGATCGATGGCGTACTCCGTTCCGGAACGCAGGCCGTAGAAGAAGTCCTTGCTGTCCAGCACGCTGGTGTCGCCGTAGGCCTGACGATGTGTCTCGAAGTCGCGGGCCGGCCCGGGGAACAGCAGCCGGTTGAGCGTCGCGCGCCGGTCCTGCTCCAGCCCCCTGTGGTCGTCCGCGGTCAGTTCCTGCACGGGCCTGGGTTCGGCGCGGCCTTCCAGCGCCTTGGCGCGGAACGGCTCCGGCCATCCGCCGGGCGGGTTGCCCAACTCGCCGCGCAGGAAGCCGATGACGGAATCGGGGATGTCGAACTCGTTGGGCGTCGCCTCGAAGTCCGCCGGCTTCACCCCGGCGCCCACCAGGTGCAGCGCCAGGTCCCCGACCACCTTGGACGAGGGGGTCACCTTCACCAGGCGGCCGAGAATCCGGTCGGCGGCGGCGTACATCGCCTCGATGTCCTCGAAGCGGTCCCCCAGGCCGAGCGCGACTGCCTGCGTCCGCAGGTTGGAAAGCTGTCCGCCGGGGATCTCGTGGTGGTACACGCGGCCGGTCGGCGAGGCCAGGCCCGCCTCGAACGGCGCGTAGATCCTGCGGACGCTCTCCCAGTACGGCTCCAGGTCCCCGACCGCCTTCAGATCCAGCCCGGTGGGCCGTTCGCTGTGGTCGGTCGCGGCCACGATCGCCGACAGCGAAGGCTGCGACGTGGTGCCGGCCATGGATGCCACCGCACCGTCCACCGCGTCCGCGCCGGCCCGGATCGCGGCGAGGTAGGTGGCCAGCTGGCCGCCCGCGGTGTCGTGGGTGTGCAGGTGCACCGGCAGGTCGAACTCGCGGCGCAGGGCCGAGACGAGTTTCTCGGCGGCCGGCGCGCGGAGCAGCCCTGCCATGTCCTTGATGGCCAGGACGTGGGCCCCGGCGTCCACGATCTGCTCGGCCAGGCGGAGGTAGTAGTCGAGGGTGTACAGCCGCTCGGACGGGTCGGACAGGTCGGAGGTGTAGCACAGGGCGACCTCGGCGACGGCCGTGCCGGTCTCCCGTACGGCGTCGATGGCGGGCCGCATCTGCCCGACGTCGTTGAGCGCGTCGAAGATCCGGAAGATGTCGATTCCGGTGGCCGCGGCCTCCTGCACGAAGGCGTCGGTCACCTCGGTCGGGTACGGCGTGTAGCCCACGGTGTTGCGGCCGCGCAGCAGCATCTGCAGGCAGATGTTCGGTGCTGCCTCACGGAGTGCGGCCAGGCGCTCCCAGGGGTCCTCGGCGAGGAAGCGGAGGGCTACGTCGTAGGTGGCGCCGCCCCAGCACTCCAGGGACAGCAGTTGCGGCATCGTCCGCGCCACCACGGGGGCGACGGCGAGCATGTCCTTGGTGCGGACCCGGGTGGCGAGCAGTGACTGGTGGGCGTCGCGGAAGGTGGTGTCGGTGACTCCGATGAACGGTGACTCGCGCAGCCACCGGGCGAACCCCTCCGGGCCGAGCTCGGCGAGCCGCTGCCGGGAGCCGGCGGGCGGTTCGGCGGCGGGCAAGGGCGGCAGTTTGGTGATCGGGTCGATCAGCTCGGGCCGTGCGCCGTGCGGCTTGTTCACCGTCACGTCCGCGAGGTAGGTGAGCAGCTTCGTGCCGCGGTCGGCGGAGTGGCGCGCGGTGAGCAGGTGCGGGCGCTCTTCGATGAAGGAGGTGGTGACCCGCCCGGCCCGGAAGTCCGGGTCGTCGAGCACGGCTTGCAGGAACGGGATGTTCGTGGCCACGCCGCGGATGCGGAACTCGGCCACCGCGCGCCGGGCCCGGCCGATGGCGGTGTTGAAGTCCCGGCCCCGGCAGCTGAGCTTGACCAGCATCGAGTCGAAGTGGGCGCTGATCTCCGTACCGGCGTGCGTGGTGCCGCCGTCCAGGCGGATCCCCGAGCCGCCCGGCGACCGGTAGGCGCTGATCCTGCCGGTGTCCGGGCGGAAGGCGTTGGCGGGGTCCTCGGTGGTGATACGGCATTGCAGCGCGGCGCCGTGCAGCGTGACCGTGTCCTGCGTGAGGCCGAGATCGGGCAGCGACTCACCTGCGGCGATACGCAGCTGCGCCTGTACGAGGTCGACGTCGGTGACCTCCTCGGTCACCGTGTGCTCGACCTGGATGCGCGGGTTCATCTCGATGAAGACGTGGTTGCCGTCGCGGTCGAGCAGGAACTCCACGGTGCCCGCGTTGCGGTAGCCGATCTCCCGGGCGAACCGCACGGCGTCGGCGCAGATCCGCTCGCGCAGCGCCGGGTCGAGGTTCGGCGCGGGTGCGAGTTCGATCACCTTCTGGTGCCGGCGCTGGAGAGAGCAGTCGCGTTCGAAGAGGTGGATGACCTCGCCCTGCCCGTCGGCGAGGATCTGCACCTCGATGTGGCGGGGGTCGACGACGGCCTTCTCCAGGAAGACGGTGGGGTCGCCGAACGCGGACGCGGCCTCGCGGGCCGCCGCCTCGATGGACTCACGCAGCATGCCGGGGTCCTCGACGCGGCGCATACCGCGCCCTCCGCCGCCGGCGACCGCCTTGACGAACACGGGGAAGCCGATGTCGTCGGCGGCACGGACCAGTTCGTCCACGTCACTGGAGGGCTCCGAGGAACCGAGCACCGGTACACCGGCCGCACGCGCGGCAGCCACCGCACGCGCCTTGTTCCCGGTCAGTTCGAGCGTGCCCGCGCTCGGCCCGACGAACGTGATGCCCGCCTCCTCGCAGGCACGCGCCAGGTCCGGGTTCTCGGACAGGAACCCGTAGCCCGGGTAGACCGCGTCCGCTCCCGCCCGGCGCGCAGCACGGACGATCTCCTCCACGGAGAGGTAGGCACGCACCGGGTGTCCCGGCTCGCCGATCTCGTGTGCCTCATCGGCCTTCAGCCTGTGCAGTGAATTGCGGTCCTCGTGCGGGAAGACGGCAACGGTCTTCGCGCCCAGCTCATAGCTGGCGCGGAAAGCGCGAATCGCGATCTCACCACGATTGGCCACCAGTACCTTGCGGAACATGTTCGATCCCTTCAGCCTGCCGTTGACGGACACCGTAGTTTCCGCGACGGGCAGGTCAGCCACCGGGCCCTCACCCTCACTCATCTGGGCATCGACGGCAACGGCTGCTCCGTAAAGCCACTTCCTCCAGCCCCCAGTCGTTGAGCTGGGCCACCGCGAGTGTCCGGCCCTCGGCGGCCGCGGCCGGCTCCGCCGACGGTTCCCAGGTGGGCACCTTGGTGTAGAGGGCGAGCAAGCTGCCCTCGGGCAGTTCCAGCTCGGCGGCTTCGAACGGCAGTCCGCCGAGACCGAGCGGTGGGCCGGCCGGCAGCTCGGGGAAGTCCACCCGTCCGTCCGGTGTCACCACCGCGGGCGGCGGATGACCGGCGCGGGCGAGGGTGCAGCGCCCGCTGACCGGGTCGTGGACCGCATACAGGCAGGTCGCGCTACGGCCTGCGGGGCACATAAAACGGGCACCGACGTCGTTGAGGAGCGCCAGTCTCCGGCGAGCACGGTAACGGTCGGTGACGTCCTCGACCATCTGGGTGACGCCGAGAACCTGGCCGGCGGGATCCTGCATCCGGAAGGCCGACACCGAGACGACCAGCTCCCGGTCAGGGTCGTGCCGCAGGCGGCAGGGCTGCTCGGTGAAGATCAGCGGATCCCCCGTTTCGAGCACCCGTCGTAGTCGTGCCTCCACTGTTTCCGCGCCGCGGTCCCGTACGGGGATGACCCCGAACCAGCCTCCAGCACTCACGCAGGCCGCCACCGCGGCCATGACGACGTCTTCATCACGAGGGTCGAGCATCACCTCGCGCACCGGCCGCCCCAGTACTTCCCCGGGCGCGTAGCCGAGCAGCGCCTCGACACGCTCGCTCCAGCCGACGACCCGCCTTGTCGTCCAGCACGGCGGAGGCAGAGCGACGCACGGCGAACGGATCCGCCGCGGACGTACTCCCCCACCTGCCGGACAGCCGCCGTACGGAATGGGGATCAGCGCGAGATCGCCAAGTACCGACTGTCCGAGCACCGACCCACGAGTCCACGAACCCACCTCGATCACGACACTGTGACGCCACCAGAGGTAGCGGCACCCACTGACAACGCCGACGATCGAGGCATAAGGATCTGCCCGGCCGATCACGCGGAGATCGCCGACGCGACCGTGGGCGATCCGGCTGCAGTCATTGATGTCGTCGGCCGGCTGGAGTCAGGGTGCACGGAGACACCGAACGGCAGGGCCGTATCCTGAGGCAGGCGATGCAGGCACTGCCTATGCGTCGCAACCGCCCGTCGCAGCCGGGCGCCGCCCCACTCCGGGTACCAAGTACCCGGCAAATGATTGGGAGTTGACCGGTGATCAGTCTGGCCGCAGTGGGAGGAGTGGCCCTGGTCGAACTGGGCATGGCCCTGACTCCGGGACCGAATATGATCCACCTCGCCTCTCGCGCGATCACCCACGGCCGCAGGGCGGGCCTGGTCAGCCTGAGCGGGACCGCCGTGGGATTCCTGTGCTACCTGCTGGCCGCAGCCGCGGGCCTGTCCGCGTTGTTCGCAGCCGTGCCCCTGGCGTTCACGGTGGTCAAGCTCGCTGGGGCCGCCTACCTGGCTTACCTGGCCTGGGGGATGCTCAAGCCCGGCGGCCGCTCGCCCTTCGCTCCGGCCCAGGACCTGCCTCCGGTCTCTGACGCCCGCCTGTTCTCGATGGGGCTCCTGACCAACCTGCTCAACCCCAAGATCGCTCTCATCTACGCCGCTCTTCTGCCCCAGTTCATGGATCCGCAGGCGGGCCCGGACTGGGCGCAACTGCTCCAGCTCGGCGGTGTTCAGGTCATCGTGGGGATCTCCGTGAACGCTCTGATCATGCTGGGCGCAGCACGGGTATCGGGGTTTCTGGCCGCCCGGCCCCGCGTGATGACCGCTCAGCGGTTCGCGTCAGGCGGCTTGCTCGGCGTCTTCGCGCTGCGCACCGCCCTGTCCCGTACGCCTGTCTCGACCTGAGCAGCCATGCCGGCGCGCCTGTGACACCGGCCCTACTGGGATCAACCGAACACGTCACGGAGATCGCCGACGCGATCGTGAGGCGTTCGGGGGCGAGATCCTCGTCCGCAACTTCTTCGCTACCTGGCCGAGCCCGCGGCGGTGGAGCGGGTCTTCGCCGACATCCCCTCAGCGCGCGCCATGGGCGCACCGCCTTGATCACACCGGTCCGCGGGGCCGCAGTGAATGCACACGTCCATCACGCGCTCGCGCAGCTTCTGCGATCCCATGCCAACAGTCCTGGCCGGCAAAGGGGAAGGAACCTGCCGGACACCAACCTCCCGGCCGGACACACCGTAACTAAGCAGCGACACCCCCTAGACCCGGGGAGCGCGCAATGCCTGCGAGAGCGCGCTCATGGTGATGTCGATGACCGTCTGGAGCTGCTTCCGACTCGCCCCGGCCCTGCTCATCACGGCCAGTGACTGGTTGACCGCCGCGATGTGAACGGCGAAGTTGTCGGCGTCGCTGTCGGACAACTTCGCGGCGATCAAGGCGGTCCGCAACCGCGCACGCTGAATGCCCAGAGCTTCGATCGCGCGCGTGGCGATGCCGGGGCTCAGTACCGGTATCGCCATCGCGGTTTGGGCGACCAGGCATCCGTCCGGCAGGTCGGGGTCGGCGATGCGCTTCAGTGTGACTTCGAAGAACGCCCGTACCGCCCGCAGCGGCTCTTCGGACGCACGTGAAAGGGCTTGGTCGTACCTGGCTCCATACCGCGTGGCATAGCGGTCCAGGCAACGCGAATAGAGCGAGTCTTTGTCGCCGAGTGAGGAGTAGATGGAACTGCGGTTCAGTCCGGTCGCCCTGGAGAGGTCGTCGAGAGATGTGTCGGCGTATCCGGCTCGCCAGAACTGGACCATCGCCGCATCGAGCGCAGTGTCCACATCGAACTGCTTCTTCCCGGCCATCGCGCACGCACCTCGTTCTTGAGCTTGAGCCAAGCCGTTGCGGCCCTGCCCATCTTATCTTGAACTGAATAGTTCAAGATGCGTTAGGCTTGACGCATGACTGACGCCGCAACCGCCGCGAATCGCTCTTCGGGCCGGAACCCGATCTCCGCGTTGCCGCTCCGCGACCTTGCGGGCTTCACTCACCGTTGGGTCGACGCGGAAGGCATCCGGCTTCATGCCGTGGAAGGCGGTCAGCCGACCGGCCCTACCGTCGTCCTGCTCGCCGGATTCCCGCAGACCTGGTGGGCCTGGCGCAGAGCGGCGCCGGGCCTTGCCAAGCGATTCCACGTGATCGCAATCGACCTGCCAGGACAAGGCCACTCCGACCGCCCCCAAGGCAGCTACGACACGCACACCGTCGCTTCGCGCATCCAGGCTGCGGTGACTGCGCTCAACGTGCGGAAGTACTGGCTCGTCGCCCACGACATTGGGGCCTGGGTTGCCTTCTCGCTGGCCCTGAAGTACGAAGAGCGCCTGCACGGTGTCGCTCTGCTTGACGCCGGCATTCCCGGCATCAGCCTCCCGGACGCCATCCCCACGGATCCTGACCGGGCCTGGAAGACCTGGCACTTCGCGTTCCACCTGGTGCCAGATCTTCCCGAGACACTGCTCGCCGGTCGCGAGCGTGACTACATTGACTGGTTCCTGAAGGTCAAAGCACTGTCCCCGAACACGTTCGACAGTGCCGAGATCGACCATTACGCCGCCGCTGTCGCTGCAGAGGGCGGTCTCCGAGCGTCTCTCTCCTACTACCGCGACGCCGCGGAATCAGCGCGCAAGAATCATGACGCTCTTGGACGACAGCACTTGACCGTCCCGGTCCTGGGAATCTCCAGCTCCCACGGCTCAATCCCCGACATGGCCGCTTCCATCAGCCCCTGGGCAGACAACACGACCGGTGTCGTCATCCCACATTCCGGACACTTCATTCCTGACGAGCAGCCCGCCGCAGTGGTGGACGCGTTGACTGCGTTCATCGCTCGCTAGCGTGTCGGGTAGTTCGAGCCTCAGCATCATCAGATCCTCGTCCCCCACAGGCTGTCAACGAATCAACGAGTGCATGCTGCCGGTAACCCACCTGGTCGGCCACGGGATCAGCTCCGTCGCGGTCGGGTGACACCTCTGTCAGTTCGCTCCCCGGCACTGGGCACGCCCCCGAGGTCCCGTATCCGCATCGCGTGAACATGCGACGGTGACGAAGTCCCAGGGATTTGTCCAACTCGCAGAATCCGTCGATGGTTTCGGAGCCGGTTCCTTGCGCCCGGCGGGTGCAAACGGCGTACTTCGCGGATTCACCGGATGGTGTAGATCATTCGTCGTTCGGCCATATCACCGTTCGTCCCTGCCAATGATCGGGGAGCGTCCGTCGCCGTCCGGGGAACGTTGTCTGTGACCTTGGCATGCCCGGCCGCAGGCACCATCCGACCAACAGAAATGGCGCGTCGTGCATTTGACTCCGCATGAGCAGGAACGCTTGCTGATCCACGTCGCGGCCGACGTGGCAGCGAAGCGCCGCGACCGGGGGCTGCTTCTCAACTACCCCGAGACCATGGCTCTGCTGTCCGCGTACGTCTTCGAGGCGGCGCGCGACGGTAAGACGGTGAGCGACATCATGGACTCGGGCCGACGGGTGCTCACTCGTGACGACGTGATGGACGGCGTCCCAGAGATGATCAAGAACGTCCAGGTGGAGGCGACCTTCCCGGACGGCACCAAGCTGGTCACGATCCACGACCCCATCCCAGAGGCCACTGAGGACCCCGAGGTCTACCCGGGCAAGGTCGAGCACCCCCAGCCGGCACGCAGGCCGGAGTGCCCGGTCGGCTGTGACGACACCGACTCGTCCCCCTGCTGCCAGGAGTGCGACGACGCCGCGTCCTGGCACGAGGCGATCGCGTTCAACGAGCACCTGCAGAGCGACAAGAAAACGATCAAGGTCCAGAACACGTCCGACCGTCCCATCCAGGTCGGCTCCCACTACCACTTCGCCGAGGTCAACCCCGGCCTCAAGGTGGTCGAGAACCCCCTCGGCGCGCCCGTGAACGATGAACCGCTCTGGGACTGTGCCGAGGCGAAGGGGCGACGGCTCAACATCGCCGCGGGCACGTCCGTGCGGTTCGAACCAGGAGACGTGTGCTGCGTTGAGCTGGTGAGCATCGAGGGCGACGCCAAGAGCGACACCAGCAGGATTCAGGGACTGCGCGAGGGGATCGTCGGATGAGTGGCCAGCCGGGGAAGACGGGCCGGCAGAAGAGGCCGAGCAACTTGGTGAAGCGGGCGGAGTACACCGCTCTGTACGGGCCCACCACCAAGGACCGCGTCCGCCTTGCCGACACCGATCTCACCGTCGAGATCGAAGCGGACTGGAGCGGCGGGCCGAAATACAGCGGCAACGAGATGATCTTCGGTGGCGGGAAGGTGATCCGGGAGTCGATGGGCATGTCCCACATCGCGAGGGACGGGGGCGGCGACCCGGATCGCCTTCCCATGGACACGGTCATCACGGGGGCGCTGATCCTCGACTGGTGGGGTGTGGTCAAAGCCGATGTCGGCATCAGGGATGGCAAGGTTCATGCCATCGGTAAGGCGTACAACCCCGAGACGATGGACCCGATCTCGGACTTCGAGCAGCCCGCCCGTGAACAGCCGGACGACCAGCTGCCGGTGACGGCGACGAACTTCGTGGTCGGCCCGAGCACCGAGGCCATCTCCGGCAACGGCCGGATCCTTACCGCGGGCGGTGTGGACACCCACGTTCACTTCATCTGCCCCGAAGAGATCCATGAGGCCCTGGCCTCGGGCGTGACCACTCTCATCGGCGGCGGCACCGGCCCCGCGGAAGGCAGCACAGCCACCACCGTGACCCCCGGCGAGTGGCACATCACCCGCATCTTCGAGGCCCTGGACGAGTACCCGGTCAACATCGGTCTGCTCGGCAAAGGCAGCACGATGAACGAAGACGCTCTGAACGAGCAGGTGGATGCCGGTGTCATCGGCTTGAAGGTGCACGAAGACTGGGGTGCCACGCCCGCGGTGATCGACCGGGCGCTGGCAGTCTGTGAGGAGCGCAAGATCCAGCTCGCCCTGCACGCCGACTCGCTCAACGAGTCCGGTTTCCTGGAAAGCACCAAGGATGCTTTCAAGGGGCGTTCCCTCCACATCTTCCATGTCGAGGGCGCTGGAGGGGGCCACGCCCCGGACATGATCGAGCTGGTCAAGGAGCCGAACGTGCTGCCCGCCTCGACCAACCCCACCCGGCCCTTGACGGTGAACACCGTCAAGGAGCACATCGACATGATGATCGCGTGCCACCACCTCAACCCGGATATTCCGGCGGACATGGCCTTCGCGGATTCCCGCATCCGACCGTCCACCATGGCCGCGGAGGACCTCCTCCACGACATGGGCGCCATCTCGATGATGTCCTCGGATGCCCAGGCGATGGGACGCATCGGCGAGATGATCATGCGCACCTGGCAGACCGCGCACGTCATGAAGTCCCGCTACGGCGCGCTGCCCGAAGACCTGCAGAGCGCGAAAGTCCGAACGGTCCGACAAGACACGGACCCCACTCACCCGTTCAATGAGGACAGGCTGACGCCGAACGACAACTACCGGGCGCGCCGGTACGTCGCCAAGTACACGGTCAACCCGGCCATCACGCACGGCATCAAAAAGTACGTCGGTTCCGTGGAGCCGGGGAGGCTGGCAGACCTGGTGCTGTGGGAGCCGAAGTTCTTCGGCGTCAAGACGCACATGGTCCTCAAGGGCGGCCAGCTCGCCTACGCGCAGGTCGGCGACGCCAATGCTTCGATCACCAAGCCGCAGCCCTACCTGCCGCGGCCGGTCTGGGGGTCCACCGGACGTGCCCCGGGGAGCAACTCGGTGAACTTCGCCGCCGAGGACGTGGCTGACAGTTTGAACACCCGATTCGACCCCGGCCGGCACAGCGACAGCAAGGGTACGGGGACGGAAACGGTCGGTCTCAACAAGAAGTTCGTCCCGATCGAGAACACCCGGAACGTCAAGAAGACCGACATGAAGCTGAACGACAAGGTGCCGGACAGCCTCGAAGTCGACCACGACAGCTTCGAGGTCACCATCGGCGGTGCGACGACGGGGGACGCCCGCACCGAACTCAACGGTGCGACCGTGCCGCGCTCCTACGTCAATGAAGTCCCCTTGGCTCAGCGGTACTTCCTCTTCTGAGCCGACATCTGCCCGGTCATCGGCACCGACGCCACGGTCGGGCCATGGGCGGGCACGGTGTGCCCGCCCAGGGCACCGCCTCACCATCCGCCCCTGTGAAAGGCAGCCGCTCGCCCATGAGCCGCGCAGCCCTGCTCCTGTTGGCCGACGGCCGCTTCCCCGCCGGTGGGCACGCCCACTCCGGCGGCGTCGAGGCCGCCGTCGCCCACGGAACCGTACACAACACCGACAGCCTGGAGGCGTTCTGCCGCGGGCGTCTGCACACCACCGGTCTGACGGCGGCCGGGCTGGCCGCCGCAGCCGCCGCCGGACATGACCCGCTGTTGCTCGACGACGCGGCCGACGCACGCACCCCCGCCCCCGCGCTTCGTGCCGTCGCCCGCAGACTCGGCCGGCAGATGATGCGCGCGGCCCGTGCCACCTTCCCTTCTGCTGAACTCGAACGCCTGGCCGCCGCGCGTCCCCAGGGCGCCCACCAGCCCATCGTTCTGGGCCTCGCCGCCCGCGCCGCCGGTCTCGCCCCGGTGGACGCCGCCTATGCCGCCGCGTACGAGAACATCGGCGGCCCGGCCACCGCAGCGGTGCGCCTGCTGAGCCTCGACCCGCTCGACGCCTCCGGCCTGCTGGCCCGCCTCGGCCCCGAGACCGACGACGTCGCCCAAGCCGCGGCCGAAGCCGCGGCCCGCGCCCTGACCGAGGGCCTCGACGCCCTGCCGTCGGCCTCCTCACCCCTGCTGGACATCACCGGAGAGCAGCACGCCGCCTGGACCGTCCGCCTCTTCGCCTCCTGAACCCCGAACCCACCACTGCACAGCGGAGTTGCCATGCACCTCGACCACTCTGAGACCTTTCCCGAGCGGCACACGTACAGCGCCGATCCGCTCCGCCCCGACGGCAGTCGCCGCGCCCTCCGCGTCGGCCTGGGTGGCCCCGTCGGCTCCGGCAAGACCGCCACCGTCGCCGCGCTCTGCCGCACCCTGCGCGACCGCTGGCGCATCGCCGCTGTCACCAACGACATCTACACCCGTGAGGACGCCGAGTACCTGCTGCGCGAAGCCGTCCTGCCGCCCGAGCGCATCACCGCCGTCGAGACCGGCGCCTGCCCGCACACCGCGATCCGCGACGACATCTCCGCAAACCTGGAAGCCGTCGAACACCTGGAAGAGACGCTCCACCCCCTCGACCTCGTGCTCGTCGAGTCCGGTGGCGACAACCTGACCGCCACCTTCTCCAAGGGCCTCGTCGACGTGCAGATCTTCGTCATCGACGTGGCCAGCGGCGACGACATCCCCCGCAAGGGCGGCCCCGGCATCACCACCGCCGACCTCCTCATCATCAACAAGACCGACCTCGCCCCGCACGTCGGCGCCGATCTGGACACCATGGCCATCGACGCGAAACGACAGCGCGGCGACCTTCCCGTCATCTTCACCCACCTCACCTCCGACGACGGCATCCGCGAAGTCGCCGACTGGGTCACCGGCCACCTCGCCCAGTGGCGCGCCGGGGCAGCTGTATGAGCCCATCCACCCAACTCGCCGCCGCCCGACCCACGTCCGACCGCGATGGTCCCCCAGCCGGCGCCCGAGAACCCGCCGGACACCCCGCCGGCGTACGCGCCACGGCCCGGATCCGTGCCGCACACAACGGACGCGTCACCACCCTCCCCCAGTTGCGCAGCGACGGCCCCTTCCACCTGCGGCGCATGCGCACCGACGGCAACGCCGCCACAGTGGGGATCATCGGCGCGATGAGCGCCCCACTCGGCGGCGACCGGCTCTCCCTCGACATCACCGCCGAGGACCGGGCCGAGCTGGAGATCACCACAGCTGCCGCCACACTCGCCCTGCGCGGCCCCACCACCGAAGCAGCCACCTACGACGTGCGGCTCACCGCCGGAGAACACACCCGTATGCGCTGGCTGCCGCAGCCCCTGATCAGCGCCGCCGGCAGCAACCTGCGGCAGACCTACACCGTCGAACTCGCCGCCACCTCACGGTTCGTACTGCGAGAAGAGCAGCTCCTGGGCCGGGCCGGCGAGGAACCAGGCCACCTCGTCAGCCGGATCCTGGTCCACCGAGCCGGGCGCCCGCTACTCGACCAGCGCACGGCCTACGGGTCCCCAGAACCCGGCTGGGACGGCCCGGCCGTCCTGAACAGGCACCGCGCCGTCGGCCAGCTCCTGGTCGTGGACCCGAGCCTCGACATCCGACGAGACGCCGTACTGCTCGGCGAAGGCACCAAGGACGGATGCGCCGTCCTCGCACCGCTGGCCAACGGCCCGGCACTGCTCGCCACCGCCGTCGCACCAACCACCTCGACACTGCGGGAACTGCTCGACGAGGCGCACGCACGCGCCCTCGCCCGCTAGGGCGCGCTGAAGAGTGTCGACAAGGTGCGGTTGTGGGGTCAGCCGAAACGCAGATGCGTGGGCAGGGTGAGAATTTCGGCTCCGTTGTCGGTGATGGCGATGGTGTGCTCGCTGTGCGCGGTCCGGCAGCCCGTCGCGCTGCGCAGCGTCCAACCGTCGGCGTCGGTGACGAGTGTGGCAGTGTCGGCCATGACCCAGGGTTCCAGGGCGAGCAGCAGTCCGGGGCGCAGCTTGTATCCGCGGCCGGGCCGTCCGGTGTTCGCGACGTGTGGGTCCTGGTGCATGGTCGAGCCGATGCCGTGGCCTCCGAACTCGGTGTTGATCGGGTAGCCCGCCTGGCTGAGGACCGTGCCGATGGCGTGGGAGAGGTCGCCGATGCGCGCCCCAGGTTTGGCGGCGGCGATGCCGGCGGCGAGTGCACGTTCGGTCGTCTCGATCATCGCGACGCTCTCCGCCGGCCTGGCCTTGCCCACCAGAAAGCTGATCGCGGCGTCCGCGGCCACCCTGCCCCGGGCTATGGCGAGGTCGAGAGTCAGCAGATCTCCGTCTGCCAGCGTGTAGTTGTGAGGCCGCCCATGGAGCACTCCGTCGTTGACGGCCGTGCAGATGTAGTGCCCGAACGGGCCGCGCCCGAAGGAAGGCGCGTAGTCGACGTAGCAGGACTGGGCTCCCGCCTCGGTGATCATCTCCTTGGCCCACTGGTCGATGTCCAGCAGGTTCGTCCCGACCGTGCTGCGCTGCTTCAGCGTGTGCAGGATGTCTCCGACCAGGGCGCCGGTGTCCCTCGCCCGCTCAAGCTGCGCGGAGTTCAGGATCTCAATCATGGGGGACCTCTCATGTGCGTCCAATAACTATCCCGGTCTAACTGTACCGGTATTAGAATGGGGTCATGGTCAGGTTGCCGCTCACCCCCGCCGAGGTAGAACGTGGACAGCGCCTTGGCGCCCTGCTCCGCCGAGCCCGGGGCTGCCGCTCGATGCTGGACGTGGCGCTCGCTTCGCACATCTCGCCGGAAACCCTGCGGAAGATCGAATCCGGCCGTGTGGCCACCCCCGCCTTTCCGACCATCGCAGCGATCGCCGACACCCTCGGCCTGTCTCTCGACGCCGTCTGGGCCGAGATCAGCCGGGCGGAGCGAACCGTCGAGGATGAGTCGGCCCTGCCTGTCACGCGGCATCCATCGCTGGTTTCGTAACGCCGAACTCAGAAAGTCAGCGTTTCACTGACCGTGCCGTGCCGGTACACCTGCGCACACGCTGATCACCTCGTCGACCAGCCCGAGCACCGCCTCGCGGACCTCGGCGGCTACACCGCCTGGACCCCGTCGGCTCCGTCGCTTCCTGCCCGAAGAGCGCGAGCACCCGGCCCTTGGACGTGTTCCGCCCACCCGTCCCAGTGGGATGCCTGGACGGCGGAGGGCCGGTACTTGTACCTCCGGTGTCGGCACGGTGAGGGCTGCATCGAGCGGCACCCTGGCCCTGGCATCGGCGTACCAGAATCCTGGAACGAGGGCCTCTCGCTTGGCGAATGGTCTCTGCTCTCGACCCTCGACCCTCACGAGGGCAACTGACGGGGCATCAGACCTGTGGCGTGCCGCCGTCCGCCGCCAGGCGGGTGAGCCACTCGCGCAGCAGGCGCTGCTCGGCGTCGCTCAGGACGTCGGCGTCGTCGGGGAGGGCGGCACGCAGCGCGCGGGCCGCTGGGGCGGGGCCGGACTCCGCGGCGGGGACCGTCGGTTCGGCGCGGGTGACGGCGGCGACCATGGACTCGCGAAGGACGGTCAGCAGCGCCGGATTGCGGCGTTCTGCGGGGGTGGAATGCCAGGTGGTGACCCCGCCTTGGCCGGTGGCCTGGATGATCTGGGCGGCCGGCTGCTGCTCGTCTCCCTCGACCGCACGGGCGAGGAATGCGTCACCGGCCACCACGCCGCGATCGACGCCGCCGTGAAGGCCGGAGTCGGCCGCATCCTGTACACCAGCCAGACGGGCGCCGCCCACGACTCCCGTTTCCAGGCATGCCGTGACCACGCCCGGACCGAGGACCTGCTGCGCGCCACCGGCCTGCCCTGGACCGCGCTGCGCAACGGCTTCCACGCCGCCAGCGCCCTGCGGTTCCTGGAGTCCGCCCGCCGCACCGGCGACATCGCCCTCCCCGCCGACGGCCCCGTCGCCTGGACCGGCCACGACGATCTCGCCGAGGCCGCCGCGGCGATCCTCACCCACGAGGGCCGCTTCGAGGGGCCCACCCCGCCGCTCACCGGCCCAGCGGCGCTCGACTTCGACGCCGTCGCCGAGATAGCAGCCCAGGTCACCGGGCGGCCCTTCACCCGCACCGTCGTCCCCGGCGGCGCCTTCCACGAGCAGGTCCTGGCGCACGGCGCCCCCGCCCCGACGTGAGTGGGTGGGTGTCAGCGGCGGTACATCATATGGAGCTTGCCGTTGTGGGAGGCGAGGGCCGTTTCGCCTTCCATGGCGCCGACGGGGATGGAAGATGCGCTCTGCCAGGTGTCACCGGTGGTGTGCAGGAGCCACAGGTTGCTGTCGGTTCCGCGGGCGGCCAGCCACAGTTTGCCGTCGTGGACGGCGATCGTCGGCGAGTCACGCGTCACCCAGTTCGAGGGCGGGGCGAGTTCACCGGAGTGGTGACCCGCGGGGATGTACCAGCCGGTGTGGTTGTGGCTGTCGGCCGTGCGGCTGGCGTACCAGATCTTGTCTTTGTACCCGGCGATGGAGAACGGCCCATGCGCCGTTGACCACCGGTCACCTGGGTTGCCCAGGACCGACCAGTCGTTGCCGTAGCGAGAGTAATGGGTGCGGGCCTTGCCGCTGCCGGTGCGGTGGACGACCACCAGCCGCTCGCGAATGACGGGGACGTTGGGACCGTCGGCGGTCAGGCTTGGGGCACGTTCGGTATGCACGTCGGGCACTTGGGTGACCTCGCTCCACGGTCCGCCGTCCGTGTGGCTGCACACGTACACGGCTCCGTCCCGCCCGGTGTGCGCCATGTACAGCTTGTCCTTGAACACGGCCAGGGCCGGGGCATAGTCGCTGGCGTAGTAGACGATCTGTGCGGGTTCGGACCAGGTGCCGTTGGCCAGCACACTCCACATGACGGCGCGGTCGCTGGGGCGGATGTACGCGGCGTGGAGTTTGCCGGCGTAGGAGGCGAGTGCCGGGGGTGAGGCGCTGGTCCAGCCCAGAGCGACGGGTGCGCTCGATGTGGTGGCGTTGCCGGAGCCGGAGAGGGTGACGTACTCCAGGGCCCCGGCAGGGAAGACCGGCCGTTCGCCGGTGTAGCGGATGCGCAGGGAGTGGTGACCTTCACCGTTGAATTCCCAGGTGTCACGGCTGCGGTTGTGCAGGGTGATCAGGGTGTGGCGGTCGAAGAAGAACAGCCGCTCGCAGGACAGGTCGTCCTTGTTGCGCAGGTACTCCTTGAGGAAGATGAACAGCTTCGTGATTTCCAGCGCATAGCCCAGGAGATCGCCTGCGAAGGTGGGGTTGAAGTTGTTGAGGACATCGGTGATGTGCAGCCCGTCGACCACCTCTTGCAGGACGTCGAAGAGCTTTTCGTACCACGCGGAGCTGCTCTGGTCGGCCTCCCAGGCGGCGATGTGCAGGCCCAGGTGCGTGCCGGCCTGCCCGTCGAAGACCACCCGGTCGGCTCCGCTGAACAAGCGGGTGTTGCCCTTCCTGATCGAGCCGAACTGCCCGGACTTGTAGGTGGGAGCCTTGTGCTTGTCGGAGGCGGCCGCGACGGTCCAGTAGATCTCGTCCTTGCCGCCCCACTGGTCGCCCACCGCCCGCCGGACGTAGAAGCTGTCGAACTCCACCTTGGCCCGGTAGCCGGGCACGGGCTTGCCCCGCTCCTCCGGGGGCACCGGTGGGCGGTTGAACACGGTCGCCCCGTAACCGAACTCGGTCAGACCCTCCGTGAACTCCGCGGTGTCGATCGGCCGCCCGTCTGCGAGCGCAGCGGGATCCACGATCGCCGCGTTGGGCAGCGTGACCGCCTCACGCCCGGTGGCCGGCAGGCCCGCCTTGAAATCGGCGAGCGTGTACCCCGACGTCAGGGGCCGGGAGGTGACGGAGGCAGGCACGATGTCCAGCGCCCCCAGATCCGCCACCGCCGCCCGGTACTCCT
The DNA here is from genome assembly GCF_008704855.1 of Streptomyces platensis. NCBI lineage: Bacteria > Bacillati > Actinomycetota > Actinomycetes > Kitasatosporales > Streptomycetaceae > Streptomyces > Streptomyces platensis. The sequence continues at coordinate 354,798 of NZ_CP023691.1, forward strand.
GCCCGGACGCGTGCACATCCGCCTGCGGCATCAGATCGCCCAAGGCCTTGAGCAGCACCCGCTCCAAATCGGTCGGGGCCTTCCCCAGCCGGGACCGTTCGGCGGCGTGCAGCGCCGCTCCGACCAGCACGCCCTGATGTCGCCCCTGCCGCAGGCCCCGCATGAACCGGTTCTCGCTCGCGGTCGCCGGGCCGCGCAGCATCTCCCTCAGCCGCACAGCGCCTTCCGCCGGCGTAACTTCCTCAACTGTCATACCCACTCCTCGCCCACGGCCATCGGTAACGACCAGATGCGGCCATCGCCCCTTCCGGAAGATCAATACGCAGCGTGTGCGAATACATGCGACATGTCACGTGATTGGCCAGATGTCGCGCCATCTACGCAAAGCCTGAGATGAGCTGGAAGTTCCCCGACATCGCCTCGGGCCGCATCACGGAGACGGTGATCCAGTACGACCTCCACCAGGCGGGCGACGAGGCTATGCCACGACGTTTCGCCCTGGTGTTCCGGGACTTCGGCCCCCGGCCGGTGGTCCCGCCACCGGCCACAACGCCTATTGCTGACCGGCAGGAACGGCCGCACGCTGCAGCCGTTCCCCATCAGCATCACTCGGATCACCCCGCCCCGTGCCCACATCAACGACCTGGGCACGGAGCAGTCACCTGATCGGCCGGACACGCCCTCGTACTGCAACGGTGTTTGCCGTCGGTCAACGCACCACGCTGTCCGTCGCCGATGGCACCTCCTCTTGCGGCCGCCGAGCGCTCGGGCAGCGCCGGATCCACATCCACAGGGCCAGCAGGAGGCAAGCCGCCAGGCAGCCGGCTCCCGCCGCGGCCAGGGGCAAAATGTCTCCCGTCGCCGCGGTGCTGCCGGGGTCGGCGGCGGGGCCCGCGGCGACCACGCCCAGCCCGGCCGCGACGGTGATGACCGTCTTGGTCAAGCCGGATGCCTCACCGGCGCGTTCGGGCCGGATGACACCCTGGGTAGCGGTCAGCGTCAGGGCGTTGCCGACGCCCAGCGCCGCCCCGCTGGCGGTGACCGCAGCGAGATACAGCGGCAGTGCGGAGACGAACGTGCCGCCCAGCAGGACCACCCCGCCGGCTCCCAGGCTCGTCGCCATCACCGGCACTGCGCGTACGCTGGTCACCCGGCCCGCGAAGGGCCCTGCGGCGGCCATGGCCGCAGCAGGGGCGACGAAGGCCACCCCGGCCATCAACGGCGTCAGCTGCTGCCCCTCTTGGAGCGAGAGCGGTACGACGAACAGGAACACCACTGTCGCGGCGTTGGCCACCGCGCCCGCCGCGGTCAACGCCACGAAGGCGCCGTTGCGGAACAGCGCGGGGGCGATCAGCGGATCGGCCGTGCGGAGTTCGATCCGTACGAAGGCCGCCAGCGCCAGCGCCACCAGGCACAGCGCACCGAGGTCGGCCGGGGAGGTCCAGCCCCATACCGGGCCACGGTCGATGAAGAGGGCCAGGGCCGCGATGGTGGTGGTCCCGGTGGCCAGCCCCGGCCAGTCGACGCGCCCGGAGACCGTGGTGTCCCGCGACTCCTGGGCCCGGCGGGCGCAGATCGCAGCCACCACACCCAGCGGCACGTTGAGCCAGAACACTGCCCGCCACGACACCATTTGGGTCAGGGCGCCCCCGACGAAGGGGCCGCAGGCGGTGGCCAGTCCGCCGATGCCCAGCGCCCACCCTGTGGCCCGGCCGCGCACGGCGGGCGGAAAGACGTTCGTCAGGAGCGCCAGTCCGGCCGGCATGATCAACGCGCCGCCAGCACCCTGGACCACGCGGGCCGCCACCAACACCGGCAGCGAGGGCGCCAGTGCGCACCACAGCGACGCCAGTCCGAACAGCGCCAGTCCCGCGATCAGCAGGCGGCGCCGGCCGAACAGGTCGCTCATCCGGCCCGCGCCCAACATGAGTGTGCCGCACGACAGGAGGTATGCGCTGACGGCCCACTGCAACTGGCCGGTGGATACGTCGAGTTCATCCTTGATGTGCGGCAGGGCCAGGTTCAAGGCGAACGAGTCGAGCTGGATACAGAAGACACCCAACGCGACCGAGACCAGCGCCCAGCGGGCTCCGCTTCGCCCCTCGACTTCCAACACAGTCACAGCACTCCCTCTCCGCCGCCTCGCCTGGCGGCGGCGTCATCTCACGAACGTCTCTGGTTGCAGGGGGTTGGGGGATTGCTTGCGCCGGAAGGGGCTGCGCTCAGGAGGGCCGGCCCAAGAAGGAACAAGGGCTGCAAGCCGTGCGCGGAGCCTGCGCGGAAACTCACCGAAGCTCGGGGCGCCGAAGACGCTCAAGACGCCAGAACACGAAAGCGGGGGTGGCCTCGGGCAGTGAATGCCCCAGTCGCCAACCTCCCGGCTCAGCGAGGTGATTTCACCGTACACCAGACCCTGTGCGGTGTCACGACCCACCGCCGTCCGGAAGGATTCAGCCACCAACGACTGGCGGCGGAAGAGCGAATACGGCCCGATTCCGGCACTTAGCGTTCCGTTCGGAACCGGTGATTCGGCGGGGCTCCCGCGGTCGGGCAGGGCTCCGGGGCGAACCGTTAATCGCCATGTGATCGACTGACTCAAAACCTGCTTTATCGAGCTGCTCGGCAATCCGTACGGTGGTTCTGCAAGTCGCCAAAGGAACGTCTGTGCGGACATCGTGGGACTCGCTACAGCGTGACCACGATGCAGCTTCCGCCGCCTGCCCACCCCATACCTGGTTGGTGCCATGCCGTCCGAAGTGACATCCTCTCTCACCATTCCGAAGACGACTTCACCGCCTTCGCGCAGAAGGCGTTACAAAACCGAGATAGCGTTTGTCTCGCCGGTCTCCGACCGCCATACCTTCGAAGAGCACAGCAACTGTTTCCTGGGTATCAGCCTGGAGAACAGCAACTTCCGCCCGATCAAGGTACGCAGCATGGTCGAGTGGATATCCCGAAGATTCTCACGGTGTACCGTACTCGTCGGTGACAGCATTCATCGCATCACCCTGGAGTCCACCCGCGGCCTATGTCCTCCGGAAGCCCTGACCGAGGCGCTGCGCCTGGGGCGTGAATTCATCGACGAACAGGCCCATATTTTCGATGATTTCCGGGACCGGACGGACTTCACCTTCATCAACTGTAGCGAGGTCCAGACCTCGGACGCTTACCAGAGCTATCACCGGGCCCTGCGGGATTACTTCAGCCAGGATGCCAATTTTTACACCTCCGTAGAGGCGTTCGGTCGCCGCTACCACAGCAAGCACTCCAACGGCGCCTCGGAAGCGGAACTGGAACGGCGTATCCAGATGTCCTCGGACTACTTCCTCGAAGAGTTCGCCATATTCTGCTGCCTCAAAGAACGCGGCCTGCCAGTCATGCTCTATCCAGGATCGTTCAGCACGCTCTCCGAAATCGCCGCGGGCGAGCACGAGGGAGCACCAAAAGAACTACGCGACCTGATCGTGGTGTCCCTTAAACTCCAAGGACGGTGACCGTGTCCGCAGCACGCTCTGCCGACGTGCCCGAGATCCGGCGCGGCCGGATCTACCAGGACGTCTACCGCAAGCGCGTCGACACCCAGCTGGTGACTTCCACGGCTGCGCTGGAGCGCGCCCGTATCGAGGGCGACTCCCTCATCTTCGAGGGGGACGACCAGGCATGGAAACGGGCCCTGGGTGATGGGCTGTTCCTCCTGGCCATTCCACCGGAGCTGGATGTCCGGGTCGGCGACGCATTCTCCGCCCAGTTCTACCAGGGTGCTTCCGCCCCACCCTACGGGCGTTACCGTGAGCTGACCTCGGAACATTTCGGTGACGCATTACTGGGGTTCCATCAACGGACCAATCAGATCGAACAGTTCCTGCTGGAGCGGCGATTCTGGGATCGTTACTATCCCCCCGAGATCGCCGAACTCGGCGAGGGACTCACCTATCTGTCGCGCAAGGTTATCCGCTCGGTTCTCTGCTATGCCGGCATCCCTGAGAAGGACTGGGAACAGGCTACGGGCGGCTGCACCGAGGCGGCCGGCTCGTATCACCTCACCTTCAACCATTACCGGCCCGCCCACGACGCCACCGGCCTCAACTCCCACAAGGACGACGGATTCATCACCCTCCTGCGGGCCACTGCTCCCGGGCTGGAAGTCAGCCGCGCCGACCGGTGGGAAGCGGTGGTGCCCGAACCCGGTTACTTCATCATCAACTTCGGTCTCTCGATGGAGATCCTGACCGCGCACTGCGCTGCTCCGGTGAGGGCGATCATGCACCGGGTGACGCGACAGACCACGGACCGCTCCACGTTCGGGCACTTCAGCTCCAGCAACTGCGCACCTGGATCGGATGAGGGAATCTACCGCTATCTTCCGGGTATCGGCCTGGACCGCGTCTGTGGCTCCCGTGAACTCATCGACGAGAACGACTCCGAAATATACGAAGGCACCGTGAACCCGGAAGGGCGCACCCCGTGACTCAACGACCCATGGCTCTTGAGCGCGCCCAGGCAACCGCGGAGGGGATTGCCTTCGAAAGGGCCTACGGCCTTCCGCGGGCACTACGCGATGGGTGCTTTCTGCTGGAGATTCCCCCGGGCATCGACCTCACCCCGGGAATCGAACTCTGCCGGCAATTCTACCGGCCGTTGCAGGACGGCCCTGAGGAAACCCGGCCCTACCGAGGGTTCCGCGACCTGGAGGGTATCTATTTCGACCGGGAGCACTTCCAGACCGAACACCTTCTCATCGACGGCCCGGCCCGCCGGCAGCATTTTCCTCCCGACGTCATGGCCATGACCGAGCGCATGCACGGCCTGGCCGTCCACGTCCTGCGCACCGTCCTCACCCACCTCGGCGTCCCCGGCCACCTGTGGCCCACCATCACCGGCAACGCTGTCGAAGGCGGCGGAATCCAGTGGTTCGCCGCCAACCACTACCGCCCCGAGCGCGCCCAACTCGGCTGCGCCCCGCACAGGGACACCGGCTTCGTCACCGTCCTCTACATCGAACAGGAGGGGCTTGAGGTGCGTGTGGACGGCGGCTGGGCCCCGATCGAGCCGGTCCCTGGCTACTTCGTCGTGAACTTCGGCGCGGCCTTCGAACTGCTCACCCGGCCACTGGCCACCCCAGTCCAGGCAATCCTGCACCGGGTGCAGCACTGCGCTCCCTCCGGCGACGCCGACCGGTTCTCCTTCGCCGCCTTCGTCAACCCGCCCGCCGACGGATTGCTCTACCAAGTGCACGCTGACGGCACGGCGGCCGCAGCCCGCAGCTCCGAGGAATTCCTGCGCGAATTCAACGAGAAGACCTGGTCGGACCAGTACGAGGACTTCGGTATCTCGGGAGCGACCGCATGACCCGCTGCCCCGTCCCACCGCGCGCCGGGAGCGACGCACCGCCCACCACCCGCCGCCAGTCATTCCCCGCACGATTCCATGCCTGGGGTCTGCGCACGCTCGGCCGCTACTGGCTGCCACGCCACATCGCGGCACCGTTTCCCGGAGTTCTCGCGCACCACCGCGGCCCGAACCTGTTCGCCGGGCACGCCAAAGCCTTCCACCGGGCGACGGTCGTCCACGGCCAGAGCGCCTCGGCCTACTTCCGCGCCTCGGGCATCAGCGCCTGCGCCGAAACCAACGGCGGAATCTGCACATTCCGTATGGGGCGGCGCACCGCCCTCTACCAGATCACCAATTCCCCGCTGACGGACGACGACGCGCTGGCGCCCTCCACCGACGCCAACCGTGAGCTGTTCGGCGACTTCATCGGCTCCCAGCCCAACGACCACCCCTGCCGCCCGGTCAAGCGTGCGGCGGTGGAACGCACCCTGGGGAATGCGACATTCATCGGTCAACTGGAGCCCGCGGTAAGGAAGTACGCGGCGGAGTACTTCCGCAGCGTGGCCGGGCGGGAATTGCCTCTCGACGACTTCGCCCTGGGGCTGGTGACCCACGTGGACAGCTTTCTGCCCGGGGTCCTCGACCTCACGCAGAAACCGCTGTCGGAGTATCTCTCCTCGACGCGCTACGGGCGAGTGATGCGCGACCTCTTCGAGCTGGCCTCCGACGTGATCAGCAAGATCAACCGGGAGGCGATGCGGGAGGTCGACATGGTCGCCCCCTTCGTTCGCGACCTGCTCGACAGTAACGCCGAGGCCCTGGCCCACGCCCCCGAAACCAACATGATCCGCCGGCACTTCGCGGTCTGGGAGCTTCCCGTCTCGCCCGCAGGCTTCGCCCGCCTGACCACCGCCCAGCTCAAGGAACTGGGCACCATCATCGTGGCGACCTACGACACCACCGCCCTCAGCCTCCAATGGGCACTGGCGTACCTGGAGACCTCACCGGAGCACAGGCACAGCGTCATCGCCGCGGCACGCGACGGCGGAGGCCCCGGGCCCTCGGTGATCGACCTGGCGGTCCTGGAGGCCGTACGGCTGGGCGGCAGCAACCCGGCCGCACTGTGGCGGCGTACGACCCGGCCGTTCACACTGGAGCACCGCGGCCGGTCGGTGACCATACCGGCGAGCACCATGCTCTGGCTCGACCGCCGGCAGGCGAACCAGGACCCGCGGATCTTCCCGGCTCCCGGCCGCTTCGACCCCGACAACATCCGCGCGATCTTCAAGTCCGGACGCGAAACGGTGTCGTCGGTGCTCTCCCGCAACCGTTACGAGATCAACTCCTTCAGCATGGTCAACTCCCGGCGCAACCCCCGGAAGTGCCCCGGGCGCCTCTTCTCCGTGCGGATGCAGTCCATGCTCCTGGCCGAGCTGTACGCACAGTACGAGGTCACGGCGGACGGCATCGACCTGAGGCTGAAGGACCACTCGTCCATGCCACGCCCCGCGCACCCCGGGACGGTCCTGCTCACCCCGACCTCGCCCGCCGGCCCGGCGCGTACGGCGCACGAGACACCGAAGGAGAAGACCCCGTGACCGCACCACGTCCCGACTCCGCGACGCTCCGGGCGCCGGTCGTCCTCCCGGCCATGCCCACCGAGCACGAAGCCTCGACGACCTACCCACCGGTCGAGCTGGAACGCGCCCGAGTCGCCAGCGAACGCCTGGTCTTCGACCGGCCCGACGGCTTCGACCGAGCACTGGCCCAAGGCTTCTTCCTCGTGGCCATCCCCGAGGAGCTCGACACCACCGCGGGGGACCTCTTCGCGGCCCACTTCCACGAACGCCGCCAAGGCGACGGCGACCCCCTGGACCCCTTCCGCGGCTACCGCGACACCGACGTACCCGGCACGTATCAGGGCCACTTCGACCGCGAACACGACCAGTGGGAAAACTTCTACATCGAACAGGCCAACTGGGGGCTCCTCCCGGACGCCGTCGCTCAGCTGGGCCACCAGATGACCGACCTGGGCATCACGGTGCTGCACAGCCTGCTCGCCCACCTGGACCTTCCCGAGCGCGACTGGGCGGAGGTGACCGGCGGACTGAGCGACTACCGCGGCCACCACCTGCTCGCCTTCAACCACTTCCGGCCCGAGAAGGCGGTGCGCGGCTCGAAGTTCCACCGTGACTCGGGATGGGTGACGGTACTGCGCTCGACCGACCCGGGACTGCTCGCCCTCATCGACGGCACACTCTGGGCGGTCAATCCGGAGCCGGGCCACTTCATCGTCAACTTCGGCAGCTCGCTCGAAGTGCTCACCGAGCGCCTGCCACACCCTGTACGAGCCAATGTCCACGGCGTGGCATCCACCGAACGCGCACCCGGGCAGGCCCACCGCACCTCCTACGTGACGTTCCTCGACTCCAGCCTCGACAGCACCGTGTACCGCTACGAGAACGGTGTGCCGCGCCCCCTCCAGCCGCACTCCGAGTTCGCGATGCAGGAGGTCAACCGCACCTACGACGACGATTCCCACCTCTGATCCGGCCACCGTCCCACCCCGGTACACCCCTTGGCCATACGAATTAGGCATACGAAAGGTCCCGCATGACGACCACCACTGCCGTCCAGGGCCCACCCCTGACCCTTCCCATCGCCCAGCTCACCGATAGCGCCGTGGACTTCGCAGCTCCCGACGGCTGGGAGCAGGCCCTCCGCCTGGGCGCTTTCCTCCTCCCCGTCCCCGCCGACCTCGACGTCGAGCCGGGGCTCCGCCTCTGCCGCAACTTCTACCTGGACCCCGACGGGGGCCCCGACGACCGCTACCGAGGGCACCGGACCCGGGGACACGCCGCGTCCAAGCTCGGCTACGAAGACAGGCCCGACCAGGTCGAACAGCTCCAGATCGAAAGCATCCACTGGGACAAGTACTTCCCCGAGGACGTGACCGGCCTGCTCCAGCGGATGCGTGAACTCACCCTCAACGCCCTTAACAGCTGCCTTGCGGCCTCAGGCGTACCGGAGCGGGACTGGGACAGGGTCACTGGCGGCGCGCGCCAGGACACCGGCTGGTGCTACACCACCGTCAACCACTACCGGGCCGGCCTCAGCCGCGACCACGGCATCGTCGAGCACACCGACAGCGGCTTCATCACTGTGATCTACGCCGACCAGCAGGGCTACGAAATCCTGGACGGCGAGCGCTGGCGGCCGGTGGAAGTGCCACCGCGGCACTTCGTGGTGAACCTCGGCGACGCCGCCGAGATCCTCACCAAACACTTGCCCCGTGCAGCGGGCGCGGTCATTCACCGGGTCCCGCCCCGCCCAGCCCCGGTGGCGAACGGCGACCGCTCCTCGTTCACGGTCTATATGGGCCCACGCATGGACATGATGCTGTACCAGTACGGGACCAACGGCGTACTCGGCGAGTACCAGGGCTTCCGGGACTACTCCGTGGAGAAGTCAAAGAAGCTCGGATACGAATTCCACTCCCGGATCTGATCCGCCATGACGAATACAAACGGACACGCATGGCAGAAGGCACACCTGAGGCCACGGGACGGAACACTCGTCTTCGACCAGGAGAACGGAATCGAACGGGCGCTGAAGGACGGATTCTTCTACGTCCAGCAGCCTCCAGACATGGAAATGACGGCCGGCGACCGCTTCGCCCGCAGCTTCTACCTGCCCACCACACCCGGCGGTGACAACGACCCCTACCGCGGCTTCACCCTCTGGACGGCCGAACAACTGGGCCCACACCAGGGCTATTTCCGACGCCAGGCCGACCAGACCGAGCAGTTCTTCCTGGAAAGCACCTGGTGGGACACGGTCTACCCCAAGGAACTTGCACAACAGGCCGCCGCCATGCGGGACTTCGCCCTGGCCATCCTGCGCGGAGTGCTCAACTACCTCGACCTACCCCCCGGGCTCTGGGACCAGGCAACCGGCCGCGCCCTCACCCGACAAGGCACGCACACCCTGACCTTCAACCACTTCCGGCCCGAGGTGAAATCCCGCGGCCTGAACATTCACAAGGACTCCGGCTGGGTGACCGTCCTGCGCTCAATCGAGCCCGGCCTGGAGGTTGAAAGTAACGGCGAGTGGCGACCGATCGACCCGGCACCAGGCGAGTTCATCGTCAACTTCGGCTGCGCGATGGAAATCCTCACGCGGAACACGGCCACCCCGGTTGCGGCCGTGGCCCACCGCGTGGTCGAACAGCGTAAAGCCAGGCCGGACCAGCACGACCGCTTCTCGTACGCACTCTTCGTCGACAGCAGCCTCGACGAGACCGTGGTTCCCGGCCTCTTCCGCTACGAACCGGGAACCGGCCTGGAACTGGAAGCGAAGTTCGACACCTTCCTCAACGACATCCTCCATAACACCTACCAGCAGCACACCACCGGCCTGTACTGAAACCGAATCCCCGCACCGCCTTCCCGGCCCGACCGGTGGCCCCGCACGCTCCCCCACCGGGGCCACCGCACCCGCGTCGCCACCGCCGCCCTCCCAACGCCGTCGAGAACGGCGAGCCGGAGCACAGCCAGACCGCGTGGCACGCCACGCACCCTGCCCACCCCCGAAAGCAGAACCCCCGTCGGATGGCTCCGGCGGGGGTTCCTCATCTCCTGGCCAACCGGCAAAAAAGGCTGAGACGACTTGCCGGGGAACGGGCCGCGTAGAGGTCCGGTGTCACGCTACTGCGCTTGGCACGAACACCTCGCCCCGTAAGGATGGTTAGAACAGATCGCGGTACTGGTTGAAGCCAGATCCGACCTTCACCCGGGACCTGAACGGCGACGACGCCTTGCCCGTGCCGTTGTACAGCCACAGGTTGCCCTTGGGATCGCGGGCGAGGAGGTCGCTGCGGCCGTCGCCGTCGACGTCACCCGTGGCCACCAGCTTGTTGAACTGGTTCCAGCCGGTACCCACCTTCATGCGGGACGCGAACGGCTTCCGCAGATCGCCCGTGCCCTTGTACAGCCAGAGGACGCCTTGCTTGTCGCGGGCGACGATGTCCGGCTTGCCGTCGCCGGTGAGGTCGCCCTGACCGGCGATCTGGGTGAACTGGTTCCAGCCGGGGCCGACCTTGACGCGCGGTGCCAGCGAGCCGTCCGCCTTGGTCTGAAAGCGCCACAGGACGCCCTGCTTGTCGCGGGCCAGCAGGTCGGGGTGCTTGGCGCCGCCCAGGGTCCCGGGAGAGAAGACGACGTTGTACTGACCCCAGCCGGTGGCCACCTTCTTCAGGCGCCCGTTGCGCCAGAGATTCAGCGCGCCGTCGTCCATGACGTGGTACGCACCGTCCTGGTAGCCCGTCAGATCGGGGTCGATCGACACCCCGTACCTGAAGTGCGGCCACACGTAGGCGCCCGACCGGTCGTCGAAGCCGCCCTTCCCGTCGGCCATGTAGACGTACATCTGGCCCGACGGCAGGATCCCGGAGAGGAGGAAGGACGGCGCGGCCGGGGTGGGCTTGTGCTGCCCGGCCGCGGCGGAACTCCGGGCGACATTCTTCGCCGGACCGGTGGTCGCAGGAGCGTCGGCCAGAGCGGCATCGGTGGTGGCCCCGACCAGGACGACGGTGATCGCCGTGGTGACGAGACGCGACAGGGCGCGTGCACGCCGGGAAGACTGGGTCACGTATGACTCCATCAGGTATGCGGAATTAAGCGGTGCGCTCCGCATGGGTGTGGGGAGCGCCCGCATCATTGTCCGGATCTTTGCACGTCCGTCCCAGTGGTTTTTGCGATGGGGTGTGGAATGCTGAATTCCGCCCGGAGAGCAACGCAGAAGGACGCCAACCGCGTTGGAGATAGCCGCCCTTGGTGATGACCCGGACCGGATCACTGTCACTTCACCACACCGGCAACCCACACCCGCAGCGGACGACCTGATCCCGCTGATATTCCCTTTGATTACACAGCAGGGCCGACGGCAGGCGCACCGCCAGTCCTTGACTGTCCGGTTTGATCACTTGGTGTCCAAGGTGGCTCAGGGCCCGACGGGGTCGCGGGCGGACCCCTGGGAAAATGAGCGGCAGAGTCTCAAGTCCCTTGGTACGGTGCACCGATGGCAGCGATCAAGAAGGTCCAAGTCACCTTTGACTGCGCAGAACCTGAGCGTCTCGCTCGTTTCTGGTGCGAGGTGTTGGGGTACGTCGTACCGCCGCCACCGGAGGGGTTTGCCACTTGGGATGATTTCAAGCGTTCGCAGCCGCCTGAGCAGCGGGATTCGTGGTTCGCCTGCATAGATCCCTCAGGTGTGGGCCCGCGACTGTACTTCCAGCGCGTCCCGGAAGGGAAGGCCGTCAAGAACCGGGTGCATCTTGATGTGCGGGTCGGCACCGGACTCGTGGGTAAAGAACGCCTCGCCGTACTTGAGGCCGAATGCGCACGGCTGATCCCGCTCGGCGCAGTACACGTACAAACGCTGTATGACGGCAATGATTCGTGCATCCCGATGCTGGACATCGAGGGCAACGAGTTCTGTATCGACTGAGCTCATGGGGGGGGCGGGAGTCATCCCGTGAGGGCGAGGTCGTGCAGCCGGGCGATGCCGAGCATGACGGTGTGAACACCGTTGCCTTTCAGGCGGCAATCGCGAAGGATCTTCCAGGACTTCATCCGCGCGAAGACGTGCTCGACGCGGGCCCGGACCTTGCGGTGGGACGAGTTGCACTTCTCGTTCCAAGCCGGCAGTTCGGTCCGGCCGCGTTGACGGCGGTGCGGGATGAGCAGGCCGGTACCCCGTTAGCACCCAGCCTGGACTGTCGACGCGATGCGTATCACCTCGGCGGCCACCATCGGGGCAGAGACCGCGGGCGCGACGTCGCACTCTTCCCGCCGCTTCGCCCGCCTCGGCCGTTACGGGCGTCCGAGGAGTTGGCTGCCGGCCGTGTTGTCGGTGCGGGCGGTGAAGTAGTCGGTGAAGGCCTGGACGAATTCGTCTTCGGTGATGCGGCCGTCGCCATCGTGATCGAGCTGGCGGAAGCCGTGGTTGAGCTCGGCGGGGTGGACCCGGGAGCCGCCGAAGATCGTGCGGTACTCATCGGCGCACAGGTGTCCGCTGCCGTCGCGGTCCGCAGCGTGGAAGATCGCCCGCACCGCGACATGCAACCCCTGCTCGAGATAGCCCGGCCCGGCGTCGATCCCGGTGAGCATGGCGGTGACGAACTCCTCGCAGGTCACCTGTCCGTCGTCGTCAGCATCCATGCCGGTCCGCAGATGCTGCCACCAGGTCTCGAAGGCGGCATAGACGCGGGCTTCGCGCTCAGGGGTGAGTTCGAGCGGCCAGCACACGTTGTGCGCCATGGCCTGCAAGTCGACCGAGCTGATGCGGCCGTCGCCGGTCTGGTCGAGGACCTGGCGGAAGAAGGTCCGCAGACGCGCCGGGCGGGAATCGGCACTCTTGCGGCGGCGTGGTGCGGGAAGCCGGACAGGGCTTGCCTCCGGCGGGGAAGGACAGTCGGTGGGGGCGGTGGAGGGCTGCGAAGTTGAGGAGTTGCCGGCCAGTGGGGTGCGGTAGCGGCGGTGCTCGGGCAGCGCATTCATCAGCACGCGCATGCCGCGGTGCAGGATGAAGGACAGGAGGGCCGCGCGGCGGGTGCGGGGCAAGTTGAAGCGCTCACGGAAGGCTTCCGGCAGGTCCGCGATGGTCAGCGCACCGATCACGTGGGCGGCCACCGTGCGCACAAGCGGCCAGGCCGGCTTCAGGTGGCCGAGGCGGCGGGGTGCGGGTGCTTCACGGAGCATGTCGAAGAGCAGGTAGTGCACGGGTTCGCTGTATTCGAGGCGCTCGCGGATCGTGCGGTCCATATACGCGGGCACGTCCGCGGCCGTGGCCGGGAGCAGGTCGTCGGAGAGACCGAACTCGGTACACACCGCACGGAATTCTCCGTACATCTGATCCAGTTCGGGCGGTGCCAGAGGGCGTCCGGACAGTTCCCGCATCGCCGTCATGCACTCGTACAAGGTGACCAGCACCCACACCCGCACCGCCGGGTCCAACGCGGTGAACGGTCTGCCCTGCTCGTCGGTCCCGGCCAGACGGCGGTGCGTACGCTCCAGACGGGCGACCTCACGGCGTAGCCCTTCACGGTCGGAGAAGAACAGCCGCTTCCCACTGTCCATGGTGTGCTCGATCCGCCGCCACGGGTGCGCGCGGTAGGTGGAGAAGTTGGCCATGCCGGCGGCGACCGCCGGATCCGCGGTCTGCAGAACCAGCAGCCGCCACGCCACCAACCCGATCCGCCACTCCCCCAGCGTGCGGCGCAGCAGCGAATCAGGACCAGGAAGATCAGCGGTAACCAAGGGGGCGTCTCCTCAAGCACGTGTACAGGAATGAGCAAGGGACGCCCGAAGAGCGATCATCCGGCTATCCGCCCAACCCAACGGTCCTATCGGAATCCGGGAGCGGCCAGGTTCCCGAATTCACCCATCCGAGACACGCCGGAGACGGAGCTGAAGAGGCCGGGTTGTCGCCACGGCCTCCATGACGCCACCGCGGGCGAAGGACGCTCCGTCTCGGCGCGACAGCCAGGCGGCCCGGTAGTTCGATGACCTGATGGCCGTAGGCGGGTTCGTTCAGCACACCGTCGTCGGGCACATGGACTGCACCTGGCCTCAGGCCGCCGGCCGGCGGTACCCGTCCCCGGTGCCGTGGCCAGGCGCAGTAACCCGCAGCCGGAGAAGGGCTCGTCTAGGACCCGTAGGGACTGTCGTACCTGGCGATGAGGCCGAACTGGCTCTGTTCGCTGCTGGAGGCCGGTACCTCGGACATGAAGGACACCGTGCCGATAACCCGTTCCGATGCTTCTTGTGCCGCGGAGTCCAGCTGTTCCAGCTCTGCGGCCGACACGAGGGCGACGAGCGGCTTGCCGTGGCGGGTCACGACCACTCGCTCGCCGCCGTAGACGACGCGGTTGATCAGTTCTGCGAGTTCGGCCCGGGCTTGCGTCACCGGAATCTCATAAGCCATGGAAGTCATCTTAGAGTCTGTACATCCTGTACAGTTGATGTTGAACGCTCGCGCTGGGGGACGCACAGGCACGTCGTGCTCCCCATCGGCCGGCTATGCACGTGATCGACAAGGAGCTTGTGAAGTGGGCGGTAGCCTGGTCTGCTTGAGGGCGTCTGGTGGGCGGCGCGCTTTGGTTTTCATCCATCCCGCGAGCGGGTCGGCCGCATCGTTCCGCGCGCTGTTGCCGCACTTGAGGTCGGACTGCTCCGTCTATGCCTTCCACTCGCCGGGCATCGACCCTGACCGTCCTCGGTCCATCGAAGGTATTGCGCGGGCCTACCTGGCGGAGTTCCTGAGCGCGGACTCCCGCTCCACGCCCGTTTTTGTTGGATGGTCCTTCAGCGGCCCGGTCGCGGTGGAGATGGCGCGTCTTGCTGAGGACGCGGGGATCAGTCCGGCCGGCGTCATCCTCCTGGACAGCGCGACGCACGAGGTCCTGGGAGAGCGAACGACTGATCTCGCCACGGAGGTTGGCGGACTCTTCGGGGTCGACATGTCCCAGGCTCACGCTCCGACAGTCGACGAACTCCTTGACCACGCGGCGGCCCTGATCGCCGTTGCGAGTGACACGCCGGGGCTGACGGGCCAGGATCTGCGCCCCTTCTGGGACGTCTACAGCTGGCATCAAGGGATATTCGACGAAGGCTGGCGGGCCAGTCCGTGTCGAGCGCCGCTTCTGGTCATCCGGGCGCGTGACGAGACCGGCTGGAATTCGGCATCGGAATGCCTTGGGTGGTCCGAGGTGGTCGGTTGCCCTGTGTCCGTAGCCTGGGCCGGAGGTACGCACTACACGATGATGGATGACAGCAGGCTGGCGGACATTGCACGCATCATCGAGCAGGCCAGCGATGAGTGGGGTGCCGAACCAGGCTCCCCCGACGTGGCCCCTGGTCTACCTCGCAATGCACCACACGATGGGGTTTCCCCTGTCGGCAAGGTGTGAGCTCCGGTCCTTCAACCGACCGCCGATTTGGGTGCTGCGCCGGAAGCGCTCGTCCCGATTCGCTGTTTCTTATTCTTGATTCCGTGGAATCCATTCTCATCAACAGGACGGTATCGTGAACTCGACGAGGAATTTTACAGACTCTTATGCGCGACTGCCCGAGGCTGAGGCGCGATATGTGATTCCGCGTTTTGTGGAGCGCACCTCGCAGGGGGTCCGTGAGTACGACCCGTACGCCAAGCTCTTCGAGGAACGCATCATCTTCCTGGGCGTGCAGATTGATGACGCTTCGGCCAACGACATCATGGCGCAGTTGGTATGCCTGGAGTCGATGGACCCGGACCGGGACATCTCCCTCTACATCAACAGCCCTGGCGGCTCCTTCACCGCGCTGACCGCAATTTACGACACCATGCAGTACATCAAGCCCGACATCCAGACAGTCTGTCTTGGGCAGGCGGCCTCGGCTGCGGCCGTTCTGCTGGCGGCGGGAGCTCCCGGAAAGCGGATGGCGCTGCCGAGCGCTCGTGTGCTGATCCATCAGCCGTACACCGAGACCGGCCGTGGCCAGGTGTCCGACCTCGAGATCAAGGCGAACGAAATCCTGCGTATGCGGGCGCAGATGGAGGAAATGCTCGCCAAGCACTCCAGCACGCCGATCGAGAAGATTCGTGAGGACATCGAGCGCGACAAGATTCTCACGGCTGATCAAGCCCTTGAGTACGGGATCGTGGACCAGGTTGTGGTGCCACGCAACATTCACATGAGCTGAGTCTCCCACTGGTTAATCGGCCGGCTCCTCCGGCACCGGCGACACCCGGCGCCGGAGGGGTCGGCGCGGCGGCATGGTCAGAAGACGAGTGCAGGCAGGCGGTTGCGTCCGTGATGTTCCCCGAGGGTCCCAAGATTCCAGCTCTCACCGAAGCCGAGAGCCAGGTCGTTGATGCCTATCTGGCTGTCCTGAAACGGCTCAGCGGCGTTAATCCCACGCAGACGACGGGGACTTACACGGCGCTCAGAGCAGCGCAGGCGCTCGTGACCGAGTCACGGGCGCTGCGGGACGCCCTGTCGTTGATGTTCGAGCGGCAGGAGAAGGAGATTCACGTGCGGACCATGGAGACGGCGTTGCGCTCTCTCGATGGGGACCGCTTCCAACCCCGGCTCGGGCCGTCCTCGGGAGAGGCGTCGGCCGACGGCGAGTGAGGACTGTGGGGCGAGAGGGCCGTGACTGCCGGCGTGCGCGACGCGGCGGTCGGAGTCGTCCTGCACCGTACTCGGCATGTGCCGGATTCGCCCTGCGTCGGGGCTCGTCCCGTGCCGGGCTCGTCCTGCGTGGGGAGTTAGGGCGTTATGGGGTACGTAGTGCGCGGCATTCGTCGTGGACGGAGTTCACGGGATTACTCTGTGCGCATAGCCGCCCGAGGCGCGACCGCAGGGCGTGTCGGAGTTTTGACTCGTTCAGGGTTGACTGCTTCTCGCTCTTCGGGTTAGAAAGAAGATGATCTTCGTTGGCAGTCTCTGAGGCTGCACCAGGCGAACTGATCCAGCACCGGCATTAGTGGTTCGACTTTTTGTCGTTCCCGCAATGCGGGTGCTTTGGGCCCCGTAATACGGGTGCTTTGAGAGAGGGCGACCGACTTCGCGTGCGGTCGCAATCGGCGATGGGTGCCACCTGTCGCCATGAACGGGGGATACAGGAATGAACACCGTCGGTGTGATGACGAAACGGCCGAGGCGCGCTTTGCGGGAAGACCCTGCGGCGCTCGGCCCGCCCAGGGGCGGGAAGCCCGCCGGTTGATGACGTAGCGCTGAGGCTGACGACCGCCCGCGCTCGCACTCACGCACGCGCCCACTGCCGAACGTGGCATGAAGCAGCAAGTCGGCTTCTGTCGGCCTTGCTTGCCCGGCGCCTCCATTCATCATCGTCATCCATTCCTCACTGTCGCCACGCCCTGCCATGCCGTGCAGTCCCGTGTCCCGCAGTGAAATGCGGTGCGACGCGACGTGGTGCGCAAGAGACTCCATCATTCATGGCCCATGACGCCGACGATCGGTCCATGTTCCTTTGTTGCGGCGGCGTTCGGGCTTCGTGCGCTTTTGCCTGCCCAAAATTCTGACCAGGAATCAGATCCTTCGGATGGATTGCCATCCAGCCAAGGTTGACTAAATTCCACTCCACGGGTTAGAAATTATTCGATCTTCGTTGGCGGCCTCGATGCATACGCCGGCGTGAAGGTGATCTTTTTCCAATTCGGGCTTTGTATGCCCGCAATTCGGGTTCTTCAGGACAGGGCGACCGTTTCATCTCGGGTCGCATTCATCGAGAGCTGCTGTCTCACTTCATGAAATTGGGGATGCGGAAATGAAGACCGCCGGTGATATCGCGGGCTGGCTGCGGCAAAAAATCGGAGAAGAGCTGGGGGTGGCGGTCCGTGAGGTCGACACGGCCACTCAGTTCCGGGATCTGGGCATCGACTCCGCCGGTATGACCGCCCTGACCGCGCAGCTGTCGGTGCAGCTGGGCAAGCCGCTCTCGCCCACTGTCGCCTGGCACTTCCCGACCATCTCCGACCTGGCTGAGGCCCTTGCCGGCGAGCAGGATGCGTCGGGGCGGCCGGCGGGAACGGCTGTGCAGACGACTGCGGGAAGGCCTGCTGAGGGCGGCGCGGTACCGTCCGACGAGCCCATAGCCGTGGTGGGGCTCGCATGCCGGTTCCCGGGCGCGCCGAATGCGGAGGCGTACTGGGATCTGCTGCGGTCCGGGACCGACGCGGTGACCGAAGTACCGCCGGAGCGCTGGGACTCCGAAGCGCTGTACGACCCGGACCCGTCCATGCCGGGGAAGATGAGCACCCGCCGTGGCGGATTCCTGTCCGGCGTGGACACCTTTGACCCGCAGTTCTTCGGGATCTCTCCGCGCGAAGCCGCCCAGATGGACCCCCAGCAGCGGATCGCCCTTGAGCTCGCCTGGAGTTCCCTCCAGGACGCCGGCATCCCGCCCGCGGCACTGCGGGCCGGCAGCACGGGTGTGTTCCTGGGGACCTTGTGGAGCGACTACGCACGGCTCGCCGGGCGCGATCTGGAGGAGATCCAGCAGCACACGGCCACCGGCCAGGAGCCGAGCATCGTGCCGGCCCGGGTGTCGTACACCCTGGGCCTCCAGGGGCCCAGCATCGGTGTCAACACCGCCTGTTCGTCGTCCCTCGTCGCTGTGCACCTGGCCTGTCAGAGCCTGCGTTCCGGTGAGAGCGCCCTGGCGCTCGCCGGTGGTGTCAACCTGGTGCTCGCGCCGGAGAGCAGCGCGGCGATGTCGAAGCTCGGCGCGATGAGCCCGCACGGCCGGTCTGCGGCGTTCGACGCCTCCGCCGACGGATATGTGCGGGGCGAGGGCGGCGGCATCGTGGTGCTCAAGCCGCTCTCCGCGGCGCTGGCCGACGGGGACCGGATCCACTGTCTGATCCGTGGCAGCGCAGTCAACAACGACGGTGCCAGCAACGGCCTCACCGCGCCCAACCCGTCGGCGCAGGAAGCCATGCTCCGCGCGGCCTGTGCACGGGCCGGCGTCGACCCGCACGGCATCCAGTACGTGGAAGCGCATGGGACCGGAACACGGCTGGGCGACCCGATCGAGGCGCACGCGCTCGGCAAGGTGCTGGGCGCGGGCCGGCCCGCCGGGGCGCCGCTGCTGGTCGGATCGCTGAAGACCAACATCGGTCATCTCGAAGCGGCGGCCGGCATCGCCGGCCTGATCAAGGTTGCCCTGTCGATGCGCCACCGCGCCATCCCGCCGACTCTCCACCACGACCGGCCGAATCCCGACATCGCCTTCGACGAGTTGCGGCTGGCCGTCCCGACCGCTCTCACCGACTGGCCGGCCGGCGACGCCAGGCCCATGGCGGGGATCAGCTCCTTCGGGTTCGGCGGCACCAACTGCCATGTGATCGTGGAAGGGCCACCCACCGGCAGCGCACAGATTCTGCCGCTGTCCGCCGGGACGCCGGAAGCACTGCGGGAGGCCGCGGGCGCGATGCTCGACGCGGTGGCGAACGATCCGTCGGACTCCGTCGCGGACTGGTGCGCGACCGCCGCCCTGCGCCTGAGCTCACACCCGTACCGGGCGGCGGCGACCGTCCGCACCAGGGACGAACTGCGGGACGCCTTGGCCGGCATCGCCTCCGGCGGCGTCGGCTCCGCAGCCGGGAAGCCGCCCCGTCTCGCCTTCGTGTTCTCCGGGCAGGGCTCGCAGTGGTGCGGCATGGGGCGGGACCTGCTGCACACCGAGCCCGTCTTCCGCGAGGCACTGCTGGAATGTGACCGTCTGATACACGCCCGCACCGGGATTTCCGCTGTCGAAGAGCTGCGCCGCGATGCCGGCGAGTCCCGACTGGACGGGACGACGGTGATGCAGCCGACCGTGTTCGCCGTCCAGGTCGCCCTCGCGGCGCTGTGGCGCTCGTGGGGCGTACAGCCGGACGCCGTGGTGGGGCACAGCCTGGGTGAGGTGGCCGCGGCCCATGTGGCGGGCGCCCTGTGCCTGGAGGACGCGGTACGGGTCGTCTGCGAGCGCAGCCGGCTGATGAGCCGGATCGAGGGTATGGGCGCCGTGGCGGTGGTCGACCTCCCCTTCGCCGAAGTGGACAGCCTGCTCGCCGACCGCCCCGGCCTCTACGCCGCCGGCGCCAACAGCACCCGGAGCTCCGTCGTTTCCGGAGACGCCATCGCGCTCGACGCGTGCCTGGCGGAGCTGAGCGAGCGCGGTGTCCGGTGTCGGCGCGTGAACATGGGAGTCGCCTCGCACAGCGGGCAGTGCGACCCGCTCCTGCCCGAACTGCGTGCGGCGCTGTCCGATGTGCAGGCATCACCGGCCGCGGTTCCTGTCATGTCCTCGGTGTCGGCGGACTTCGTTGACGGGCGCGCGCTCGACGCCTCCTACTGGGTGCGCAACCTGCGGGAACCGGTGCTGTTCGCCCCGGCGGTCGAGCGGCTGCTCGATGCGGGGTACGACCACTTCCTCGAGGTCAGCCCGCACGCCGTGCTCACCAGCTCGGTGGAGGCCATCGTCGAGGAGCGCGGCGTGCCGGCCCGGTCGCTGGCCTCACAGCTTCGCGGACGGGATCCCCGCGAGGTCCTGCTGAGCACTCTCGGCGAACTGTACGGCGCCGGCCGCGACATCAACTGGCGCCCCGTCTACTCGGCGGACCTACGTCTCGTCGAGCTCCCCGCGGCGGCGGACCGGCTCGCCGTCCCTATGGCTGAGGACCGGCGGGTCCGTACCCTCCCGCTGAGCGCCCACTCCCTCCCGGCGCTGCGTCAGCTGGCCCGCGATACGGAGACCCGCCTCGCCGGGCCGGCGCATATCGACCTCGACGACCTGTGCCACACCGCGGCACTCCGGCGCGACCACCATGAACACCGTGCGGCAGCATCGTTCACCTCGTCCGGGCAACTCGCCGCGCAGCTGAGGGAGTTCGCCGCGAACCGTGCGGCGGAAGGATTGGTGGCCGGCAGCGCCCTGCGCAGGACGAACGGTCCGGTGTTCCTCTTCTCGGGCCAGGGCGGGCACACCGCCCGTATGGGCTGTGAGCTGTTCACCCACGAGCCGGTGTTCCGTGACGTCATCGAACGGTGCGACCGCTGGCTGGCCGAGAAGGCGGGCTGGTCGCTGATCGCCGAGCTCCAGGAGCCGGAGGGCTCGTCCCGGATCGACGAGACGGAGATCACTCAGCCCGCCCTGTTCGCCCTCCAGGCCGGACTGGCCGCACTGCTGCGGTCCTGGGGCATCACGCCCGCCGCGGTCATCGGGCACAGCGCCGGCGAGATCGCGGCCGCCTACTGCTCCGGGGCTCTCACATTCGAGGACGCGCTCCTCGTCGCGCTCCACCGGGGCCGCATACTCCAGCGGGCCACCGGCAGGGGCCGGATGGCCGCGGTGGGCCTGGGCGAACGGGACGTCGCGGGCCTGCTGGCCAGTCGGGCGGGCACGGTGTCCATCGCCGCCGTCAACGGCCCCCGCACCACGCTGCTCAGCGGCGAGACCCATGCCCTCCAGGAACTGCTCGACGACCTCGACCCCGCCGTCTTCCGGCGGATGCTCCGCGTCGGCTACCCCTCACACAGCCCCCAAATGCGCGTGTACCAGGAGGAGCTGGGCCGCCTGTTGGCTGACATCCGGCCAACGGCGGGCGACATCCCGCTGTTCTCCACCATCGACGCCGATTTCCGCCCGGGGACGCACTTCGACGCCGCCTACTGGGTCCGGACCATCGCCGAGCCCGTGCGGTTCTCGGCGGCTGTCGAGACGCTCGCCGCCGAAGGACACCGGTCGTTCGTGGAGCTCGGGCCGCACCCCGTTCTCGTGGCGCCGGCGTCCCAGTGCCTGGAGCAGACCGGCCAAGAGGGCCTCGTCGTTCCCACCATGCGCCGGGAAGCCGGCGAACAGCAGGCCGTTCGTGAGGCGGCCGGCACCCTGTGGGCCCACGGGTATGCCACCGACTGGAAGGCGGTGCATTCCCGCCCCGGCCGGCTGGTGACCACCCCGGACTATCCATGGCAGCGCGAGCGACACTGGCTCACGCCGGCGCCGCTGACCCGGCGCGACGCCGCCACCGGAAGCCTGCTGGAGCTGCTGGCGCGCGGCGACGTGTCCCAGGTCACCGACGAGATCACCCGTCAGGGCGACCTGACGGACGGGGAACTCGGTTTGCTGCCCAAGCTCCTCCAACGGCTCGCGCCGGCCGGCACCGGGACCCCGCACGAGTGGCTGCACCACGTCGTCTGGCGCGCGAAGCCGCTCGGGACCCCGGCGAAGTCCGCCGGCTCCGGCAGTTGGATCGTGCTGGCCGACGACCCGGAGGGACCGCTCGCCGCCTCCGTGTCGCGGGCCCTTCGCTCGGCCGGGCAGGAGTGTGCGCTCATCCGCACCGTGTCGGAGCCCGAGGAGCTGTCGGCGGCACTGCGGCGGGCCGCTGCGGAAGCGGCCGCTCCGTGCCGCGGAGTGCTCCTGCTCGCCGGCCGGGATGCGGAGGCGGGCCCGGAGGAAGCCGTGACACACGGCCTCCGTCCGGCCCTGGCCACCGTCCAGGGGCTGGCTGCCTGGCAAGGGCGGTCCGTACCGAAAATGTGGCTCGTCACCTCGGGCGCGCAGCCCGTGGGCGAGGGGCCCACCGGGGCGGACGTGGCCCACGGCGCGCTGTGGGGCTTCGGCCGGGTCGTCGCGCTGGAGCACCCCGAGCTGTGGGGCGGCCTGGTGGACCTCGCCCCCGAGCAGGCCGGCTCGGCGGCAGCGGCCGACGCGCTGGTGAAGGAGCTCCTCGCCGGTGACGGTGAGGACCAGGTGGCGTTCCGCGACGGCAGCCGCCATGTGGCGCGGGTGGCACCCGCCCCGAAGGACTCCGGGGCCGCGCAGCGGACCGCGATCCGCCCGGACGGCGGCTATCTGGTCACCGGCGGGCTCGGGGGGCTGGGTCTTGTGGTCGCCCGGTGGCTTGTCGCGGAGGGAGCCCGGCACCTGGTGCTGCTGGGCCGTCGCGCACCGGACGCGGACGCTGCCGCCACCGTCGCCGAACTGACCTCCCTCGGTGCCACCGTGGACGTAGTGCAGGCCGACGTCACCCGGGCCGAAGACGTGGAGCGCGTGATCGCCGGGTTCGGGCGGCAACGGCCCCCGCTGCGTGGTGTCTTCCACGTCGCCGGCGTGCTCGACGACGGGACCCTGCTCCAGCAGGACTGGGACCGTTACCGGGCCGTCCTGGCTCCCAAGGTGATCGGTGCGCACCACCTGGACCGCTGCACCCGGGGTCTGCCGCTCGACCTCTTCGTGCTGTTCTCCTCGTTCGTCGCTGTCCTCGGCTCCCCGGGGCAGGCCAACTACGCGGCGGCGAACGCCGCCCTGGACAGCCTGGCCCACCACCGCAGTGCGCTGGGGCTCCCCGCGACGAGCGTCAACTGGGGGCCGTGGGAAGGCGTCGGCATGACCGACTCGGCGGCCGCCGCACGGTACCGCTGGAGCGAGCGCGGAGCCCGGACCATCCGCCGTGACGAGGGCCCCCGCCTGCTCGACCGGGTGCTGGACCGGTCCACGCCCCAGGTAGGTGTGTTCTCGGTCGACTGGGGCGTCTACCACGACTGGCTGCACCCCACGGCCAACCGCGACCTGCTCGCTCTGGTCCACACCGCGGCCGCCGGGGCGCAGAGCGCCGGGGACGACGAGGACGCCGTTTCCTCCCTGCCCGACCGGCTGGCCGCGCTCGACCCGGGTGACCGGATGGAGCACCTGGTCGCTCACCTGGCCGCCAAGGTGGCCGACATCGCGGGCTTCGCCGCGGACCACGCCGTGGACCCCGAAACCGGCTTCTTCCAGCTCGGCATGGACTCGCTCATGAAGCTGAAGCTGGTGACGCGTCTGCGGGAGGAGCTGGGTGACCGGCTGACCCTGCCCGGAACGCTGCCCTTCGACCACCCCACCTGCGCGTCGCTCGCCGCCCACCTGCTCGACGCGCTGGCGCTCGCCCCGGGCCACGCGGCACAGCCCGACGAGGACGGTGTCGAAGACCTGATGGCCGAGGTGGAACGGCTCACCGCCGACGAGGCGGCCCGCTATCTGGACCAGCTCACCACGGAGAACCAGCCCGAAGGGGGCCAGAACGCATGAGTAGCATCGCCGACCGGATCGCGGCACTTCCCGCATCCCAACGGGCCCTGCTGGAAGAGCGGTTGCGACAGCAGCAACGCCCCACCACCCCGGCTCCCGAACCGATCGCCGTAGTGGGCATGGGATGCCGTTTCCCCGGCGGGGCAAGCGATCCCGAGACCTTCTGGAACCTGCTCACATCCCGGACGGACGCCACGTCCACCGTGCCCGCCGGCCGGTGGGACGCCGAGCGGCTGCACGACCCCGAAGCTGCCCGGCCGGGCACCGTACGGTCCAAGCGCGGCGGTTTCCTCGACCGCATCGACACCTTCGACGCCGAGTTCTTCGGCATCCCCCCTCGGGAGGCGGAGACCCTCGACCCCCAGCACCGGCTGCTGCTGGAGGTCGCCTGGGAAGCCCTCGAACACATGGGGCAGGCGCCCACGGCGCTTCAGGGCACGCAGACGGGCGTGTTCGTCGGCATCGGGATCGATGACTACAAGCTCCTGCAGACGGCCGACCTGTCACGGATCGACGGGCACATGGGGACCGGGAACCTCTTCTGCGCGGCCGCCGGGCGCCTGTCCTATCTGCTGGGCGTGCGCGGACCGTCCCTCGCCGTCGACACCGGATGCTCCTCGTCCCTGGTGACGGTCCATCTGGCGATGCAGAGCCTGCGCTCGGGCGAATGCGATCTCGCGCTCGCCGGGGGCGTCCACCTCATGGTCGCCCCGGACATGACGGTCTACCTCTCCCAGGCCGGAGTACTGTCGCCGGAGGGCCGCAGCCGCGCCTTCGACGCCTCGGCCGACGGCTACGCCCGCGGCGAAGGGGCCGGGATCGTCGTCCTCAAGCGGCTCGCCGATGCCCGGGCCGCCGGGGACACGGTGCTCGCGGTGCTCCGGGGATCCGCCGTCAACCACGGGGGACGCGGCAGCGGGCTGACGGTTCCCAACGGCAGCGCCCAGCAGGACCTGATCAGCAGCGCCCTGAAGGCGGGGCGGATGGAGCCGGCCGACGTCGACTACGTCGAAACCCACGGCACCGGCACGCCGATCGGCGACCCCATCGAGGCGAACGCGCTCGGCGCCGTCTACAAGCGAGGACGGACCACCGACCGTCCGCTTCTGATGGGCACGGTGAAGACGAACGTCGGCCACCTGGAGGCCGCGGCGGGCATCGCCGGACTGATGAAGGTGGTGCTGTCGCTGCGCCACGAGGAGATCCCGGCCCATCTCCACCTGCGGGACCGCAATCCGCAGATCGCCTGGGACGATCTCCTGCTCGACGTCCCCACCGAGGCCACGCCGTGGCCTCGGCGTGACCGGCCCCGGGCAGCCGGCGTCAGCTCCTTCGGGATCGGCGGCACCAACGCGCATGTGATCGTGGAGGAGGCTCCGGCCGTCGCCGCGCCGCCGGCCGCTCCTCAGGAGCGGTCACATCACCCCGTCGCGCTTTCGGCCCGGACCGCGCCCGCCCTGCGGCACATGGTCGAGCGCTACCGGCTCCACCTCGAAGGGCACCCGGACGCGGTCTGCGCGGACGTGGCGCACTCGGCGAACACGGGGCGCGCCCACTTCGCCCACCGTGCCTTCTTCGTCGCATCGGACACCGCGGATCTGACCGCGCAGCTCTCCTCCTGGCAAGCGCCGGGAGCGCCCGCCGCGTCCCGCACCCCGGGCCGCGACTTCCGTACCGCCTTCCTCTTCACCGGGCAGGCGTCGCAGTACTTCGGTATGGGCGCCGGGCTGTACGCCGGTCAGCCGGTGTTCCGGCAGGCGATCGACACCTGCGCCGAGCTGCTGCGGGACCGGTACAACTGGTCGCTGACCGAGGTCCTCTACGCACAGGACGGCGACCGGTCGCTCATCGACCGCACCGAGTACGCGCAGCCGGCCCTCTTCGCCGTGGCCTATGCGCTGGTGTCCCTGTGGAAGGCGTGGGGCATCACCCCCTCCGTCGTCCTGGGCCACAGCGTCGGCGAGCTCGCAGCCGCCTGCGCCGCCGGCATCCTGCGGCTGGAGGACGCGCTGCCGCTGGTCGCCGAACGCGGTCTGCTCATGGCGAAGCTGCCGGGCGACGGCGCGATGGCCGTCGTCACCGCGGACGAGCCGACCGTGTCGGCGCTGATCAAGCCCCACGCGAGGCTGAGCGTCGCGGCGGTGAACGGCCCGGTGCAGACCGTGGTGTCGGGGCCCGCCGACAGCGTGGCCGAACTGCTCGATGGGCTGGGCAAGGACGGTGTCGGAGCCCGTCTGCTCAACACCTCGCACGCCTTCCACTGCGCGCTCATGGACCCGATGCTGGAGCCGTTCGGCGCCCTGGCGGACGGCGTGGCGCACCGGAAGGGCACCGTTCCGGTCATCTCCACCGTCACCGGTGAGCAGGTCCACGGCGACGACATGGCCCGCGGCGGGTACTGGAACCGCAACGCCCGCGAGACGGTCCGCTTCCTCCCCGCCGTCCGGACGCTGCTGGAGCGGCGGTTCGACGCGGCCATCGAGATCGGCCCGGACCCCGTCCTGACCCGCCTGGTCGCCAAGCAGGGCCTGGACCCCCGGGCGGACCGGCTCTGGCTGCCCTCCCTGTCCCGGCACACCGGCGACTGGCAGCAGATCCTCCAGACCCTGGGGAGCCTGTACTCGGCCGGCGCCGACGTCAACTGGCACGCCGTGGACGCCGGGTTCACCAGAAGCCGGGTACCGCTGCCCAGCTACCCGTTCGAACGGAAGCGTTACTGGAAGGACACCCGGGCCACTCGCGGCACCCGTCCGGCGGGCACGTCCGTCTTCCCGGGCACCCGGCTGAGCTCACCGGCGCTGCGCGACACAGTGTTCCAGACCCGGTTCACGGCCGACTCCCCGGCCTTCCTGGCCGATCACGTGCTCTTCGGCGCAGTGGTGGTTCCCGCGGCGTCCCACCTGGCCATGACGCTCTCCGCCGCCGTGCAGGGGCGGGCGGGCTCCGGCGCGCTGCTGGACGGGGTCTCCTTCCCCCAGGCCTTGACCGTGGACGACGCCGAGCGGGACGTACAGCTGCTCATCGAGGGTGACGACGGTGCGGACCCCCGGGCCTTCCGCGTGGTCAGCGCCCCTGCGGGCACGACGGATCAGCGGGCGTGGACGACCCATGCCACGGGAACGCTGCGTGTCTCGCCGGCGCCGGGGACGGCAGTCCGGACACCCACGCACCACGAGCTGCTGGGGCGGCCGGGCGAGCGCCTCGACGGTGCCGGTTTCTACGCCGCGATGCGGGAGAACGGCGCCGACCTCGGGCCCGGCTTCCGCTACATAAGCGAGGTCACGCGCCACCCCGGCGAGGTCCTGATCCGGATGCTCCCGCCGGAGCAGGACGACCGGGACGGTCGGTTCCTGCTGCCCCCCGGGCTGGTCGACTCATGCGTCCAGGCCGTGGTCGCCCTGGTCTGGGCCACCCGGCCGGACGAGGAGCTCGGCGTACGGGTCCCCATCCGGCTGGACGCCCTGAGGTTCCACACGGCGCCGCCCACCGCGCCCCTGTGGTGCCACGTTCAAGAGCGCCCGGACCAGAGCCCGGACGGCGACACGGTCGTGGCGGACCTGCTGCTGTGCGACGAAGAGGGCACCGCAATTCTGGAGATGGACGGTCTCTGGCTGCGCCGCGTACCGGCCGACGCACTGCTGCGCCGGGACACCGCCGTCATCCGGCGTCCCTCCTGGGAAGCCACGGACGCGCCGGCCCCCGGCGGCAAAACCGCGCTCGACGTCCCGTGGCTGGTGCTGGCCGACCGTCGCGGCGTCGGCTCCGCGCTGGCCGCACAGCTCCGGGCGAGCGGGCATGAGGCCACCGTCGTCGAGGCCGGTGCCCATGAGGACGCGGACCTGCGGACGTTGGTACGGGAACGCACGGCCGGCGGCAGCCCGTTGAACGTGGCCTTCCTCCCGGGCCTCGACGAGCCCGACGACGAACCGACCGCCAAGTCCCTTGAGCGGGCCCAGGGAACGGCCTCCGCCGCCCTGCTGACCGTCCTCCAAGAGCTCAACAGCGCCGGGCGTGCCGCACGGGTCCTTGTGGTGACCCGCGGAACGCAGTCGCTCTCCGCACATCCCGTCCGCGTCGTGCACGCCCCGCTGTGGGGCCTGGCGGCCATCGCCGGCGCCGAGAACCCCGACGTACGCTGCGTACTCGTCGACCTCGACCCGGACAGACCGGCAGTGCGGAACGAGGCCGAAGCGCTCTGCGCCGAAGCGCTCGCGGCCGACGGCGACGACCGGATCGCCTTCCGCAGCGGCCGACGGCATGTCGCCGGGGCAACGGGAACGGCACTCCCGGAACGCCCCACCGCAGCCGAGGAACTGGTGCGGTCGGACGGCACCTATCTGGTCACCGGCGGGCTCGGCGCGCTCGGTCTGCACACGGCCGACTGGCTGGTGCGAGGCGGTGCCCGGCATCTCGTACTGATGGGGCGCCGGGCTCCCTCGGAGGCCGCCGGCCGCACCATCGGCCAATGGGAACGGGCCGGGGTCCAGGTCGCCGTGCACCAGGCCGATGTCACGGACTTCGAGGCCGTGCAGCAGGTGCTGGCCGAAGTGGCCCGCGCCATGCCACCGCTGCGCGGAGTGGTCCACGCGGCCGGTGTGCTGGACGACGGCAGCATCCCGAGGCAGAACGCTCAGCGGCTGCGCTCGGTGATGGCTCCCAAGACACGCGGTGCGTGGAACCTGCACCTGCTGACACAGGACGCGAAGCTGGACTTCTTCGTCCTCTACTCCTCCGTGGCCGCCCTCATGGGCTCCCGTGGCCAGAGCGGCTACGCCGCCGGCAACGCCTTCGTCGATGCCCTCGCCCACCACCGGCAGTCCCTCGGGCTGCCCGGGACCAGCGTCGCATGGGGGCCGTGGAGCGGCGACGGAATGGTCGCGACCCTTGACGCACACGCCGAACGCCGGGTGCGGGAGAGCGGTTTCGGCATGCTGGAACCGGGCCCCGCGCTCCGGGCGCTGGAGGACGTGCTGCGGGCCGGTGTCCCGCACGCGTATGTCTACGCCGGTGAGTCGGCCGGTGCCCGAGCGGCAGGTACGGGACGCAGCGGCGGTCCGCGTGGGGAGAGCTCGTCCCCGGCCGGGCAGTCCGTCTACGAGCGCCCCGCCGGCTTCGGGCCCGCGCTCGCGCCGA
The DNA here is from genome assembly GCF_008704855.1 of Streptomyces platensis. Taxonomy (NCBI): domain Bacteria; kingdom Bacillati; phylum Actinomycetota; class Actinomycetes; order Kitasatosporales; family Streptomycetaceae; genus Streptomyces; species Streptomyces platensis. Next base: position 383,882 of record NZ_CP023691.1, read on the forward strand.
GGAACGAGACCGAGGCCAGGCTCGTGGCCATCTGGGAAGCGCTGCTCGGCATCCACCCCATCGGTGTCGAGGACGACTACTTCCACCTGGGAGGCGACTCCATCACGAGCCTGCGGATCATCAGCCGGGCCAAGCAGGCGGGCATCCGGCTCACCGAGGCCGACCTCTTCGCCCACCCGACGGTGGCGGAGCTGGCGGCCACGGTGCAGACCGTACCCACACCGGACGACAGCGGACCGGGCCAGAGCGATCCGGCCACGAACGGGCCGCAAGGCGGCGCCGCTCGCACCACGCACCTGGCCGAGGGCGACCTGGCGCGGCTGCTGTCCCGCATCGGGTCCGTCGAGGCCGAGGCACCCGACGCCGTGACACGACACGTCGATGCGGCCCACGACAGCAACACAGAAAGGCGGAGCCGATGACCACGCGCATTGAGGGTGTACATCCCCTCTCCCCCCTGCAACAGGGCCTCCTGTACCACACCATTCTCGACCCGGGGACGTCCTTCTACGTCGACCAGGTGATCCAGACGCTCGACGGCGATCTGGACCCCGAAGCCCTGGAACAGGCGTGGCAGCGGGCCGTCGACCGGCACACCATTCTGCGGTCCTCGTACCACTGGGAAGAGATCGACGAGCCCGCGCAGGTCGTGCGTGCCTCCGGCACCGCGCACATCGAGCGGCACGACTGGCGGGACACCGGCTCTGACGACGCCGTCCAGGAGCGGCTGGAGGACTTCCTGCGCACCGACCGGCGCCGGGGGTTCCAGCTGGACCGCCCGCCCCTGTTCCGGCTGCACCTCCTCCGCGTCGCCGAGCAGCGGCACCTCTTCGTCTTCCGCTATCACCACATCCTGCTCGACGCCTGGTCGGCCCTGATGCTGCTGGAGGAGGTGCTGTCCTCCTACGACGACTTGGTGCGGGGCCGGCAGCTGCCCTCCCGGCCGGTGCGGCCGTACCACGACTACGTCGATTGGATACGCCGCCAGGACATGAGCCGGGCCGAGGAGTTCTGGCGCACCGAACTGGCGGGCTTCCGGCCGGCCCCGCTGGCCGTGACCGGCACGGAGGGCGACGACGGCGCACGGGCGGAGACCGGCGCGGACACCGGCCGGGAGAACCCCGAGGTGTCGCTGGTGCTCGCGCGGGAGACCGGGGAGGCCCTGCGCCGGCTCGCCCGCGAGCACCGGCTCACTCTCGGCACGGTGCTACAGACCGCGTGGGGCCTGCTGCTCAGCCGGTACACCGACCAGCAGGACGTCGTGTTCGGGATGACCATGACGCACCGGCCGGCCGAGCTGGACGGGATCGAGGACACCCTCGGGCTGTTCATCAACACGCTGCCGTTGCGGGTGCAGCCTGCCCCGCACCGCCCGTTCGCCGCGTCGTGCGCCCAGGTCCAGGCCGCGCAGACGAGGATGAGGGGATTCCTGTCCAGCCCCCTGGCGGAGGTGCAGCAGTGGAGCGACGCCGAACCGGGTGAGCCGCTGTTCGACAGCATCATGACCATCCTCAACGTGCCGCGGATCGGCAACCTGGGACGCCGTACCGGCGAACTCGACGTCCGGGGTGGCGAATACCGTTACCACACCAACTATCCGCTGGCCGTTCTCGTCATCCCGGACGAAGAGATCACCCTGCGCATCGGCTACGACAGGAGCCGCTTCGACGCGGCTGCCGTCGAGCGCATGCTGGGTCATTTCGCCACGATCCTGGAAACAGTGGCCACCGATTTCACGCTCCCGGCCGGCCGGATCTCCCTGCTGACCCGCGAGGAGCGGCGGATGATCGATGCGTCGGGCGCCGGCGAGGCGGTGGCGCCACCCGGCCTGTGCGCCCAGCAGCTGTTCGAGGAGCGTGCGGAACGCACACCGGACGCGACGGCGGTGACCTTCCGGGGCACGTCCCTGGCATACGGTCAACTCGATGCGCGGGCGAACCAGTTGGCACATCTTCTGGCGGAGCACGGCATCGGGCCGGAGTCGCGGGTCGGGCTCTGCCTGGACCGCTCGGTCGACCTCGTGGTCGCGATGCTGGGCGTCCTCAAGGCCGGCGGCGCGTTCGTACCGCTGGACCCCGCCTACCCCGCGGACCGCCTCGACTTCATGAGCCGGGATGCCGAGCTGTCCCTGCTGCTGACCAGCAGCACGGCACAGCGGCAACTGCCCCGGCTCGCCGTCCGCAGCATCCTGCTGGACGAACAGACCGAGGCGCTCGACCGGCACAGCACCGAACCCGTCTCCAGCGGCGTCCGGCCGGACAACCTCGCGTACGTCATCTACACCTCAGGGTCCACCGGGCGTCCCAAGGGAGCGCTCATCACCCACGACGGCCTGGTGAACAGCTGCCTCGCACAGCAGGACGCGTTCGGCACCGGCCCCGAGGACCGGGTGTTGCAGTGGGCCTCCCCGAGTTTCGACGCCTCGGTCTTCGAGGTCTTCCTGGCGCTGGGCGCGGGCGCGGCCCTGTGTCTGGCCCCCCAGGAGGAGGTCATTCCCGGCCCCGGGCTGGTCGACCTGCTGGCCCGCGAGAGCATCAGCTGCCTGGTGATGGCCCCCTCCGCGCTCGCCGCCCTCCCGCTGGAGGCGCCCGCACGGCTGCCCGGGCTGCGCACCATCGTGCTCGGAGGCGAATCGGTGTCCACCACGCTGCTCGACCGCTGGTGTACCGGCCGACGGATCTTCAACGTCTACGGGCACACGGAGACCAGCATCTGGGCCACGGTGGAGGAGTGCGCGGCGGACGGGCGTCCCCCGTCGGTCGGCCGGCCGGTCCGGGGCATCCAGGTGCACCTGCTCGACAGCAGTGGGCAGCCGGTCCCGGACGGAGTCGCGGGTGAGCTCTACCTCGGTGGTGTCGGAGTCGGCCGTGGCTACCTGAACCGGCCCCGGCTCACTGCCGAGCGCTTTCCGGCGAATCCTTTCTCCGACGTCCCCGGCTCCCGTCTCTACCGGAGCGGTGACCTGCTGCGGAGGCGTGCCGACGGCCGGCTCGACTTCGTGGGCAGGGTGGACGGACAGGCCAAGATCCGGGGCCTGCGCATCGAGACGGGCGAGATCGAGAGCGCCCTGCGCGAGCACCCGACCGTGAAGGACGCCGCCGTCATGGTGCGCGCCGGGCTCGGCGGAGAGGGCACCGACCAGAGGCTGGTGGCCTACCTGTTGCTCCGGCCCGGTGACGAGCGCCCGGCAGAGGACTGGCGCCTCTTCCTGCGCACGACACTTCCGGACTACATGGTGCCCAACTCCTTCGTCACGCTGGACTCCCTTCCCCTGACGTCCAACGGCAAGCTGGACTACGCGGCCCTGCCGGAGCCCGGACGGAGCGTGCCGACCGACGGACAGACGGCGCCGCTCACCCCCTTGGAGAGCCGGATGGCCGAGCTGTGGGCCCAGACGCTCGGGCTGGACAGCGTCGGCGCGCACGAGGACTTCTTCGCCCTGGGCGGCAACTCCATCAAGGCCACCCGGATCGCCTCCCGCATACGCCAGGAATGGCAGGTGGAGTTCTCCGTGCGCACGGTGCTGGAGAGCGGAACCGTCGCCGGCTGCGCAGCCGCACTTGGCGAACCCCCGGCGCATTCTGTGCACGAGCCGCCGGCGACCTGAGCCCGTCCGCCTCCCTCGAAAACCGCCGATCGTATTCCCGGCGAGCGCGCCGAAAATGAGCGCCGTTCACTCTTGAAAGGACCACATGAGCATCACGGTTGATGAACCGGGTGTGCTGTTCCCCTTCGGTGTCCCCGATCCCGAAGCGCCCGTCCGAGTCTTCTGCCTGCCGTACGCGGGCGGTGGCGCCGGCCTCTACCGTGCCTGGAGTCGGCGTGCCGTACCGGGCGTGGAGTTCGTCCCGGTGCAGCTGCCGGGGCGGGAGAACCGGCTCCACGAGCCGCCGGAGCGCGACTTCGACACCCTCGTCGAGCGCCTGGCGCGTGCGATGGCTCCGTGGACGGGCGGGCGCTACGCCCTCTTCGGACACAGCATGGGCGGCCTGCTCGCCCACGAACTCGCTCACCGGCTGCACGAGCTGACCGGGCGGCCCGCCGACCTGCTCGCCGTGTCCGCCTGTGCGGCCCCTGATGTGGAACGCCCCGCCTGGCGCATCCACGACCTGCCGAGAGAGGAATTCGTCGCGGAAGTGCGGCGGCTCAACGGCACCCCGCAGGAGGTGTTCGAGGACGAGGACCTCCTCGACCTGTGCCTGCCGCGCATCCGCGCCGACTTCTCCGTACTGGCGAGCTACCGGAACCGGCAGCGCACACCGCTGGCCGTTCCCGTCACGGCGCTGTGCGGAACCCGTGATCCGCAGGTGCCCACGTGGTCGGTGGAGACCTGGCGCGCGCACACGACCGGCGACTTCCGGCTGCACCTCGTCGACGACGACCACTTCTTCATCCACCGTCACGAGCAGGCCGTATTCACGCATATCACCGATGCGCTGCACGAGGAACTCACGTGATGCGAGGAATTCACCCGCTCCCACTGCCCACACAGGAAACCGGAAACCGAATATGAGCAATTCCTTGGACGAGCCGGACGGCTCATTCCTGGTGTTGATGAATCACGAGGCACAGTACTCACTGTGGCCGGAATTCGCAGAGATTCCCGACGGGTGGACGGTCGCACTTCCGAAGAGCGACCGGCAGACCTGCCTGGATTACATCGAACAGCAATGGACGGATATGCGTCCGAAGAGCTTGGTGAACGACATGACAAGGGGTGCGGCATGAACAAGGTTGGTGCGACGATATCCGAGGTGTACAACCACGCCCTGGCAGCTTCGGCGATCAGTGCGGCATGGGAGGTCGGCGCCTTCGACGCGCTGCGGGAGTCCGGTCCCCTGGACGCCGAGGAGTTCGCAGCCGAACGGGGCCTGGACGTCGCCTCGATGCACGAGCTGTTCCGCGCTCTGGCCGCGGCGGATGTCGTCACCCGGGAGGGCGTCAAGGTCCGCCCCGGCCCGAACTTCGACGAGGCGGACCGGTCCAAGTCGCTGTTTCACTGGATGACACGAGGCTGCGGCGAGCTGTTCAACACTCTTCCGGACCTGATCCGGGTGGAGAACCGCGAGGGTTCCTTCTACCGGCGTGACGCGGCGGCGATCAGCGTCGCCTGCCGCGAGATCAACGCCGAGTGGTGGGACCCCGTCTTCCGGCCGGTGGTGAACGGGCTGGACTTCACCTACGTCGCCGACCTGGGCTGCGGCAGCGGCGAGCGGCTGATCCGGCTGGCCAAGTCCAGGCCGGGCGTGCGCGGGCTCGGCATCGACGCCGCCGACGGGGCCATCAAGGTCGCCACCCACGCGGTGGCGGAAGAGGGCCTTTCGGACCGCATCAGCATCACCCAGGGCGACGCCACAAAGCTCGAACCGCGCGCCGAGTACGCGGGAGTCGACCTGCTGACCTCGTTCATGATGGGACACGACTTCTGGCCGCGGGCCGAAGCCGTCGCCTCCCTGCGGCGCATCCGCGAGGTCTTCCCCGACCTGAAGCACTTCCTGCTCGCGGACGCGACGCGGACCACGACGTACGCGGACAGCGAGATGCCCGTCTTCAGCATGGCCTTCGAATTCGCCCATGCCGTGATGGGCGACTACCTCCCCACGCTGGAGGAGTGGGGACCGGTCTTCGAAGAGGCCGGCTGGCGCCTTGCGGGCCAGCACCCCATCTCCGTACCGGCGGACAGCGTGATGTTCCACCTGGTCCCCGCCAGCTGACAGACAGCGGCCGCCCCCGTGCCTCACCCCGAGGCACGGGGGCGCCCGCACTCCCGCAACGGTTGCTCAGCGCCGCCATCGACGACCCGGGCTACTTCTGCGACCCGGCCTGCGCTGGGCTTTTGCCTGGCGGGCACCTTTCGTCCGTCCCGTTCGTACGCGAGCGTCACCGTGCACAGCCTGTTCCGACGCGCCTGAACCACCCGCCGCTGGGAAGACCACCCCACCCGCGCCCCTCTGGCCGGGCGAGGCCCTAATATCATCTGGCGTTCTCTGACGGACGCTGACGCCCGCTGGGTCGTGCCTGCCGCCCGACGCCCGGCACGACGACTCCACTGCACGGCAATGGAGTCGAGTATCGAGGAGAGGAACGTTCATGCGCGCCCGGAGCATCGCCACGGCCACCGCAACAGCATTGGCACTGGTGGCCGCTCGTGACCTTGTCCAGAAGAAACACGCACTGCTCCGGAACTTCCCCGTGCTCGGGCACGCCCGGTACCTGCTGGAGACGATCGGGCCGGAGCTGCGGCAGTACATAGTCACCTCCAACGACGAGGAGCGCCCGTTCAGCCGCGACCAGCGCACCTGGATCTACGCGTCGTCGAAGGGGGAGAACAACTACTTCGGGTTCGGAACCGACAACGACGTCGAGCACACGCAGGGGCACGCCTACCTGAAGCAGCGCACGTTCGCCGGCACGCTGCCCGACGTGCACGACCCGCAGGCCCCACTGCCGTCAGCCAAGGTGCTGGGCGGGCCGCGCGGGCGCGCCAAGGCCTTCCGGCCGGCGAGCGTGGTGAACATCTCGGCGATGAGCTTCGGATCGCTCTCCGGCGCGGCGATCACGGCGCTCAACAAGGGCGCGGCGCTGGCGGGCACCCTGCACAACACGGGCGAGGGCGGTCTCTCGCCGTACCACCGCAACGGCGGCGATCTCGTCCTTCAGATCGGTACGTCCTACTTCGGCTGCCGCAACGAGGACGGCAGCTTCAACATCGACAAGCTCAAGGACGTGGTCGCCGGTGCCCCGGTCAAGGCGATAGAGATCAAGCTCTCCCAGGGCGCCAAGCCCGGGCTGGGCGGAATGCTGCCGGGCGCGAAGGTGACCCCGGAAATCGCCGAGATCCGCGGCATCCCGCGCGGCGAGGACTGCGCTTCCCCGTCGCGGCACACCGCGTTCGGCGACGTCGACTCGATGCTCGACTTCGTCGAACTGCTCGCCGCCGAGACCGGCCTGCCGGTCGGGATCAAGAGCGCGGTGGGAGAGATGGAATTCTGGCAGGAGCTGGCCACGCTGATGGCGCGTGGTGACCGTGGTGTCGACTTCGTGACCATCGACGGCGGCGAGGGCGGCACCGGGGCGGCGCCGCTCACCTTCTCCGACTCGGTGTCGCTGCCCTTCCGGATGGGCTTCTCCCGGGTCTACGGCGTCTTCGCCGAGCGGGGGCTGACCGACGACCTGACCTTCATCGCCTCCGGCAAGCTCGGCCTGCCCGAGAACGCCGCGGTCGCCTTCGCTCTGGGTGCCGACATGATCAACGTGGCCCGTGAGGCGATGCTGTCGATCGGCTGCATCCAGGCGCAGAAGTGCCACACCGACAAGTGCCCCACCGGCATCGCCACCCAGAGCCCGTGGCTGGCCCGCGGCCTCGACCCGGCCTCGAAGGCCACCCGGGCCGCCGTCTACCTGCGCACCCTCCGCAAGGAGCTGCTGAAGGTCTCGGCGGCCGTCGGTGTCGCCCACCCGGCGCTCATCACGGCCACGGACATCGAGATCATGAACGGCGACTACGAGGCCCGCACCCTGGCCGGCGTCTACGGCTACAAGGACGGCTGGGGCGAGCTGGGCCCGCACCTCGCCGAGGAGATCACCGCACTGCTCACCGCCGATCGGTCCTCCGAGCAGTCCTCCGACCACAAGCCGACCGCCTGACGTGCCGATCACGGCCGGCACCACGCTCGCCGCTCCCCTGCCCGGAGCGCGCGCGTGGCGCCGGCCGGTGGCACTCTTGTCTTCCCTGCTCCACGAACAGCCCCCTGCCTAGGTGATCACAGCATGAGCGAAAAAGTGAGATTCCCCAGCGTCGTCGGCCCCGAGCTGGCCGGTGCGATCGACCTGCCGGAGGGCGAGATCCGCGGCTGGGGGATCTTCGTGCACGGATTCACCCTCGGCAAGGGCTCGCCGGCCGCGTCGCGTGTCAGCAAGCAGCTGGCACGCGAGGGGATCGGCATGCTGCGCTTCGACAACCTCGGGATCGGGGACTCCGACGGCGACTGGGGGGACGGTTCCTTCACCGTCAAGGTGCAGGACACGATCCGTGCCGCAGCCATGATGGCGGAGCGAGGAACTCCGGCAGACCTGCTGGTGGGGCACTCATGGGGAGGCGCCGCCGTCCTCGCCGCGGCGGCCGAGGCCACCGGTGTCCGCGCGGTCGCCACGATCGGGGCGCCGGTCGATCCCAGCCACGTCGAGCGACAGTACGACGCGGTCGTGGACCGCGTGCTCAGTGACGGGTCGCACGAGTGGTTCGTCGGCGGGAGGACCCTGGTCCTCAAGCGTGCCTTCGTCGAGGACGTCCGCCGTGCTCATCTGCGGGACCGGATCGGCGAGTTGGACCTGCCGCTGCTCGTCCTGCATTCGCCGACCGACAACACCGTCGACATCGACAACGCCGGAGAGATCTTCCGCGAGGCACGACACCCGCGAAGCTTCGTCTCACTCGAAGGAGCGGACCATTTTCTGACCGCCCGAGGACAAGCACAGCGAGCCGCCCGCATCATCAGCGCCTGGGCCGACCAGTACATCCACGGGGCAGGGGCCCGCAGGAAGGATGTCCGGTGATGACCGGGCAGGTGCCTCAGGCGCCAGAGAGGTCCCGTGGCCGCACCATCATCCGGATCCCGTCCCGTGCCCAGAGCACGAACCGTTCCACCGGCGTCACTTCATGCCCCGGCGCGGGCCGAAAGCGCAGGCGCTTGAGGAGGACGGCCAGGACGAGCTGGGCCTCGACCGTGGCCAGAGCGGCGCCCTCGCAGTTGCGTGGCCCGATCCCGAAGGGGACGTACGCGAGCCTCGGCCGCTTGGCCACCTCCTGCGGCGTGAACCGTTCGGGGTCGAACCGCTCCGGCTCGGGCCAGTGTTCCGGGTTCAGGTGCACCGCCCAGAACGGATAGAACACCGTCGTCCCGGCCGGGATCTCGTACGGGCCCAGAACCAGGTCCTCGGTCGTCTCGCGTGCGCCGTACGGGCCGGGCGGGAACAGGCGCATCGACTCCTTGAGCACCATGTCCAAATATGTGAGCCGCCGCAGATCACCGTAATCGGGCGCGGCGCGCTCGCCCAGCACCTGGTCCAGTTCGGCGGCGACGCGATCGGCCGCGTCGGGATGGCGGCCCAGCACGTGCAGCGTCCACGAGATGGCGACGCCGGTGGTGTGGTGGGCGGCGAGCAGCGTCACCATCACGGTGTCCCGGACCCGCGCCGGGCTCTGACCGGCCTCGACGAGCGCCCCGATCAGGTCGCTGCGGTCGGTGCGGCCGCCCGAGCGGTGCGCCGCCACCACGCGGTCGACCGTCCCGCGCAGATAGGCAAGAGCCACCTCGGCCCGCTCCGCCGAGCGCGGGTCGGCCCGCGGCACCTGGTAGAGCCGCCCGAGGTGCTCGGTGAGCACCTCCTCGAACGCGGCGACGACACGGTCCGTGTCGGTTTCCGCGCCGCCGAGCGCGAACCCGCAGATCATACGGAGCGACAGCGCGGTCAACTCCTGTTGCAGCTCAACGGGTTCGCCGTCGGTCTGCCCCGCCCAGCGGTCCGCGAGCTCCCGCGCCAGCTCGGTGAAGCGCGCGAAGTGCCGCTCGTGAGCCGGCCGCCCGGCGAGCACCGAGAGCAGTAGTCGGCGCCAGGGGGTGTGCTCGTCGGCGGGTAGCACTTGCAGGTTTCCTGCCTCACACAGCGGGTCCAGGAACGCGAACAGCTTCTCGGGCCGCGTGTCGAGGTGCGCCGTGGCCTCCAGAAGCACGGGATCGGCGACCGACACGGCCGTTGCCGCGCCTGGCAGTTGGAAGCGCACGACGGGCCCGTACGCCTCGTGCAGGCGTAACTGGTACCGGTGCAGCCCACCCGCGGCCGCAACGGCGCTCAGCCCGCCGTCCTCCTGGTGCTCGGGGCCGGGGATACGCATAACGGTGCCTCCTGTGCCACGCCCTGGCCTCGAGTCCGTTCCGAGGGGCCGCCCGTCAACTCGCCCTTGCATCAACCAGTTTCCACCCGTTCCTGCTTCCCTATCCCACGGCGGGTCCGGTGCCCGTTCCGTTCCCTTGGCCAGGTCGAGGAACGGTGCGGTTCCTCCCTTATGGTGACGCTGGCTCAATACTGACAGCGAGGAGCAACCATTCATGGCGGTCTCGATCGGATTGCATGTCAGCCCGGAATTTCCCGCGATGCTGGAGCGGATTGACGCACTTGGCGGGGTGCTTGAGGCGGACGCGGACGCGGCCGAGGAGCTCGGCAGACTCACCGAGGACGTCGCGCGGGCATTGCTGGGTGCTGGGGTCGTGGGGGCCGCACTGCCGCAGAGCCTCGGCGGCTACGAGTTCTCCCCACGCCAACTGATAGAGACAGTCGAGCGGATCAGTTACCACGATTCCGCGGCCGGTTGGACGATGATGGCGCTGCAATTGATGACCGGCACCACTGCGGCCTATCTCGATGCCGTTGCGGCGGCCGACTTGTTCCCGGATGTCGCGGGTGGGGACCACGCGTTGCTGGCCGGTCACGGCACCCGTCCCGGTCGGGCCGTCCCGGTGGAGGGTGGCTATCTGGTGAGCGGCAGTTGGCAGTTCGCCTCCGGCATGGCGCACGCCACCCATATCCACAGTGCGATCCAGGTCGAGGGCACCGGGGAGCTCAGGGTGCTGGCGATGCCGAAGTCGCAGGTGGAACTCGTCGACAACTGGGATGTGCTCGGGCTGCGTGCGACGCACAGTATTGATTACCACTGCGCCCATGAGTTTGTCCCCGCGACGCACACGTATGTCGCCACGACGACGCACCCCGCCAACGGCGGCGCGATCTACCACCTCGGATTGGTCAACATGTCCGCTATCGGACACACCGGTTGGGCATTCGGTGTCGGGCGGCGGCTGCTCGATGAGCTGAAGTTGGTCGCCGCGGCAAAATCCGGCACACGTAACGCCGCCGTCGACACCGCGCAGTTCCACGCGGAGTACGCGACCGCCGAAGCCAAGCTTCGTTCGGCACGGGCGTGGGCGATGGAGGTATGGCGAGGTATCGAAGGCACCCTCAATGCGGGCGAGTTGACGAGTACCGAGCAGAACACTCTGCTCAGGCTGGCGCTCAACCACGCGACGTGGACGGTGCAGGACGTGGGTCAGACGGTGCACCGGTGGGCGGGGACGGCGGCGATCCGGCGTGGGCCGATCGACCGGTTTCTGCGTGATCTCGGCACAGGTACCCAGCACATCACCTCAAGCCCCACGGTCCTGCAGAACTGCGGGAAATGGCTCAGCGGCGCACAACCCCGAGCGCATTGGGAATTTCTCGACTTGACGCCGTGACCACCAGGTCAGCGAGTGCGCCGGAACGAAAGGAGTCGGCGTTCGCCCGGCTCCCGGATTTCATGCTGCCTGGGGTCCTGCCCGCCGCCCCCGCTGATCGACAGGACGGTCGAAAGCCCGATTTTCTCCTATGACCGCAACGTCTCCGAAGGCGATTCCCCGAACTGTTGGCGGTACGCGACGGAGAAACGGCCCGGGTGCAGGAAGCCCCAGCGGGAGGCGACGGCGGTGACGGTCGCGGCACCCGGGTCGGAGGCCAGGAGTTCCTTGCGTACGCGGTCCAGGCGGACCTCGCGCAGGTACGCGAGCGGTGTGGTGTCGAGGTGCCGGCGGAATCCCTCCTGAAGGGCCCGTACGCCGACGCCCACGCATTCCGCGATCTCCGCGACCGTGAGCGGCTCGGCGGCGTGTCCCTCGATGACCTCCATGGCGCGGCGGACCGCGGGCGGTGCGACGCGCGGCTGCTCGCCGAGCAGGGCCGACGTGTAGTTGTTGGGCTGGGCCATCAACAGCTGGGTCATGAGGAGTGATTCAAGCTGTTTTGTCACCAGGGGCTGGCTTGTCATCCCACCAGGTCCCTCCGCCTCCCGGCGCATGAGGTCGACGATGTTGAGCCAGGAGCGGGAGCCCGGTGTCGTGAGGTTCATGCCGAGCGAGAAGAAGATCGGGCGGCGCACGGTGCGGCCGAGCAGACTGCCCAGGTGCGATTCCAGCGATGATCGGTCGAACCACACGATCAGCTGCGGATTGCCGTCACCCCAGCGCATGTCCAACTTTCCGGTCGGCGAGGGGACAGAAGCAAGTTCCGGGGAGGAAATGATCTCCTCGCGGCCGCAGGCGATTTCGGCGTAACCGGCGAGCGGTATCTGGACGAGGAAAAAGCTCTCCAGATCGCCCGGTGTAATCCGGACTTCCGTTCCGTAATCGAGGTAATAGAGACCTGTCCGATCGAAGGGTGCGCCGTGCAGCCGGGCGTCGAGCGTCGCCGAGCGCCGCGTGATGCGCAGGTCATGCGGACAGAAGGCACGGCCGACCTCGGCCCGCGCCTCCCAAATGTCCGCTGTATGGAACAGCTGGTGATTTGCGAGGGGGGACTTTTCAGCGGGCATGTAAACCTCCACCGCCGAGATGCGCGATCGGGACAGCAATCCGCGTGATCCGGATAGCGAAGGTGATCTTGCCATACCAAGATTGCCCCCTGACCGCCGCGGACCCGAGAGAATCCTGGGAATCAACAATGCAGGGAGTGCCGGGCCGATTCGGCCGGGCCCCTCTAGCCGGCCGGGTTACCCCGGGCCCATCCCCCGGCCCTACGGGTGACCCGGCCTCCCGCGGCTGCCCGCCAGACCCCCCTCCGGCGGGCAGCCGCATTCCACACAACCGCCACACCCATCCGTTAGCGCCGCCACGTGCCGAAACGCTTCCACAGAGCACGACACCGCACGGCACTGCACGGCACCGCTCAAAAACGCACACCCCAACCCCCGGAGAACCCCCTCATGCGCAAGATCACCATCGTCGGAGCCGGCCAGGCAGGTCTCCAGCTCGGCATCGGCCTGATCGACCACGGTTTTGACGTCACCATCGTGTCCAACCGCACCGGAGACCAGATCCGCGAGGGGCGGGTCATGTCGAGCCAGGCCATGTTCGGCACCGCGCTCGCCCACGAGCGCAACCTCGGCCTCGACTTCTGGGGCGACGCCTGCCCGTCGATTGCCGGTCTCGGCGCGAGCATCGCCGACGGCCAGGGCGGCCGGGCGCTCTCCTTCGACGCCCGCCTCGATGCCACCGCCCGCTCCATCGACCAGCGCGTCAAAATGCCACTCTGGATGGGTGAGTTCGCGCGCCGCGGCGGCCGTCTGGAACTCTGCGAGGCCGGCATCGAGGACCTGGAGCGCTACGCCGCCGAGTCCGACCTGGTGATCGTCGCGGCCGGCAAGGGCGAGATCGCGGGGCTGTTCGAGCGGGACGCCATGCGTTCCCCGTACGACGCTCCGCAGCGCGCGCTGGCCCTGGCGTACGTCACCGGCATGGCAGCGCTGCCCGACCGCCCCGGCGTCAGCTTCAACGTCATCCCCGGTGTGGGTGAGTACTTCACCATGCCCAGCCTCACCACCAGCGGCCCCTGCGACATCATGTTCTTCGAGGGCATCCCGGGTGGCCCGCTCGACTGCTTCGACGGGCTCACCCCCCACGAGCAGCTGGCGAAGTTCCAGGAGCTGCTGCGGACGTACGTTCCGTGGGAGGCCGAGCGCTGCACCGATGTCACGCTCACCGACGGGAACGGCACCCTCGCGGGCCGCTTCGCGCCGACCGTCCGCAAGCCCGTCGCCACGCTGCCCTCCGGCGCGCAGGTGCTCGGCCTCGCCGACGTCGTCGTCCTCAACGACCCGATCACCGGCCAGGGGTCCAACAACGCCTCGAAGTGCGCGGCCTCCTACCTCTCCACCATCCTGGACCACGGCGAGCGCCCGTACGACGCCGCGTTCATGGAGCTGGCCTTCGGCCGCTTCTGGGACACCGCGGAGGCTGCCACGACCTGGACCAACGCGATGCTCGGCGCCCCGCCCCAGCACGTCCTGGAGCTCTTCGGCGCGGCGAGCGCCAACTCCCGTATCGCCGCCCGCTTCGTCAACGGCTTCGATGACCCGCGCGACTTGTTCCGCTGGTTCATGGACCCGGTCGCCGCGAAGAACTATCTGACCGAGGTCGGCGCCTGAACGACCGGCAAGGCGGGCTCACCACTACTGATATGACGTCAGTGATAGATACGAATCGAGAGCAGGACAGCAGGACATGAGAAGGATCGCGGTGGTCGGAGCCGGGCAGGCGGGTGCCCAACTCGCCCTGGGACTCCAGGCGCACGGCTATGACGTCACCTTGGTCGCCGACCGTGAACCCGACGAGATACGTCGCGGGCCGGTCATGTCCAGTCAGTGCATGTTCGACACCGCGCTCCAGAGCGAGCGCGAACTCGGCCTGCACCACTGGGAGGACCAGGCCCCGGACATCTCCGGCATCGCGTTCTCTCTCATCGGTCCGCACGGCACTCCGGACGTCTCCTGGCGCGCGACGTTGGAGGGCCCTGCCCACTCCGTCGACCAGCGGGTCAAGTGTGCCGCCTGGATCGAGCAGTTCGCGGATGGCGGTCGCGGCGAGGTCGTGCTGCACGAGGCGGGTGTCAACGACCTCGAATGGTACGCCCGTACGCACGATCTCGTCGTGGTCTCCACGGGCAAGGGCGAGCTGAGCCAACTCTTCCCATGCAACTCCGAACTCTCCCCGTACGACCGGCCGCGCCGTGCGCTGGCTCTGACGTATGTCACGGGAGCGGCACCGCGGGAGGAGGCGGGCGCCCTCCACTACCGCATGGTCCCCGGCGTCGGCGAATACTTCTCCTTCCCGGCCCTCACCACCACCGGACCCTGCGACATCATGGTCTTCGAAGGCGTCCCCGGCGGCCCGATGGACTGCTGGGACGACATCCGCACGCCTGAAGGCCACCTCACCCGCTCACTGGAGATCCTGCACCGGTTCTTCCCCGACGAATACGAGCGCCATCGGCACGCCCGGCTCACCGACAGCGGCGGCGTGTTGCGCGGCAGGCTCACTCCGACCGTCCGGCACCCCGTCGCCCGCCTGGCCTCCGGCCGGCATGTCCTCGGCATGGCCGACGCCGTCGTCCTCAACGATCCGATCACCGGCCAGGGCGCGAACAACGCGGCCCAGGCCGCGACCCACTACCTCGACAGCATCCTCCGCCACGGCACCGCCGAATTCACCCCGCAGTGGATGCAGCGCACCTTCGACCACTTCTGGCGCGGCTGGGCCCAATGGGCCGTCGGCTGGACCAACTCCCTCCTGACCGACCTGAGTCCCCACCACCGTGACCTTCTGACAGCGGCGGCCGAAACCCCCTCTGTCGCCGACGCCCTCGCCGCCGGATTCGACGACCCGCGCACCCTCTACCGCTGGTGGTTCGAGGAAGCCGAAGCACACCGCTTCCTCGCCGAGAAGCGCGCCCAGCACGCCGCCCGCTTCGACGGCCGCGAACTTCGCCGCGCGCTGGGCCAGTACGCCACCGGCGTGACGGTGGTGACGGCCCGCGCCCCCGACGGCCGCAACGTCGGCATGACCGCGAACTCCTTCACCTCCGTCTCGTTGAACCCGCCCCTCGTGCTGTGGTGCCCGGGCAAAAACAGCCCGAGCCTCCCGGACTTCACCGACGCCTCGCACTTCGCCGTCCACATACTGGCCGCCGACCAGCACCACCTCTCCCGCCAGTTCGCCACCCCGGCCGACGACAAGTTCCGCGGGACCCCCACCACCCCCGGCATCGCCGGCACACCCCTCCTGGACGGCGCGGTCGCCCGCTTCCAATGCCGCACCGTCCAACGCCTCGACGCCGGCGACCACATCATCTTCCTCGGCGAGGTCGAACAGTACGAGGCCGACGGCGGCACCCCTCTGGTGTTCCACTCGGGGTACTACCAGGTGGCGACGAAGCATCCGGATATGTGAAAACGTCCTCCGGGCCGACACCACTTACCTTCCCACCGGAGAGGGCGGGTCGGACCTCTCTGGGCGGGCAGGGTCGGCCGGCAGAGGAGCTGAACGACGACTTGCCAGGTGCCGCCCGTCAGTAACTTTCCTGTGGTATATGGGCAGTTAGCATGAGTTGCCGGGCTACAGGGCCATGACCGCCCTGTAGCGATCCCTCGCCCGGGCACGCTTCCACCGGTCGGCGGCCAGGGCCCGGGCTGCTCGAAGGGCCACCCTGGAACGGGGCGTGCGGACGCTACCGTCCGGTGTAGGTGAACTCGTCGTCCGGGCTGGTGGGAGAGGTGGCCTTGCCGATCGTCACGGTGATGTTCACCGTCTGCTGGACGTCGAACAGATCGGGCGCTGTTGCGGTGAGCTGGCCGGTGGAGATGAACTTGACCGAGCCGGATGCCTTGTCCTTGAAGTGCACGGTGGCGCCATTGGCGAAGCCCGAGCCGTTGATGGTGACCGGGGTTCCGACCTTTCCGCTGGTCGGGCTGACCGCACTGACCACCACAGGTGCGGGTCCGCCATAGGCGAACTGCGACATCGCGACGGCCGGGGAGGTGCCGAGGGTGTTGGTGACGCGGACGTGGACGACGCCGGTTCCGTCGGGGGCCCGGACGGTGATCTTTCTGCCGGAAGGGTCCACGGTGGGCTTGGTGCAGGCGAAGTGACCGAAGTCGACCATGCTGTCCGGACTGAAACCGGTGCCGTTGATGGTCACCGTGGCGCCTGGTGCGCCGAAGGTGGGGGTCATGTCGGTCACCACCGGCGGCGAAGGGACGGGAGGCGCCCCCACCAGGTCCAGGTAGGTGGAGTTGGCGTGCTGGAAGGCGACCTGGCCGAGGAAGTCCTGGGTGGTCTTGTTGACCAGGTTCTTGGCAAGGCTCGTGTATCCGGTGTTCATCAGGCAGAGCGTGCCGGGCTGGACGTAGACGTTGCCCTTGGTGCGCTTGGAGATGGTCCCGATGAGCACCTTCACTTCGTCGGTCGCCTGCGGTCCCGGGCTCGGGTACCAGCCGGTGGTGGTGTCGAGATCGGCCCACGCGTGCGGTACCAGGTCGTAGGCGTTGTTCTGGCGCTCGTCGATGACCCACGGCACGGAGTTGACGTAGTCGACGAAGCTCTGTCCGCCGGCGGTGGGAGCGGCATAGGTGATCACCGCGACCGTCCGATGGGATCGCGCACCATCAGACCTCCCCTCTGCGGTGTCCGGTGTCTTTCCTGCCTTCAGGTGGACCAGGTTCACCTTGTTGGCCCTTCGCCATCCCTGTGTGTGGTGAGCCGAGCCACGTGATGCTGAGGCTTTCCGCGCCGCCGAGATGCACGAGCACCAGCCGAACGCGCGGTGCCCGCCGTTCCGAAGAAACGGCGGGCACCGCCTTGGCCCTGGTGAGAGTCGCGGCTACCTGGAGACGGGCTTGCCCCAGCCCTGGGCGATGTCATCCTTGGCATGGCCCAGCTGCGCCTCGCTCGGGAAGCTCGGCGTGCCGGAGACCTTCGGCAGCTTGGCGGCCGCGGTCTTGTCGATCGTGCCGTCCTTCTCCATGGCGGCCATCAGAGCCGGGCGGGCGTACCCCTTGAGCCAGAGGTTCTGGCCCTCGGCGCTGTAGAGGTACTCCTGCCACAGTCGGGCGGCCGCCGGGTGCGGGGCGTTCTCATTGATGGCCTGCGAGTAGAACTCCGAGAACTTGCCGTCCTCCGGGACCGCGACCTGCCAGTCGACTCCCCTGCTCTTGAGCTTGTCGGTGTACCTGGCGTTGAGGTAGTCCCAGTCGAGGACGATCGGCGTCCGACCCTTCACGATGGTGGCCCCGGTGGACTGGACGGGCGTGTAGTTACCGTTCTTTCTGAGCTTGGTGAAGAAGTCGATGCCGGGCTGGATGTAGTCGAAGGAGCCACCGTTGGCGAGGGCGGCCGCGTACACACTCCCGAAGGCCGAACCCGACTTGTTGGGGTCGCCGTTGAGCGCGACCTGCCCCTTGTACTCCGGCTTGAGCAGATCCTTGAAGGTGGTCGGACAGGTCTTCACGCGATGGGCATCGCAGCCGATCGAGATGTAGCCGCCGTAGCCGTGGTACCAGCGGCTCATCGTGTCCTTCTGGCCATCGGGGATGTCAATGAAATCGGTGACCATGTACTGCGCGAGCAGATTCTTCTGGGCGGCGGTGTACGCGAAGGAGCTGCCGAGGTCGAGGACGTCGGGCGCCGTGTCCTTGCCCTTACGGGAGGTGACGGCGTTGAGCTCGTCCTGGCTGGCGCCGTCCGGGTTCTCCACCTTGACCTTGATGCCGTACTTCTTCTCGAAGCCGTCGATCAGCGCGCCGTAATTGGCCCAGTCGCGGGGAAGCGCGATGGCGTTCAGCGTGCCTTCCGCTTTGGCTGCCTTGACGAGCGCATCCATGCCCCCGAAGTCCTCGGCCGTGATCGCGGTGGCCGCGCTCTCTCCGTCAGCGTTGGTCGACGCGTCGGGGCCCGCGCCACAGGCGCTGAGGACGAGTGTGGTGGCGACGAGGCCGCCGGCAATGACGACGGATCTCGGCAGGAACTCGGGCACGGTCTCTCCAGAGGGGTACACAGGGGGCACAGGGGACAGACGGGCCTTCGCGTGGGGGGTGACAACTTGCGCGAATAGCCTGTCTGAACAAGTTGGCCATAGTAGGCACGCTGCCGATGCCTGGTCCGTAACATCTTCAAAACTCTTAGCTACCATTCCTGCACATCTGTGACACGCAAGGATGGATGCGCCACGGCGCTTCCTCCACGCTGGTCACGATGTGCACACAGCGCACCACTCTGAGCGAGCGAGGGGTGTCGGCACGGCACGGGAAGCTCGCCGAGAAACGGCACGGGGAAGCTCACTGAGAAGCTGCGGCGGTCGGCGGGAGTTTCCCCTCGCCGCCCGCCCTCATCCCGGAGCCGGGCCTGCGCCGTCCCCGTTTTCCGGCTGGCCCCCCGTCCGGCCGGGTCGGCAGGGGGCGTACCTGGTGCCTTGAGTTCAGCCTGGGGGTAGTTGAGAGCTGAGCGGGTTCGGCGTCGGTGTCTTGTGATGCTCGCTGGCTGTGCAGCCGGTCTGCTGGGCGGGGATCTGGCGTACGCACTCGATGAGGTAGTCGCCGGTCTCCGGGGCGAGGGTGACGCCGTGGGTCTCGCTGCGGAAGCCGGGGAAGCGCCGGTCGAAGGATTCCAGGGCGGTCAGGTAGCGCAGCAGCGGGCCGTCGAGCGCGCCGGTATTTTCGCCGGGCATCAGGACGGGGATGCCCGGCGGGGTGACGGTGACCATGGCGGCGGCCACCCGGTCGGCCGCGTCGGTCAGTCTTACGCGCTCGGTGCCGCCCCGGATGAGGCGCTGGTAGCAGTGCTGGGGCGGGGTGACGGGCTCGGGCAGGTCCTGGAAGGCGGTGTCGAGCAGCTCGACCAGGCGGGCGTCGCGCAGGTGGTGGTGCATCTCCTGGCACAGTTCGCGCAGGGTCTGGCCGGTGTAGCGGTGGGGGTGGGCGGCGACCAACTCGGGCAGCAGGCTGTCCAGGGGTGCGTTGCGGTCGTAGAGCGTTTTGAAGTCCATCAGGGCGTCCATCAGGGTTCCCCACTTGCCCTTGGTGATCCCCATGGAGAAGAGGAGGAGTGTGGTGTAGCTGTCGGTCTTCTCCACCACGATGTTCCTGGTGGCCAGGTAGGCGGTGAGGACGCGGGCGGGGATGCCCCACTCGGACATCTGCCCGGTGGCGTCGATGCCGGGGCAGGTGAGGGTGACCTTGATGGGGTCGAGCAGGCAGTAGCCCTCGGTCAGGCCGGTGAAGCCGTGCCAGCCCGCGTCGGGCTCCAGCTGCCAGCAGGACGGTTCGCTGCGCAGCAGTTCGGCCGGTGCGTCGGCGAAGGGCAGACGTTCACCGGTGGCGGGGTCGGTCACGGTCTCGGGTTGCCAGACGCCGAAGAACCAGTCGGGCCGGTCGTCGGCGGCTGCGATGCGCCGGCCGACGCGTACGACGGTCTGGCGGAAGCGGATGGCTTCGGTCACCGCTTCGTCGATGAGGCAGCGGCCCTGGGGGCCGTCCATCATCGCGGTGGCCACGTCGAGGGAGGCGATCATCGGATACAGCGGTGAGGTGGTGCCGTGCATCATGAACGCCTCGTTGAACCGTTCGTGCTCCACCGGCGCCCGGGGTGCGGGTTTGATGTGCACCATGGCGCTCTGAGACAGGGCGGCCAGCATCTTGTGGGTGGATTGGGTGGAGAAGACAGTGGGGCGTTCGGGGCCGGGGAAGGTGTCGGGGCCCACCGCCATGCCGTAACGGCCGGCGTAGAGGGGGTGGAAGCGGGCGTAGGCGAACCAGGCTTCGTCGAAGTGGAGCCGGGGAGTGCTGGGGGCGAGTGCCTTTGCGACCTGGAGGGTGTCGTAACACAGGCCGTCATACGTGGAGTTGGTCAGCACCGCGTACTGGGCCTCGGGCGAGACGGCGCCCTGAGTCAGTAGGTTGCGGCTGGTCCTGGCGGCGACCGACTGTGCCTGGATTTCGGCAGGCGCCAGGGGTCCTGCCAGTCCGTAGCCGTTGCGGGTGGGGACCAGGTAGACCGGCCGGGCTCCGGAGAGGACCAGGCCATGCAGCACCGACTTGTGGCAGTTGCGGTCCACCAGTGCGATCTCGTCCTGGGTGACGCTGAAGTGACCGACCATCCGGTCGCAGGTGGAGTCGCCGTGGAGCACGAAGTAGGTGCGGTCGGCACCGAAGACGCGGGCGGCGTTGCGTTCCGCCGCTCCGACCGGGCCGGTGTGTTCGAAGAGGGAACCGAGTTCCTCGACGGAGATCGACAGGTCGCTGCGCAGCAGCCGTTCTCCGAAGTAGTCGTGGAAGGCCCGGCCGACGGGGGACTTGAGGAAGGCGACACCGCCGGAGTGCGCAGGGGTGTGCCAGGAGTACTCGTGCGCGTGGTCGAAGCGGCGCAGTGCCTTGAAGAAGGGCGGCAGCAGATCGCCCTGGTAGCCGCGGGCGGCGCCGGCGATGCGTCCGGCGATGAACGGTGCGGTGTCCTCCAGCGGCCAGATATAGCCGATCACGGTTTCGGCCACCCACAGGGGCAGGTGTTCCAGGTCTTCGCCGGCCGTGACCAGGAAGACGGGGAGGTTCTGGAAGCGCCGGCCGGCGTGGCGCAGTACCGCGGCGCCGCCTGTTTCGCCGCCGTCTGTGGCGGCCTGAGGAAGGTCCCAGTCGACCACGGCGGCGGCCAGGCCTGCCTCGGTGCGCAACACCGCCTGGGCGTCGTCAGCTGTGCTGGCCCAACGCACGTCGAGACCTCGGGTCTCCAACTCATTGCGGATTCTGCGCAGTTGCTCGTCGGCGATGCCTCCGCTCTGTGAGGACTCGCGTACCGCGAACAGTACCGTCCCGTCGGTCATAGTGGCCCCTCTGCTCCGCGCGTATCGGTGCATGGTCTGCTGTGCGCGCCATGCGTGCTGTCCGAGAGGCAACCGGAAGATCACCGGCAGCGGTCCGGCGACCGGGCGAAACCACTCCGATGAGGGAAACGCCGCATCCGACCGTGCTGTAGGCACGCTCCTGGCATCGTTACGGGCACGGCGCACTCTCCCCGCGCGGCTGGGTGCCCGGCTTCCTCGCCGAGATCAGCACCACAGCGCCGGGCCGAGCAGTCACTTCGTGTTACCCTCACATGTTCGGGCGGCCGTGACGGTCGGCGATTCCGTCCGTGCGGATCCCATCATTTCGTCGGCTGCCTATTCCTGCCGGGCCTTCCTCGGTACGTTCCCCATGCGGAAGGCTCTTCATGAACCACCCGGACCGCCTCGGCACCTCGCACGGCAACCTCGCCCGGCCAGAGGCTGCCCTCACCCCGACGGTGTCCCCCGTCGCCTCCTTCGCCGACCTGGAACTGCCGGCCGAGGTGCTGCGAACGCTCACCGAGCTCGGCGTGCGCGAGCCCTTCCCGATCCAGGCGGCCACGCTGCCCAACGCCCTCGCGGGACGCGACGTCCTGGGGCGCGGGCGCACGGGATCGGGCAAGACGCTCGCCTTCGGCCTGCCGCTGCTCGCACGGACGGCCGGGCGGCGCGCGGAGCCGAAGCAGCCCCTCGCCCTGATCCTGGTGCCTACCCGGGAGCTGGCTCAACAGGTAGCCGAGGCGCTCGCCCCGTATGCCGACGCACTCCGGCTGCGGATGGCCACGGTCGTCGGCGGCACGTCGATCGGCCGGCAGACCGCTGCGCTGCGCGACGGGGCCGAGGTCGTCGTCGCCACCCCTGGCCGCCTGCACGACCTGATCGAGCGCAGGGCCTGCCACCTGGGACGGGTACGGATCACCGTCCTCGACGAGGCCGATCAGATGTGTGACATGGGCTTCTTGCCGCAGGTCACCGAGGCGCTCGACCAGGTGCACCGCGACGGCCAGCGGATGCTGTTCTCGGCCACCCTGGACCACGACGTGGATCAGCTGGTCCGCCGCTACCTCCACGACCCCGTCGTCCACTCGGTCGACCCGTCCGCGGGCGCGGTCACGACGATGGACCACCATGTGCTGGTCGTCCACGGCCCCGACCGGTACGCCGTCACGACGGAGATCGCCGCCCGCGACGGCCGCGTACTGCTGTTCCTGGACACCAAGCACGCGGTCGACCAGCTCACCCGGCATCTGCGGGCCAGCGGAGTGCACGCCGCGGCCCTGCACAGCGGCAAATCCCAGCCGCAGCGCACACGGACCCTCGCCCAGTTCAAGACCGGCCAGCTCACCGTCCTGGTGGCGACCAATGTCGCAGCCCGTGGTCTGCACGTCGACGACCTCGATCTCGTGGTCAACGTCGACCCGCCCACCGACCCCAAGGACTATCTGCACCGCGCGGGCCGCACTGCCCGGGCCGGTGAGTCCGGCAGCGTCGTCACGCTGGTGCTGTCGGGCCAGCGCCGCGAGATGAGCCGGCTGATAGCCGGGGCCGGCATCGAGCCGACGATCACCAAGGTGCGCTCGGGTGAGGCGGAGCTCAGCCGGATCACCGGGGCCAAGGCCCCCTCCGGCACCCCGCTCGATGGTGGGCCCGCCGCGCCCCGGGCCAAGAACACCAACGCCCCGTTCCGCGGCCTGGGCACCAGCAAGGACGCCTCCCGCGGCGCCGGCGGCAAGTCCCGCAAGGCCAACGAGGCCCGTAAGCTCGCCGAGGCCCGCAAGGCGGCCCGGGTGCGCCGCGGCAACTGAGGCTTGGACCCGCACCTCGCCCCCACCTCCAGGTGACCCATGCCGTCTCGGCCGCTGTCGCCGTGGAAGCGCCGTCTAGGGTGCGGGCATGACGTCTCATAGCTACCTCTCCGAACTGTTCTCCCTGGACGACCGGGTCGCTGTGGTGACCGGCGGCAGTTCCGGCATCGGCCGGGCCATCGCCGGGGCTCTCGCGCGAGCGGGGGCACGTGTGGTGATCGTGGCGCGCAAGGAGCCGGAACTGACCGCCACGGTCGACGAGTTGGCGACGGACGGCTGTCGGGCGGCCTGGGTGAGCGCCGACCTGAGCAGTCGCGACCGGGTGCGCGCGGCGGCTGAGCAGGCGGCTGAGGTGTTCGGCGAGCCCGACATCCTCGTCAACAGTGCCGGCATCAACCTGCGACCGCCGATGGGCGAGCTGGGCGAGGAGGTGTGGGACGCCACCATGGCGGTGAACCTGGAGGCGCCCTACTTGCTGGGCCAGCGGTTCGGGCCCGGCATGGCCGAGCGGGGCTTCGGGCGGATCATCCACGTCTCCTCCCAGCAGGCGCACCGGGCGTTCGTCCAGAGCGGCGCCTACGGGGTCTCCAAAGGGGCGCTGGAGTCGCTGGCCCGCTCTCAGGCCGAGGCGTGGTCGCCACACGGCGTCACCTGCAACACGCTGGTGCCCGGCTTCGTCATGACCCCGCTCAATGCGCGGTTCTCCTCCGCCCCGGAGAAGGTGGCGGCGCTGGCCGCGCGCACGATGGTCGGTCGCAACGGCCTGGCCGAGGACTTCGCCGGAGCAGCGGTGTTCCTGGCCGGCCGCGGCTCCGGCTACGTCACCGGGCAAGCGATCTTCGTCGACGGCGGGCTCTCCGTTCACTGAGCCCAGCACCGCACGAACTCCGTCCCCGGCTCGCGAAGGTCCACGCACCCGCCGTCCACAACGGGGGCGCCGCCACTCGTTCGCCGTACGGAAACTGCGTCTCCTCGCGAACCGGAGGCATGCGCTTGTGCGTAGCTTCTCCGGTTCCTGAGGCCGTGCCCCTACAGGGAGGAGACGGATGGCTACCGTCAAGGAAGACTGTCGTGCCCTGTCTGAAAGCAGCCGCTTGGAAGGGGCCCTGGGCACCGCTTACACCCAGCGTGCTGACCTGGTGCAACGGGCCTTGTGCCAGATGCTGCCGTTCGATTCCGGGCGGTGTGGAGTGGGGGTGGAATCGACTGGAAGTCGTCAGGGGCGGATATAGGACGGGCATCGCATAGTTTCCGTCAATTCTGTGACCTCTGGGACTTGATGCAGGTCAGAGCAGAATTCCCGGCAAGTCAAGCTTTGCGCAAGTCTGTTGACAGGGGCGGAGTACCGCTGCGACCTTGTCATCGCCTCGCCACTCGAACGGTTCGGTCGTCGCGCTGCGGCCCCCGTTTGGCGTTGGCTCGGTTCATGTGGTCCCGGTGCCGTCGGCGGACGTGTTCCCGGACCTGAAGAAAACGGGGGGCAAGACGTGTATCGCAGCATGCAAACCAGAAAGACTTTGTCGTGACCCTGGTGGTCATCGGTGCCAATCCGACGGTCGCGCGAGCGGCCGAGGCTCTCCCCGGTGATCTCCTTCATGTACAGCTGCCCGGGGCCCCGGCCCTGGACCGGAGCAGCGGGACGCCGGGCACACAGCAGGTGCACACCGTCGACTTCCACGACGGCCCGGCCTTCCTCGCGTTCGTCGACGAGGTGCTCAAGCCGTTGTCGCCCAGTGCCGTTGTCTCGCTCACCGAGCTCGGTCTGGAGCCGGCGGCCGCGGCGGCGGAGCGGCTCGGCGTACGGGGGGTCACCCCCGCAGTCGTCCGGCACACCCGCGACAAACTGGAGATGCGGCGGGTCCTCGAACGGAAAGCGCCACATCTGAACCCGGCCTTCGCCTCCGGCGGCGACCCGGACGCGGTGGCCCGGCTGTTCGCCGGGCACACCCCCGTCGTGGCCAAGCCCGTCAACGGCGTCGGCAGCAATGCCGTGGCCCTGCTGGACCGTGCGGCGGACCTGACGCCGGACCGCCGGACCGCCGGAACCCTGCTGGAAGCCTTCGTCGGCGGGCTGGAGTTCAGCGTGGAGACGCTGTCCGCCGGCGGCCGGCACACCGTCGTCGGCATCGCCCAGAAGGGGACGACGGGCAGCTTCGTCGAGGTCAGCCATATGATGCCGCCGCCGGCCCTGGACGCCCGCGGGCGGGCCCGGGTCGAGGAGGCGGTCGGACAGCTGCTCGACGCCCTCGGGCTGGCGGACGGTCCGAGCCACACCGAGGTCAAGGTGGACGGCGACCGGATCATCGTGATCGAGACGCACAACCGCCTCGGTGGCGACGGCATCGCCGACCTGGTGCGGCTCACCACGGGCATCGACTGGCGGGTCGCCGCCCTCGGATGGGCGGTCGGCGCGGGAGTGCCGCGCGGGCAGGCCGCGGCCGCCACGGCCGCGACCGTCTTCTTCACCGCACCGCCCGGCACCGTCACCGCCGTCGCCCCACCACCGTCACTGGCCCACGGAACGATTGTGGAGTGGGAGGTCACCGTGGAGCCCGGCGACCCGGTCCGCCCGCTCAGGTCCTCCACCGACCGCCTGGGCACGGCCGTCGTCACCGCCGCGGACGCGGCGGCGTGCGTAGCGGCGGTGGCCGAGCTGACGGCGTTGCCCATCGTCACCACGCAACCCGACGTCCCCGTGCGCACCCTCACGGACGCCCGCTCCACCGCACAGCCCGACGCCGCTTCGCCTGACAGCACGGCCCCGCCGAGCACCGTCACACAGCCCGCGCCCGTCGCGTAACACGCACCACCACTCACGCACTTCGGCCCGGCGGCGCCCTGCCACAGGGCACCCCGGGCCGATCACAGCCGTACCTCTCTCATCGCTCGTCACACGACTCGACCACACCCTGGGGGGACCATGCCTGTCGACAACGCGCCGATTTCCTACGATTTCCATGGAGATGCGCCGTTCACCACGCCGTTCCAGGAGATCAAGCCCGAGGAGATCCACATCTACCTCGACCTGGACACCAAGGTCGGAAAGAACACCTGCGGACAGAAATGTACGCACTGTTGGTTCGTCAACTACGAGAAGGTCTACGACAAGTCGTTCGCCATGGAGGAAGGCCCCCGGATCCTCTCCGGCCTCCAGTCGCACGGCTACCACGTCTACCCGCGGTACGTGGACAGCTTCGCGTACGACGGTGAGTTCATGCGCATCTACGGACCCGCCAACAACCGTGAGTTCAGACAGGAATCCGACCACAAGCCCACCGAGACCATGGAGAAGGGCGACGCCTGGACCAGCGGCCGCCCGCTGCTCGCCGACAACTACCTGGAGCTGCTCGACCTCGCCCGGGTCAACGGCTACGGCACCATCTCCATCACCTACCACGGCGTCATCGACGAGAACCTGGCCGTCATCGACGACGGCAGCTACCCGATCAAGGGCGTCTTCAGCGGGGCGAACACCGAGGAGGTGCTGCGCCGGATCGACCACTACAACGACCACTACCGCAGCACGCTTCCCGCGGACGCCGACCGGTCGGACGCCTTCCGGGTCAACATCGGTGTCACCATCGGCCGGCACAACCACGGCCGCCGGTCCCTGGAGCGCTACGCCCACTACTTCAACAAGCTGGGCGTCGACACGGTCCGCTTCAACAACTTCTCCGACCACGGCGGCCGGCACCCCGAACTCCAGCTCAGCTACGAGGAGATCGAGCAGGCCTACCGCGACTTCAAGTGGCTGCACGAGAACATCGAGCTGGGCTTCCAGCTCGGCGTGAGTGAGGACTTCGGGACCTTCGGGATCAAGGCGATGGGGTTCCCCGGGCATGTCGGCTGGTGCCGGGCCGGCCGCCAGCTGTTCGCCGCCATCCCCACTCAGGAGAGCGTGCTGTCGGAGTCCGCCGACGGGCGCCGCGAGAAGATCGGTGACATCGTCGGCTGCGTCAACACCTTCGAACCGCACCTGGGCATCCTCGTCCGCACGGTCGCCGGTGGGGGCGAAGACGTCCGCTACGACCTGGAGTTCGACCACGCGGCCATCCAGGCGTTCACCGACAAGCGCCTCTCCGGCGCCTACAAGGACGGCTGCTTCGCCCGCGAACTCGCCCAGGAGCAGCAGCTGGTCTCCCGGGTCCCCGCGCGCCGCCGGCTCCCTCTCGTCGAGACGACGGGCTGAAGGAGAACACGCACATGCCGCACGTCCTCGTCTTCGCCAAGACGCCCTACGCCAAGACCCCGTACGACCGCTGGCTGGCCGGCTCCGGCGTCGTGCCGGTCATCCTCACCACCACCGAATTCGCCGCCGGATACGGCCACTTGCCTCATGTACACGCCTTCGACGACTACGACACCAATCAGCTCGTCGAGAAGACGGCACTGCGCCTGGCCCGCGAGCACGCCGTCACGGCCGTCTTCGCCCGCGCCGAGGCGGACGTGGTACGCGCCGCCCAGCTGCGCGACCTGCTGGACCTGCCGGGACAGCGGACCGCGAGCGCCCTGGCCTTCCGCGACAAGGTGGTCATGAAGGACCACCTCGTCGGCGGCCCGGTGGAGATTCCCGCTTACCGGCCGCTGGATTCGGCCTACACCGCCCTGGAATTCGTCGCCGAGCACGGCTATCCCGTGGTCATCAAACCGCTCTCGGAGTCCGGCTCTCTGGGCGCGGCCATCATCCGTGACGAGGCGGAGCTGGACGCCTACCTCGCCTGCCCGTGGCGTGGCGCGAGCGAGATCGAGGTGTTCGTACCCGGGCAGATGTACCACGTGGACGGGCTGGTCGTGAACGGCGAGGTGGTGTTCGCACACCCTTTCCGCTACCTCAACGACTGCCTGTCCTTCCGGGCGAACGACTGGGTGGCCAACCTCCCGCTGACACCCCAGGACCCCGTCCACGACCGGCTGCTCAAGGCCGCCAGGGCGGTGCTGGCGGAGCTGCCCACACCACCGCACACCGCCTTCCACGCGGAGCTGTGGATCACCCCCGACGACCGGACGGTGTTCTGCGAGATCGCCAGCCGGACCGGCGGCGGGATGATCAGCGCCATGGTCCGGCACGCCTTCGGCATCGATCTCGACAAGGAGTGGCTGTATGCCGAATGCGGCCTCCCCAGCACCCTGGGCACCCCCGCCTACCGGCCCACCGGCGCCCTGTGCATCCCGCCCTCGGACGGCGTGCTGACCCATCTGCCCTCCGGTCACGAGCCGGCGTGCGTCAAGGAGGTCGCGCTCACCGGCACGGTCGGTCAGGAGTTCCACGGCGGGGTCAAGTCCGGTCTCTTCCTGGCCGGTTACGTCGTCGGCGGCGACACCGAGGAGGACGTGGCGGCCAACCTGGAGAACGTGGCGACCTGGTTCGCCGACCACGCCCAGTGGTCCCCCGCGCCCGCGAGAGGCACGCGATGAGCGGGCGGGCGCTCGGCGCCCTGCCGGGCCCGCTGGTCGGTACGGACTGGGTGGCGCCGCGGCTGGGCGCCCCCGGGCTGGTGGTGCTCGATGCCTCGATCGGCGAGCACCGCGACGCCGGCGAACGGATCCCGGCGGCACGACCCTTCGACATCGACGGCGCGCTCTCGGACCACTCCGGTCCGCTGCCGCACACCATGCCCGGTGCCGACCGCTTCACCCGGGAACTGCGGGCGCTCGGCGTGAACGACGGCGACACCGTCGTTGTCTACGACGGCGCGGGCCTCTACTCCAGTGCCCGCGCATGGTGGATGCTGCGGGCCATGGGCCTGGAGCGGGTGGCCGTGCTCGACGGCGGCCTGCCCGCCTGGCGCGCCGCCGGGCTGCCCTGCGAAGCCGGCGCACCCGTGGCCGCCGCGCGCCCCGGCGACTTCACCGCACGGCCGCGCCCCGGCCTGATCGTCGGCAGCGACGAGGTCGCCGCGGCCCTGGCCGATCCGGCCTCGGCGGTCCTCGACGCCCGCAGCCGCGACCGCTTCGCCGGCGCGGTGGCCGAGCCCCGCCCGGGGCTGCGTCCCGGCCATATGCCCGGAGCGCTCAACCTGCCGTTCGGCGAGCTCCAGCGGGACGGCCGGATGCGTCCCGCGTCGCAGCTGCGCGACGCGTTCGCCCCGCTCGCCGGAGAGCGCCGGCGCCTGGTCTTCAGCTGCGGATCCGGCGTCACCGCCTGCATCCTGGCGCTGGGGGCCGAGCTGGCCGGATACGACGACCTGGCCGTGTACGACGGGTCCTGGAGCGAATGGGGTCTGCCGCGCGCGGACCGGCCGGTCGTCACCGGTCCGCAGAGCGGAGGTCCGCAAGCGTGATGTCCGCACTCTCGGCCAAGTGGCACACGTTCAGGGGGCTGTCGTCGAGCCTCAAGTCGCTGATCGTGCTGTCCTTCGTGGTCGCCCTCGGCAGCTACATGGTCACCCCGTTCATCGGCGTTCTGATGGTCCAGGCGGTGGGCCTGGACGTCCGCCTGGCCGGTGTACTGGTGGCCGTTGCCACGTTCATCCAGTTCGGCGGCAGCATCCTCGGGGGCCTGGTCGTGGACCGGCTCGGCCTCAAGCGGACGATGGTCGGCTCCCTCGCCGTACGGACCACGGGTCTGCTCCTGCTGGGGCTGGCCGTGAAGGTCCCCTGGGTCGCCTACCCGGCGGTGGTTCTCGTCGCCGCCGGGCCGGCCCTCTATCTCCCGGCGAACAAGGCGTACATCGTCACCTGCGTCTCCGACGAGCTGCGGCCGCTGTTCCTCGGGGTCAGCAGCGCGGCCCTCAACGCCGGGATGGGGCTCGGGCCGCTGCTGGCCGCCGTCCTGATCGACGCCGATCCGGTGGTGCTGCTGCTCGGCGCCGCGGCGCTGTTCGGTCTGATCACCCTGGCCCACCAGCTCACCATGCAGCCCCTCGCCCGCCGCCGGGACGCCGCGCGGGGCGGCGTCACCGTCGACGGGCCCGCCCCCGCCGGGAAGCTCCGGACCCTGCGCGGCGCGCTGCGGCCGGTGCTCTTCACGGCCCTAGCTTTCTACCTCTATTTCTTCTTCCAGAGCTTCCTCGGTCTGTATGCCGCGGGCGTGCACAACATCCAGGTGCTCGGCTGGGCCATGCTCGTCAACTGCGCCATGATGGTGGCGCTCCAGCCGCCGCTGTCGGGCTGGATCGCGCGGGCCGACTACCGCCGCCTGGTGGCCGGATCATTCGCCTTGATGGCTGCCGGGACGGGCGTGATGTCGCTAGGGCACACCGCTGCCCTGCTGGGCGGCACCGTGCTCTTCAGTCTCGGCGAGGTCTTCCTCTTCCTGCGCTGTGACCTGGAAATGGTCGACCGCATACCGAGCAATCCGACCTTCGCCTTCGGCGTCCAGCGGCTGACGGCGGGTGTCGGCGGCCTCCTCGCCGGCGTCGTGGGCGGCTTTCTCTTCGCCCACTACGAAAGCGCACACGACCTGGGCATGTTCTGGACCGCCGTCGCCGTGCAGTGCGCCGTCGCGGCGGCCATCGCCCTGGTACTCGGCGGCCGCAGCCGGAGGGCGGCGGTCGCACCACACGACGAGCAGGCGGATCTGGAAGTGGTGTCATGACCGGCGAACCTTCGATGGACACCCGGTTCGTGCACGCCGGCTCCGACCCGCGGCAACAGCACGGCTACGTCAACCCGCCCATCCACCGCGCCTCGACGGTGCTCTACGAGAACGTGGCCGCGATGGACGCCTCGCAGGCCGACCCCCTCAAACGCCGGATGCCGGTCTACGGCCGCTTCGGCACACCCACCGGACGCGCCTTCGAAACGGCACTGACCGAACTGGAGGGCGGGCACGCCGCCGTCGCCACCTGCTCGGGTCTCGCGGCGATCACCACGGCGATCCTGTCGTTCGTCCGGGCCGGCGACCACATCCTCGTGAGCGACTCCGTCTATCTGCCCACCCGCAAGTTCTGCAACTCGCTGGCCGATCTGGGCGTGGAGACGGAGTACTACGATCCCTGTGCGGACAAGTCCATCGAGGAACTGATCCGCCCCACCACGCGCCTCGTCTGCCTGGAGTCACCCGGCTCCACGACCTTCGAGGTACAGGACGTCCCTGCCGTCACGAGCGTGTGCCGTACCCACGACGTGGTCACCCTCATCGACAACACCTGGGCCACCCCCGCCTTTCACCGCCCCCTGGAGCTGGGCGCCGATGTCGTCGTGCACTCGGCGACGAAGTACCTCACCGGTCACGCCGACAGCATCCTCGGGGCCATCGTGTGCTCCGAGGACACCTACCCCGCGGTGCGCGCCACGGCGATCCGGCTCGGCCAGTGCGCCGGCGCGGACGATGTCTATCTGGGGCTGCGCGGGCTCCGCACGCTGGGCGTCCGGATGCGTGAGCACCATCACCAAGCTGTCGGCCTCGCCTCCTGGTTGCGCGAACAGGAGGGGGTGCGCGGCGTGCTGCACCCGGCGCTGCCGGGCGACCCGGGGCACGAACTGTGGTGCCGGGACTTCACCGGCGCCGCGGGCCTGTTCGGCCTCGAACTCGAACCCGGGCCCGGCAAGCCCGCCGTGGACGCGCTGCTCGGAGAGCTGCGGCTGTTCGGCCTCGGCCACAGCTACGGCGGCTACGAGAGCCTGATCGTGCCGGCCGATCCGGTCACCCACCGGCTCCCGGGCACCTGGACGGGCCGCGGCCCCCTGCTGCGCGTGCACGCCGGCTTCGAAGCCCTCAACGATCTCAAGGAGGACCTGGCCCGCGGCCTGGCCACCCTGTCCGCCCACACCCGGTCCTGACGCTCCTACCCGGGCCTGACCCTCCTGCGGGCACCATCGCCGGCCTCGGATTCGGATATCACGCCGCTGTCGCACATTCTTCCGGTCACCATTCTCTGGGTACTTGGGGATTATCGCGGATCCCGATGGATTCCAGGATTCTGCTGGTGACGGTGAGAATTCAGCGGCTAGAATATCGCGCGCTGCTCGCGATGGCGGTCGGCGATGGGGGGCGAGGGCATCGTGGTGGAGTTACGAGAACACACAACCCACGGTCGACTTACCCCAGGCCCTGAACGCACGTTCGTTTTTCCTGGCCTGCGGCGCTTACCCCTCGTCCGGAATATCCTCCAGCGATCACCACAAAGCGGTCCACGCAACAGCGTGGGCCGTTTTTCGATTTCGCGGCATTCGCACTGGCGTCCGCGTCCGGGGCCACGAAGTTGACGTGCAGCGAGAAGCGGGTGCTTCGCTTTCCTGACAAGAGAAGTGTGGAGTGTGATGCCATGAACCGAGTCGGCAGAGAGTCTCGCCGGTCGGCTCCGAGGCTTGTGGAGCCGCTGGCGCGCGTGGGGTTATCCGTTCTTTTGCTGGCAGGCGGTGCCGTGGGAGTGACGGCTGGACCGGCCGCCGCTTCGACCGCCGACGGCACGCTGACGGTCGAGGTGCTGCGCGACTTCTTCGGCACCGGCGTGATCAACGCGACGATGGACGTCCCACAGCGTGGCATGAAGGTGAAAATCTCCGACCCCGCCGGGCACGATGTCACCGGCGTCACGGATGCCACCGGAAAGGTCGTGGTGTCGGAGTCGCCCGCGCTGAGCGGCGGCCAATACCGCGTCGACGTCAGCGTCCCGGCACCGTACAGCGACTATCTGCGCGCGGCGCCTGCGTCGACGGCTGAGAACCACTTCGACAGCTTCACGTCGTTCGTGGATGTGTCGGACGGAAAGAACGCCTCGGTGGTGACGGGGGTGTGGGATCCGGCCGACTACACGCTCCCGGACTCGCGGTATTTCGTACCGGTCCACAATGGCGCCAACGGAACCGACACCCGGGCATTGGTGGCGTTCGGAACGAAGATCCGAGGCACGTGTCCTGCCGATGTGTCGTGCCCGGACACGCTGGCCACGCAGGCTCAGGTGGGCACGACGTTCGGGTTGGCGTACGACAAGTACCGCGGCCGGCTGTTCCAGAGCGCGTTCGCCCGCCGGTACACCCCGTACGGGCCGCAGGGCGGGGGCGCGATCTACACGGTTCCGGTCAACGGCTCGGGTGCGCCGGAGCTGTTCGCGCGGGTACCGGACGCCGCGGTGACGCCGCACGACACCACCAACGTGATCAAGGATCCCGGGTTCACCGACGCGCCGGGCAAGGAGAGCATCGGTGGCCTGGCCCTGTCGGAGGACGGCTCCACGCTGTACGCGGTGAACCTGCGGACCCGCAGCCTGGTGAGCTTCGACGCGACAGGGGCCACCGCCGCGGCGCCCGAGCCGACGGTCCCGATCCCGGACCCGGGGTGCGCGAGCCCCGACGACTGGCGGCCGTTCGGTCTCCAGGTCCACAACAACACGCTGTACGTCGGCGGCGTGTGCAGCGCGGAGAGCACACAGCAGCGCGCTGACCTGAAAGCCGTCGTCTACGCCTACGACGGCAAGCGGTTCAGCACGGTGCTGAGTCACCCGCTGACGGACAAACGCGGCAGCGTCTTCGGTTCCGGCGACAAGGCCACCCACTGGAACCCGTGGAACACCAGCCTGGACACGTGGGACGACCGGAAGGCGGGCGGCGTCTTCATCGATCCGCAGCCGGAGCTGTCCTCACTTGCCTTCGCCCGCGACGGCTCGATGATCCTGGGCTTCCGCGACCGGTTCATGGACGTGCTCAGTTGGGGAGGACTGGACCCCCGCCCGGGGAACGACACGGCGGAAAGCGGCATGTCCGGTGGTGACATCACCATGGTGTGCGCCACTCCCACCGGTGAATACCAGTGGGAAGGCACCGGGAGCTGCCCCAACCACGCCACCCCCGCGAACAGTGGCGGCCAGGCCGCCGATGTCGTCGAATACTTCCCGGGCGACTTCTACGCCAACGCGCACCAGGAGACCGCGCTGGGGTCGGTGGCCTATATCCCGCAGCAGCAGTGGGTCGTCAGCACGGAGTTCGACCCGGTCGTCAACGTCGCGACCTCAGGGACCGGGTACCACGACATCACGACCGGTCAGGGCCCGGGCAACAACCCGACCGCCAACGGGTTCCAGTTCGTCAGCGGGGCGCAAGGCGGGTTCGGCAAGGCCGGCGGGCTCGGTGACATCGCGTACGCGGCGGCGAACGCGCCGATCCAGATCGGCAACCTCGTGTGGTTCGACGGCGACCACAACGGGATCCAGGACCCGGCGGACGTGCTGCTGCCGGGAGCCACGGTCAACCTGCTGGACGCGGACGGCAAGCAGGTCGCCACGACCAGGACCGATCCCGCCGGCGAGTACTACTTCGGCGGTGTCGGCGCCGAGTACGAGCTCACGCCGGGTGCGAAGTACACAGTGCAGTTCGACGTGTGTACCGCGGACACCGGCAAGGTGCCTGAACAGCCCCCGGCAAGCGAGCTGCGGTTCACGCTCCCGCGCGCCGGTGCCCACCGTGCCCATGACTCCAATGTGACCCCGCCGACCACTGGGAGGTTGTGCAACGGTTACGCGCCTGTCACGGCCCCGGACAAGCCGGGCGGGGTCAACCACACGATCGACGCCGGGGTGTACATCCCCAAGGCAACACCGACCCCGACGCCGAGCCCGACGTCGTCCCAGACGCCGACGCCAACGCCTAGCACGACCCCGAGCACGACGCCGAGTCCGACCTCGCCGCCGAACCCGGCCTCGCCGCCGGCCTCTCCGCCGACGCCACCCGCGCCGCCTGCCAACCCGGCCCCGCCCGGTGGGGGCACGGGCTCACTGGCACACACCGGTATGTCCGGGCTGCCAGGGAGGATCGCTCTGGTCGGCCTGCTGGTGGGTGCGGGCCTGGTCATCACGTTCCTGAGCCGGAAGCTCCGCGCCCGGAAACACTGAACGAACCGGAGAACAGTGATCTGCCTGCCCGCGGTCCGGAGGGCGCGGGCAGGCAGATCACGTCTCGGCCGGTCCAAGAGGGCCGGCCTTGGCGTCGTCTGCCACTGGACTGCCGAGTGTCGTCGTGACCGCACGGCGGCCGAGCAGTGTGGTGGTTGAGAGGGTGAATCAGAAGAATGTCAGCGTCGAGCCGCGTGCGGACCGTGAGAAGCCGGCAAGCTCTACCGGGCCGTGCGGCTGCCCGGCGCCGATGGCTGCGGCCCCGCTGGGCGGCGGCCGTCATCGGCACAGCGGCCGTTGCGATGGCCGCACTCCTGGTAGTCGGCGGCGGTTCTGGCCCCAGCGGTCCGCGCGCACTGACTTCGGATGAGGCGAACCGACTGGCGATCACGCGGTTCCGTAACTACGAGGCGCACGGCCGCGCCGTGACGATCAGTGTGCCGGGCACCGCCGGCGGGCTGGTCGTCACCGGGTCCGTCGACTACCACGGCAAGCTCGGCTACGGCGTGGTGCACGGCACCGGGCGCGACACATCCAGCGATGGGCTGATCGAGTGGACAGCCACCTCGGTGCTCGTCCACCCGATGGCGAACGCCCCGGCGCACGCGCCCGCGTCGCCGCCCCGCTCGGCCTGGTACAGCCGTCCGCTGAAGTCGTCCGGCAGCGCGCTGGACAGTTCGCTGGCCATCGCGCTCAAGCTCGGCAGCGACCGGCCGGACAACGCCGAACTGCTGCCGCAGAACGGCGCCGCCTGGTGGGGAAAAGACCAGGTGGACGGACATCGGGTAGATGTCATGACCGGGCCGTCCTCCCCCGGCCGCTCCGGTACGGCGGGCAATGTGCGCTACTGGGTCGGCTCGGACGGCAGCATGTACCGGGTGCGCGTCAGCGTGGGTTCCGAGTCGCAGCCGGTGGTCATCCGTTTCGACACCCAGAAGTACGTTCCGGTCAAGCCGGTACCCGGAGTCACCCCGACCCGGTAGCCGCTGTTCAGGACGTCTGCACCCGCGCCCTCGCGGCGAGCAGGGACGCTGACGGCAGCGGTACATCTGCCGTCTTCGGCAGGGCCGGAACGGCCGGGACAGCGGTGGCGCCCGTAGTGGTGGCGTGGGGGAACTGCGGCTGTGGACCCGGCGCCGCGACCTCGGTGAACGGGATGCCGCCGGGCGCCTTCGGCGTCGCCCACCTGCCGGCCGGGGAGGGCGACCGGTCCGGAAGCGGGCAGGACGCTGTTGTCGCGAGCCGGGCGGGCACCGTGGTCCGCAGCTCGTTGTCACGGAGGCAGTTTCCCCGTCCCCGCGTGGCGGTGGGGAACGTCCAGCCGACGTCGATGCCGTTGCCGGTGAACGTGTTGTCCACGATCCGGTTGCCGACCGGAGGTACGTCGGCGGTTGCGCTGATCACCAGCCCGGCGTTGCGGTTGTCGGCGATGCGGTTGCGAAGGAACTGGTTGTCGCTGCCGCCGTCGATGCCGATTCCGGTGCCCCACCCGCCGTCGGCCTGCTCCGGGGTGGCCGTCTGCTGGTTGGCAGCGATCAGATTGCCCGCGATGGTGGCGCCCTGCTGCGGGAGCAGCTTCTCCTGGTGGTCGGAGTTGGTGGTCAGGCCGACCCGGTTGCCGACCAGGCGGTTGCCGACCACGTATATGGCGCCACTGGCGTTGGTGCCTTCGTAACCGATCGCGTTGAGTTCGGCGATGTTGTCCCGCACCACGATGTGACAGGGCTTGCACTGTCCGACGTAGATCCCCGAGTCGGAAGCGCCCGAGGTGTACGAATCCTCGATGACGCCGTTCTGCGCGGAGAACGCGTAGATGCCGTACAGACCGTTGCGGGTCGCGGTCACGTGGGAGACCAGGAACGACTTCAGGAAGGTGACAGGCTCATCGCCGGTGTCGTAGCCCCCGGATTGCCCCGGTAGGCCGGCGGCCGCTTTCGCCGAACCGGTGACCAGGACCCCGTTCTGCGTGTTGTTCTTTACGGTCAGGTTCTCCACGGCCACCCCGGGCGCGGTGACGACGATGCCGTTCGGTTGCTGCAACCGCCCGTCGATGACGACCTTGTCCCGGGACTCACCACGAAGAGTGACACGAGGCGTGGAGACCTGCACCGACTCGTGGTACTCGCCCGACGCGACCAGCACCAGGTCACCGGCGTGCGCGAGAGACACCGCAGCCGAGATCGTCGGGGCATCAGCCGGCACTCTGATCGTCACATGCGCCCCGGGTGGCCGCCGGCCGTGGTTCGACCCGTCATCGCCGGGCCCGCAGCCCGCCAGTACGCAGGTCAGTGTGCTCAGTAACGCGGCCATCACGCGGAGACGGAGACGAGGCATGGCCCGCATCCTGGCATGAAGTCCTCCTGCGCGGAGGCCAACCAACTCGCCTTCGCCAGAACGGATATGGCATTCGGCGAACTCGCCCTCCGTCGGAAGGGATATGGCATCCTCCAGACCGTGAGCCGAGCTGACTCCCACCCATCACGCCGCGCGTTCCTCGGTGCCACCGGGGCCGTGGCGGCCACCGGGCTCACCGCCGGATGCGAATCGCCGGCACCAAAGCCGAACCGGCCCCCTTCCCCCGCCTCAACTCCACAACAGGTGTCGGCAACCGGCCGCCATCAGGCAGGCGTCACGCTCCCGCAACCGGCCCAGCCGAACCTCCTGGCGGTGGTGGCCGACCTCGGGGACGCCGTGGCCGTCGGCCCGCTGTTGGCCGAACTCGGCCAGGCCGTTCACACGTGCACCGCGGGGACCGATCCACGACTGCTGGGCCTGCCGCCGGGCGATCTCACCGTGACGATCGGGGTCGGCCCACGGCTGGTGCGTAGGGCTGATCCCTCCCTGCCCGGCGCGGCAGACCTCCCCCGGTTCTCCCGCGAGCGGATCGCCCCGCAGGCGCGCGGCGGGGACCTGTTGCTACAGATCTGCGCCAGCGACCCCTTGCTGTTACCGGTCGTCGCCGCCGCGCTTCTGGAGCAGGCCGGCCAGCGGATACGTGAACGCTGGCGGCAGTCCGGACGCCGCGGTCCGAACATCCCCGTGGCCAAGGACATCTCCGCGCCACGCAACCTGCTCGGCTTCATCGACGGCATCGTGGGCCCGCACACGGCGGCCGAACACCAACGCCATCTGTGGCTGACCGGGCCGGCTCCCGTCGCCGGCGGCACCATCGCCGTGGTCCGGCGCATGGAACTCGACCTGCCGCGGTTCACCGCGCTCTCCGTCGCCGAGCAGGAGGCGGTCTTCGGCCGACGCCGAGCCACCGGCGCGCCCCTCTCCGGCGGGACCGCAGCCTGGGACCCGAACCTCGGCGCCAAAACACCGGACGGGCGCTACCTCGTCCCGGCCGACGCCCACGTCCGCCGGGCCAACCCCAACGTGGTCGGCGTCGGCCTCATGCTCCGCCGCTCCTACAGCACCGACGAGCCCACCCCCGGCCTGCTCTTCATCAGCTTCCAGAACGACCTACGCACCTTCACCAACACCCTTGCCCGAATGGATGATTCCGACGCACTGCTGCGCTTCACCACCACCACCGCCGGCGCAACATTCCTCATCCTCCCCGGCTTCGACCAGCAGCACCCGCTCGGCGCCAAGATGTTCCCCCGAAGCCGTTGACCGACCTCACGAGCGGTGCCACGCCGTCCGACTCCCCATGAGTGGTGCAGCCGCCAAAGCCCTTTATCGGGATTCGCCGGCCCCGGGCCGCTCGGAGGGCTACCGTACGGACATACTTCGCTTTTTGCTGTGGGTACCTGAGGAGGAGTCCTGTGTCATCGCCCTGTGACCCCAAGTACGCTCCCGCCGGCGATGTGGGCACAGCGCTCATGGTCATCGACTCTCGGCTCAAAGCCGTCTACGACCACAAGACCGATACCGACCCCGAACAGCAGCAAATGATCGACCAGTTCGCCGCGTCCCTGGGGCCTACGGGGGTCGATGCGCTGCTGGACGGCGTGTGCACGCTCATCTACATGCTCATGAAGTGGCTGCGGACGGCCTGCGAGGATCACGACAAGGACGTCATCGAGTACTCGGTGCCCGCCCTTGTGGCCACGATGCGCATGATGCCCAGGACCTTCCGTCCCGAGGTCATCCCCACCATGGCCGGCCTGCTCGTCGCCGCAGGCACCGGACTGAGCCCCAACTTGTGGCGTGCGCAGTACGGACGCTGGACCGAGGCAGAGATGAATCCCCTGGAAGCTACGGCCGTCCTGCTCGCGGAGCACATCAACCGGATCGCCGACGACCACGACTTCGCCACCCGCTTGATCACCGACGCCCTGTCCAGCACGGACCAAGGCTGACGTGCGGCCGGCTGCGGATGGTCCCGCAACCGGCCGTGCCCGTCAGGCGGCCGTGCCCGTCAGGCGGCTGTATGCAGCCGTTCCAGCGCTCGGCGAATGGCCGCGTCGACCTGCGGCAGCGCGGTGGCGATGTCCGTGCAGCGGACGTATTCGACGGTGGCGACCGCGCGCAGGCCCCGTACGAGGAACCCGTAATCCTCGTCCCTGCCCTCTTCCAGCAGCAGGACTATCGGTTTGCCGAACGCGCTTGCCCAGCCCATTTCGATGTGGGTTCCGGGTGACGGTGGGATACCGGGAATCGCGACGAACACATCCGCTTTCTCGATCTCCTCCTGGTCGAGCGCCGTGCACTGGTCCGGCGGCATCACCTCCGCGCCCCAGGCCTCCCGGCGGTGGGCGTTGTAGACGTGCAGACCCTGTCGCTCGAAGTGCTCGATGAGCACGGTGAACGGCTGACAGTCGCGGTCCGGCATCCGGCCGGACTCGGCGTCGACGAGCCCCATGAAGGGCCCGCCGAGGAACACACTCGACACGCCCTGGAAGGCGGAGTCGGGGGTGCCGCCGCGCGGAGCAGTTGTTGTCATGGCATGACCTCCTGGAGGGAGCGGGACGAGCGGGACAGGAGCGGTGAACTGCGGTCGGGGAAGGGTGCGGCGTTCCGGCGCCGGGCCCTCAGTCCTTGAAGAAGCACTGGATGTAGGCGTTGCCGGTGGTGCCGTAGGCGTACTCGGTGGTGTCGTACGCCTGGTAGGTGTGCCGCTCGACATGGACCCTGCGGAAGTGGTCGACGTACTGCCAGCGCAGCTCCGGCCTGGTGCTGAAGAAGGGGATGAACACGCCCCCGGGCCGCAGTACCCGTACCACCTCGGTCATGGACGCGGACCACAGATCGGCGTCCTTCCAGATCTCCATGTCCAGGGCCGGGTCGAAGAACATGCCATCGATGCTCTCGGAGGGAAGTTCGCGGATCCGCTGGAAGAAGTCCCCTCGCTCGATGGAGAGCGTGGGCGGCAGCTCGGGGTGCCGGTCCCGGAACAACTCCTCCACCTCGTCGAAGAGTTCGAGGACGGTGTGGCTGCGGGTCGCCGGGTTGGCGGCGATCCGCAGTGCGGAGAGGCCGAGTCCCAGGCCGACCTCGTAGAAGTCCTTACCGTGTTGGCACAGCAGGTCGGCGCTGGCCCACATCAGGTCGCGCTCCCAGGCCTGCATGGCCTGTTCACCGCCGATGCTCAGCGTGACCTCGCCGTCGGTCTCGATCAGCTCGATCTCGGGGGTCTTCGCTCGTTCTTCGGCCGTGCGCTCGCCGCCGGCGCTGTCCTTGCCGGGGTGCAGGGAACCGGTCATGGTCATCCTTTCTGGGGGGTGGGGCCGACGTGGGGTCAGCCCCGACGGGGTACTACTCCGAAGTGCCGTCTGGCGGTGGACACCGCGAGGTCCTGGACCGCGAAAACGGTGAAGTAGTAAGCCTGTGGTGGGGTGTTGTCGGCGACGCGTACGCGGAAGGACACGTCCTGAGCGTGTGTGCCGGAACCCCTGACCTTGGTGGTGGCCGGCTCCACGACGGTGTCCTCGCGCAGATACGCGGGCACGAACAGCCCCAGACGCACCGGTCCGGGCCGGGCGGCGTTCAGGCGTGCCCGGATCTCCAGGACCCCGCCCGCCGGCACCTCGTCCGGTGCGAACGCCAGCAGCTGCGGTGCGTCCGGCACCTGGAAGGTGACGTCACCGCAGCGCAGACACACCACGCAGACGGTGTCCAGGACATGGGGCAGCAGGCCGCGGCGGACGAATCGCTGGGCCGGGCGGCCGCAGTGGCAGATCACTTCCTTGACGTGCGGGTCCAGCCGGCTGCGGTCGCCGAAGTGGGCGGGGTAGTTCATCACCTCGGTTTCGGGGTTCTTGCCGATCTCCTGGGCCAGGACGTGGTCGAGTGACTGGAGGTCCGCCGTGAGCGAGGTGCGGAGTGCCTCGGGGGACTGCTCGGCCAGGTGCGTGGGGCGTGCCACCCACTGGTCCACCTTGCGGGCGAGCTTGGCCAGCCGGGGCCGCAAGGAATGGTTGTGGGGCAGCAGTTCACCGGTGAGGAGCGCGGTGAGGCGGGTGCCGACCGTCAGGAGGAGGTCGTCGGGGCAGTGGTCGGACGGTTCGGGTACCGCGTCGGCGGGGCCGGCGGGCAGACCGAACCGCATGAAGGCGGGGTAGGGGTGTGACCCCGCCAGGCTCGCGTTGAGTACGTCCACCGAATCCTCGCCGGTGGTCGCCGCGCGCATCCAGGCGGCGTTC
Organism: Streptomyces platensis; assembly: GCF_008704855.1. Classification (NCBI taxonomy): domain Bacteria; kingdom Bacillati; phylum Actinomycetota; class Actinomycetes; order Kitasatosporales; family Streptomycetaceae; genus Streptomyces; species Streptomyces platensis. Next base: position 425,279 of record NZ_CP023691.1, read on the forward strand.
TCCGGCCGGTCCGAGTCGTGCACGGAGACCGCCGACACGACGGTACGGGCCGGTCCGTCGAGCGCGTTGAGCAGGATCTGGTAGCGGGGGTCGTAGAGGACCAGGTCGGCGAGGGGTCCGCTGTTGCAGGCGCTGAGGACCACTTCGGCTGCCGCGACCCGGTTCAGCGGGACGAGTTTGTCCTCGGGCTTGTAGCAGGCAAAGCCATAGGCGCAGCGCGGGCCGAGGAGTTCCTCGTCGCGCGGGACCACCGGGTTGAGTCCGCAGATGGTGAACTCGCCCAGGTTGATGCTGTCGTCCTTGCCGTGCCCCTGGAAGACGACCTGCCGCCAGCGTTCGCCGAGGATCTCGGCCTGGATGTCGACGCGTTCGAAGTCACGGTCGTCATAGACCCGGACGGTGTCGAGGGGCGTCGGCCGGTCGGTGTCGGTGAACAGTCCGAGCTCGGTCAGGGAGTCGTCCGGCCGGGCGTACTGCTTGGCCACGTTCCACAGCAGTGACCGGGAGTCGCGACCGCTGAGGAACGTGACACGGAAGCCCTGGGCCCGGTAGGTGCTGTTCAGCAGCTCCCTGACCGGATCGAGCCGGAGGCGGTCGTAGGTGCCCAGGACGAGCAGGGTGCCGTCTGCCTCTTGGCGCAGCCGGTCGAGGGAGTCCGCGGTCAGCCAGCTCCTGGCCAGGGGCCGGGTCAACTCCATGAGTCCGGAGGGAAGTTCGTCGATATCGTCGAGCAGTACGCCGTGATCCAACGGTGTGGGCAGTGCCGTGCCGGAATACAGCGTGGAGGCCAGTTCGACGCTGTCGGACAGGTCGGAGCGGCCCTCCACGACCACGGGAATTCCGCCTGCCCCGGGGCTGCCCAGGAAGTCCGCGACAGCCGCGGGGAGTTCCTCTTCTGCGACCGGGTGGAAGGGTGGCGTGGGGCGTGGAGGGTGCCCGACGCGCCCTTGCGCAGCGGTGGATGGGGTGGACTGCATGAGATGACCTCGTGTTCCTTCTTCAGTGCTGTGCCTGGAGCAGTTGTTGCGCGAGCCGTGGGATGCGCGGAGAGCGGGTCAGGCGGGAGCAGGTGCCGGCCTGGGCTCACCGGCGAACAGTCCGCGGAAGGCGAACGCCCCCGCCGAGGCGGCCAGCGACACGATCGCCGCGACCGCGAACACCCCGCGCGCCGCCAGCGGTTCGACCAGCAGGCCGCCGATCTGCTGGCCCAGGGCGTCGCCGATGACCGTGGCCAGGGACGCCCAGGTGAACGCCTCCGCCGCCTTGTCGCTGTCGGCCAGCCTGCTCACCAGGGACATCTCACTGGCCGACACGAGTGCGATCGGAGCGCTCCCCACGGCCAGCGCCAGAGCGAGGGTGAGCTCGGAGGTGGCCAGCAGCGGCAGCGCGGTTCCGCCCGCGTAGGCGAGCAGAAGCCAGGGGAAGCGACGGTGCACCGGCCGCTCCGACTGGGATCGCCCCAGCAGGAGGGCACCTACGGCGCTGCCGATGCCCCAGCAGGCGTACACCACTCCGGTGTGTCCGAGAGAGCCCTGCTCGTCGACGAAGGCCGGAATGGCCAGCGTCATCAGCCCGACCGGTACCGAAGCGGCGGCCATCACCAGGAGGAGGGCCGGCATTCCGGTGTTGCGGATCGGCCCCAGGACGCCGCGTGCGGCCTGCTTCCCGGTGCTCTCCGGCGGGGTACTGTCCTCCGTCGTGCCCGGCGGGGTTGCGTCCTCCCCCGCTGTCCGGGTCCGCAGCAGCCGCGTCGTTCCCAGGCCCACGGCTCCGACGCCGCCCACGACCGCCACCGTGGTGAGCGCCGTACGCGCCGACCCGGTGACCATCAGCACGGCGAAGAGCAACGGCGCGCTGGTGATGAGCAGTTCAGCGAGCAGGGCCTCCCACAGGTAGGCCGTCTCCCGCTCCTCCTCCGCCAGCGGGATCCGGGCCCACAGGGAGCGCATGCACGCATTGCCCGGGGGCAGGGCGACTCCCGCCGCCAGTGCCAGCACGAGCTGCCCGGGTGTGGCCGGCTCCGTCCACCACACCAGCGCGGTGAGCGACGACGGATACACCAGACCCGTGAGCAGCAGTGCGTTGCGGGGGTTGGTGCGGTCCATCCGGCGGGCGACGAACGGACCGCCCACCGCCATGCCCACGGCGTAGAGCGCCGAGACCAGCCCCGCCTGGGCGTAGCTGCCGCCCTGCTCCCGCACCACCAGCACCAGGGCCAGCGACATCAGGTAGACGGGCAGTCGGCACACCACGCTCCATCCGGCGGCCCCGGCCACGTAAGGCCGTTGGAGAAGGCGGAGGAACTTGCTGACCGTAGCGACCATCGAATCCGGCTCTCCGTTCGTCCCACGCTTGCTCTGCAACTCGTCTGGCATACCGCACGATCGGCATGGTCACGGGGACGCCGTCGAGGGCACGGGCGCCGCTGCGATGTCGATGCGGAAGTGCTCCAGTACGTTCGCCATACGTTTCTCGACCTCCGCCGCCGTGGCGCCTTCGACGTGTACGAATCCGGACGCGTTGTGCGAGGCGCGCCGGGCGGTGACCAGGTCGCCGGGCGCCATCCGTACGACGGCTTCGATGACGCCGGGCAGGCGCAGCAGTTCCTCGGGCGAGGTGACCGCGAGCACCCGGCCGGAGTCCGGCAGCGGCAGCAGCAGATCGCCCACGCACCGCCGGACGCCGTAGTCCAGCCGGGGCCGGCGGCCGGTGTAGACATCGAGGGTGGCGCCGAAGACGTCGAAGCCGTAGGCGTGCCCGTGGTTCGCGGTGATCTCGCAGCCCGCCAGCCGGACACCGGCCTCACCCATATGGACGGTGTCGTCGGTCTCGAAGAACTCCATGTGCAGATAGCCGTGGTCGATGGCCATCCCGGTCACCACCCGCCGCACCAGGTCGGCCACATCACAGCGCGGTCCCGGCCCCGAGCCGAGGCTGATGTTGGCGTTCATCGCGCCCTCGACGATGTCCAGCGGCCGGCAGGGCATGGCGCTCGGCCACACGTCCAGCACCTCGCCCCGGTGGATCAGGGCGCAGGCCTCCCACTCCGTGCCGCCCAGATGCTCCTCCACCATGAAGCGGCGCGCGGCGAGATCCACCTGCCGCAGATCCGCGGGTCCGCGCAGCAGATGGGTGTCGAGGCAGGCGAAGGAGTCGACCGGTTTGAGGACGACCGGCCAGCCGTGTTCCGCGGCGAAGCCCGTGACGTCCTCGGCGGCGGAGACCCGCTGGTACGCGGCCGTACGCAGGCCCAGTGCGCGGAACTTGTCCTTCATCGCGGCCTTGTCCCGCACCCACTGCACCTGCTCGCTCGTCAGATGCGGCAGTCCCACCAGGCCCGCGAAGCGCTGGGCGATGTGCTGACGAGGCTCGGAGGGGTTGCAGAAGTGCACCGGGCGCACCGGCTGTCGTGCGATCCAGTCGTGGTAGCGGCGCGCCTCCTCGGTGAGCGGCACATCGCTGCGGACCCAGAATGCGGGCAGCTGAGCCGTGTCGCGCAGGTACCCGGCCGGCAGGTCGTCGCGCGCCTCCTCGAAGCGCAGCAGGACCAGCTCCTCGGGCCGGTGCCGCAGCGCGTACCGGGTGAACGAGTTGGGCCTGTCGTCCACCAGCAGCAAGCCGCTCACATCGTCTCCAGCGTCCGGCGCAGCAGCTTGGCCGCCGTGGCCTGCTGCTGCTCGCTCAGCTCCGGAGACAGCGGAACGCAGAGGGTGCGGTCCAGGAGGGAGCGGGTGCGGGCGAAGCCGTCGCGGGTGAGGGCGCGGGGCACGGCGCCGGCGAGGTTCCAGGGGAAGCCGTCCGCGTACAGCGAGCGCCGCCCCGCGAGGACCGGGTGTTCGGGCAGGAAGTACTTGCCGAGCGTCCAGTTGGCGATGCCCTGCGCGGTGAGCCGCTCGACCGCGGTGTCGCGCAGTTCCCGGTTCGCGAGGCGCAGCCGCAGGCTGATCTTGACGTCGCCGGGCGACCGCGGAACCAGCGCGATGTCGGACCGGTCGGGCAGCTCCTGCGACGCGATCCGGTAGTGCCGCTCCAGCCCGGCGAGGACCTCGTCGAGGTGGCGGAACTGCTGGAGCTGGATGGCGGCGACCTCTTCGCTGGTGACCAGGTTCTCGCCGTAGTAGGCGTCCTCGTTCCAGGTGGGGTAGCGGCCGGGCTTACGGGCCGAGCCGTGATCGTGGTAGCAGCGCATCTCCTCCCACGCCGCCCGGTCGTTGGTGACCAGCAGCCCGCCCTCGCCGGAGGTGAGGACCTTGTTGTGGTGGAAGCTGAAGGCGCCCGCGTACCCACGGGTGCCGACGTGCCTGCCGTCCGGGAAGCGCGCTCCCAGCGCCTGGGCGGCGTCCTCGATGACGAAGGGCACCGTGGCCGGCAGAGGTGCGACGGCGCCCTCCATGTGGGCGACGATCACCCGGCGCGCGTCGGCGGGCAGCAGCGAGGTGTCCAGGGCCAGCGTCTCGTCGACGTCGACCGGCACCGGGATCAGTCCCGTGGACAGCACGGCCCCGGCCACCGCGACGAAGGTGACCGCGGGAATGTAGACGACGTCACCCACTGCCGGCCGGGTGGAGACCAGGGCGAGCCGCAGCGCCTCGGTGCAGTTGTGGACCGCCAGCACGTGCTCGGCGCCCAGTCGCTCACCCACCGTGCGCTCCAGCCGGCTCGCCATGCTCTCCGACTCGGTCTGATAGCGGAACAGCACGCTCTGCTCGATGACCTGCTGCAACTCGTGCATGTCGGACCAGTTGAGGTAGTTGGCGCCGTAGGGCAGAAAGCGCTGGCCCTGTCGTTTCTGGAGGGTCATCGGCCGCCGTCCCCGTGGTCGGCCGACGGCTCCGTGACCGGATACACATCCTGGCTCACGACCATTTCCTGGCCCTTGTAGTTACGCAGCAGCAGCCCTTCGGGGACCTGCTTGTAGGAGGGCTGGGCCATGGGGATCTTGCCGAGCCGGGTGGTGAGCACGTACTGCGGTACGCCGAAGCCGGTGATGTGTCCCTGGAGGCCCTCCATGATCTCCCAGCCCTTTTCGACGGAGGTCATGAAGTGCGCGACGCCGGTCACGTTGTCGCAGTGGTAGAGGTAGTAGGGGCGTACGCGAATGCGCAGCAGCTCCGTCATGAGCTTGCGCATGGTGTCCACCTCGTCGTTGACGCCGCGCAGCAGCACCGTCTGGTTGCCCACCGGGATACCGTGGCGCAGCAGGCGGTCGATGGCCTGCTCGGACTCCGGGGTGATTTCCTTGGGGTGGTTGAAGTGGGTGTTCAGCCACACCGGGTGGTAGCGGGCGAGCATCTCGCACAGCTCCGTGGTGATGCGCTGTGGCAGCAGCACCGGGAACCGGCTGCCGATACGGATGATCTCCACGCTCGGGATGGCGCGCAGGCCGGAGATGATCTCTTCCAGTTTGCCGTCCATGTAGGAGAGCGGGTCGCCGCCGGTCAGCAGTACATCGCGGATCTCGGGGTGGTCGGCGATGTACTGGAGATCTGCGGTGAAGTCCTCGCCCTCGTTCTTCTCGAAGTACGTGCCGTCCACGTCGGTGGTGTGGAACTTGCGGGTGCAGTGCCGGCAGTAGACCGGACATGCCTCGGTGATCAGCATGATCACCCGGTCCGGGTACTTGTGCACGACGCGGTTGGTCTTCCGGTAGAACATGTCGCCCACCGGATCGACGTCCGTACCGTGGTACTCCATCAGCTCACCGAGCGACGGCACGGCCTGCTGCCGTACCGGGCACAGCGGATCGTCGGGATCCATCAGCGAGGCGTAGTAAGGCGTCAGTGACCAGCGGTACTTGCCGGCCGATTCGGCTATCGCCTTCTCCTCGGCGGGAGTCGTGCGAATCCACTTCTGGGCCTTCTCGACGGTGTTGATGCGCTTGCGCATGTGCCACCGCCAGTCGTTCCACTGATCCTCGGGGACATCGGCGGCAGTGGTGAGGGGAAGGGCGGCGGGGTGGGTCTCTGAGGGTATGGGGGGCATCAGAAATCTCCCATCCGGCGGATAGCCGGGGTCGTGCCGACAGGGAAGGGCCTTGCTACGTCAGAACGCGGTGGGTATGAGCGCGAGTTGGCGGACGCGGCGGGCAATGCGCTGTGCTTCGCGTCGGGCGTCGTCATCGGGTTTCAGGGGCGCCCAGGGGCCTGGGTGCGGAGTCCACACGGCGGGTCGCCGGGCGTCCTCCGCCACCTCGATCGGCACCAGCCGTCGCAGCCGGTCGGCCAGATCGCGCTGGTCCGGGCCGAGCGGGGGCAACAGGGTCAAGGGGGCGTTGCGTGCCCACGCCAGTGATACGGCGGTCAGCGTCGGGGAGGCGAGGAAGGTCTCCGCGGCGGCGTGCAGTGCGTCGAAATCCACGTCCGCGGCCCGGTGCACGCGGACACCGGCGACCGGGCCGAGTGCCTTCCGGACGGCCGTGAACCCGGTGTCGCACACCACGTCGCAATGGCCGGTGCGGCGCACCGCCTCCGCTGCGGCCGGCCGCAGAAAGGTATCGGTGAAATCAGCACGTTCCGCGTCGTCGGCCTCGTACGCCGAGACGAGCACCAGACACCCGGACCGCGACCGGTTGCGCGTCAGTCGACGAGGCGCGAGCAACTGCACTGCGTTCAGGGCTTTCTGACTCCTCGTCGGCAGTGCGGAGAGCCAATCGGGCCGTTGCACAAGGCGGGTGACGGCGGGTACGGCCGGTAACTCCGTCGCCCGGTGGCGGCAGTGCAGATACACCACCGGTACGCCTTGTCCGGAGAGCCGCGCCGCGGCCTCGGGCGCGTCACAGACGAGCGCCACATCAGGAGTGGACGGGGCCGTCGGGTACGACACGTCCAGTTCCGTCAGATGGCCGGCGATGCGCCGCCGTGCGGTCGAGGCGTCGAGCAGTCGCGGCTCGTCCACCAGCAGGACCTGGCCCCGGGCCGGGGCGCCCGGGTCCTCGGTACACCGGCTCAGTACTGCCACGGCGGTACGCTCCCCAGTCGGGCCACATCGTCGCTGTACCCAGCGGCCGTGGTGGAACAGCCGTTGCAGATCCGTGGTCCCTGCTCACGGAAGAAGTCCGCCTGGGACCGGAAGGCCGGTGTGTCGAGCTGGATCACCCCGTCCTGGCGCCAGGACGCGGCGTGGGGGTCCGAACCTTCGCGGTGCGGCAGGCAACTGCACGCATAGGCCCGCTCGTACTTGCCGTCCAGGTAGATCACGTCGTCCACGACATGGCACAGCGGCTCGCTCGCCCGCGGTGTGGTCGAGTCGGCGAAGTAGCGGTCCCGCTCCTCGGGGGTGTCGCCGTAGAAGCGTTTGCCGAGCGGGACCAGGTGGGTGTGCGGGTCGGCCTCGTAGACCGGATCGCAGACGGACCGTACATGCTCCGGGTCCGGGTAGCGGATGCTGCGGTCCAGCTTGATGGCGGACAGCTCCCACTGGCGCACGCCCGCTTCCGTGAGGGTCTTCTGGAGCTGCGGCATCTCGGCGTAGTTGTGCGGTCCCACCACGGTGTTCACCCGTGGGAGCACACCGAGTTCGGCAGCTGTGCGCAGGCCGGTCAGCCCGTTGTCGAACATGCCGGGCGAGCGGCGGTAGACATCGTGTGTCGTCGCCGAGCCGCCGTCGAGACTCACGATGACCTGGGCGAGCCCCGCGTCGGCGAGCTCCTCGATGCGCCGGGGCAGCATCATCCCGTTGGTGATGAGCGACATCCGCATCCCGGCGGCGGTGCCCCGGCGCACCAACTCGGCGACGTCCGGGTGCATCAGCGGTTCGCCGCCGGTGAAGCGGACATAGCCCACTCCTGCCTCGGCTGCCCGCGGCAGCAGCTCGTCGAAGTCGTCCAGCGAGAACCGGTAGGTGTCGCGGGACAGCGCGAACTCACACATGAAGCAGTCGGCGTTGCAGGCTTCGAGAATGCGGACGAACAGATACCTCTGACGTGCGCGCGTGCGGTGCCCCGCACCTGTCGGTCCAGCCATGCGCAAGCCTTCCTGTGACGAGTAGTTGGGCAGTGCGGTGTGTGATCAGCCGGAGACCGCACCAGATGTCGGCCGTGCGAGCGCCAGCACATGGCCGGCGACCTGGCGGGCTCCGCCGCTGCCGACGCGGCGGGCCAGGCCCGACCAGTCGGCGCCGGCCCGCGCCCGCTCCAGGGCCGCCAGCACACCGGCCCCCACCGCGGTCTCCGCTCGGTCCGGACTCTTGGCCGCGGCGGAGATACCGCCGTAGATCTGGCGTAGCACCGCCTCCTCGGAGGAGGTTCGGTCCCGCAGCACCGCCTCCTCACAGAAGACGTCGTCCGGCCAGCGGACCCTGGTGTCGGCCCCGACGGCTGTGCTGTGGAAGCGGCCGTTGAAGATCTGGCTCAGGTTCTGCGGCGGCAGACACACCACCGGTGTGGACCGTGCGCCCGCCTCCAGGAGTGTGGTGAGACCGGGCGAGGCGAGCAACACGTCCGCGTCCGACACCTGGCGGAGGAATTCCGCGTGGGGCAGTGCCCCGTAGGTGACTTTCATCGACGCCCCGTCGATCGGATGCGATGCACGCACCGAATCCCGGGGGAATTCCTGCGGAAGATTGCCGGCCACATGGACCTCGCTGAATCCTGCCTTTTCCAGAGCGGTCAGCGCCGCGGGCAGGACGACGCGTGGATAGCTGGTCCAGTCCGTGAGCGTCGGAGACCGCAGTCCGCCGAAGCTGACCAGTGCCCGCTGGAAAGGGACTGCGGTGGGCGACGCATTGCCGGTGTTCGCGCCCTGCGTTCCGGTGTTCTCCAGGACGACGGCTTCCACCCATTGCAGATTGCTGACGGCGGCGAGGAGGTCCCGGCTGTGCGGCTCCAGTTCGATACAACGCTGCGCGCAGTAGACGGAGACATCGAGCGGAAGCGACGGGAGATCGCTTCGGGTCCACAGGAACGGCAGGCTGTCCACGAACACCGTCGGGACGCCGGCCGCCTCCAGCGACGACGCCGCGGGACCCTCCAGGACCACGAGCCCGGCGCAGACATTCTCCTGACGCACGACCTCCGCGACGGCCTCGCGGTCGTCGGTTGCCACGTCGTACCACTGGTCGACCCCGTGTGCGGCGAGCAAGGTACGGCTGAGCCGGGAAGCAAGCCCGACGAAACGCAGGGGCACGGGCGCGGATCGATGGAGCTCGGCTATCACCGCACACAGTTTTCCGGTGCTTCCCCACCCGAATTCGGCCCCGGCGACGGCGATCGTCAGTCCTGAATTCCGTAGGCCGAGGGAAGAGTTCACCGCTGCGAGTACATCGGCCATGGGTCTCCTCAGGTGTGGGGTCCCGTCCCGAAGGAGATCCGGGACGGGGCTGAAGATCTCGACGAGCACAACTCATCACGCGAACCTGGCATCTCCCTGGCAGGCACCTGCCAACGACCTGATGTGGCGTAGGTCACAGAGCGAGGCGGCTCCCGTGCCCTACTGGCTCCCGACCCCCTCCCCCGGGCCGAGCCAGTAGCCGAATCCCTTACGGGTGTGGATCAAGGGGGGAGCCTCCCGGTCGACCTTGCGCCGGAGGCGGGAGATGAGCGACTCGATGGTGTTCTCGGTGCGGGCCCCGTCCTCACCCCACACATTCCGACTGATCTGCTCCTTGGACAGGACCTGCCCCGAGTGGAGCAAGAGGCAGCGCAGCAGCCGGTACTCCGTGGGTGACAGACTGAGCTCTCGCGGTCCGCGCCACACCTGGCACGTTGCGTCGTTCAGGACGAGGTCGCCCAGGATGAGGCCGGCATGGCGCGGCGCGCGTTCCGGCCGTCCGGCACCCCGGTCGTGCAGCAGCACCTGCACTCTGGCCAAAATTTCCGGCATGCGCAGCGGCTTGAGGACATAGTCGGCGACGCCGAGACTGAGCCATGGACACAGACCGTCCAGTGACGTGGACTCGGTCAGGAACAGCACCGGGGCGCTGCCGTCGGCCAGGCGCTGATACCCCGCCAGTTCGTGCGCGTCAGGCATCAGGGTGTCGATGATCAGCAGGTCGAACCGCTGGGCGGCCAGCAGCACCAGCGCCCCGGCCCTGGTGCCGGCCCCGGCGACCTGATACCCCGCCAGCTCCAGACTCTCCAGGACCTTTTCGGATGTTGCCGCCGGGCCGAGGACGAGTAAGGACGCTTGCCGATCGCCGCCGGCCGGAGGGAACTTCTCACGGGAAGTCAGGTGCATGGAGTTCTGCTTCCTTCTGCGTGGGTTCTTCATTGGGGGGTCCGGGAGCCGGTGGCTCATCGGCCTGTTTCTCTCCATGAGGTGATGCTGTGTTCCTTGACGCGCCGCTAGCGCCGCAGGATGAGTGCGTCGCTGAACCGGGAGAGAACATCGGTGAATTCCACGGCGAACGCTGGGTGCCGTGTACAAGCAGTGCCCACCACGGCCGCGTGGTGCCGGTCCGCGATGAGGTGGTGGATGTGGTCGACTCCGAGTGCGGTCAGGGCCGCCGTGAGGCGGGTCCGCAACCGGTCGCTCGGCCTGAGGTGACGGCAGCCCGTAAGAAGTCTGCCCGGACGGGCTCGTGAGCCTGCTGCTCAATAGTCAGACCGAGAACGAAAGCGAAAGATGGACCAGTGGTACAGCCAGACAGCCTTCTTCGGGTCCCTGCCACGTTCTTTCACGGCGCCGATGGAGGTGTCGGCGAAGGCCGGCGTATGCGGCCCCGTGGTGACGAGACCGTTTGACGAGGCGGGCGCCATCGCGATGCGCCGGGCAGGGCCTGGCGGCAGGCGCCCCGGAGCACGGTCAGCCGCGCATAGGGCTCGGTCGGCAGGTGCGCGCCGGCACCGGCCAAGGGGCCGATGATGCGCTCGGCGAGCCGCGCAAGAAGTCCCTGCTTGTTGCCGACGTGCCACCGCACGGAGTTGTGCTGGATCGCCAGGCGGTCAGCGACGGCTCGGAGGTCAACGCACCGGCTTTTCTGGCTACCGTGGGGTGGACGCGGCGGGCCGCTTGCGCAGCAGACTGACGGTGAGAAGCGCCAGCTCCGTTGCCAGGGCGACCACGGTCGGCACGGTCTGCCAGACCGGAACGGCTGAGGCCAGGTTGGTCATCAGGTAGCCCACGAGGATGACAGCGAGTGCCGCCGCCTGAACGTCATGACGCATCCACCACCGCGTGCGGGGACGCTCTGCCGCTCGTCGAGCTGTAACGCATACAGCTCGACGGGGCCGAACTCCTCCTGGGGAGAACACCCCGTGGCGGTGAGGTGATGGGTGGCCTCCCTGGTGAGTTCGGCGGCCCGGGAGCGGGACAGTCCGTGCCGTTCCTCAAGCAGCGGTATGCGGTCGCGAGCCACGACGGCCGCGTACCACTCCGGCGCACCGAAGGCGTCCTCGGGCGTCTCACCGCTCTGCGCGCAGCGCAGGTCCACCTCATCGAGCACCATGCCGGCGGTGGCCCTGTCCACCGACTGCCCCGCCGGCGCCAGCCTCGCCCGAGCTTCCCACCGGGAAGTCAAGTCCGTCACTACTCCTCCTTCGTTACCTGCTCCAGCAGCCGGTCCATCAAGTCGGAGAACCGCTGCCACGTCGCGGCCTCCTCGAGCAGTCGAGCCCGTCCGGCATCGCTGAGCCGGTACACCTTGCGACCCGGCCCGCCTTCCCCGGGCTCCCAGCGGGCTTCCACCAGCCCTTCGATCTCCATCCGACCGAGCACCGGGTACAGCGCTCCCCCGCGGATGGTGCCGAATCCGTGGGCGGCCAACTGCTGCACCAGCGCATAGCCGTGCTGATCCCCCTGCGCCAGCACAGCGGCGAGCGCCAGCGGCAGCACACCCCGCAGCCAGCCCGATGAGGGTTCCTTCACAGGCATCCCGTAGTCACGCCAACCCTCTACTCAAATCTCGACTAGTTCGATTTCAGAGTAGTGACCTTCCAGCCCTGCGTCCAGTACCGGCCACTTCAGTCGGTGCGGGTGGGGGCGCCGTCAACGCACAGCGATCCAACCTGCAGATAACTGAGCGTGCTGCTCTGCGTGTTGGAGTGCGGGGACGACTGCGGGCAGAGCTGCGGTCGGCGCTTCCTGGGTGGTCACTCCTGGCACCGCCCGCCGGGGCCGCGCCCCGGGCCGCCTTGGCTCAGCCCAGCGCGTCCATCAGGGCGGTGACATAGGCATCCAGCCGCGCCTCCACGGCTCGCGTCGTCAGCTCTGTTCTCCCTGCCTCACGCCATGGCTGCGCCACCCGCTGCACTTCTTCTGAGCACGCCAGCCCGTCCCGCACCTGCCAGTACAGCCGCTCGCTCGCGGCCGCGGCCAGCACCCCGCCGGCCTCCTCATACGCCTCAGCGAACCGCAGACCCCACGCCGGGCCGTGCAGCAGCGCGAGATTGGTGGAGCAGTGCGCCACATCGAGATCCGCCGGACCCCAGGAGGCCGCCGCCCAGTCGACGACGCCGGTGATCCGGGCACCTGCCGGCCTTGGGGGCACGTCGAACAGCACGTTGCCGGGCTGGAAGTCCCGGTGCAGGAATCGCCCTTCATAGGGCGGCGCGGGCCTGCGGATCACGTCGATCGCCGCAGCCCACGCCGTCGCGTCGGCCCCCTTCGGAACCACGACGGTGTCGGCGGTCGTCAACGCCACATACTCCCGGGGCCGCTCGGCGGGTCGCAACGCGTGGATCGCCACGAGTTGACGGGCCAGCAGAGGAACGCGCGTCTCCAAACCCTCATCGTCGAGGACCGTCCGACCCGCCAGATGTGTCATCAGGAGCGATGGATACGCGCAATGCGCGGCGGTCGGATCAACCGCGACCAGTCCAGGAGCCGGCACGCCGGTCCCCGTGAGCAGGGCCAGGGCTCCGGCCTCCCTGGTCAGCCAGTCCTCGGCGTGCCCCACGGAGAACGGGTCGACGAAGCTCCGCAGCACCAGATCACGGGTGCCTCCGTCCCGCGTGCCGATGGTCAGTCGCCACATTTCGGCAGTGATGCCGCCGTGCAGCGCCTCGGTCCTGACGATCCGTTCGCCGACCTCCAGGTGCCGGCTCACCCATGCCAGTGTCAGCGGTCGGACAGCCGCCGCCTCATCGTGGTTGGTCACCGTGCCACCTCATCATCCGGACAGCGGCACGAGGTACCGCCGTCGGCTACCGGCTCAGGCAGCTGGCCAGTCGCGGATCACGAGCGAAGCCGGAGTTACCGCCTGCCCCAGTATTGTGGCTTCGCATGACCGACTCCGAGAGCGAGATCACCGCAGACCTGGTCCATAACCTGCTGCGGGAGCAGCATCCGGACCTTGCAGGGCTGGCCATCCGTGAAGTAGCGGGCGGTTGGGACAACCAGCAGTGGCGTCTTGGGGACGAGTTGGCTGTGCGCATGCCGCGTTCAGAACGTGCCCCGGACCTCCAGCGCAAGGAGTGCCGGTGGCTGCCCGTCCTGGCCCCGCGCCTGCCGCTCCCGGTCCCGAACCCTGTACGGATCGGTGAACCGTCCGCGCGCTTCCCCAAGCCCTGGACCATCATGACGTGGGTTCCCGGCGAACCACTGGACTTCACCTCGATCAGCCGCAGTGACCACGCGGCCGATACCCTGGCGGGCTTCCTTACCGCGCTCCACGTGGAGGCGCCCGCTGACGCGCCGATCAGTTCGGACCGCGGCGCCCACCCCAAAAAGTACACGGACGGCTTCGACCACTTCCTTCAATCCGTTGCACCCGACGGCATCGCCGACGAGGTCCGGGCCGTCTGGGATGACGCCGTTGCGGCCCCCGAGTGGGACGGCCCGCCGGTATGGGTGCACGGTGACCTTCATCCCGCCAACGTCGTCGTCTCGGACGGGACACTCTCGGGCGTGATCGACTTCGGTGACATGTGCGCCGGCGATCCCGCGTGGGACCTCGCGGCCGCGTGGGTGATCCTTCCCGCCGGCGGCGCCGCACGGTTCTTCGACGTGTACGCGCGTGCGGACGAGGCGACGATCCGGCGCGCCCGCGGGCTGGCTGCGCTGAAAAGCCTGTTCCTCATGCTGATGGGCCAGAACGGAGACCGGGGCCTTCCTGGCGGCAAGCCGACATGGGGACCCGCGGGCCGGGCAGCGCTTGATCGTGTTCTGCACGACGAAGGCTTCGAATGACACAAGATCGTCTCATCGGTGACCAGCAGCTACGAGCGAAATCCTTACTCCACCGCATACAGCAGGTTGTACTCAGCGCCATCCGCCCTGAAGCGCAGACTGCGCTCACCAGGCGTATCCGTGATCCACTGCTCCCCGAGCCTGCCATCCCCGGCTGTTCCGCCGGCCTCCCCGAGAGAGACGGCGATCGTTCCCGTGAAGTCGCAGTCGTACTTGACGGTGTACATCCGGTCTCCCAGCACCGTCCCATTCCACACGGTGCCACGGTTCTGGACCACAAGCCTCGGCTCGTCGAAGCCGCTCCAGCCCTCAGTCGTGACGCACTTGAGCTTCTCCAGATAAAGCTTGGCCATACCGTCCCCTGTGAAGGATCCTTCTCGACACTTCACATCCTGCCGAGCCGCAATAAACGATCACTAAACGAAGGACACGGTAAGAACCGCGTCACCCCGGCCACTGGCTGTCGCCCGGCCGGCCGGTGAGCTGCGCCCACGAGGGACGCGCAGTCCTGGCCGTGGAAGCACCCATGGCCATCGCTGTCCCCGCTCCGCACGGCGACGCGTGGCGTGTGCTGGGCCGTGCCCGCAGCGGGGAGGGCAACCGGCCGTGGTCGGCCGCTGCGGGTGCCGGAGCGCTGGCCACCGGGGTCGCCCAGACCGCATGGATGCTCTCCCGTCTGCATATCCTCGCCCCGGAAGCGAGCGCGACCACCCGGCCTGAGCGGTTCGCCGCCGGGCAGGCCCGCCTCCTGCTCGCCGAGGCCTTCGTCTCCGGCACCGGCAAACCTGTGCCGGTGGCGGCCGGTCAGCATGCCGCCGACGCCGAAGCCGCCGCCCGCGCGACGCTGACCTACCTGGATGGCCGGGGCGGCGATGCGGGTACCCGGGTGAGGTGGAAGAAGAAATCCGTGGGAGATTCCTTCTTGTCCATCACGCACAGCAGGACGTTGTCGGTCAGCCGGCGGAAATGGTCGATGATGGGCAGCTGGTCGTAGACCATCGCCGTGGACTGCTTGCCGCGGTGGACGACCTCACGCAACGTGGCGAGGCCCATCTCCTCGTACGAGAAGACCGTCCCGTCCTCGTCGCGGCACAGCAGCGGCTCCACGTGCTCGGCGTCGACGAACCGCTTCCCGTACCACCGCATCTTCGTCAGCAGCGCGGCGTTCTCACTGGTGTGCTCGAACGCGCCGCCCTGCCAGGTACCGATGAGGAGATCGGTGTCGACCGGTTCGAGCCGGTCGAACAGCTCCGTCAGCTTCGCGTTGTCGCACTGCCCTCCGGACGCGATGACGTCCAGAACCTCCTGCTCAATGCTCATGGCCGGGGCCTCCCTCGGTTGGGGGACGAATGGTGAGTGCCGGACGGGGGCGGCGCTGCCCGATCCGCCCGGCAGGGGTGCGGTGACCTCCTGGCCGGGCCGTACGGGATCGAAGTGGTGGTACATCCGCGCATGCCAGAGCGCCACCCGCTCCAGTGCCACCGCGGAACCGTACCCGGCCGCGGTGAGCGGAGCCAGAGCCCGCCGGCAGTTTTCGAGCCCTGCCTCGGCGCGCCGGTACACCTCCTGCTCGGTCAGGCCGAACGCGAGCGCGTCGGACTTCCCCTCGGACTGTTCCCGTTGGTGGCCGCGCAGATCGTTGAGCAGGCGGATGGCGGTCGCGGCCTGGCGCAGCGCGTCGAGCAGCAGGGGAAGACGCCGGGACAGCCCCGGCTCGTCCATGAGGGCCCACAGCGCGGTGACCTGTTGTTCGACGCCGATGGTCCAGGCGCCGTGCCGTAGATAGTCCGTCAGCCCGGTGACGCCACCACCGGCGGCCG
Source organism: Streptomyces platensis (assembly GCF_008704855.1). NCBI lineage: Bacteria > Bacillati > Actinomycetota > Actinomycetes > Kitasatosporales > Streptomycetaceae > Streptomyces > Streptomyces platensis. The sequence goes on from NZ_CP023691.1 coordinate 441,162, forward strand.
CTGTCCGGGCCGCCTCCCGTTCCCACTGCATGCCGATGAGCGTCTGATGCATGCTTTTCCGCCAGACGGCGGTAAGTTCGGGTCGGCCCTCGCGGTCCAGGTCCCGGGCGATCTCCGCCAGAGCGCGCGCGATGGGGTCGTCGCTGACGCCCGCGCGGTCGCCGTCGCTGTCGCCGTCGTTGTCGTGCCCCGCGAGGACCCGGTGCCAGGCCCGGACGCGGGTCGGGGTCCCGTCCGGGCCGCAAGTCGCCGCGTCCGGTGCGTCCGGTGCGTCCAGGACGTTGTCGATCGCCATCAGCCAGACCGTGAGCCGGGCCATCCGGTAGCAGGTCTCCGGAGGCAGCCAAGGGGTGAAGAACGCCGTCTGAAGGCACATCAGGGGAACCAGCGCGGGGTCCACGGGCAGCCCGAGCTCTTTAAGCCAGATCTCCAGTCGCGGCATGCTCTGCAATGCGGCGGAGCATGTCTCCGCTATGGAGACGATCTCCCGGGGAGGGTGGCCGAGCGGCCGCGCAGTGTTCACGGCGTCAGGCTACGTCCCGCGCTCGTGCGGGTTCCTGCGCTCCGAGCCTTTTCGGCCCGCCCGCAGCCGGTCCGGTGCGTCTGCCCGCGGCCGCGTCGCCTCCCCGGCCCGGCCAGTCGATAGCACCTCGGGCCGTCTCCACGCGGTGCGTCAGATCGCCGCATGCGTCACGCCCACGCATAAATCACGTCCACGCATGAGTCACGCCAACGCATCAGTCACGTCCACGAAGCGGCAGCGGAACCAGGGAAGACAGGGGTCAGATGTCAACAGGACCTGCGTTACCGTCCATTCCGGACGCGCAGCTCTCGCCCACCCTCGCCACACGTGTGAGCCGTGCGCTTGCCCTGGCCACCCGGCATACGCTCTCCACCCAGCGGGACAACGGCTCATGGCTGGCCACCCCCGCCCCTCGCATCACGGAGACCGCACTGTGCACGCTGGCCCTGGCACGCTCTCCGCACCCCGGCGCCGTCCGAGCCGCCGAGCGGGGCCGGGCCTGGCTCGCCCACGGCGCCGCCCCGCAGAACCACCATCCGGTGGCCCATGCCGTGGAGACCGCACTGCTGTCCCTGGCCCTGGACACCGGCGGCCCCATCGACGTGAGCCACCCCTCCTTCGCGGACCGGGCGCTGTCGGCCCGCGCCCGGCTCCTCCAGGCCATCGCCCTCTACACCGGCCGAGCGACCAGCGGCGGTACCGGTCCCGCCGCGCTGCGCACCCAGCTGGCCACCGCGGTCGCGGCCCAGGGGCGGCTCAAACGCTGGACCCAGGTGGAACTCTGGTCCGCGCACGCCCTGGTGGAGGCCCACTTCGGCGACCGGATATCCGCCCGGCACGCCGCCCGTATGGTCGCCGAACAGCAATCCCTGTCGGGTGACTTCTTCGCCAATCCGGTCACCACCGCTCTCGCGGGACTCGCGCTCCAGGCCGCCGCCCCCGGCACGGCTGCCGCCCGCCGCTGTGCGGAGTACCTTCTCACCAGCCAACTCCCCGACGGAACCTGGCGCTTTTCCACCAGCGACGTCTGGGACACCGCGCTGACCATGCGTGCCTTTCACGGCGCGGCGGCCTTCGACCGCCACGGGCTGCCGTCCGCCGTCGCGTTCCTGGTCGCGGCACAGAACCCGGACGGCGGCTGGCCGTACCGCCTGGGTGTCGAGTCCGACAACGACACCACCGCGGCCGTCCTGATCGCTCTGGGCGGCGCGAGCGGCGCGCCCGAAACGACGCTCCGGGCCGGGCTGCGTCACCTGGCCCGGCAGCAGACGGCCGACGGTCTCTGGCGGACCTGGCAGTCCGCCGGGGACCCTCCGGTGGACGACGTGGTGGCCCATGTCGTCACCGCACTGGACCGCCACTCCGACCGCCATCGCGTGCAACTGGCCGCGGCGCGTGGCTGGCTCACCGAGCGCCTCCGCGAGCAGGGATGCTGGCACCCCGGGTGGTACCGGGGACTGCCGTACGCCACCGCCGAGGTCCTTCCCGCCCTCGCTGCGGCCGTACCTGAGGGAGGCCACCCCGCCGCCCGGACGCTGGCCGCATGCCGTAACCCCGATGGTGGCTGGCCCGTCGAAGCGACCGGCCCGAGCGCTCCCGCCGCAACGGGACTGGCGCTCACGGCCCTGGAACACGGCGGTCTGCTCCACGAGGAACACTGGGCGCCGGGACTCGGCTACCTCGTGGAGAACCAGCGCGACGACGGCACCTGGCCGGGCGTACCTCTGATGTACGGCCCGCGACCGCTCCTCACGCACTACCCCACCCACACCCAGGCGTTTGCCGTCGGCGGCCTCCTTGCCGGGCAGCGCCGCCTCCACCACGCGGCGGGACCCACCGCCTCCGCTCACAGGGAGGACTGACATGTGGCCGGGAACGACAAGGACCGGCAGGAGCAGAAGCGGTGCACGGCTCACCGGCGGCCCGGGAGACACCGTCGCCGATGCCCCCACCGGAGCCCCCGTCGCCCCCGGCCGCGTGCCGCTGGCCGGGCACGCCCCCTGGATCCACCGTGATGCGCTGCGCTTCGTCCGGGAGCTGCGGCGCCACGGGCCGGTGACGAGGATCTACATCGGCCCACGGCAGGTACACACCGTCAACTCGCCCGAGATCGTCCGGGAGTTGCTGACCGTGCAGGCGCGCGCCTTCGACAAGGGCGCGATGTTCGACGCCCTGCGCGAGCCGCTCGGCGACGGGCTGATCACCGCCGCCGGCGACCGCCACCTCCACCACCGCCGGCTGATGCAACCCGCCTTCCACCACGAACGGATCGCCGGCTACGCCCGCATCATGTCCGAAAGGTCGCTGGCACGGGCCGCTGTCTGGGAGCCCGGTACCACTCTCGACCTGGTACCGGAGATCCACCGCCTGACGCTCGACATCCTGCTGCGCACCCTCTTCGCGGATCCCCAGGACCCTGAACTGCGCACCGCCGTCCGGGACTGGCTGTCCGTCAAGTACCACGCGATGCGCCTTGCCCTCTCACCGCTGCACGCCTGGGCGGAACGTCTCCCGCTGCCGGTCGGCTGGCGGCCGCCGCAGCCCGGCCCGCTGCGCCGGCTGGTGGCCGTCCAGCACCGCATCGTCGAGACCTACCGCGCCGATGGCCGGGACCGCGGCGATCTGCTCTCGATGCTCCTGGCCACGGGCGGCCCGGACGGTTCCCTGACCGACGCCGAAGTGACCGACGAACTGATCACCCTGTTCCTGGCCGGTACCGGCACCGTCAGTGCGTCCCTGGCCTGGGCGCTGTACGAGATCTCCCGCCGGCCCGACGTGCAGCGGCGGATCCACGACGAACTCGACACCGTCCTCGCCGGACGGCCTCCCGGCATCGAGGATCTTCCCGCACTGGTCCACACACGAAGGGTGCTGACCGAAGTGCTGCGGCTGCATCCACCGTCGTGGCTGCTGATGCGCCGTGCGGTGCGGCCGGTCACCCTCGGCGGCGTGTCGCTCTCCCCCGGCGCCGAGGTGTTCTTCAGCCCGTACGCCCTGCACCACGATCCGCAGCTGTACGAGAACCCGGACGACTTCGAGCCTGAGCGCTGGTCGCACGCCGACGCCGCAAAGTCTTCGCGTCACACCTATCTGCCCTTCGGGGCCGGCAGCCGACTGTGCATCGGGGAAGACTTCGCCTGGACCGAACTGATGCTGGCACTGGTCGCGTTCACCGCTCACCGGCGCCTGACACCTGCCGGCTCCACCCCCGTGCGGGCGCTGGTCGGCACCGTCCTGCGCCCGGACCGGCTGCCGCTCACGGCGCATGCCCGCCCGTCCTGATCCGCACGGCTCGGCCTCTCCCGCCTGCCCTTCCCTTGCCAGGAGTCACACATGCCAGTGCCCGCACAGATGTCACACGGCGGACCGCAGCCCGGCCGGCTGCGGGACCGGGTCGCCCTGGTGACCGGTGGCGCTTCCGGGATCGGCGACTCGTGTGCCCGGCGGCTGGCCGCGGACGGTGCTGTGGTGGTGGTCGCGGACCTCGACGAGGACGGGGCGACCCGTGTGGCCCGGCAGATCACCGCGGACGGTGGCACCGCCCTGGCCCGCCGCATCGATGTCACCGACCCTGACAGCGTCACCCGCGTCGTCACGGAAGCCGCCACCTTGCGCGACGGCCTGCGGATCGCGGTCAACAGCGCCGGGATCAACGGGCCCCTGAGCCCACTGGCCGAACTCCCGCCCGCCGACTTCGACACCGTCATGAGGGTGAACCTGTACGGCGTCTTCCACGCGATGCGCTGCCAGCTCCCCGCGATGGCCACCACGGGCGGCGTCATCGTCAACCTCGCCTCCATCGCCGCACATGCGACCTTCCGAGGGCACGCCGCCTACACCGCCGCCAAGCAGGGCGTCCTCGCCCTGACCCGGACCGCGGCGCGCGAATACGCCGACCAGGGCATCCGGGTCGTGTCGGTGTCACCAGGCGTCGTCGACACCCCCATGGTCACCTCGCTGCCGCCCGGAGCCACCGACCGTCTCCTCACCGCCGTCCCCCTGAGGCGCACCGCGCAGCCGGCCGAAGTCGCCGCACTCATCGCGTTCCTGGTGTCCGACGACGCCTCGTACGTGACGGGCAGCGACCATGTGGTCGACGGTGGTTACCTGGCCAAGTAGGCGGCCTCGCGCTTCCCGACCGCCACGGTGTCGCTTTCGGGCTGGCTGTCCCGTAATAAAAGTCGGGCTGCCGTCCGGGTGTCACCCCGCGCGCTGCCCGATGGCTCCACGAGCTCTGCGTCACAATCCCGGCATACCCAGGAGCAGTGTCTGCGCACCGATTTCTCGTTGGAGCCGCCATGCGCACCTCCGTTAAATGCCGTCGCACCCGGCCAGTCGGGGCTTTCACGGCGACGGTCACCGCAGCTGGCCTGCTGCTGACTTCCTGCGGTGGCGACAGCTCGCCGCCCAGGCCTGCAAAAGGCAGCGGCAAGATCACCCTGACCGAAATGGACTATTATATTTCGGAACCCGGGCGGAGTGCGCTGACCAAGCAGCTCACCCGGTGCGGCAAGCTGGCGGGGGTTGTCATCAAGCGGCAGATTGTGCCGGACCTGCGCACAAAAGTGCTCCAGTTGGCGAACAGTCGGGCGCTACCGGACCTGATTCTCCTGGATAATCCTGACCTCCAGCAGCTCGCCGCCACGGGAGCGCTTGTCGACCTCGGCGCGGCCGGTGTGAAGACCGACGGACTGTATCCGAACATCGTCGCCGCGGGTAAATACCGGGGTAAGCAGTACGGTGTGGCGCCCGGTGTGAACCAGTTGGCGCTCTACTACAACACCTCGATGCTTGCGAAGGCGGGCGTCAAGCCGCCTGCGACGTGGGATGAGTTGCGCATCGCGGCCAAGAAGCTGACTCAGGGCGACAAGGTGCACGGAATCGGCTTTGCCGTGCCGGCCAGCGAAGAAGGCAGTTTCCAGTTCGAGTCCTTCTTCTTCAGCGCCGGGGCTTCCCTGAAGAAGCTCGATTCGCCGGAGGCCGTGTCGGCGCTGCGCCTCCTGAAGGACCTGGTCTCGTCCGGTTCGGCACCCAAGGACGTGCTCAGCTGGAATCAGATGAATGTCGGGGAGCAATTCACCAACGGTTCGCTGGCTATGATGATCAATGGCCCCTGGGAGCTTCCCCTGCTACGAAAGGCAGGCATGAAGGATTTCGGCATCGTGCCGGTACCCGCCCCTGCCGGGAGAACCTCCTCCGGTGCGCTCGGCGGTGAGGTGTGGGCGGCCGGCAGCAGTGGGGACAAGTCTCGCAAGGCGGTCGAGGTCATCAAGTGCATGGTGTCGAAGGGAAACAGTCTGGAGTGGGCCAAGCTCACCAATTACGTGCCGTCCGACCCGAAGGTGACCGCGGAATTCAGTGCCGCTGTTCCCACGATGAAGACCTTCGTGGAGACCATCGGAAGCGCCAAGAGCCGCACGGCGGAAGTCGGGCCGGATTATCCGAAGTACTCGCAGGCGCTGTGGACCGCGGTGCAGGCAGCATTGTCAGGGAGTAAGTCGCCCAGCGCGGCGCTGGCCGACGCACAGAAGCAGGCGACGCAATGAGCACCGAGCCGCCGACCCGTGTCTGGTACACGCTGACGGTCACCCTCCCGGAAAGGTAGCCGTGGTTCCGGAAGTGCCCAAGAACTCGGCGGCGGTCGTCGGCGGCAGAAGGCCGCCGCCGGACCGCTCCGTGGCTCCGGCGGCTCGCAACAGACGGCTCGGGATCGGGTTCATCGTGCCGGTCGTCGTGTTCGTCGCGGTCTTCTACCTCTACCCTCTGGCCCGCAATGTGGTGCTGTCCTTCCAGGACTACGACATCAATTCCCTTTACAGCGGCAACGCCCCGTTCATCGGCCTCGGCAACTACCGCCGGCTGCTGAGCACTCCCGCCTTTGCCACTGCCGTCGTCAACACCGTGGTTTTTGTTGCGGGATCGCTCTTCTTCCAGTTCACGATCGGCCTGGGGCTCGCGGAGTTCTTTCACCGCTCGTTCCCGCTCAGCCCGCTGTTGCGGTCGCTCCTGCTGATCCCCTGGCTCTTGCCCCTGGTCGTCTCCGGCACGCTGTTCCGGTGGCTGCTCGACACCAGCAACGGCGTCGTCAATCAAATCCTGCTCACCCTCCATCTGGTCCAGGACCCGGTGCCGTGGCTCAACACCCCCCACACCGCGATGGCGGCAGTGCTGATCTGCAACATCTGGATCGGTGTGCCGTTCAACATGGTGATCCTCCACAGCGGAATGCAGGCCATCCCGGCGGAGCTGTATGAAGCGGCTTCCCTGGACGGCGCCGGCCGCTGGCAGCAGTTCCGCTATGTCACCCTGCCCCAGATCGGCCCCGTGGTCGGCATCGTCGTGACGCTCGGCCTGATCTACACGCTCAAGGTCTTCGACGTGATCTGGGTGATGACCAAGGGTGGCCCGGCAAACGCCACCCACACGATCACCACCTACGCCTACCAGCTGTCCTTCGGCGGACTGTCGGAGTTCGGGCTCGGCGCAGCCGCGGGTGATCTGCTCATCGTCGTGGCCGCCGTCTTCGCCCTGCTGTACCTGCGCGCGCTGCGCGCTGATCCTGGAGCCCGTGCATGACCGCCGCCCGCGCTGCCCGGGGCCGGCCCGCCACGGTCCGTGGCGGACGGAGCCGTTCGGCCGTCGCCACCTGGGCGAAATCCGCGTTCGGTGTCGCCGTCGTCGCCATCATGCTGTTCCCGCTGTACTGGATGGTGAACGCATCCTTCCAGACCAATCAGCAGTTGGCCCGGCCGTCACCGCACTGGCTGCCCCTCGGCGGCACGCTCACCGGCTACCGGGACGCGCTGTCCCAGCAAGGGGGCCATCTACTGGCATCCCTGATCATCGCCACGGGCGCCACGGTCCTGACGCTGACCCTGGCTGCGCCGGCGGCCTACGCGCTGGCGCAGCTGCGCTCCCCGGGCGGCAGGACGCTCCTGAGCGTGCTGCTGGTCGTCCAACTCGTGCCCGGCATCGTCATGGCCAACGCGCTGTACCAAATCTTCGCCTCGGTCCAGATCCTCAACTCGGCCCTGGCGTTGATCCTGGCCGACGCCACGCTTGCCGTCCCCTTTGCCGTACTCATCCTGCGGGCCTTTATGACGGCCATCCCCCGATCTCTGCTGGAGGCAGCGGCGTTGGACGGTGCGGGTGCGGTACGCACCTTTTGGCGGATCGTGCTCCCCATATCCCGCAACGCGCTGATCACAGCAGGCCTTTTCGCGTTCCTCTTCGCATGGGGTGACTTCCTGTTCGCCACCACGCTCAATCTCAACACCACCACGTGGAAGCCGATCACGCTGGGTCTGTACGACTACATCGGTGGCGGCACCAACATCACCACCTGGGACTCGGTGATGGCCACCGCCGTCATCTCTTCCCTGCCCGCCGCGCTGCTTCTGACCATTGCCCAGCGGCATATCGCCGCCGGAGTCATCAATGAAGCGGTCACGGACTGACCGCGCCGTAAAGCGCCACTCGTGCCCCTGCACCGCCACTGACCCGTACGACAGCCCGCCCTGTAGAAAGGAGCAGCATGTCTCCGCCCGACGGCACAAGTCCCGCACCCTCCGCCGCCACGTCCGACGCAGCCGGGACCGGCTCCCGGCCTCCCGCCTCCTCCGATCCGGCCGTCGGCCTTGAGTTCGGTGACGCCGAGCACGTACTGCGGGTGGAGCCCTGGGGAGCCGACAGTGTCCGGGTGCGCTCGGCCCGTCATCGGGTGCGCGACGACCTGCCGGGAGCTTTGAGTGCGCCCCCTGCCGCCGTGGCCGCGGAGTTGGGCGTGGGCCCCCACGGCAGCCGGATCCTCACCGTCGGGCGGCTGCGGGTGGAGCTGTCTCCCCAGGGCCACCTGCGTTTCGCACGCACGCAGGACGGAACCGAGCTGCTGCGGGAGTCCGTCGGTCATTTCGCCTGGCCCGGTCCCCGCACGTTCACACCGGCCGGCGAGGGCCGCTATCAGCTGGACCAGCGCTTCGCCGCCTATGACGGGGAGCAGTTCTTCGGGCTGGGCCAGCACTCCCACGGGCGCCTCGACCACAAGCACATGGTGATCGACCTGGTGCAGCGCAATGGGGAGGTCACCATCCCCTTCACCCTCTCCTCCCGGGGCTACGGTCTGCTGTGGAACCTGCCCGCCGTCGGACGTGTGGAGCTGGCCGCCAATCAGACCCGGTGGGTCGCCGACGCCGCCGATCAGATCGACTACTGGATCACCACCGCTCCGACTCCCGCCGGCATCATGGCCAACTACGCCGATGCCACCGGACACGCTCCCGTGCTGCCGGAATGGGCCCTGGGCTTGTGGCAGTCCCGCCTGCGTTACCGGACACAGGAGGAACTGCTGGGCGTCGCTCGCGAACACCGGCGCCGGGGACTTCCGCTGTCGGTCATCGCCGTGGACTTCTTCCACTGGCCGCATCTGGGCGACTGGCGCTTCGATGCTGCCGACTGGCCCGACCCGGCCGGCATGGTGGCGGAATTGGCGAGCATGGGCGTACGGCCGCTGGTGTCCGTGTGGCCGTCCGTCAGCGTCGTGAGCGAGAACTACTGCCCCATGCGGGATGAGCGGCTGCTGCTGGGAACGGAGCACGGCCAGCCCTTCCAGCATGTCTTCCCCGACAGCCAGGTCGGCGACAAGCCCCTGCCCGTGGTGTTCTACGACCCCACCGACGAGCGGGCTCGTGACTACATCTGGAGCCGTATCAAGCGCAATTACTACGATCTCGGCTTCCGGCTGTGGTGGCTGGACGCCTGCGAACCAGAGATGTATCCCGAGCAATTCGGCAACCTGCGTTACGCGGCGGGGCCTGGCCGGGCGGTGGCCAACTTGTATCCGCGCGAACATGTGCGCGGATTTTTCGAGCACATGCGGGCCGAGGGCGAAGACGTTCCCGTCAGTCTGGTGCGTTCCGCCTGGTCCGGCAGCCAGGCCTACGGGGCGGCTCTGTGGTCGGGTGACATCCCGGCCACCTTCGAGGCACTCGCGGCGCAGGTGCGCGCCGGGCTGAGCGCGGGCCTGAGTGGCATTCCGTGGTGGACCACCGACATCGGAGGTTTCCACGGTGGCGACCCGGACGACCCCGATTACCGGGAGTTGCTCATCCGCTGGTTCCAGTTCGCCGTCTTCTGCCCGCTGCTGCGGATGCACGGCCACCGCGAACCGCGAGACGCCTTCCCTGCCGGCCGAAGCGGGGGACCCAACGAACTGTGGTCCTACGGGCAGGAGGCCTACCGGATCCTGACCCGGCAGCTGCGGCTACGCCAGGACCTTCGTGCGTATCTCCACCGTCAGATGGTCTCCGCAGCCGACTGCGGTGCACCGGTCATCCGGCCGCTGTTCTTCGACTTTCCCGACGATCCGGCCGCGTGGACGGTCGAGGACCAGTTCCTGTGCGGCCCGGACCTGCTGATCTCCCCGGTGACCCGACTCGGTGAACGTCGCCGCCAGGTCTACCTGCCGGCCGGTGCCGAATGGAGGGCCGCCGCCACAGGAAATGACCATGACGGCGGCCGGACCACCACAGCTGACGCTCCACTGGAATGCCTCCCCGTCTTCGTACGTCGCGGGTCCACCCTGGATGTGAGGTTTCCGGGCTGAACCAGGGGGCTTCTGCCTCGATCCCTGCGTATCAGTGCAGCTTGTTCGATTCTTTTCGCGCAGGCACTATGGGACTGTGAGTAATGGCGCTCGGGCGAAATGAGCAGGAATGGCCACTTCCGTGGGGGAAACTGGTCACTCTGGGTGGTTGAACCATGTCCCCATGGCCATCATCAGCGTGGGGGGCACGGTCACGGGGTGGAGTGAAGGGGCTCGGAAACTGCTGGGCTATCGCCCCCCGGAGGTTGTCGGACACCCCGTCTCGGACTTCCTGATCAACGGGGAGTACCCCGAGGTGGCCGGGGCCTGCCTGACCGAAGCCCGGGAGTGGAGTGGCACAGCGGCAGTCCGCCACCGGGACGGCCACCGCGTCGATCTTCCCCTGCACCTTCATCCGACATTCAGTGACGACGACACGCCCCAGGCGTTCGTCGTGACCGCCACCGCGGGTGCGGGCGAGGCGGAGCCCGACCGGCGGATGGTGGAGTGGGCGTTCACCCAGTCCTCCGTCGCGCTCTCCACCTACAGCACCACGTCACGCTCATGGCAGTGGAACGCGGTCGCACACGGGGGCGAGCAGCCCTCGCCGACCGGGCGCATGACGGGCAGGCCCGCTGACGGCGACGGGGCGCAGACCGCCGCAGGGCACGCCGGAGGTGTCGAATCCAGGCAGGGGCAGGCGGCTGAAGCAGGCACCTGGCCCTACTCGGACCTGCTGGGCACAGGCCGCTCCGACGAGGGGTTCTTGCGCTGCGTCCGCCGGGTCGCCGAGGAGGCCAAGCCCGGCCGCTATCAGCACCTCGCACCGGCTGCGCCGTCCGCTCACCGTCGTGCCTGGACCATCGAGATATGGCCCGTCCGCAGCCCCGACACCGGTCAGGTGGCCGGTGTCGGCGCTGCGGCGTTCGACAGTACCGAGCAGGTCGCAGCACGGCAGCGCCTGGCCCTGCTGAACGAAGCGGGCAGCCGTATCGGAACCACCCTGAGTGTGCGGCGCACGGTTCAGGAGCTCGCTCACCTGGTCGTCCCGCGGTTCGCCGACTCCGTCACTGTGGACCTGCTCGACTCCGTGACCCGCGGGAAGGAACCGCCGCCCGGTCCGGCCGACGCCGCCGTGGTGTTGCGCCGGGTCGCGCACCAGACCGCCGACGGGGTGCCCGACGCCGACACCGAGATCGGCGAGGCCGACACCTTTCCTCCGCGCTCACCCCCCGCACGTGCCCTGACAAGCGGTCGAACGGTGCTGTGCGGAAGAGACGACCCCGACTTCACCCGATGGGTCGCCGCCGGCATGGGGGGATCCGCTCCCGTGGCGGAGCACGGATTCCACTCGATCATGGCTGCCCCGCTGCGAGCGCGGGACCTGACCCTCGGAGTCGTGGTCTTCGCCCGCGCAGCAGGCTCGCAGCCCTACGAGCAGGATGATCTGCTCGTCGCCGAGGAGCTCGCAAGCCGGGCGGCCGGCAGTGTGGACAACGCGGGCCGTTTCTCCCGGGAACGCGCCAATGCCCTGACCCTCCAGCGCAGTCTGCTGCCCCGTCGCTTCCCCAAGCAGGCGGCCGTCGAGGTGGCACACCGCTATCTGCCGATCGGCAGGGGGGCCGAAGTGGGCGGTGACTGGTTTGATGTGGTCCCGCTGTCGGGCACTCGCGTCGCTCTGGTCGTCGGCGACGTGGTCGGCCACGGCATCCATGCCTCGGCCGCCATGGGCCGACTGCGTACAGCGGTGCGCACGCTGGCCGGAGTCGACCTGCCTCCGGACGAGCTGCTCACCCACCTCGACGAACTGGTCACCCACCTGACCTCGGACAATGACGTCCGGAACGCGCCCGACCCCGGTCAGATCGGCGCGACCTGCCTCTACGCGGTCTACGACCCGGTCTCCCGCCTCTGCACCATGGCCAGCGCCGGCCATGTCCCACCCGTCGTGCTGTTCCCCGACGGCACGGTCAGAGTCGTCCAGCTCACCCCGGGGCCGATTCTGGGAGTCGGCGGCCTGCCTTTCGAGCCCACCGAGCTGGAACTCCCCGAGGGAAGCCTGCTCTCCCTCTACACCGACGGCCTGATAGAAGCCCGCGGCCACGATCTCGGTGTCGGCCTTGAACGACTCTGCGGAGCCCTGGCTTCCGCCGAACCCTCGCTGGACGTCACCTGCGACATCATCCTCAGAGCCCTGCTCCCCGAGAGCCCCGCCGACGACGTGGCGCTGCTCCTGGCGCGCACCCGTGCCCTGCACACCGATCAGGTCGCCGCCTGGTCGCTGCCGTCAGATCCCGCCATCGTGGCCGATGCCCGTGCACAGGCCTCCCGCCAGCTGGCGACCTGGGGGCTCACCGACGCAGCGTCCATCACCGAACTGGTGGTGAGCGAGCTGGTCACCAACGCCATCCGCTACGGCGACGCCCCCATCGGGCTACGGCTGATCCGGGACCGGACCCTGATCTGCGAGGTCTCCGACGCCAGCAGTACCTCCCCCCATCTGCGCCGGGCCCGTACCTACGACGAAGGGGGACGAGGACTGCACATGGTGACCCAGCTGACCCAAGGCTGGGGCACCCGCCACACCCCCACCGGCAAGACCATCTGGGCCGAACAACGTCTCCCGGCCCACGGACCATGACGGAGCGCACAGTCAACCTGGCAACAGGACACGGCGCCCAGACCCATAGTGGTGCTGCGGCCCGCGACCTGACACATACGCTCGCCCTGCTCTACCCGCCGTCCGGCGCCAACCGGGACTACCCGCCGGTGCAACTCGCCTTCGTCGGCGGGGTGGCGGAAACCGCCACCACATACGGCTATGACCTGCTGCTCACGCCCTGCAAGTCGGGGAAGGACCCCGCGTTCCGGCGGATGGTCAGCGAACGGCGCGTGGACGGCGTCATCGTGATGGAGGTCCGCCGGGAGGACGACCGTATCCAGCATCTGACGGAAGCGGCCTTCCCCTTCGTCACCATCGGCCGGAACAGCGGAACCGACGGCGTCGGCTGGGTCGATCTCGACTTCGCCGGCCTGGCAAGCGGATGCGTTCGGCACCTGACCGAACTGGGCCACCGCAGCATCGCCTTCGTCAACAAGTCGGAGCAGATCGTCAACAGCGGGTACGGATACGCGCTGCTCGGGAACGAGGGCTACACCGAAGCGATGACGGAGATGGACCTGCCCGCGCGGGCGTACCCCAGCGGCGACGATGTCGGCGCCGGGGAGGACGTCGTGGAACGGATCTTGCAGGACGATCCGGCCACCACGTCCCTGGTCGTCATGAACGAAGCCGCCCTGGAAGGCATTTACCGCGGGCTGACCCGGCACGGCCGCAGCGTACCGCGCGACTTCTCGGTCGTCGGCGTGGCGGCCAGCCGCTGGGCGGAAGAGGTGAGCCCGCCGCTGACCGCGGCCGAGATACCGGCCAAGGAGATGAGCCGGATCGGCGTCGACCTGATGGTGGAGCGGCTCACCTCGCCTGCCTCGCCACCCCGGCACATCCTGCTGAAACCGCTGATCACGCTACGCGCCAGCACCGGCCCCTGCCGGCCGGTTCTCGATTCGGAGCCTGCCCTGGAGGACGAATTCCCTGACCTGGACTTCTGACCCGCCCGCCGCCCCGGCTGTGACCATGTGACCCGCAAAAGCGCGGCCTTTCCGGACTGTTGACGTTCCGTCGGCTCACAGCCTCAGGGTGCAGCAGCCGTTACGGCCGCCGGCTCGGGTTCAGGCGCCACCGGCTTCTTCGAGCGGCGCACCATTCCCACCGCGATACCAGCAATGACAAGTGCCGTGGCACAGAAGGTCAGTACGGTCATGCGCTCGCCCTGGAAAATCCAGGCGGCGGTGAGGCCGAATATGGGGACGAGGAGCGAGAACGGGGCAACGGTCGGTGCGTTGTACGTCCGCAGGAGATATCCCCAGGCGGCGAAGCCGAACAGCGTCGCGCCCCATGCCACGTAGAGTGCGGCGCCCACCCCGCTGAGGTTCAGATGTTGCAGCGCTCGCAGGTCCGCGTCCCAGCCTTCGAAGGGCACGGAGAGGAGCGCCAGCGGGATCGGTGGCACGACGCTCACCCAGACCATGAAGCGGAAGGTATCCGGCGGACCGGCCTTCCGCATCGCGATGTTGGAGAGGCCCCAGCATGCCGCCGCGCCCACGACCAGCAGGAATCCGGCCAGCGTGCCGGCCGTCGAGTCCAGCCCGGCCAGCACGATGCCCACCGAGGCGATGGCCATGCCGACGATCTGCGCCCGCCTGGCGCGTTCCTTCAGCAGTACCGCGGCGAAGAGTACGGTGAACACCGCCTGGCCCTGGAGCACCAGGGAGGCCAGTCCCGGGGGAAGTCCCGCGTGCATACCGATGAACAGCATCCCGAATTTCATGATGCCGAGCGAGACGCCGACCGCAATCACCCAGCGCCAGGCGACCCTTGGCCGCCCGACGAAGAAGACCGCGGGGAGCGCTGCCAGAAGAAAACGCACCGCGGAGAAGAGAAGCGGTGGAAAGTCGCGCAGCCCGACGTCGATCACAACGAAGTTCACGCCCCATACGGCGGCGACGACCACCGCCAAGGCAACGTGTACGGGCTTCATGCCAATGACTCCTGGGAACGCACTACTTCGGGATGCTCCATCACAACAGCCGCTGCCTGTAAGGGCCAGCGAATGTTTCTGAAGGTGGGGTATTAGCATCGCTTCATGTTCGACCTCAACCGCCTGCGCGCCCTGCGTGCCGTGGCCACCCACGGCTCGGTGACGGGCGCGGCCGCCGCACTGGGCTATACGCCGTCCGCCGTCTCTCAGCAGATCGCCAAGCTGGAGCGCGAGACCGGCTCGCAACTGCTCGACCGGCAGGGCGGCAAGGTGGAGCTCACGCCCGCGGCCTGGCTGCTCGCCGAGGCGACGGACGAGGTCGTGGCGGTGCTGGAGCGGACTCGTTCACGCCTGGAGGAACAGCGCGACCAGCCCACCGGACGGCTGATGCTCGCCGCGTTCCCCACGGCCTGCCGCGGCTTCGCCACAGCCGCCCTCGCCGACGTCGCCACCCGCCACCACGCCCTGGATTGCAGGCTGGTGGAATCCGACCCCAACCGCGCCATCAGCCTTGTCGTACGGGGGGAGGCGGATCTCGCGGTCGTGCACGACTGGCACAACACCCCGCTGACGCTGCCCACTTCACTGTCGGTCGCCGCGCTGGGCGAGGACATCGCCGATGTCGCCCTGCCCGCGGGGCACCCACTCGCCGACCGGGACGTGGTGAACCCGCACGACCTGCGGGCAGAGCGGTGGATCGGGCAGGGCTCCGGGGCCATGTGCCATGAGTGGCTGGTGCGTTCCTTCTCCAGCCTCGGCGTCGAACCGGACATTGCCTACCAGATCGAGGAATACGAATCCCAAGTGGCCCTGCTGGCAGCGGGTTTGGGCGTCGCGATGCTGCCCCGGCTCGGTCGCGGCACCCTGCCGCCCACCGTCCGTGTCGTCCCGATGCAGCCCCCTCCCTCCCGTCGACTTTCGGCCATTTGGCGCTCGCAGGCCGACCGTCGACCGGCTATTCACGTCGCATTGGCGGCACTGCGCCGGCACTGGGCGGGCGCGAATTCCGGCCAGCCGACCCGAGAAGGCGCGTGAACACACGGTAAGTTCCGCGCCGCATGTGCGGGTCTTAGCGAATAGTGGGACGGCCGCATCATCCTGCGGCGGGGTCATTGACAAGTCCGGGAATGATGATCAAGAGTAGGCCCGGACGGCGAAGTGAGTTAGCGCTGTCGATTCCGGACCGGAGCAGTTCCGGATGGCTTCTTATTTCTCCCGCCCAGCTGATGGAGATATCGCCAAAGGACACCACTAAAGCGGATGGCTCACCAACGGGTATTTCAGGTACAAATATCCGGCACACTGAGCTGAACTCCCTTCTTTTAGCGTGCCGACAGCCGGATCCCGATTGTCCGGGTCCCTTTTCTTTACTTCCCTTTGGCGTATTGCCGGCCCACCAGACCAGTTTCTTCATGCCACGCGCCTGACATCGGTGCGGGCTCACCCCCTCGTTCGGTTGAAAGAGGTTCTTGTCCTCATGACAATTGACGCGTCCACGCCCACGTCCTCAGCGGCACCCGACCATGCCTCGGCCCTCCGGGAGCTGCGCACCGTCCTGTCCGCGGAAAATTACGAAGGCGCCGTCCGCTGCGCGGGCCGGCTCTACGACGCCCTCCCCGACAAGGATCAACTCGCCCGCAACGTCGTCCTGGTGGCCTACGGCGGCGGCAAGGACAGCTCGTACACGCTCGCCTTCGTCCGGACGATGCAGCTCATCCTCTCCCAGGAGCACGGCGCGACGTTCCGGATGCGGGTGGCCACCAACCGGCACGCGGGCATGCCGCAGGCCGTGATGGACAACATCGACCGGGCCTACCGCTCCCTGCACCTGCTGGACGACCCCGACTGCGAACTGCTGCTGATCGACGGGCAGCAGGTGCGGACCTTCGACGCCGCGCTGCCGCAGACCGACGACGTCGTGGGACGCAACCGACTCGACATTCTGATGACCGGCCACCGCACGGCCGCCGACGCCCGCCCCACGTTCTGCAACGCCTGCAACCTGAGCATGGTCAACTCCTTCGGCCTGGCCGCGGGGCACAACGGCGGTGTCGACCTGATCATCACCGGCGACTCCCAGCAGGAGCAGCGGGACTACTACCTGTGGGTCACCCGGCTCGCCCGGAAGTTCGGACTCCAGCCCCCGCGCGACATGCGCGCCGGCTTCCAGGGATTCCTCGCCTCGCTCAACAACATCTCGCAGGCGTACTTCGCCGACATCCACGGCACCGACGCGCCGGACATCATCGCCGAGCATGCGATCACCACCGATGTCCGCACCGGTCTGGAGTTCTTCTCGATCTACGACGACACGGCGTACGCCTCCGGCGACCACTGGGAGCTGCTCACCGAATACCTGGGCTTCCGCTTCGACGACATCGCCTTCAGTTTCACCGAGTCCGACTGCGGCAACCCCGCGCTGATGGCGCATCTGCGCGCCCTCAAGTGCGAGCACCGCTACGGCCAGTCCTACGCCGAAGGACTCGCCGGATACGTCGAGTTCGCGCTCTCCCTCATGCAGAAGAAGGAGTTCCCGCCGCAGCTCATGGAGATCATGCGGGAGCGCTACGAGGGCCGGGCCGACCAGATGCGGGCGGCTATGGACGCCTACGCCGCCCAGGCATACGGCTTCACCGAGGAGCAGCTCGTCGCCATGGTCCACGCGCCGTTCACCGAGAAGGGCACGAACCTGGAGACGTACCTGGCCGCCGAGCAGCCGGACCTCCTCCCCCACGCCCCGCTCATACACCAGCTTCTGGGCGGTTCGGCCCCGACGACGGACGAGGAGACCCTCCGCATCACCGGACGCCTGGAGCACCTCACCGGCCTGACGCTGGATCAGTTAAGGGTGCTCTACGGCAGCTCCCTCCGCCTGCCGAGCCTGACTCCCGCCGGCGGCGAGCTGATCGACGCCATCCTCGAAGGTGACCCGCACAAGCAGGTCGTCCACACCCGGCACAGCGCCGAGGGCCCCGTCGTGCCCGAGCTGCTCTCCGGCCGGTGACCGTGACCGCGGGCAACCCCCCGGGGGATTTCGTACAGGTAGGCGCCACCCGCGACGGTCTGGAACCGTATCTGGATGCCGCCCACCGCCGCGGCATGCGGACGGTGCTGGTGGAGACGCCCGCCTATCTGCGCTGGCGCAGGCTGCTCGGACGGCGGGAGTTCGAGGTCGAGGTGGCCGTTGAGCGGCCGCAGGACCCGGACGCCGTCCGTACGGCGCTCGCCGCCGCCGGCGTCGCACCCGCCCTCGTCCTGACCGGCTTCGAGCGCTATGTGTACGCCGGATTCGCCCTGGCCCGCGCGTTGCGCGTGGCACCGTGGCCGGACGCGGGCGACACCTTCCGGCCGCTGGACAAGCGCGAGCAGCGCGAGGCCCTGCTGGCCGGCGCTCCGCAGGTGGCCCAGCCCCGCTTCGTCCCGCTGGGCCCCGACGGCGCGGACGCCGCGGGCCGGCTCGACGGCGGGGACGCCGCGGACCGGCTCGGCTTCCCGCAGGTCATCAAGCCGGCGGACGGTGGCGGTGGGCTCGGCGTGCTGCTGGTGGACGGCGCCGCGGAGCGCCACCGCGCCCTGGACCGCGTCAGCGCCCTGGTCAACTACGGCGGCGGCGCGTTCTCCGGCATCGTGGCGGAGGAGTTCGTCAAGGGTCCCGAGTTCTCGCTCCAGGGCGTCGCCCACGAGGGCAGCGCCGTGCTGCTGAGCGTATGCGAGAAGCTCACCTGCCTCGAAGAGGTACCCGACGAGCCCGGCCTGTCGGGCTTCCGCGAGGTGGGCCATGTGGCCCGGCCCGGCGACGGTGCCCCGCCCGCGCTTCAGGAACTGGCGCAGGCATGCCTGGACGCCACCGGCTACCGCGCGGGCCCCTTCCACGTCGACGTCATCCAGGGCCCGGACGGCCCGGTCTTCGTCGAGATGGGGTTCCGGCTCTCCGGGGGCGGACTGGTGGCGCTCGTCGAGAAGGCGACCGGTGCCGACTGGGCGGAACTCGCCTTCCGTACCCACCTCGGCGACGCGCCGGTACGACCGGACGGTGCGGGCGGCAGCGGCATCGCCGGCCAGATCTCGGCCGTGTCGGAACAGGAGCTGGCGGCCGCCGAGGCCCTCCAGGAGCCGGGCATGACCGTCCAGATCCAGCTCGCCGCTCCCCCGCCGGACCCCGCCGCGCTTCCCGCCGACGACCTGCCCGTACTCGCCTCCGACCTCGCCCGGCACACCGGCGCGGCCGGCCGGGTCGTCCTCAGCGGCGGCCCCGGCGACCGGATACCCGCACTGCTGCATTCACTCGTTGCCGACCGATTGCGAGGCTGACCTGCCATGTGCCGACTCATCGTGGCCGCAGGGGACTTCCGGGCCACGGACATCCTGGCCGCCGCCGAGGCGATGAGCTGTGGCCGTACCGCCGACCACGACGGCCCCACCGATGTGCACCCCAATGGCTGGGGCGCGGTTTGGCGCCAATCGGACGCGCCGTTCGGTCTGGGGCGCCATCGGGACGTACGCCCGCTCACCGAGAGCTTCCGCGAGTCGCCCGTACCGGGCCTCTCCACCGATTTCCTGGCCGTGCACGCCCGCCACGCCACCCTGGCCAAGAACCACGGCCCGCGCTTCACCCACCCCCTGGAACGCTCCGGCGGCTCCGTCCCCTGGCTGTTCATGCACAACGGCTTCCAGCCGACCGTCCACCAGCTGCTCGGCATGGCGGAATCGGAGTTCGACTCCCGCGAGTACTTCGACTACATCGTCCCCGCCGGCACCCGCCGGCTGGACGAGGCGGAAACCCTCGAACGGCTCAACTCCATTCCCAGAGGCGGGAGTTCGGGTAACGCCATCGCGGTGAACCCCTACTCCGCCTACGTCATCCACTGGACCTCCCCGGACACCCTCGCGCCGCGATACTTCGGCATGTACCGGCTCCAGACCGACCGCTGCCTGGTGATCGCCTCGGAAGTGATCCCGGACCTCGCCCCCGCGGACCACTGGGAACCGCTCAAGCCGGACAGCGTCACGGAGATCCCCTGGACCACGGGGCTGCCTCCCCGCAACCGCTACGACCTCGAAGGAGCACCGACCCATGCCCACGACTGACAACTGGACCCGCATCGTCATCGACGGCGCCGCGGAGCGCCCCGACGCCGATCTGCTCCGCCGGCTCGCCCACGGCGAGACCGCCGTAGTCGTACTGCGCAACCTGCTGCCCGCCGAGGCGTTCGCCGACAACCGCACCCGCATCGGCAAGCTCTTCGCCAACGCCTCCACGACCAGCTACGCCAACGGCGCCCTCACCACCATCGGCCCGTACCTGGCCAAGTACCTCCAGGACCTGGACGGCTACTTCCAGGCCGCCGACGAGGCCAAGGACATGCTGGACACGGCCGGCTTTGACCTCGCCGACCAGGTCCGCGCCGGGCTCAGGGACGCCTTCGGCCTCGACGCGGTCTCGGTCGCGCAGGAGCCGGACGGCCGCGACTACGCGGCGTCCGTCGTCCGCATCCACGCCGACGGCGTCCGCAACCCCCTGCACAACGACAACATCATGCGGGACGCCCAGGGCACCGGCATCGCCCTCACCGACCTCGCGTACCAGCTGAGCTGCGTGGTCTGCCTGCAAGAGTGCGACGAGGGCGGCGAGCTGCGCATGTACCGCAAGCCCTGGGAGCCCGTGGACGAGACGTACAAGATCCAGGACGGTCTCGGCTACGACGAGGCCGTGGTCGACGGCTACCCCTGCTGCGAGTTCAAGCCGCAGGCCGGAGACGTCTACCTGATCAACCCCACGCGATACCACTCCATCGAGCGGGTCACCGGCGCCGACCGCCTCACCATGGGCTTCTTCATGGGTTTCGCCGACGACGTGCTCCAATCCGCGGTGGTGTGGGGATGACGGCACACACGGTCTCGCCCGACGCCCCCGCACAGCCGGCCCCGACGCAGCACGCGGACAGCACCCCCGGCACGACCTCCGCCCGGCTGCTGGCCCTCCTCCAGGACGGCCAGGCTCGGCACCGCCTCATCGAACATGCCCCGGAGGGCCGGACGGACGTGGTCAGCGCACTCCGCGGGAATGCACTGGAGCAGGCGGCCAAGTGCATCGTGGTGCGCGTCAAGGTCACCAAGAAGTCCTCGCGTTACGCCCTCGCCGTCGTCCCCGGCGACCGGCGCGTGGACCTGGCCCGGCTCAAGGAGCTGTACGACGCACGCCATGTCTCCTTCGCCGACCAGGCCACCGCGGAACGGCTGTCCCACTGCGTCAGCGGCTCCATCGTCCCGTTCTCCTTCGACCCCGAGCTGGAGCTGATCGTCGACCCCGGCCTGCTGGAACACCAGGAGATCTTCTTCAACGCGGCTGAGCTGGACCTGTCCCTCGCCCTGCACACGGAGGACTACCAGCGGCTGGCCGCCCCGCAAGTGACGCCCATAGCCGAGCCCCTGACAGGGACCGCATCATGACGCCGACGGCAACGGTGACGGTTTCGGAACCGCGGCCGGCCCAGCACAAGGTGCACCGCACCTAGCGACGACGCGCAGCGTGGACCCCGTCGGTGGTGGGAATGCCCCAGCCGCCCACGGGGTCCACACGCGGGTCGTCACCGCACCGCACCTCTCCCGGGCGACGCCCGGGCCGTGGCTCGACGTGGTTACCCCGGCGTGCGGCCGGCGGCAACTCAGACCGGCGGGGTGAGGAACTCTTCCCAGGTCAGGAGCCCGGCGTCCACCTGCGAGCGAGCGTAGCCGCTGGGTCCGATGGAGTCGGCGTCGAGCGCCGTCTCCAGGGCCGTCGTCGCTGCGAAGGCCACCTCCCGTTGCTGGGGCCGGTCCCGCAGCCGGACCAGGACGCAGCCGTGGACGGGCAGGTCCGTGGGCCCCGTGTAGACGCGCATGGTGGGGTAGGCGGCCGGGCGGGGCTGGACGGCCACTGTGCCCGCGGTGATCTCCCAGTAGTTCTCGGCGCGGATGGGAGCGTCGGTGGCGAGGGTGTAGTTCTGCTGCTTGAAGGCCGCGATGAGTTCGGAACCGGCCGTGGGAGCGTTGAGGTACTGGGCGTCGGCGGCGGGCAGTTTGAAGAGGAAGTGCGCGGTGCTGTCGTCAAAGACGCGCAGTTCGCTGGGGCGGACCGTGATGCGGTAGGCGCGGGGCGCGGCGGTGTTCGGGTCCTTGGAGTTGTCCAGGAAACGGGCTTGGACTTTCTGGACCTTGGCGCCGTCGCCGAGCGGCCGGCCTGCCGTGGTGAAGGCGTCGGCCAGCGCGTGCAGGTCTCCGGAGTCCAGGGAAGCCCGGGCGGCCGCGGGAAGTGCGAAGAGCGGGACGCCACGGCTTGTCGCGACGGCGGCGTCGACGAGCAGGGCCGAGCGTAGTGTGGTGTCACTGAAGTCGGCCCCGTGCAGCAGGGCTCCGGCGAGGGAGAAGGGCCGCCGGCCGTCTCCCGGTGCGGCGTGGCAGCCGGGCAGCTTGGCCTGGATCAGGACGCAGTCGCTGAGGTCCGTACCGGAGAGGTACGACTGGGTCAGCCGGATCCCCTGGAGGTAGCCGCCCGCCAGCACGGCGCCGTCGAAGTCCACGTGGTCGACCGTGGCACCGGTCCCGAACCACTGGATGCCGTGCAGGTCGGCTCCGGCCAGGTTGGCGGCGGTTGCCCGGGTGCCCTCGCACACCGCGCCGCGCAGGACTGCGGGTCGGGCCTGGTCGGTGAGGACGTCGATGCCGGAGCCGCTGTCGTGGAGTTGCAGGGTGTAGCGCTCGATGCGCCAGCGGGTCCCCTTGAGCACGGAGACGACCTCGTCGTGCGGCGAGAGGGTGACGCCGTGTTTGGCGAAGGCCGCGACCACATCCTCCGGGGCGTACTTGGCGGCATCGAGCTCTTGTGGTGTGACCGAGTCAAGGGTGAACAGGAACGCCTTGGCGCCGAGCCGGGCGTGGGACAGGTCCGCACCCGACAGGTCGGCGTGGGCGAGGTTCGCTCCCGGGCCGTTGACGTTGCGCAGTGTCGTCTTGCGCAGGTCGGCGCCGACCGCGACGACCTCGCTCAGGTCGGCGTTGTCGAGGACCGAGCCGGCCAGCTCGGCGTCCGAGAGGAGCGTTCCCGCGAGGTGGGCGCCGGTCAGGTCACAGGAGGCCAGGGTCGCGGCTCGGAGGTCGGCACCGGAGAGGTTGGCGCCGCTGCAGTCGAGGAGGTGCCGACCGTCCGGAGCGGAACCGGGGCCCGAGTCGGCGGTGGTGCCGAGGACCGCGCCGCGGGCGTGGCTCTGCGCGAGCACGACCCGGGCCGCGCTTCGCAGCTTGCCCCAGGAGACCGCTTCGAGACGGGCTCCGGTCAGGTCGGTGTCGTCCAGGACGGTGCCGTCGCAGTGGGTACCGGTCAAGGTGGTGGCGGAGAGCGTGGCGTGGCTCAGGTCGGCGGACGAAAGGTTGGCCCCGGTCAGGTCGCTGGAGGTCAGATCCGCCCTGCTGAGGTCGACGCCGGAGAGGTCGGCACCGGCGAGAATCAGCTGCCGCAGATCGGCCTCGATGGCGGACTTGGTGCGGCGGATGTCGTCGAGACCGGGGGTGACGGTCTGTGGGGCGAAGACGCCCGGGGTGTCGTCCGTCATGGTGAGGAGCGGGGCCAGCTTGTCCACGCTGTAGGTGATTGCTTTGGGTCCCTCGGGCGTCCGGACCTGCCATGTTGTGCCCAAGGGCGACCCGGACAGTTCGAAGACGGCCGCTTGGGTGGCGTTCTCCGTGAGGGTCAGCCAGCCGGTGTCCGTGTCCAGCCGGATCCACAGCAGACCGGCGAGCCGGATCAGCGTTCCACCGTCGCCGCCCTGATAGAGCGTCACCCGCTCGGCCGGTGTGACGTCCGGCGCTGCCATCCCCGGCACCGGGATCTTCTTCCCGCCGCTGCCGTGGACCTCGAAGGTGGTCAGATAGACGGTGGAAGACCCTCCGGTGGAGGCGAAGAGCAGCTTGCCCGCGAACTGTCCGGGTCCTGTCATGGTGTGCTCCCTACGCGGTCTTGTAGCGCACGTCGGCGAGGACGGACACGTAGTGCTCCTGGATGCTCAGCACGGCCTGGTCGAACAGGAAAGTGAAGTCCTGCACGATCGGCAGTGCGACGCCCTTGCTGCCGAGGTCTTCGAGGACCTGGTCGTAGTGCGGTTCGCCGACGATGGGCCACACGGTGGTGCCGAACGTCGTCGGGTCGAGGTGCGGGACGTCGGAGGACTTGAGCGTGGCTTGGAACATCACCTTGTGAAAGCGGTACTGCATCGTCTGGGCGTTGCCGGCGGCGCCGAGTTTGAGGTCGCGGAGGATGTCGGTGCGGAGCAGATCGAAGACGATCTTCGGCTTCTCGTCGTCGTCCTCGATGGTCAGCGTGAATTCGAGGTTCTGGGTGACGACCATGCCCATCACGGTGGTGGCCTTCTCGATGGCCGCGTAGTACTCCTCGGAAATCTTGAGGTCGCTCAGATCCGTGGCGAGGTCGCTCGTCTTGGTGTAGGCGTTGCCGTCCATGTGCTTGAGCACCTTGTTGTACACGTCGGACGGCAGCTGCTGCTGAAGGATCTTCTCGGTCTCCGCGGTGAACTCGTGGACCGGGGCGAACGCGTAGGTCTGCGGGAGGTCCTGGTTCGGCAGCGGCAGCGGAGTGACCTGGGCGGTCATGGTGCAGCCCTTGTACGGCTTGAACGCCGGCACCAGGGTGAGGTAGGTGTCCACCTTCAGGCTGTCCGGGTCCGGGATGTCTTTCGGCGTGAGGGTGAAGTCGAGCTTCCCGGCCTTCCAGTAGGCCCAGTGCAGGGCGCCCACCGTGTATTCGGAGACGTAGACCTCCAGATGGTGGTCGTCCGTCGGCGGCGTCGGCACCGGCAGGGCCACGGGGTGCGGGCCGGGGTAGGGCGTGCCCTTGTAGGTCACCTCGCCCGTGACGCCGATCGTGATGCCGTTGTCGCCGGGGAAGGTGAGTTTGGAGTCGCCGATGGCGAAGTCGAAGGTGATGTAGTCGGTGAGTTTGCCGCTGGCGGGAATGGACGCGAGCATCGGGTTGATCGCGTTTTCGACGGGCTCGGCGAACTCGACGCCGCCGATGGCGGCCACGGCGTCCATGTTGAGGTGTTCGCCGCCCCAGAATTCCTTCTCGTGCCGGATGACGCTGCCGCCCGGCGGGTCGGTCTTGCTGTCGGAGGGGGTCGCGGTCGAGCTCTGGTAGGTGATGTCGTAGGCGTTGCGGCCAGGGTTGTAGGTGAAGCTCACGGTCACACTGGTGTCGAGCTTGCCGATGCTGGGGTTGTAGCCGAAGGTGTCCGGGCCCTCCGACCTGTAATCGTGACCGGTCCTGACGGTGAACGTGTCCTTGGTCCAGGTCTCCGTCCACTTGTACGGCACGGAGAATGCCTTGGCGTCAAAGGTGAGCGTGAACGTGCCGTTCGCCTGCTGCTTGACGCCTTGATACGTGGGCTCGAAACTTTCCAGCTCGCCATCGGTCAGGGTGACGTCCAGCTTCTGGCAGGTGATCACTGTGCTGCCGGTGTCTTCGATCTTGAAGTCCGCGATATCGGAGACGTCGTGGTCCGGGAAGTTCATGCCCTTGAGGTCGTTCACCAGCACGTCCTTGACGTAGTGCTGGGTGAAGAAGTCGATGCCCTTCGGGCCGATGGCAACGGTGAGTGTCTGCATAGGTGAGACTCCTTGTGTCGTCAGGCGGGAATGGCGTAGACCTGCAAGCCGTCGCCACTGCGGTAGAGGTGGTAGAGGGTGCCGCCGTCCTGGACCTGCCACGCGCCGCCGGGGACGGTCACGGTGACGGCTGCGTCGTTGGTGAGCGTGATGTGGTGGGCGACGAAGTCCGCCCTGACGGCCGAGATGTTCCGGTCGTCGTAGTTCGGCTGCGCGGTGAGCGGGAGCGTGAAGAGGGGCGGGGTGGGCGTCCAGTGGGCGAAGGACGGGCCGTCATGGGTCGCGGCCAGCGGTGCGTGGCCCAGGGCGTACAGGTTGCGCCAGACGTCCACCGCGATCTTCGCGGCGACGATGTTCTGCGGGGTCGTGGTGACGGTGGTGTCGGGCGTGCGCACGAGGAACCGTCCGTCGGGGCCATAGATGTCGAGCAGGTAGTCCTCGGGCCTGGATCCGGCGCCGGAGCAGGACAGCACGTAGGTGTAGCCCTGGGACTCGACGGCCATGTCGAGATAGGTGACGGGGGCGTCGGCGTGCGCGCCGTCGCCGCGCAGCGGGAAGGAGGAGGTGCACGCGTAGACGTCGGTCAGGCTGCTGTCGTTCGTGGCCGGGGCGAGCTTCCAGGCGTTGCCGCGCTCGTCGTCCAGCACGAGCCATTGCGCGCCGGCCCGTTGGACACGGATCGTCGTCCCGGTCAGGCGGTGGTGGACGGCCAGGCCGTGGTCACCGTTGCGCACCTGCCACGCCATGCCGCGGGGGTCGGAGATGACCCACGAGCGGCCCTTCTCGGTCACCGTGATCTGTGCGCTCTGCGCGGGGTCGTCCATATGGTCCGGGTCGTAGGCCAGAGCGATGCCGTTCGCGGCGAGCACGTCGATCAGTGGGTCGTTCGCCGGCTGGAAGCGCGCCGAGTCGAGCTGTGCGCTGAAGTGGGCGTCGAGGGGGAACAACAGGGTGGCGTCCGCCTCTTGCAGTGCTCCGTGCAGCGCCTCGGGAATGGTGCCGGCGTCCAGGGCGGTGGCGAGCTGTGCGGTGGGGGCCTGACAGACGGCGGGGCCGGTGGTGAAGGACGGCACCGGATTGCCCTTGGTGTCGAATGCCTGGATGCGGTTGTTGAGTGACTCCAGGACCAGGATGCGGCCGTCCGGGGCGACAGCGAGTGCCTTCGGGCCCTTGAGCAGCCCTTCGCGGATGCCCTGACCGGAGACGAGCAGTGCTTCCGGGGCCTTGTCGTCGGTGACCGGTTCCGCCGGCAGGGGCAGCAGCATGAGTTTGTGGTGCTGCCAGGAGCAGGCGATCACGGCGTTGCTGGGGTGGACGGCCAGCGCGTCCACGTTCCCCAGCGGGAACCGGCCCCAGCTCGGGAGGTCCTTCTGGTCGAAGCCGAAGTCCCGCGCACCGTCGTCGAGCTGCACCTGCCGCAGATGCATGACGCCGTCGCGCGGGTCCAGGACGAAGTTCGTCTCGTCAATGGCCTCGGCGTTGGGGGACGGCGCGTAGGCGATGGCGGGGCGGGCGGTGAAGCCGACAGTCGTGGTCTTCCGCCGGGAGTCGGGGTCCGCCAGCACGGAGATGTTCTGCACCGCCCACAGCTGGTCGTCGGAGACCGGCGCGTCGGGACGGTCCGGGTGGAGCTCCTGGCCGGAGGCGCGCCAGGCGTAACCGACTTGGAAGGCACTGTTGTTGAGGGTGGCGGCGGCGATGTCGCACAGACCGGAAGTGCCCTGGCAGTCGAGGTCGGCCTTGGTGGCGCTCGGGGGCGTACCGTCGGCGCGCCAGCTCGGCTTGCCGCCGGTCAGCGCGAGCTGTTCCTTGTAGACGTACTGGGTGTCGGGCGCGAGCGGCACCAGGTTCTCCGTGATCTGGTGATCGCCCAGGTCGAGTACCCCCTCCCCGGTGGGCTTCGAGGGCGTCCAGTCGCTCTGCCAGGACCCGGCCAGCCAGCCGTTGGCGCTGTAGACGCCCGCGACGATCCGCAGGTCGCCGCCCGCCGGCACGTCCGCGAACCGGAGCCGCAACGGCTCCTTGCTGGTCACATGCGGCAGCTCGCCGGTGAGCTGCCGGCTTGCGCCACCCCGGTACTGCAACGTCACCAGGTACCGGGTCGCCACCGCCGGCCACACTGCCGTCTCAGGATGGCCGGCCTCGCCGTGCCGCGGGTCGGGGTGCAGGGTGAGGGACACGTCCAGCGACCGGCTGGCCTTGACCGTGACGCAGGCGGGGGAAGACAGCACCTCGCCCGTCGTGATCGCGATCTGCTCGAAGTCCAGACCGGCGGCCACCAGCTTCAGCGCCCATCCCACCGGCCCGAAGGCGTTCGCGAGCGCGCCCTCGCCGACCTGCTCGACCAGCCACTCCCCCAGCTTCTCCAGGCCCTTCTGCACCACGATGCCGAGGACGAAGTTGGCCGCCGCGGTGAGGAACTTGGAGGAACGGGTGAGTGCGGTGCCTACCGCGATCGTCCCCCCGGCGAGCGGAATGCCGACGCCGAGCGCCGCAGCGACCAGGTCGCGGTCGTTGATGATCCGGTTGAAGAGCTTGGTGCTGGTGAGGGCCTTCCCCGCGGCCAGGCAGACCAGTGGCACGCCGTACTCCCACAGCGCCGTGAGCAGAGCTCCTTGGGTGCTGACGTCCGCGTTCCAGTCCGAGGTGCCCAGGCTGCCGAAGTACAGCTTCACCGAGGCAGCCTTCCCCAACGCGAACGACACCTGCTTCGGCTCCGCGGGAACGGGGATGCCGAGGATCGTGTCCACCGCCGAGACCGAGCCCCACTTGGTGACGGAGCCGAGCGACGTCCCCGACTCGTCGAAGAGTTCGTAACCCAGGTAGAGGGTGCGCAGATAGGAGTTGGAGGCGTCGATGCTGAAGGTGCCGGCGTCGTCCACGCCGGGGGCTCCCACGTTCACGCCGTGATGGGAGGTGGGCTCGTCCACGGTCCATCGGTAGGAGGGAGTCCGGGGTGCGGACGCGCCGAGCGCCGCTGGTCCGTCGGTGACGAGCACGGACGTGCCGGGGCGGCTGCGCCAGGTCTTGCCCCGCAGCCATGCGTCATCGGAGGACGTACGCCGCGCACCCGCGATCACGGGACGGCTCTTGTCGACGACCCGGTCGTGCAGGTCGAAGGTGTACAGCTGGTCGCCGGCCTGGATGCCGTCCACCGCGTACCCGGCGGTCAGCGGGGTGCCGCCGGAATCCTGGCAGGGGACGCGGCGGGACCAGTCCTGCCCCAGTTCACTGATGAGGCTCGCGAGTTCCGCCACCGCGTTGTACTGGTCGGGGTCCATCTCTTCGTCCGGGGCGATGTGGTCGTCCCGAAGGATCTGCGCCGTGTGCGGGTCGGTGGTCGCCAGATCGGGATGATGCGCGATGAGCCCGACAGCCGTGTCATGGTCCGTGATCAACGTCTCGGCGTGCAGGCGTAGTTCGAGCGCCGCCTCCCCCGTGCACGGGCCCACACCGAACCTGGCCAGCTTGCCGCTGCGCGCGATCTCCCGGCCTTCGCGGTTCCGGCGGGCGAGCAGGGTGGCACGCAGCCGCTGTGGCGCGAGGTACAGCGCCATCATGACCACCTCGGGCAGATGCACGCCCTCCGGAGCGGGCCGCACCACGCGTAACCACCGCACGGCACCGGTGTCGAGGTCCGCGTCCTCCACCTCGGCGTAGTGCGTGAACTCAGCGGCCGGCGCCGCCGGTAAGCCCTGTGGGGCCGTGTGCAGTGCCGCGAGCACGGGGTGCTCCCGGCTCGCTGCGGCCAGGGTCTCGTCGGTGTGTGGACGTAGCGCGTACGCAGATCCGTGCACGTCCACCTGTAGGTCGTCAGTGGCGCGGGCACGGCGAAGGTCGAAGTGGAGAACAGTCAACGGGGCTCCTGGCCTTGCGAAAGTGCGGGCGTGGTCGGTGGTAGGGATGACGGCGCGACCGCTCGTGTCCGGCCCAGCGGCGACAGAGCCCGAACGTTACGAATGCGGGGGCAGAGCCGCAGCTCCCCGATCCAGCCACGGAGTGGGAACCCGCCACACCGGCCGACAGGGTGATGCCTCCCGTCGGTTGTGCG
The DNA here is from genome assembly GCF_008704855.1 of Streptomyces platensis. NCBI lineage: Bacteria > Bacillati > Actinomycetota > Actinomycetes > Kitasatosporales > Streptomycetaceae > Streptomyces > Streptomyces platensis. The sequence continues at coordinate 470,567 of NZ_CP023691.1, forward strand.
CACTGCCCGGACACCATGCGGTCAGCCCGCTTCGCACCGGCATTCGACACCCGATGGGCTGTGGGACGAAGAGGCCCCGATGGTGAGGCCGGCCGGGCGGTAAGAAGACGGCCGGACCGGCCGAATCGCCGTCGACCGCGAAATCGCGACGGTGCGGGCAGACCTGTGATGGCGTGTTTCCGCGGCGTCACCGCACCGGCCACGGTCGTCGTCGTACGCGAGGCGTCTATGGAGCATGAGGGCGCCCAAGGCCACTCAGAGCGAGCCACACCGGAACAGTGAGGGTGTGACGGCCCGCCGTTCCTGGAGTCCGGGTCAGTGGATGGCCTGCTCGTCGGCTCGCCGGCCGTGCAGGGCTGTGACCAGCCAGGGCTGGAAGGGCAGGTGGCCGGGGAGCACGTGCCAGTCGTTGACGGTCCAGACCAGGCGCCAGTAACGCTCGACGAGCGGATCGTGTCCCTGCTCGAACTGCTGGGCCATCCATGCCCGGAGTTCGGGGTCGGCGGGACGCGCCAGAGCGGTGGCGAAGCGTGACACGACGGTTTCGACGACTGCTGCGGCTTGTTCGCTGTGCGGATCGGTTTGCGCCTCGATGGCGGGGGTGACCGTCTGGCGGGCGAAGCGGACAAGGTCCGCCGCTGTGTGGGGAGCGACGCCCGGCAGGGCGTCTTCGTCGGAGGGTGGCAGCGTCGCGTGCACCACGCGCGCTCGGAAGCCGGTGTCGCCCATGAGTTCGGCGAGCTCCACCCAGGCGGCGAGCTGTGCGTCGGAAGGGTCCTCCGGAGGGTCGGGGACAGCTGTGCGCAGAGCAGCGGCCGCGGTGGCGGCCACCTGTGTGGTGGCGGTGAGACTGGTGATGAAGTCCGTCACCAGGCGACGTCGCTCATCGGAGGTGAGGCGGGTCAGCTCATGCACGAGAAGGGTCTCCTCAGGAGTGGACCGGCGCGAGATCTCCAGTAACTGGAGAGTCAACGCGTCGCGTTCCCCGGTTCGGACGGCCCCCGGCGCCGGTGCACATGGGGGGCGTGTGCCGGGCGGGGCGTGTGCCGGGCGGGGCTGCCAGGTCATCGCAGTCGATGTGGTCGGACCCGTGCCACTCGGTTGGCGGTCCTGTGTGAACGTGATGGCTGCCTGGCGGTCCGTGTCGTCGGGGCGCCAATGACCTCGGGGCCGATGTTCTCGCTGTGACGCCCGACGGACTCCGTCTCGTCATCCAGTGCAAGCAATACCGCGAAGCCAACCGGGTCGGGTCCCAGGACCTCCAACGCTTCGGCGAGACCTGCTTCACCGTCCACGGCGCCGACATCGCGGCAGTCGTCACCACCGCCGGCGAACTCCTCGCCGCCGCCTCGCCCGCAGGCTCGGACACAACAGTGCGGCCCCGACCGGGAGGACCAGGTCGGGGCCGCACTGCCGTGAGGGTCTGCTTGTGCGCGCCGCTCGCGTCCGTCGAAGAAGACCTCAGTTGTCCGTGCCGTCGCCGGGGACGGCGTCGGCGGGGTCGGTGTGCCAGTTGGTGACGATGGGCTTGTCGACGGTGACGGCGCCGGTGGAGACGCTCGCGGGGTCAGAGTCGGACGTGCCGATGGCCGCGATGAGGAACGTGAACTCGACGCCGTTGTCGCCGTTGGTGGTCTTGGGGTTGATCCCGGCGTAGGCGGTCGTGGAGCCGCTGAGCTTGATCGCCGGGCCGACCGACTGCTCGGCGCTGCTCGCCTCGATGCCCTTCGAGCCGAAGGAGACCGAGGGCAGCCCGCTGGGAATCGTGCAGGTGATGCCGGGCTTGGCACGGGCGGACAGCAGGATGTAGCCGCCGGCCTGAGTCTCGGAACGCGCCGAGAACTTCAAGTCGTTGGCCCCACAGGCCTGCCCGTAACCCTTCTTGCCACCGCCCGGGGCCGACTCGGCACCCGACGAGGACGCACCGTCCTTCCCCGACGTGCCCCCCTCCGACGACGAACCGGCCGCCTTGCCGCTGTCAGAACTCTCCTGGGACGCACCACTCGACGACTCCGCGGTTGCCTTGGCGGACGCCGCGGCGTCGCCGCCCGAGGCCGACCCGCCGCCGTCGGCCGAACCGCATGCGGTGACAGTCGCCGCGAGCACTGCGCCGGCAGCCGCGGAGAGCGCGACACGTCGGATGCGGGCGGTGTAGGTGCGGTTCAACAGAACTCCTCATTGCATGAAAAGGCAGAGGGGCAAGGCTGAAAGCCTGCTGACCCCTCATCGGATATCCCTATTCTCACGCACGCAGCTGCCGATCCTACGCGCGGGTAACACCTGAACAGGCTGGCCAGACCGAGATGTTGAACTCAACGGGGCGGGAGCGGCTCGGGCCCACGGGAGGGCTACGTCCGGCGGTGGAGGAGTTCGCCCAGCGGCACCGCGGGTGCCTGGAGGCGATGCCACTGCGGCGGGCGCGCGGCCCCGGCCTGCTCGCGGGGGGGCGAGAGGGTGCCGCTGCGGATCCTGGAGTTCGCCGCGGAGGCCCGGCCGGGGCAGGCGCGGCAGGCCCTGGAGCAGCTCGCGGCTCTTCACCCGGAGGCGGACACGGCCGTTCCCCGGGAGGCGCTGCACCGGCTGACGCTCTCGGGTGGGGCTGGTGGCGGCCCGGCCGACAGGTGAGTATGAATTCGCTCACACATTCGATTAGAGTTTTGTGTCGTCGATTCCCGATCACGCCGCGAGAGCGACGGGAGGCGTGACAGCGGCGGGCAGCGTGCGCTCGCAGCACCGGCCGTCACACCACAGGGCCGCCGCACCACAGGGCCGGGACACCCGACAGGCGGCCGACTCGGAGCCGTCAGAGCGCTATGTTCCCTTTGCGTAGATACTCTGTGAAGTGTGATCGAGTCTGGACGGCCGCGGCTCCGTCGTCGCCACGGCCGATGGCTGGTGCGGCTGTCGCCGGTGATCCTGACCGTCGTCATCGCCGGCCTGGCCTACGCCACTCCCCCGGAAGTGGCCTTCAGCCGCCTCCTGCCCGCGGCGCCGGCCCTCGCCGCCGCGATGTGGCCCGTGCTCCCCACCGTCCTGCTGGGGACGGTCTGCCTCATTCTGATGATCGGGCTCAGCCTCGTGTTCCCCGGTCTGGGCACATGGTGGACGGCTGCGGGGATCATCGCGGTCACCGTGGCGGCCGCGTACGGAAGTCATGTCCGGCTCCAGCGGGAGCGGACCCTCTTTCAGCTGCGGCTCGTCGCCGACGCGGCGCAGCAGGTGGTGCTGAGTCCGATGCCGCGCCGCTTCGGGAGCGTCGAGATCGAGTCGCTGTATCTCGCGGCCGCGGCGGAGGCCCGTATCGGCGGGGACTTCTACGAGGTGGTCGACACGCGCTACGGAGTCAGACTGCTCATCGGTGATGTGCGGGGCAAGGGCCTGCCGGCGGTGGGGGCGGCCGCGGCGATCGTCAATTCCTTCCGGGAGGCGGCCTACGACGAGGCCGACATGGTCAGCGTCGCGCGCCGGCTGGACGCCAGCAGCACCCGTTACAACGCCGCCTTTCCCCCCGAGGGGCCGATGGAGCGGTTCGCCACCGCCCTTCTTGTCGAGATCCCGCACGGGGACAGCCGTATCGAGATCCTCAACTGCGGGCACCCGCCACCACTGCTTCTGAACCGCGGGGAACTCCGTGCCCTCGAACCCACCACCCCCTCGCCGCTGCTCAACCTCGCGGAGCTGATCGGCGATCACTACACCATCGACACCTTCGACTTCGCCCCCGGCGACCTGCTGCTGCTCTATACCGACGGGATCGCCGAGGCCCGCGCGCGCGACGGCGGCTTCTTCCCCCTGGCGGCGTGGATGCGGCAACAGCCCCCGACGCCGCCCCACGAGCTGCTCACGGCCCTTCACCGCGACCTGCTCCGCTACAGCAGAGGACGCCTGGACGACGACATCGCCGCCCTCGCGGTGCGACTGTGTGAACCTCCGGAGTAGCCGGGCGGGGTGGCGTGTCGTACGACGAATGCGCTCGGCCTCGGCGAACTTCGATGCCGACCTCGGCGACGCGCTGGGTGAATCGGCGATGCGGTCCACACAGGATCAGCAAGACCCGATGCCGACCGCACCCTCTGGTACGCCCTGTGGCCCGACCCGTGAAGACACGGTCATGGGCTGCCGTGACACCCGGCCGGGCCCCAACCGACAGCCCGCACCATCGGCCGATCACCGTTGGGCAACGCCACCACGATCAGGACGTCACCTTGGCGGTCAGCCCATAGTCCAGCTCTGCGCCATCGACGAGTAGCGCCTCGACCGTACGGGTGCTGGGGTCGATATCGGCCACGATCCCGTGACCGGCGTAGCGGGGGTAGCCAGAGGCGCCCGTCTCGCCGGTGGCCTCGACGACCGCCGATCGGACGGCTGAGTCCTCCTCGGAGGCACCGCCTCTGTCCTCAACATGTTCGGGGACCAACAAGATCGTGAAGCGCTGCGGCTTTGTAGTCACGCTCCGATATTTAAGTGTCTGTGCCACCAGCCGTGGGGCAGGCGCGCGGCATCGGATGTGCACATGTGGGCTCCCCGAAGGTCCGCATCGGGAAATCGGCGCCGACGCCGGCCCGCAGGCAGACGCCCCTGTATGCCGGTCGGCGGTGGAGCCGCCGGAGGCCGCTCCACCGCGCAGCCGGGGCGGCCGTTTACGCATGGGCGCTGATCACGCCGCCGCTGCTGAGCACGATGTAGCTGCCGTTGGCGTCGAGCCCGTCGTCGTGCCCCTTCGTCTCCAGCGTGGCCAGGACCGAACCGCGGGCGACGATCTTGGCGCGGTAGTGCTGGTCACCGAGCTTGGAGATCTCGGCCGTGCTGATGCCGTCCGCCAGACGCTGGGTACGGACCGTGGAAATGCTGGGCCCGGCACCTACCGCAGGTTCCAAGGATTCCGTAGGAGTTGACTAGGCCCTCTGCCGCTGACCGCCCGCCCGACGGTGGGCGGCAGCGAACATCGGTCAACCTTGCCGCCGGACGGTCGGCGCGGCAAGTGTGGTCACCGGCTTGGCCGCTAGGCTCGCGATATCGGATCTTTCCTCATATCGGAGGCACGATGCCCAGCAAGACAAGCAAAGCCGGCGGAGATTCCGTCCCCGCCTTATTGCAGCTTCGCGGGATCAGCCGCACCTATGGTGATCGCCAGGCCCTGCACCCCCTGGACCTGAAGGTGCCGGCCGGTACCTGCACCGCCCTCTTCGGACACAACGGCTCGGGAAAATCCACATTGCTGCGCATCGCCAGCGGCCGGGACAAACCGACCACCGGCACAGCGTTGTTCGACGGCAGGGTCATCGACGAGGACGACCCCGGGGTACGCGCCAGGGTCGCCGTAGTCGGCGACAGCGTCGCCTTCTATCCCGATCTGAGCGTGCACGACCATCTCAAGCTCATCACTGTGGCCCACGACGTGGCTGACGCGGACGGGTGGATCGATCAAGTCCTGACCGACCGCCGCCTTGAGGGCCATGCGCACCATCTCCCCGCCGCCCTGTCATCGGGACAGATGCAGGCATTCCTGCTTGCTGCTGCCCTGGTCCGCCCCCGCGATCTTCTCGTACTCGATGAGCCGGAGCAGCGCCTGGACCCGGACTCCCGGAGGCGCCTGAGCGAACTGCTGATCGGCGAGAAAGCGGATGGCGTAGCGGTTCTGCTCGCCACCCACCAGGCGGATCTCGTTCGAGCGGTGGCCGACCGGGTGGTCGCTCTGGAGGACGGCAAGGTCGTGGCCTCTGGCGCCCCTGCCCGTGTGTTCAAGCAGTTGGGTGGCCACCAGTGAGCGACGAGACAGCCTGGACACCGGAGTACGACCGCACTTCCGAGACGTTGCGCTGGCTGCGCGACAAGCGCCGCAGTCACCGCAGCAGACGGAATCGTGATCTCGGAGTCATCGGTTACTCGCTCGTCCTGCTCGCCGGCGGCTACGGCACGACCTTCGTCTACCGCTTCGCCAAGCGCCTGGAACACGCGGCCGCCCACGGGGACGCCTTGGAAGCGATCCGCCGTACGCTTCCCGCCGGTCTGGTGCTGCTGGCTCTCAGTTTGGTGGTGCTCGCCGCGCGCGACGCGCTGTGGCGCGGGCCGGTGATCGTGCCGGGACCGGACGCGGCGTGGCTTCTCAGCCAGCCGGTCGACCGGGCCCGCGTGCTACGCCCCTACTTCCGCCTCACTGCTGGACTCGCTGTCGTCGCCGGGGTGCTGTGCGCGGTCGCCGGGGGGATTCTGCTGCACCTGACCGGACTCTCCTCGCTGGGGACCGGGCTTGCGAGCTGTCTGCCCGCCGGGCTGTGTCTCCCGCTCCTGGCGGTCGTGCTCGCCCTCCAGGTCGAACGACGGACCAGCCTGGGAATCCGAGTCAGGGCATGGACGCCGTACGCCGTGCTGCTGCTGGTGATGCTCGTCGCTCAGACGGGGTGGGCGGCTGCTGGGCACCGGCTTCCCGTGCTGGAGCAGGTCGAGCTGTGGTCCGGGCCCTGGGGCTGGGCCGCGCAACCGGTCGTCCATGCGGCGGGTGGCTCGGCGCACACATGGCCCGCCGCTGTTGCGCTGCTCGTGGTCCTCACCGCCGCGGCGACGCGGTACGCGCATACGGTTTCCGCGACCGTCCCCACAACGCAGTTGCGTGCTCGCGCGGCGACGGCCACCACGGTCGCATCGGTGATGTGGTCGGTGGAACTGCGCGCCGCGAAGTTGGCAGTGAGCGAGGCGCTCGGACGGGACGGGCGTGAGTCACGGCGTCGGCTGCCCATGCCTCGCAGCAAGTACCTCGTGGTGGTGTGGCGCGACGCCGTGGCGTTGTTGCGCGCACCGGGCCGTGTCGGCAGCGCGGCTCTCTGGACCGCGGCCGGCGCAGGGATGTCGGGGATGGCCGCATCTCTCGACGGCCGAAGCAGGGTCGCCGCTGTGGTCATGGCCTTGTTCTTCGGGTACCTGGCGGTTGGTCAGCTGGCCGAGTCGGCGCGATGGGAGGCGGACGATCTCCGGCGCTCATCATGGTCTCCCTTCCGCTTCGCGACCTTGATGCTCCATCACGCGATCGTCCCGGCAGGGCTCGGCGCGGTATTGGCTTGCCTGGCGGCCATACCCTTCGCACTGAAGGGAGCTGCCTGGGCGCTCCTGGTGATGCCGGTGTGCGCTCTGCCGTTTGCCGCGGCCTCTATCGTGGCGGCGGTCCGCGGGCCGGTCCGGTCCGAGCTGCTGTTCATCGGCATCCCTACTCCCTTCGGGGACCTCAGCTTCTTCGTCTTCCTGTTCTGGTACGCAGCACCGCTGCTGATCTCGGTGACCACCCTGAGTTTCGCGCTGGAAGCCGTCCTTGCCCATGGGGCCGGCGTCGAGGCCCTTGCGTGCATGGTGCTGGTCTCCTTGGCGTTGACGGCCGTGCTGCTCCTCGGCGCCTCCCACCTGGCCAGGAAATTGCGCAGGCATTGATCGAGGCAGGGGGAGGCGGAAACTCCGAAATCGCACAAGTGGTCACCGACCCAGAGATAGTGTGCAAGCTGTGGCGGCTGCGCAACACCTGCGCCCGTGCCCTGGACACAAACGGAGGCGCCAGGTGGCAACAGCCAAACTGCCGATGTCGGTATTGCACGGCCCCCGCATTCCCTACTCCGAGGGAGAGCGCATCGATGCCCTCGTGGACCGTGCAGCCATCGCCAACCCGGAAGCCGTCGCACTTCGGTGGCGAGACACCTCAGTGACCTACCACGCACTGGTAGCGGCGGCGGACCGGGCGGCTGCGGTCCTGACCGGCCAGGGAGTGGTCGCCGGTGACGTGGTGGTGGTCCGGGCTGAGCGCACTCCCGAGACGATGACCGTCTTGTTGGGGCTGCTGAAGGTGGGCGCGGTCTATGCGTGCGCGCCTGTTGACTGGCCGGTCGGCCGCTGCCGACAACTCGTCGAGCAAACCGGCGCCACGGTGTGTGTGGCGTCGGTGCCCGGAGAGCCGGTCGGCACCGCCACCACTCTGACCGTTGAGGAGGTGCTCGCGCTCCACCCCGATCGCCCTGTCCCAGCGGCCAGGCCCGCGCCGCCCACGAGCGGCACAGATCCCTTCTGTGTTTTCCTCACGTCCGGCAGCACCGGCATGCCCAAAGCTGTGCTTGCGCCGCACCGGGGCGTCGCACGCACAGCCATCGACATCAGACGCCTGCACGACGCGCCACTGACCACGCTGCAACTTTCCTCGATGGCCTGGGACATCTTCGCTCTCGAACTATGGGTGAGTCTCATCAACGGCGGCACCTGTGTGCTCTTCGATGATCGATACCTGACGGGGCAGCGGTTACGCGAACTGGTCCGAGACGGGCTCACCATGCTGGCGATCGCCACTCCCCTTTTCGGCATGCTCGTCGATGACGACCCGGGTTCACTCGCCGGACTGCGCCTCGTCCTCGTCGGCGGCGAACGGCTGCCGGGCGGCCACGTCGCACGATGCCTGCGACAGCATCCAGGGCTTCAGCTGGTGAATGCCTACGGTCCGGTGGAGAACACCATCAACAGTACGCTGTGGGTCGCCCGGACTGATGAGTTAGCCGATGACGTGCCCATCGGCACTCCGGTGACCAACACGTCCGTGCACCTCCTCGACGAGCAGCGCGCTGTCGTGCCCACGGGGCACGTGGGTGAGATCGCGCTCAGCGGGGACGGAGTATCACTTGGGTATCTCGGAACCGGCGCCGAGGCGAACCAGCGGTTCATCGAGCTCCAGGCTGACGGTGCGGTCCGGGCCTATCTGACCGGTGATCTGGCACGGATCAACGACCGGGGGCAACTGGTGTTTGCCGGTCGCAAGGACCGTCAGCTCAAGGTACGGGGGTTGCGTATCGAGCCGGAGGAGATCGAACGCCTCATTGAGTCCGTGCCCGGCATCACCCGAGCCGTCGCACTGGCGCTGCCGCTCGATGCCCCGAACAAGACCCGTCTGGCGGCGTTCTACCTCACCCCGCACGGGGGCGTGGACCCCCAGCAGGTGCGGGCCGCGATCACCAGGACATTGCCGGCCGGCTTCGTGCCCGACGTCCTGCGCGCCGTCGACGAACTTCCTCTCACCGCGAACGGCAAGGCCGACGAGCGGGCCCTTGCCGCGCTCCTGCCGGCACCGGCTGCCGACGACAGTGCGGCAAACGAAGACCACGACATCGAAGCCATCCGTTCGGTCGCTTCAGAGCTGCTGGGGTACCCGGTCGCCCCCGGGGACGACCTGTTCGACCGCGGCGCCACCTCCTTGACGGCCATGCGCCTGGCCACGCGGTTGAGCAGCAGATTTTCACGCACCATCGAGGTTTCCGATATCTTCCGCACGCGCTCGCCGCAGCGGATCGCGGAGCTGCTCGGCCGGGCACCCGCCTCTCCGAGCGGCACTGACACGGGGCGCGTGGATCCCGGTCCCGAGACGGGATACACGCCGCATGAACTCCCTTTCGTCTTCGGCAGCTTCTGGACGGCACTGCGCAACGGCGCCCGTCTCGACGAGGCCGTGGTTCCGGTGATCTACCGGCTGCGAGGCACTCTCGATGCGGCAGTACTCTCAGAAGCCCTGGACCACCTGGTGGCCCGTCATGAGGTGCTACGGGTACGTTTCAGCTCTGACCTGGAACATCCACAGGTCCGTGTCCTGCCTGCCGGTGAGACCACAGGGGTGTTGAAGCGTCAGCCGGCGGTGTCGACCCTGGCAGAGGCGGAGCGGGCGGCAACCGCGTGGGCGATGCGCCCCTTCGATCTGGCGGCCGGCAGTCCGATCAGGGCCGCGCTCTTCCCGGCCGGTCCGCACGAGGCGGTGCTCGCCATCAGCGTCCACCACATCTTCTTCGACGGTTGGTCCGCCCGTCTGTTCAGCGAGGAACTCGCCGATGCCTACCAGGCGCTGCTCCGCGGCATCACCCCGCAGGCCGATCAACCACCGTCGTACTTCCGTGTCATCGCTGCCCAGCGTGAGCAGTACCGGAAGCAGTTCCCGTTCGCTGTGTGGTCCCGGCGCAAGCGCATGGCTGACGCCCCCGAGCTGACCTTTCCGCTGAACGACCGAAGGCCTTGGAGCGGTCCGGCAGACGAGTTGCCGCTGGCCGTCGACCAAGAGCTGATCGCCGAGGTGGGTGCCGCAGCTGCCGCTGTGCAGGGGACTGCCATGTCGGTGTTCTATGCCGCCTACGTGATGCTCCTGCGCGCGTACACGGGAGCGCCCGACCCGGCTGTCGCCATACCCGTGAGTGGCCGGTACACGGAGCAGGAGGCCACCCTGGTCGGCTGCATGGCCGGCCTGTTGCCGTTGCGGCTGCCGACCGAAGCTGACACACCGCAGGTGCTGGCGCTTACCGCCGCTGAGGAACTGCGTGCCGCGATGAAGCCGCCGCTGGTACCGATGAATGCGATCATGCCCAAGCTTCCTGACGGCCACCGGAGGCACCCGCTATTGCAGGCGTATCTGCTGCAGGAGGAGATCCCCCCGGCCTCCATGCGGTGGGGGGACGCTGAGGCCGAGCTCATCCGTAGCCCGGCCGCCAATGCCGTGCCTGAGTTGACCGTGGAGTTGTGGCCGCACCCTGCCGTCGGCGGTGTGTTGCGTTACCGGCGCGACGCCATACCGGACGACGATGCCCGAATGCTGGCCCGTCAGTTCGTGGACAACGTCCGGCAGGTCGTGCAGGCCTTGGCCTGACCAGGCTTCCACTGGCGGCCTCGCTTTACCACCTGACGGGCAGTGCCTGCGGCCCGAGCGCCGATCGCCCGAGCTTCCAGGACACTTCGTGCGCCGACACCGCCAACGCGAGGGCGGGCAGGCGGGCCAGCAAGGTGCCTATCGCGGCCCGTAGTTCGATCCTGGCGAGCTGCGCTCCCAGGCAGTGATGCGGCCCGTGGCCGAAGGCCAGGTGCCGATTGGGCTCCCGCTGGAAGTCCAGCTCGTCAGGGTCCGCGAAGACTGATTCGTCGCGGTTGGCCGAATCCGCCTGCACCACGACCGAGTCGCCGGCTCGTACCAGTCCACCGCTCAGACGGACGTCCTCAGTGGCGATCCGGGTGAAGCCGGAGAGGGTTCCGATCGGCACGAAGCGCAGCAACTCTTCGATGGCCGACTCCAACATGTCGGGCTGAGCGCGCAGTTGCTCAAGGTGTGCAGGGTTCACGAGGAGCGTGTAAAGGAAATTGCCGAGCTCGTCGGTGGTCGTCTCGTGGCCGGCCAACAGGAGAGTTACCGCGAAGCTCACCAGTTCCTGCTCGCTGAGCCGCTCCTCTTCATCACGCGCTCGCACCAGCGTTCCGAGCAAGTTGTCGGACGGATTCTCCCGTTCGACGGAGATCCTGTCGGCCAGGTAGTCCCAGGGGAGCTGTCCTGCCTGCTTCATCTTGGCGACCGCATCGGCGCCGGTGGACCGCATCGCTTCTGACCATGTGTAAAAGAGGTGCCGCTCGCCAAAGGGAACGCCCAGCAACTCGCAGATCACCATGACAGGAAGCGGTCGGGTGACGTGAGCCACCATGTCAGCGGGCTGCCCGTGTCCGACCAGTTCGTCGATGAGCTCATCGACGAACTGCTCCACCTTTGGACGTAGCTCCTCCATACGGCGAGGGGTGAATGCACGCGAAACGAGCCTGCGGTGACGGGTGTGGTCCGGTGGGTCAAGCGTCAGAATGCTCGACACCTGCTGGACGAGCGGGACCAGCCGCGGTACGTCCCGCCCGAGCGTGGCCGCCCGACTGAATCTGCGGTCGCCGAGGACTGTACGCACGTCCTCGTACCGCGTCACCAGCCACGCCTGGCCGCCGTAGGGCATGGTGACACGGGCGAGCGGCGCATCGTGCCGCAAGCGCGCGAACTCCGGGTCGATGCCCACTCCCCTGGCCTGGCGGAAAGGGTACGAAGGCGGGGTCGGGCTTGCTGGTTCTTCAGTGCTGGCCATCGGCGTCGTCGGTCCTCAGGGAAACGGGTGCGGGTGGGGGTTGAGATCCTCGATGGTCATGGGCGGGTTCCGGTCGCCTAGCAGACGCGGTATGTCGAAGAGCCGCGGCAGGCCGTGCACTCTGCGCATTCCGTGGCCGAACGTCATGGGTATCGTGCCCGGCACCATCACCTTGACGCAGGCAAGAGCTGCGCGGCGGTGCTCCGGCGTCGTCTGGTCAACGACCAGCACGTCCAAGCCGGTCTCCAGGTAGCGCCCGATGACCTGATTGACGTCCTGGGTGAGATCGTCAAGAGAGACGGGGATGCTGTTCGCCGCCATCTCCCGCAAGGATCGGCGCTCCTGCGAGGCGAACAGGAACGCCAACCGGGGAAAGACCTCCGGATCGGCGTACAGCAGCGAGTGGTCGCCCATCGTCCGGACCAGTTGCGAGTCCTTGGTCATCGCGGAGACGTGCTCCCGGCGCTGTTCATAGGAGCGGTCCACGCTCGCGAGGATCGGACCGAGTTCGCACAGCGCGTTCAGCACCGCCCGCTCCGGGTCGATGTGCGAGCCCCCTGCGCACACCGCCCTCGCCCGCACCGTGTCATCGGGCCGGCCGACGGCGATGGCCCACACGCACGGGATGTTCTGCTCAACCGTGGTGTCCAGGACTGTGATCGTCCGGTCGTTCTCCTCCTCAAGGTGCGCCGCGAGCAACCGCAGCCGAGGATCGCGGGCAGAGGCCAGATCGATCACGGGCAGCGGCCGCTGCCCGTACCACGCCATGAGGAAGGCATCCCGTTCGGCGACCTCAAGGAGACCGTAGAGAATCGCCTCCTCGATGCAGCTCCCCAGCGCGCAGCCATTCGATATCTCGTACGCGAGTCGCGGCTCATCCGGCTCCAGGACGTGCGCACCGTAATACGCGTAGGTCTCAGGCACCAGCACCGAACGCCGACGGCGAAAGGAGTATGCCCATACCCAACGCAGCTCGAGGGCGTCATGGAACGGTGTGAACGGGAAATCCGGACCGGAGTAACGCTCGTCGTCGTACAGACCCAGCGAGACCGGGTCGACGGCAAGTTCGCGAACCTCTCGATAGGCAGCGCGCACTGCCGTGCGTTTGCCGCCCGCCTGCAAGCCGCCCCACCGTTCGACCGCCTCCAGCACGGCGGTCACCGTGCTCACGCGGTAACTGTCACTCCGTCCCCAACCCGCCTCGGTACCCGATGCGCCACGCATCGCCAGCGGAGCCTTGGCGACCGGCAGCCCCCCCTCGTCGCCCGTCTGCACCTCGCTGACCAGCCCCGCCTCGGGGTCCATGTAGGTGCGCAGAAGGCTCTCCCGGGCGTCGACGACGGCCCGCGTGCGGTAGGCGCCGGGCGCAGGTTTGAGCCTCCGCGTCAGCGACAGCACAGCGGCCTCCGCGGTGTCCTCCGGCAGTTCCCCACACACCTGGCACAGCGGATCGGGCAGCACATGGTGCGTCCGGACGGTGAGATCTGCCAACGACACCCGGAGGAAAGACGATGCCGTACGTGGTCCGCCCCCTTCCACGAGGGCCGTGATCTCGTCATGTACCAGCGCGGCCACTGTATCGGCGGCGAAGCTGGTCAGCCAGGACGAGGGCCGGCTCGCCAGGGCCTGCTGGTTCCGCCTGACCGCCAGTTCGCGTTCTGGATGGTTACGGCTGCGGCGCAGCCGGGCGCACATCCAGCAGCCCGCCCTTCCCAGCCTGGTCAGCGGACCGATGACCACGTGCCCCAGCTCCGTCGACACCGGCAGGACTGCTGCCGCGCCTTTCGGGCCCAGCGCCACAGCATCCTCCAGCCATGCGTCCGCGACGACGACCACGGCAGCCGAGTCCTCCGTCGAACCGTCGGGCGGCACGCAGCTGATCCGGGGATCAGCGGCCAGTTGCGTCGCGACGGCATCGCGTAGCCGACCTTCACCCAGGACGCTGACGAGCGGACGCGCATTACTCATTGATCAGCACCACGTTCCCCGCATAGGGCGTGATCCGGTTCATCGCCGGATCATGGTTCAGCGGAACCAGCACGGGCGTCCGCCCGGTCTGCCGCAGTGCGCTGACGGCATCGTCCAAGGAGGCGTCCTGCGGCGGTGACCACTGAGTCGTGCTCTCCCGCACCTTGCGGCCGAGGCAGGAAAGCGGTCGGCCCGACTGCGCTGCCACGAGCACGGCCTCCAGGGAAGCCCGGACGGCCTCGACCAGACGGAGTCTGCACTTCACCTGGACGGCAGCGCCGTTCGCCATGACGGCCACCGTCGGCACGCCTGCCCGCCCGCTGAGGTCGATGAGCCGAACGTCGTGGCCGAGTGCGGTGAGCAGCCTGCGGTAGCGCTTGCTCACCGGGTCCGCGTCGATCACGTCCTGCCCGACCCGTGGCCCGCTCACCTCCCTTGGGCCCGCGAGCACGGTGGCGCGACATTGCGCAAGGACGGCGACACTCGTCATGGTCGTCCAGTCGAGGCCGTAGCCGAGTCCCGTCGGCAGCATGCTGCCCTCGGACAGAACGGGGAACGCCTCGCGCGCATCGACCAGGCAGGGTTGTGCGTCTTCGAGACGGATTCCCCACAGTCGGGCATCTGCCTCCCCCGCCCGGATCAGACGGATCACGTCATCGGGGTCATCAGGAAGGCGAACACCACTCCGGCTGTGCACGTGCAAGCACCGAGGATCGACTGTCACGGCACCGTACGCTCCGATGGCCTTCAGCGCCGTGCGGTGCCGCGCGGTGGCGAAGTCCGGCCCAGAGGCGGTCACCACCAACGGGCCATCGGCCCAGGAGGGCACCGCAATGAGCGCGCGCGCCTGGCGGAGCGGCAGCTGCGGCAGTTCGTCCTCCGCCAGGTCTCGGATGGGCCCGAAACGCGCATCGATCGCCTGCACTGCGCGCGTGGAGAACTGGGCCTCCGTGCATCCCCTCCCCCGCCGCAGCTCGCGGACTGTGCGGACGAAATCCGCCCGGGACTGAGGCCGCGCCTTTCTGACGCTAAAGTGCGGCAGCACATCATGGCGACGGGTTTCCAGCGTCCGCGTGGCGAAGGAACAGAGCCTCTGATCCTCGGATCCGGCAGCACCCGTGACCCACCGGAACAACTGGAACACCATGTGGTTCGCCAGGATGCGCCCGGCAGCACCCGATGGTGGTCCCGGTTCCGTCTTGAACGGCTTCCTGTCCTCGGCACGCAGCCGCAGCCACACAGACGTCCAGTCGACCATCGCACAAGGCCCGACCAGCACCTCCGACTCCGAGACAAGCCCTTGAACCAGCGGTATGTCACGGTCGGCGCAGACACCGGCGAGGGCGGAAGCGTGCGACAGGCCCGTTGAGTCGAAGAGGTGCAGCGCGAAGTCGATGCCCTCGTGAACAATCGCGTGCAGGGCACCGTCGGGCATCGCACCGCCCTCGTCGAGGACCGTCTCCACTCTCGTCACACCACTTGCGGACAGAGCCCCGACACAATGAGCAAGGAGCCGATCGGGCCCGATCACCAGCGCCCTGCCGTTGCGGTAGCGGTGGACGGCAGGGTCGGGGTCACCCATGACCTGCTGTACGAAGCCTGCGTCCGGGTCCGCACCCGTGGTGGGCGTCCGGCCCGGCCGGACATCCTCCACCAGCCCCTGACGGACAAGCGCGTCCAGCAGCTCGACAACCAGGCGACGGCCCCGCTCAGGTAGGCGCGCCGTGAGCTCGTCCACCGTCTGGCATCCGTTGAGCCGTGGCGCAAGTCTCTCCACCATGGCGGCGACGGACGGTTCCTTCACGGTCAGCAAACCGGCGGGAGTCAGCCAAACCAAGCCCTCGTTCACCCGCGTGAAATAGGTGTCGTCCTTGAGCCGAGGTCTCATCCGGTGCCCTCTCTCCGCGCCACGGGCAGACTTCCCAGCGCGAATTCGCCGACACTGGTCTCTTCGAAATAGTCCAGTCCGGTTGCCTCGGCGAAGGCATCCGAATCGCCCACCCCCAGCGCACAGGGCGCCAGCCGCATGGCTGTCGCCGCGAGGTACATGCTCTGGTACAGCACCCCGACATGCTTGAGCGTCAACGCGTAGCCCATCGCCTGGTACTTCCACGCCAGGCGGCCGAACCTGGTGGCGATGACCAGCAGCACCTGCGGTGTGGCTTCCCCGGTCATACCCGCTGCTGACGCCTTCATCAGCCAGCGCAGCGCTGTCGCCGACGCCGGGATCGGGTGCAGCCGGTGGCCGTGCGGGGCGTAGTGGTAAAGGCCGGCGTCCAGCCCACGCACGTTGCGGACCAGCGGGTACACCTCCAGCTCATAGGCAGCACCGCCTGCGGGGTACGGCCGACTGGAGATGTCGAGTCCCTCGGTGTCGCTACCCGTTGCCCGTACCCGAGCGGTGCGGAAGAGGAACTCGCCCAACTCCTCAACGGTCAGCGGGGTGTCCTCGTCGTAGGAACGGAGGGACTGCCGCGCTTCCATGACCTCGGCCAGCGCGGGATCCTGTACACGGAGTCTGTCCAGGTCGGGCCGCGGCAGCTCGATGGCCGCCGCCATCCACCGCGGGTGCTTGCCCGGTGGCGCGTCGAACCTCCCCTTCGCCCAGTACGATCCGCCGAAGTCCTGGCCCATCCGGTGGTCGCCACGCAGCCTGCTGCCGTGATGAAAGGCCAGTTCATGGGGGCTCCACTGGGCCCTGCTGAGGGAGTGGGTCTCGGCCGCGGTCGCGAGGAGGCCGGCGTCGGCCAACTCACCGGCGAGCAGACGTACCGCCTCCGGGGGCACGTCAGGTAGTTCCCGGTGTGCCGCACACGCAGTCAGGACTGGCTCTGCGAGACGGCTGTCGTACAGGCGCACCTCCGCCCCGGCAGCCGGAGACTCCACCACGAACTCGTCACCGTCCCGGCGGACCGAGACGAACCGGGACAGCCGGCGCGGCTCTGCGGGAGGCAACGGCTTTCGATGCGGTACCAGCGGCCGGCTACTGAACAGCGGACGGTCCCCGCAGACGACGGTGGTGATCAGCCAGCCGCCCGAGGACAGCATGGCGAGCAGCGTCTCGGCCTGATCGCGGGGACAGCTTTCGGTGAGCTCCTCCGCCGACCGGTCAGTGGACAGGACCTGCAACAACGACCGCTGCTCGGCGGTCAGTCGCCCCATCTCCTGAAGGTGCGGCCAGGCGGCCAAAGCCACCTCGCCAGAAGCGGTCCGCACGCTGTGCACGCCATCTTTGAGCCGGTACAGGCGACGCACGTCCCCATGGCTCACGACGACTCCCGCAGGCTCGTGGCCCCGCGCTGCAACTCGCCGGGTGCGGGCAATCGCACCTCGGTGGCCGCGACACCGAACAGGTCCTCAACAGTGTTCGCCGCAAGGTGGCACAGCAGGAACCGCTCCACCGGTGACAGCCCCAAGCGGGTCAACTGTAGATACGTGTAATTCAGGATCAGTCGGTACTGGTCGAACCATTCCTGGTCAACCACTTCGCCAGCAGGCCGGCGATGGTTGTGGAACGCGCTCTTGCGTGCCATCTCGGCGATCAGCTCGTCGTCCTCGGAGAACCGGCCTGCCCAGGGCGGATCCATGGACAGCTCGCCGGCGGTCATCAGCTCGGCCCCGCGCGGCAAAAAGGGAGCTGCCTGCTGCACCCAGCGGCACACCAGGCCTTTCGACTCCGTCGGTGACTCAACTGCCCGCATGACGTGACGTACACGTTCGGCGAGCTTCCCAGCATGCGCGGTGTAGTGCTGGTCCCATGCCTGACGTAACCCCTCGGCCTCCGGCCACCAAGACAGGAAGGCTTCCGCATGCGATCGGAAGGACACAAAACCGCGTTGCAGCCCGACGCCGGACAACGCATGTGCCGTGGCGATCATGGTGTCGAAGCACAGTCCGGCCAACGGGCTGCCACGACGGTGGGTGTGGTCAAGCATCTCGAAGGCGAGCGGCGTGGTGGAGTCATAGAAATCCGCGAGCAGCTCGGCGGCCTGCACACTGCCGAGAACGTGCAGCCGCTGGTCATGGTCGGCCTCATGGACGGAGTTGTCCGCGTACAACGGAGTGACCGGGCCCGGTTCATGTTCGAGCTGCGCAAGGCGTGTGTGCTGGGTCTCCAGCGTGGCCGCGTCGATCACTGCGGTTGACGGATGCTCGGCCAAATATGGCGTGATCACCTCGTCCAGTGCAGGCAGCACGGTCGCCGCGAAGGCTTCGGGCTCAGCGTTCACATTGATACGAACGTGCGGGCCGCGCAACCAGTGCAAGAGGTAGTGCGCCCCGGACACCTCGGGCGTTATCCGCTGCAAGAAAGGGCGGACAGCATCCAGCAGTAGGCCGCTCTTGTCTCGGTCGTAGTAGTAGACGTGGAAGCTCCGCCACATCATGCGCCCTCCAATACGGCAGGATCGGTGATCGCACGGGCTGCCAGGTAACGCAGCGAGCCCTCGGCGTCGATGCGCACCCCGACGCGATTGGCGAAGAGGTGCGCACACAGGTCCGCCGCTGACTCCGCTGACGGCGCGCACGCGTCGGCGCCCAGCGCGTCCACCACACCCGAGACGGAAGACGCCCACCGCTTCAGACTGCTGTCGTCCGGCATGTGCGGCCATGCGCGCCCGACGTTGCGCATGGTGGCGGTGAGCGTCAGCAAGCGCTCGCGCCGGCGCAGAAACCGGGCGTCCGACGCCGCCACCGCATCCACTGCTCCGGGCGCGCGCCGTGCGGACACTTTGGCGAGCTGCCGTCCGGCGAGCTCGTGCACGTCCTGAGCGCTGAGGAACCAAGCCAGCAACAGATGGCACAGAGCGGCCAGTTCACGCTGTTCGGGGCCGGTTGTGCCACGCAGCAGGTCCAATGCGAGCTCACTCGAGGTGCTGAAGTGCTCCTCCACGACTTCCAGCGTCGCGCCCTGACCGTAACGGTGATGCTCGGGAACATAAGGCAGGAAGTGCACGGAATTGTTGGCGTACATGCGCTCCGTGGGCCGGACGCCTTCCCACGCCCCGATCTCGCGGGCGGAGTGCAGGTACTCCTCCTGGCTGAGCACCTCCGGGGCCGGGCTGTGCGCGAAGTACGCGAAGGCCCGCTGCTCGATGAGGTCGCGCACTGCGGCGACAGCCTCCCGGCAGGAAGGCAGCACACGGAATCGGATATGCGGACCGCCGTCCCAGTACCGGAGGAAGAACCCGCGATCCGCCAACCGCCGCTCACGCAGTTCGTCGAGCAAGGGGTCCACCAGGTCGGTCAGCAAGCGATCCAGGTTGCCCTGAGAGAAGAGATGCGCGCTCACCCAGAAACGGTCGCCCCCCACGCGGCGTTCGTGGCGCATCAGGAGCCGTCCGCGGTCAGTTCGACGACGAACTCGGCGACTCTGGGCCCGTCACACTCGAACGGGGACGGATCGGAAGGGTCGGGCAGAGCCTCTTCGAAGCCGACTCTGCCGCTGAACTCCTTGGTCATGTTCCTGAAGACGGCCACCATCGACAGGCTGGCGAAGTCGAGGAACATAGGCTTCCTGGACTTCACGAACACTCGGCTCACCCAGTCACCATCTGTCGCATACAAGCGGACGAAGCAGCGCCGGGGTATCTGATGAGCACGGAGCCATTCCGCCAAGCGCAGCAGATACGCACCGTCCGGTTCGCCGGCGCGTTCCTGCGGTACGCACGCGATCGGGGCCGACCATTCGGCCCGCTGCACGACGGCCCTACCCACCTCGATACGGGGTTGGAAGGCGACGTCCGAGGACTCAACGGCCTCTCGGGGCTTGAGCAGCGAAAGGCTCGGGTGCAGCAGATAGGACTGCCCGAACGCCGCGAACAGCAAGCGGGCCGCAGGTGGCAGCAACGGATCAGCCATCATGCCCAGATGCGCGGGTTGCACGCGCCGGCCCTTGGACCTCGACCACAGTTCGATCGTCGCGCCCGACGGCATGTGTCGCACGAGGAGATCGTTGAGTGGGATCCGCTCGTCGTCCGGGCGCGTACTGGTGGTGTATGGGTAGTCGAGCTCATACGGGGCGACGGCCCTCCGCAGGTTCACCGAAACCCCGAAGGTGCCGGACATCTCGGCAAGGAGCGGAGCGTGCACGTCGTCATCGGTGCGTGGCACGTCGTGGAGGCGCCCGCCGGCCTGGTCGAGCAAACGCGACCATCGAGCACGCCCCTTTCCCCATCCGCCGCTGATCGTGTTCACCACTGCCTTCAGTTCGCCGTTCACGGTGTACGGCTGGAGGTAGCAGGCGATCGATCCCGGGGTACGGACCCAGTCAGGCCACTGTGATGACAACTCCGTCAAGACCGCGGGATCAGCGTGTAGGACGCCGTCTTCCTGGCGATCGGCCGTCAGCACGGTTTCCAGGGATTCGCGGCGCAGCCGGTGCAGCCGACTCAACGAGGGCACGGGGCTCCGCTCCAGCTCGTCAGCCGGGACCGGATTGCTGAGCTGGAGGAAGGGGCGCAAGGGGCGCAGCCAGCTGGGGCAGTTCGCATCGTCGCGAGCGAGGTCGGCCTGCACCGCCTCATGCAACGCGAGAAACGGAACGCTCGCTCCGGCACCGAAGCGGTGTCCTACATACGCGGTGTAGGCAACGCGGACCGGCAGCATGCGATCGTGCAGGGCAAGCCAGCGCCGCAACACGTCCAAGTCGTCGAGCACCGGCCGCCAGTGAGAAGACGAGCAGCTGATGTCGCCCCCGACGCGGACGGCATTCTCGTGAAAGGCGACCTTGCGCAGAACGTCGGCCTTGGGCCAGTCGAGCCCCAGTTCCTGCCCGATGTCGGCGACCAGCGAGGAGATCACACGCTGTTGCTCCCGATACGGTGCCACGGCTGTCGGCGATGGATCCTGCCGAAGTGTCGCGCGCAGGGACTCCAGTAAAGGGATGACTTTCCGACGCCGGTCCGAATCCGTGGTACCGAGGAACCTGATGAGGTCGTCCAGTGGCCTCTCCGACTGGTCCGGCACCGGCGATTCGTACTCCAGCACACCCATCCGGACGAGTTGCTCGCAAAAGCGGACCGCCGCCGACCGCTGCGGGGTACGCGCAGCCAGTGTGCTGTGCAGGTGCTCCACCGTGCATCCGTCACCGACGATCCTCAGACACTCCCTGACTTCCCGGGAGGCACGAATGGCCACCAACGGCTCTGCCGGCCTTCGCCCGAGGAAGGTGTACCGGCCGTCGAGCTCGTTCAGGCTGGGGTTCGGCCGGATCCGCAACGCGTTGCTCGGCATGCCCTCAGCGAGTAGAGAATTGACGGTCTGCTCCAGGACCATCCGGTCCAGTTCGAGCACGCAGCGCAGCTCGTGCCTGCCCGATGAGGAGAAGAGCGGCCCTGTGCCGGCCGCCCAGGCCCCGGCGGCGGTTGCGGTGAAGGTGCTGTACGGGCTGGTCTTGGTGGCCGCTCGGGAAACGAACTTCGTCAACCCGATGGCCGTGCGCCGCCGCAGCTTCGATTGGCCGGCAAGTTCAAGGCGCAGCAGCTCGTCCAGCAGGGCGGGGCTGGCCTGAGACAGGGCATGCCGGAACACCGGGTCAGTAGCTGCTTTGAGGAGGCTTCTCGTTTCCTCGTGCGTTTCCTGCTCCGCGGTCACAAAGAGTTCGGCCAGGGCCGATTCGCGTCTCCGCATGCGAATCAGCCATTGTTCGACTTGTGCCGCCACTTCCCCCGGGAGGGCCCTCGCGACGCTCGGACCCCATTCACCTTTGGCCGGAAATCTTCGCCGATGGACACAGCGCCGCAATGCCACCAGGCGGGGTTTGAATGCAGAGTCGACGAGCCCGCCGATCACTGAATACAGTGCGTCCTTCAGGCTTTCGGCGTCGATATTCAATGCATCGTCCAGCGCCTGAATCTCTTCGACCAGTCCCCAGGAACGGCACCGCGTCAATTCATCCAACACCGAGGCCGGGAGTCCGCAGAAGCGCACGAAAAAGGATTCCCTGACGGAGTACGAAGTCACGCATCATCCTTGCCTGAAGCCCACTCATGCCCAGAATCTTCATACCGGGCACGTCCTACTCCGCTGACCTACCACGCAATGTCGCCAGCGGGCGCCAGGGCAGCGATGCTCCTGACGCCCGCCCGTTGGTTACGGCAGCGACGAACAGGAGCTTCCGCAGCTCGGCGACGAAGTACCGTTCTCCACCAGCCCGTGGCCGCTGGTCAACGACTCCACCGTGAGCCCACGGTCAGCCAGCTCGAATACATCCGAGGGGATGTCCGCAAGGTCGAAATCGAAATCGGTGTCTTCCATCTACGACTCCTTCCGCAACAGGATTAGTTCTCCGTCAGGTAATGACGGAGAAACTGGCAAGGAGCGTCGTCAGGTTATGCCGCCCCCATGTGTCACAGTCAATGACGCTAACAGCAGCCGTTGACAAGTGCCACCGTCCCAAGAATGTGATGGGACGAGTTCCGGCCAAGGCGAGAGGGACGGGTCATTTGCGGAACAATTGATTCCGATATTACCCGGCAGACGGGCACTGATCACCCGCCGTCGTCGAGGGCCACACCTTGCCCATGACGCCGGTTTCTGCTGAGCAACGCGACTGTCGGTGTCCTGGTGGATCAGCGCACGGCATCAGATGCACTGCATTCGCTGCGCGAACTCCCTCTCGGCTCTTCATTCGTCCCTCGGATGCCGAGCTGCATCGCAAGGCAGAGGGACGTCCGGATACCGGGCCTATCCGGATGTTCCGACAACACGTCGTGGGGCCACCTCCCAGCGTTAGCTGGAGGAGTGCCGCAGCTGTCGTCGTGCGCCCGCCGGGGATTGTGGGACAGCCCTTAGGCCTGGGTGCGTACCTGTGCGTCTCCTCTGACCGTTCGGCCTCCACTCCCGGCCGGCGTCTACCGTCAGCTCGAAGACGCCAAAGACACCCAGGCGCGCCTGCGGTCACTTGATCGAACGTGGAGAGGCCCGGGTGGCGTGACCCGTCTCCTGGCGGAGATCCCGCCGTGGTGTCCCCTACCGGTCGTGGGTTGCGGTCCGCGGAAGTGGTGGCAGCGGCAGGGGAAGGCCCGGCAGGCCGTCGATGCTGGTCGCGATGTGGTCCTTCTTCTGGAAGTACGCATCGAGTGACTCATCGGTCTCGCGCGCGAAGCGCGACGCGTGCAGGGGGCGGTCTGCGTCGTAGGCCATGAACGGGACGGCGTACCCGCAGGTGTCGCGAATGCTCTCGGCCGCCACGACGATGATCGCCCGCAGGCCGTGCGTGGTCGGGTCGATATCCGGGAAGTGCTGCATCAGCTCGTTCCAACGGGCGTCGTCGCGGAAGACCGGCTCTCCGCGACCGTGTACGCGCACGATGTTGGGTGGACCGTCGAAGGCACACCACATCAGGGTGATGCGGCCGTTCTCGCGCAGATGCGCGATCGTCTCGGCGTTGCTGCCGGCGAAATCGAGGTAGGCCACGGTGAGTTCGTCGATCACGGCGAAGGAGCCGTTCAGACCCTTGGGCGAAAGGTTGATGGTGCCGTCGCCGTCCAGCGGCGCCGTCGCGGTGAAAAAGATGTGCTGTGCCTCGATAAAGGCACGCAGCCTGCCGTCTATTCGCTCGTGGCTCTTCCCCATTGCTCGATTATGAGGTGTGGCCCTCCCCTGCGGGAGGGGGGGTAGGGATCAGGCGGCAGGGGAATCAACCACCACCAGCGCAGTCGTCACCAGCACGCCACCAGGACGCGGCCCGGGATGGGCGGCAAGTGAGGTGCACAGGCCAGCAGTTCTCCGGCGGCGGGTGTGTCCGGGTATCGGTCCGGTGGATTCACCGGTCAGGCCATTTCGGCTTCCGGGCAGGTAACCACGCCCTTACAATGTGCCGTCGATAGGGCGCAGTGTCGGATCTCGGGGCGGGGCTGAAGATTTGGCGACGCAGGTTGCACCTGGCATGGTCGTCGCCGAGCGGTACGAGCTGGTCGGGCGTCTGGGCCGCGGGGGCATGGGCGAGGTGTGGCAGGCCCGGGACCTGAGCCTGAATGTCGATGTGGCCGTCAAGTCCATCCGGATGCACCCCCAGGACACCACCGAGCCGCACCGGTCCGCCCTCGCGTACGCCCGCAAGGAGGCGCAGCACGCCGCCGCGCTGCGCGACCATCCGAACATCGTGGCCGTCCACGACGTGGTCGAGCACGAGGGACTGCCGTGGACGGTGATGCGTCTCGTACGCGGGCAGTCGGTTGCGGAGCTGCTGGAGGACGAACCCGACGGGCTTCCCGTTGAGCTGATCGACCGCATTGCCCGGGGTGTCCTCGCCGCGCTCGCCGCGGCGCACGGAGTCGGGATCACTCACCGGGACATCAAGCCGCCGAACGTCATGGTCACGGACGGCGGCGACGTTCTCGTCACCGATTTCGGTATCGCCAGGCACAACGCCGACACCAAGATCACCATGACCGGGGCCGTCGTCGGCACGGCCGCGTACGTCGCCCCCGAGCGTTTGAAGGGCGTGGAGAGTCCGGCCGGGGACCTCTGGTCACTGGGTGTGACGCTCTATCAAATGACTACCGGTGTCTCGCCGTTCGACCGGGGATCGGTGCTGTCCACGATCCATGCCGTCAGCCACGACCAGCCCGATGAGCCGGTCGGTGCCGGCCATCTGACAGCGGTCATCATGGCGCTGCTGGACAAAGACCCCAAGACCCGGCCCGGCATCGACGCCGTGCTGCACATGCTGAACGGGACGGAGCCGGCGGCGGCGCCCAAAGCGCCGTACTCCGACCCCCACGCCACTCGCCGTGCACTCATTCACCCCTGCCCGAAGCACACCGCCCCACCAAGCCGGTCCAACGCGATAAGAACTCCCCCAGTACGCATACCAGTTAGGCGCACCCGTGACACAGCAACCTGCCACCACCCCCTACCACAGCGGCATGTTGAGCAACGACTCCCCTCGTGAGAGTGACCGCTTGAAGTCCATCCAACGCAACGTCGACGCATTCACCACCGGGATCCTCGACGGCCTCCCCATCAAAACCTCCTGGAATTGCCTGGAACTGGGTGCAGGCGCCGGATCCATCGCCTATTGGCTCGCCGAACGCTGCCCGGACGGACGCGTCGTCGCAGTTGATCTCGATACCCGCCACCTCGAAGCGGGCCGGGCCGCGAATCTGGAGATCGAGGAAGCCGACATCACGCGCGAGGACTACGTGCCCGGCAGCTTCGACCTCATCCACGCCCGCTACTTGTTCTGCCACCTCCCGGAACGCGACGAGATAGTCGCACGGGCCACCCGCTGGCTCTCCCCCGGCGGCTGGCTCATCATCGAAGAGCCCTTTCACCTGCCGGCCAGCACTTCCCCCTTCCCCGTGATCCAGCGCATTCTGGACGCCTACCAGCGCATGTACCACGCTCACGGCGCCGACTTGACCTGGGTCCGCGGCCTGCCGGCCCTCCTGGCTCGCCATTCATTGACCGAAGTGGACTTCGCCGGAAACCCCGGCTGCATGGGCGGACTTGGCAAGGACCGCTGGCTCCCACTCATCACCCAAGCGGCCCCCGGCCTCCTCGCCGACGGTCTGATCACGGAAGCCGACCTGGCAGAGTTCGCCACCCTTCTCAAGGACCCCGCTTTCCTCGACATCCCCCAGATCACCATTTCCGCATGGGGCCGTCGTCCCGCGGAATGACCACCACGGCGGCAGGGCGGCCCGTGCCTCTGATCAGGAGGCCGACCGCCCTGGACGGCCCTCAGCCGCACGTACGGCCGCCGAACCGTCTCGGCTAGGACGTACTCCGCTAGCTGTACTGACCGGAGACGTTGGTTGAAAGCACGGCGCTCCGATCAGCAGTTACGAGGTGGGGGCCGAGTGGCGTTCAAGCAGGTCTCTGGCGAGCTGACTGATGCGTTCGCGGGCCCTCTCTGGGGCGAGCACCTCGATATGGTCACCGAATTGGAGGAGCTGGCGCACTGACTCGATGTTGGGATAGCGCACGACGACGGTGCAACAACCATCTTCTGGGTCGGAAACTTCGTGGATGCGGTTGCCGAGTATGCGCCGCGCCAGGTCGATGCCAGTTTCTGGCAGGCGGATGGTCACGCTCACGCGGCCCTGCGCCTCGGTGCGTGCCTTCAACGCGGCCCACCTGGTGTGAAGGGTCTCACCAGGTCGAAGAACAGCCGGCGCGTTGAGCTGTTCGTAGGCCGAGAGTCGTTCCAGAGCGAACAGCCGACCGTCCCCCTGGTCGTCGGCGATGAGATACCAGCGGCCTGACTTCGCCACGATCCCGTACGGGTCGACCACTCGCGTCGAGGCCCGACTCTCGGCGCTGCGCCGGTACCGGATGCGCAGCCGACAGCGGTGCCGCAGTGCCGTAGCCAGATCCGCTACGTCGATCGCCGCCTCTGAGCCGGCGAACCACGAGGTGCTTTCCACCAGCACCAGGTCCGCCAATCGCAGCAAGTTCGGTGGCTCAGGTGATCCAGCCTGGCGGGCAGCGATCTTGCGCGCGGCCGATTCCCACACCCCAGACAGGCCCATGCCCTCAAGCTGCGCGCTGTCCAAGCCAGCCACGGAGAGCGCCTCCAGCTCTGGTGGGTCCAGGTGGGATGCGTTGAGCCGCGCACCGGGGAGCAAGATGATCCCGCCGTTCCGCCCCCGTTCTGCATAAACAGGCACACCCGCAGTTGAGAGTGCCTCCACATCCCGCAGCACAGTCCGCCGAGACACCTCCAGCCGCTTGGCGAGCTCGCTGGTGGTGATGCGCTGACGGGTCTGCAGGAGCAGCAGTAGGTGCAAGAGCCGCGAAGCCTTCATGCTCGCCAATGTTCGCAGAAAAGGTGACAGGTTCTGTCGCGATCAGACGATCCGCTGGAGCAGTACCAAGAAATCAACTAGTTGAGGAGCGCTCCATGGCCGCACCGAACCTGTTCCTGATCGGCGTTCGCGACGCCCAGGCCGCTACCGCCTTCTACAGCGACCTGTTCGAGCTCGAACCGACCTTCACCAGTCCCCACTACGTGGCCTTCGAGGTTGCCCCCGGCGTCCTGTTCGCGCTGTGGACGGGATACAGCGAGCACGCTGTCCCGAGCACTCCTCGCACGAGCGAAGTCGGACTGATGATGCCGGGACCATCGTCCGCAGTTGACGAGGTCTTCACGAGTTGGGTCTCGAAGGGGGTCCATGTCGTCGAGGAGCCGCACGACGCTGTCTTCGGCCGCACGTTCGTGATCACTGACCCCGATGGAAACCTCATCCGGGTCTCCCCGGTCGACTGAGCTGTACGTCCCCTCTCCACACCTCAAGTTGTCGAAGGGCCGGCCACACACGATGGCCGGCCCTTCAGCCTGTCCAGGAGCGCAGAAATGTCCCATCCGAACGCCGTCCTCCCCCCGCGCCACCGTCTGAAAGTCGCTCGACTCGTCGTCGACGACGGCTGGCCAATCAGCGAAGTCGCGGCCCGGTTCCAGGTCTCCTGGCCGACCGTAAAGCGCTGGGTCGACCGCTACCTTGCAGGCGAGTCCATGCAGGACCGAACCTCACGGCCGCAAAGGTCTCCAAACAGGACTCCCAAGGCCGTGACAAAGCGGTGCGTCAGCCTACGCCAACGTCTGCTCCTTTCTGTGGCGCGACACGTGCGACGCCCTCTCGATCACGCCGAAGTACACCCGCCCTTACCGTCCGCAGACCAACGGGAAGGTCGAACGCTTCCACCGCACCATGGCAGACGGCTGGGCCTACGCCCGCTGCTGCGCCTCCGAGGCCGAACGCCGAACTGAGTTGGAAAGCTGGTTGCACTACTACAACCACCACAGACCCCATACGGCATGCGGGAGCCTGCCGCCGTTCTCACGATTGATCAACGTGCCCGGTCAGTACAGCTAGCACCGTGCCGCAAGATCCTGGCCGCACACTCATGGCTTCCAAGAACGTCACCGGCGGTGGTCCGCCGACGGCACCTGGGAGCGTCCGCTGCACCAAGTCGAAGCGGCGGCCGACTCCGCCACCGGCGAGAGCGACCGGGACATCGCGGTGGACTCCACCATCGCATAGACGGATCAGCGTGGGGGCCGTGCTCATCAAGTGAGTACGCGTACCTACTCCCTGCCCGTAGCCGCGCCCATCCACCGCGCTCCCCCGCTGACATAGCGTCCCCCTATGCCCCCGGAAACCGCACCCACCAAACCCACCGAACCCAGCTCCACCGTCCCGAGCGATTCCGGGGTCTCCTCATTCGTCTTCAAGGCCCTCGGTTGCGGCTGCGCCCCGGTCGTCGTACTCGTTCTGGTCGTCCTGATCGCCTCGGGCTCATGGGGGTCGTCGGACTTTCCCCGCGTCGCGCCCGAGGAGATGGCGAGCCGCGCCTTTCAGCGTTCTCAGGAGGCGTATGACGTCGTGGGGTTCCAGCGCACCGTGAAACCAGGCGTCGAGGACGTCGGCGTCAGCACGGAGAACACGCTCGGCTCTTCCTTCTGCCACGGGGGTCTCACGGGGCTGGAGGACAAGACCGTCGACGGCGCCTACCAGATGAGCCACAGCTGGGCGCTGGACCACGTCCCCGCGCGCCAGGCCGTAACCGGTCTGCGCCGGCTCCACCGGCATCTGAAGGACGAGGGCTGGGAGATCACGTCCTACTCTGAGGGCGAGCAGGGCAACTGGGACCTGTTCGCCAAACGGGACGACGGCGCCGAGCGGATGTCCTTCAGCTGGTACCCGGACCGGGAGTACTTCACCGGCGGTGCCGGCGTGCCCTGTGCCTACGACCCCGCGTGGAAGGACGGCGACGTCGGCCCGTCCGGAGATGACCAGACGCCGCCGGCCCTCGGCCCGCGCAGCGGGACGTAACGGGGATTTCGCGCGAGGCTCCGCGCCGGCGGGCTGGAGGCGGGGGCAGGGCGGGGCCGATCAGTTTTGCAGGAGGGCTCCCGTGACCTCACTGTGGCACCTGCCGTACCACGCCTTGCCGCCGCCCGGGCGAAGAAGGATAAATGTGAATCATGAGCGGATTTTCGGGTCGTTTCCGGCGTTGGCTACGCCGTGTGCCCGGGCATTCCGCTTTTTCGGGTGGGAAGCCTGCCGGGAGCGATGTCGGTGACCGTCAGGACGAGCGTCCTGCGGAGGGGGGAGATCAGCAGCCCGTACGGCCGTCCTGGTCGACACGCAGCGTTGCCCGGGAAGTTTTTCTCCTTCAGCTGGTGCTGGTGGTACTGCTCGTCGCGGCGGCAGTGGTGGCTTTCGTCGTGCAGACCCGGCGGGACACCATGACCGACGCCCGGCACCGGACGCTCGCCGCCGCTGAGTCCTTCGCGCACTCCCCGGGGCTCCAGGAGGCGCTGAACAGCGCCGATCCGACCGCGAAGCTCCAGCCGCTGGCGGAGGCGGCCCGGAAGGATTCCGGTGTCGACGCTCTCATCGTGTACAAACTCGACGGGATCACCCTCACCCACAGTGACCCGCGTCAGATCGGCAAGCACGTCATCGGGCCGTATGCGGAGGCCGCCCGGGGCAAGCCCTTCACCAGGACCTTCGAGGGTGCCCTGGGGCTCTCCGTAGTTTCCGCGGCGCCCGTCAAGGACTCCTCGGGCCGGGTCATCGCCATCGTCGCCGCCCCGGTGACGGTGGAAAAGGTGCAGAAGTCGGTCAACCAGCAGCTGCCCCTCTTCATCGGTACCGCGGTCGCGGCGCTGGCGCTCGCCGGAGGAGGCGCGGGGCTGGTGAGCCGTCGGCTGCGCCGGCAGACCCACGGTCTGGGTCCGGCCGAGATGACCCGGATGTACGAGCATCACGATGCGGTGCTGCACGCGGTGCGGGAGGGTGTCCTCATCGTCGGCCGCGGCGGGCGGCTGTTGCTGGCCAATGACGAGGCGCGGCGGCTGCTGGACCTGCCGGCGGACGCGGAAGGACGCCAGGTCGACGACCTGGGGCTGGACCACCGCACCGCCGGACTCCTGGCGTCCGACCGGATCGCCACCGACGAGGTGCACCTGGCCCAGGACAGACTGCTGGCCGTCAACAAGCGGTCCACCACCCCCTACGGAGCCCACCAGGCGAGCGTGGTGACCCTGCGCGACACCACCGAGCTGAGGTGGCTGT
Organism: Streptomyces platensis; assembly: GCF_008704855.1. Lineage (NCBI taxonomy): Bacteria > Bacillati > Actinomycetota > Actinomycetes > Kitasatosporales > Streptomycetaceae > Streptomyces > Streptomyces platensis. Next base: position 500,451 of record NZ_CP023691.1, read on the forward strand.
CAGGGCGCGCAGAGGTGGCGCGGGACCGGTTGAGGCTCCTCTACGACGCCGGGGCGCGGATCGGTTCCACGCTGAATGTGGTGCGCACGGCGGAGGAGCTGGCGCAGGTGGCGGTCCCCCGGTTTGCCGACATCGTCACCGTCGAGCTTCAGGAACCGGTGCTGAAGGGCGAGGAGCCGAGCGTGGCGGGTAGCGCGCTGCGCCGGGCGGCGCTCGCCGGTCTGCCGCCGGACCATCCGCTCCACCCCGTCGGCGAGCTGATCACGGCCGTCCCGGGAACCCCGGCGGCGGCGAGTACGGACCAGGTCAGCTCCATGGTGGTGCCGGACCTGGCCGGCTCTTCCGCCTGGCGGTCCCAGGACCCGGAACGCGCCCGGCGCATCCTGGACCACGGGGTGCACTCCCTGGCGGTCGTGCCGCTGCGCGCCCGGGGGGTGGTGCTGGGAATGGTGTACTTCTGGCGGTCGGGGAGCTCCCCTCCGTTCGACGACGAGGATCTGTCCTTCGCCGAGGAGCTGGCGGGGCGGGCCGCGGTGGGGATCGACAACGCCCGGCGCTTCACCCGCGAGCGCACGATGGCGATGACGCTCCAGCGCAGCCTGATGCCTCGCGGCCTGCCCGACCAGGATGCCCTGGAGGTGGCGCACCGCTATCTTCCGGCGCAGGCGGGAGTGGGCGGGGACTGGTTCGATGTCATCCCGCTGCCCGGCGCCCGGGTGGCGCTGGTCGTCGGCGACGTGGTCGGACACGGTCTGCATGCGGCGGCCACCATGGGCCGGCTGCGGATCGCCGTGCACAACTTCTCGGCCCTGGACCTCTCCCCCGACGAACTGCTGGGCCATGTGGACGAGCTGGTGACCCATATCGACGTCCAGGACGAGGACGGTGAGGAGGTGCCGGCGATCACCGGCGCCACCTGTCTTTACGTCATCTATGACTCCGTCTCCGGGCGGGTCAGCGTGGCCACGGCCGGCCATCTGCCGCCGGCTGTGGCCTACCCCGACGGGAGGGTGGAGTTCCTGCACTCACCGGTCTCCCCGCCGCTGGGGCTCGGCACCGGCCTGCCCTTCCAGACGGCTGAACTGTCACTGCCGGAGGGCTCCCGGCTGGTGCTCTACACGGACGGGCTGGTCGAGAACCGCAACCGCGACCTGGACACGGGGCTGGAGGCACTGCATGCGGCCCTCGCCGGGCCGGACCGTACGCCGGAGGACACCTGCGCCACCATCATGCAGTCGCTGCTGCCCGCCAGGTCGACCGATGACGTCGCGCTGCTGGTGGCCCGGACCCGGCGGCTGGACCCGGCACATGTCGCCGAGTGGGATGTGTCCCGCGACCCGGCGGCGGTGGGCCCGGTCCGCAACGCGTGTGTCCGCCAGTTGGCGGACTGGGGTCTGGAGGCCATCTCCTTCGGTACCGAACTCATCCTCAGCGAACTGATCACCAACGCGATCCGGCACGGCGCCGAGCCCATCCACGTGCGGCTCCTGCACACCCGCACCCTGATCTGTGAGGTCTCCGACGGCAGCAGCACCAGCCCGCACATCCGCCAGGCGAAGGACACCGACGAAGACGGCCGCGGGCTTTTCCTGGTGGCGCAGTTCGCCGAACACTGGGGCACCCGCTACTCCCCCAGGGGCAAGACGATCTGGGCCGCTCAGGTGATCGGCCCCGAGCCCCTGCCGTCGGAAGAGGAGCCTTCGGAGCACCTGCTCAACCATTGGGAGCAGCGCGGCCAGTGGTGAGGCCATGGCTGCGGCGCCCGTCCGGGGACGGGCGTGGGATCCGTACGGGTGTGGCGCCGCCGGCCGCCATGACCTGGCCGGGTAAGCCGTCCTGGCGGAGGCCTGCGAGGGCGCGGAGTACGCTGGCTCGCCCCCCGAGCCGCGTTCGCCACCCGCCCGGCGGACCGCTCCCCCACCTGGCCCTGCTGGAGGCGTTGTGGCTACACATCATCGGGTCCGCACAGGCGCCCTCCTGTGCTGCCTCGGTCTTGCGGTGCTCGGTCTCGGCGCCTGCCAGGAAGAGGGAACGCCCCGGCCGGTCGCGCCCTCCCGGGCCGAGTCCGCCGCGGACGTGGGCGGGTCGGCGGCGCTGGTCAGGGCGGCACAGCGGGAGGGCAGGCTCAACACGATCGCGCTGCCGCGCCAGTGGGCCGGCTACGACAGGCTGATCGACGGCTTCGAGAAGAAGTACGGCATCAAGGTCGTCGTCGACAACCCGTCCGGCCACAGCCAGCAGGAGATCGAGGCGGTCCGGCGCTACCGGGGCCAGAAGCGCGCCCCCGACGTGCTCGACATCGGGGATTCCTTCGCCCAGTCCGCTGCGCGGCAGAATCTGCTGGCCCCCTACCGGGTCGCCCAGTTCGACCAGATCCCACCGGAGCAGAAGGACGCCGAGGCCCGCTGGTACAACAACTACGGCGGCTACGTCTCGATCGGCTGCGACGCCGCCCGCGTCAAGACCTGCCCCGACTCCTTCGCGAATCTGCTCCGGCCGGAGTACAAGGGCCTGGTCTCGATGTACGGCCAACCCACGGACGCGGGCTCGGCCTTCGCCGCGGTGTACGCGGCGGCGCTCGCCAACGGAGGGTCATTCGACAATATCCAGCCGGGTATCGACTTCTTCGCCCGGCTCGACAGAGTCGGCAACTACAACCGAGCCGACCCCGACCCGGCCACGATCGCCAAGGGCAAGACACCGATCAGCATCGAATGGGATTACCTCAACCTGGCGCACCTCGACCAACTCCGCGGGACGGGCGTGAAATGGCGGGTCTCCATTCCCTTCGACGGCAGCTTCTCGCAGTACTACGCACAGGCGGTCAACAAGGACGCCCCGCACCCGGCGGCGGCGCGCCTGTGGGAGGAGTACCTGTTCAGCCCGGAAGGCCAGAACCTCCGCCTCGTGGACTACGCCCGTCCGGTGCTGCTGGCCGCCATGGCGAAGAACGGCACCCTCAACAAGGCCTTGGCCGCACGGCTGCCGACGGTCGAGGGCACGCCGCAGTTCCCGAATGAGGCCCAGCTGGCCAAGGCTCTGCGCACCGTCCGGAAGAACTGGGCCAAGGCCGTCGGCGGCTGATCCGCCCTGGTCGGCGGTGGTGCGGACCGCGGCGGATGCCTCCAGGTGCGTGCTGGAGGGCTCGGGATCCCCACCGGGTGAGGCGGGTCTCAGCCCCTCCGGTGACCGAAAGAGCACGGGAAACCGGGGAGCCGAAATTCTGGCTCGGTACGATCGACGGCATGGCAAAACACCTGTTATTTGTAGCCCTTTTCGGACACGGGCATGTCAACCCCACGCTGCCGCTGGTCGAGGAGCTCGTGCGCCGGGGGCACCGAGTGGACTATGCGACAAGTGCGGAGCACTCCGAGGCGGTCACCAAAGCCGGCGCGCGCTGGGTGGAGCTGAAGCTCCAGTCGCCTGAAATCCTTACTCCGCCCCGCCAGTTCGGCCTCGAAGAGATCCGCTTCTTCCTGCGCGGCATGTTCGCGGAGATGTGTGCGCAGTACCCCGTGCTGCGCGACTACTGCGCCGCTGAGTCACCGGACGCGATCTGTTACGACGGTATGAACTGGCCTGCCCGGGTCGTCGCGGAAAATCTGGGCCTGCCCGCCGTGCGGCTCATTCCCAACCTCGCCTCGAACGAGGAGTTCTCGCTGTTCGGCGATGTCATGAACGACAACGGCGACGAAAATCCCGTGCTGGATCTGCTCGCCGCCGACTGCGCGGAGTTCTCCGCCGAACACGGTGTCACGCTCGCCCCGGAGAGCGTCCTGGACGGCGCCGAAGAGCGGAACCTTGTGTTCATACCGCGGGAATTCCAGCCCGCCGGTGACACCTTCGACGAACGTTTCCACTTCGTCGGCCCCTCCTTGGGCAGCCGGGAGCACGCCGAGCCCTGGTCGCCGGCCGATCCCGAGGCTCCCGTGCTGTTCATTTCGCTGGGCACGGTCTTCAACGACCGGCCGGAGTTCTACCGCACCTGCATCGAAGCCTTCCGCGACGGGCCCTATCAAGTGGCCATGGCCATCGGCGATCTGGACCGGGCCGCGCTGGGAGAAATTCCGCCCACCTTCGACGTCCGGCCGTACTTCCCGCAGCCGGCGGTGCTACGGCACGCCGACGCTTTCGTCTCGCACGCCGGGATGAACTCCACCATGGAGGCGCTGTATTACGGGGTGGGCCTGGTCACCATTCCGCAAATGCCCGAGCAGGCCGCCAATGCCGGGCGCGCGCAGGAACTCGGGCTCGGAGTGCAGCTGGACCCCGCGACGGTCACCGCCGAGTCGTTGCGTACCGCCGTCACCCAAGTCGCCTCCGACCCCGCCGTGCGCAGCAATCTCGACCGCATGCGCACGGTGGTCAAGGGCAGCGGCGGAGCCGTTCGCGGCGCGGATGTGATCGAGGAATGTCTTCGCTGAGGTCCGCCGCATGATGGCGCCGGGGTGTGGGAGCCGCGCTCCGCACCCCGGCGTTCGGGGCTTCGCGGCCTTGTCAACCTCGCCTTCGACGCCTGACGGCGACGCTCAGGGGGAGCAATGAGGGCGTATCCGGCGGAGAGCCTGGCAAGGTAGAGGTATGTGCGGCCGATTCGTCTCCACTCGTAGCCCGCAGGACCTGGCGAGCGTCTTCGATGTCCCCCACTGGGATCCTGACCGGGCCTTGGAGCCGAGCTGGAATGTGGCGCCGACGGACGATGTGTGGTCGGTGCTGGAGCGGGTCGAGCGGGAGACCGGGGAGATCACGCGGCAGCTGCGGCCGTTGCGCTGGGGCCTGGTGCCGTCGTGGGCGAAGAGCCTGAAGACGGGCGCGAAGATGATCAATGCCAGGGTGGAGACCGTCGCGGAGAAGCCGGCCTACCGCCGGGCGTTCGCCAAGCGTCGCTGTCTGCTGCCCGCGGACGGCTTCTACGAGTGGCAGACCGTCGCCGCCACCGAGACCGCCAAGGCCCACAAGCAGCCGTACTTCATCAGCCCCGAAGACAGCCAGGTCATGGCCCTGGCCGGCCTGTACGAGTTCTGGCGCGACCCGGCCGTCGAGGACGGCGCGCCGGGGGCGTGGTGGACCACCTGCACGATCATCACCACCGAAGCCACCGACGCCGCCGGCCGCGTCCATCCCCGTATGCCGCTCGCCATCGCACCCGCCGACTGGAGCGCCTGGCTCGACCCCGCCCACGACGACGCCGGCGAGCTACGCGCCCTGCTGACCGCCCCCGCCGCCGGACACCTGGCCGCGCGCGCGGTATCGACCGCGGTCAACGATGTGCGCAACAACGGCCCGCATCTCCTGGCCGAGCCGGCCGACGACACCGGCAACGCCTGAGGCGCACCACATCGGCCTCGGGCGCGAGGGCAGTGTCCGGGCCGGCACGGCGAGCAGTGAGCCTCGGACACCAGAGCGACACTGAGTACGCGTACTCAAGCCCATGGCCGACAGGGCTGCGCATACTCGCGCCATGCACATGCAAACGCCGGGGTGCCCGGACTGCGGCATGCCCGTGGGATCGCCTCCGCCCGCTCGGTGCACCCGTTGCCGACTGCCCCTGACCGGGCCGGATGCCTTCGCGTTGTGGCAGGTCACGGGAGAGTTGAGCGCGCTGGACGCCCGCAGGCAGTGGCTGGTGCAGCGGCACGCCGAGTTGCTGGCCGCGCTGCGGGTACGCCGGGACGCACCCGCGGAGATACCGGTGGCCGCCTCTGTGGGAGCGCCGGGGACCGCTCCCATGGGCGGGAGCGGCGCGGCGGCGGACGCCTCGGGGCGGGAGTTCTCCGCGCCGTCCGCCCGGACCGCGCTGCTGATCGTCGGCGGAGTGCTGGTGGTGGTGGCCGCGCTGGTGTTCACCGTGGTGAGCTGGGGCCGGCTGGGGATCGGCGGGCGGGCCGCCGTACTGCTCGCGGTGACCGCGTGCGCGCTTGCCCTGCCCCCTGTGCTGCGGCGGCGGCAGCTCACGGCCACCGCCGAGGCGTCGGCCGCGGTGGGACTCGCCCTGGTGCTCCTGGACGGCTATGCCGCCCGGCAGGCCGGACTCGGCGGCCTGGACCGCGTCGGGACGGCGGGCTACTGGGCGGTGCTCACCGCGCTGACGGCGGTGGGTGCGGCGCTCTACGGCTGGTGGCAGCGGCTCCGGCTCCCGCTGCCCGTGGGGTTCCTGATGGCTCGGCTGCCCGGCCTCCTGGGCACTGCCGCCCTGGGCGGAATGACCGGGGACTACGCGACCGCGGTGATCGCCACGGCCGCGGTGGACTTCGCGGTCCTGTACGCGCTGACGGCACGCGACGCCGCCGGGCAGGCCGGGTTCCGCGAGCGGGTGGGGGGCGAACGGGCTGCCAACGGCCTGGTCGCGGCGGCCCGGGCGGTCGGCGGCGGATGGGCGTTGCTGGGCGGGGTGCTCGCGGTGGGATACGCGGTGGTCGCTCCGTCGCCGGCCGAGGTGCTGCGGGCCTGGGTGCCGCTGGGTCTGTTGATGCTGTTGGGTATGGCGCTGTGCCGCGGCTTTCGCACTCTGCCGTTCGCGCTGCGCGCCGGCGGCGAGGGCGTGGCCGTCGTGGCCTTGATCGTGGCCGTCGGCGCGGGCTTGCGGTATGTCCTGCCGGCGGGGTGGGTCGTGGTCGGATACGCGGCTCCGGCGGCGCTTCTCGCGGCGTGGGCGGCGGTGTACTGCGCGCGGAGCGGCCGGTGGGCGAAGCCGGCGACGAGCAGGCCGGCGGGCGAGGCGACGGACGGGCCGACGGGCGAGGCGACGAGTGGGCCGACGGGTGGGCTGGTCGCACCGCCGTCCCGAGCTGCGGCCGCGGTGGGAGAGCTGGTCGCCGCGTCAACTTGCCTGCTGCTGACCGGTGTTGTGGTGCTGTCGGAACTCGCGCACGCCCTCATCCGGCCCGTCGTCCACGGCGTCGTGCTCTGGGGCGGTGGGCACCCGCCGCAGTGGAGCTGGCAGCTCGCGACCGCGCCGCTGGTCGTGCTCTGGTTGTCCGCCGCCGTGCTGGCTGTCATGGCCGGGCTGCGGGCCCGGACCGTCGGTGACGGTGACCGGCACACGGACCGGCTGGCGCACGCGCTGCGCAACGCCCAGGCGCTGACCGCCGTTCCCGCGGTGCTCCTGCTGCCGGTGGCGCTGGGGCTGCCGTACGGGTGGGTGCTGGCGGCCGCCGTTGTCGCGTCCGTCGCCGCCGCCGTGGACGTCGTGCGCCGGCCGGAGGCCGCGCTGCTGCCGCGCCTCCTGGTACTGGCCGCCACCGGCGCGCTCGCCCTGCTGTGGTCGTCGGCCGACCGGACCGCCGTGCTCGCGGTATGGGGTACCTTCGCCGCAACGGCCGCCGTACTCGCCCACGTCCTTTCGGCCACAACCTCCCCGCCCGCTGTGCGCACGGCGGCGCGGGGCGCGGGTGCCTTCGCCGTCCTCGCCCTGGGGGCCGAGGCGGTCGCGTCCGGGGCCACAGCGGGCCTGCCCGGGCATATCACCGCGTTCGGGGTCCTCGCCGTCGCTGTCGCCGCCGCCGGTGCCGCGGCGGTCTGGCACCGGATCCCGGGACGCGGTCAGGTCTCCACGGCCGTGGAAGGCGCCGGCTACGCCCTGGCGGCAATCGCCCTCGCCCTGACGGCACTTCACCCCGATGCGCTGAGCCTCGCCCTCGCCGTGACCGGGGTCGCGGGCCTGGCCGTCGCGCTGCGGCCGGACCGCCGCCGCGCCGCACTCGTCGGGACCGGCCTGCTGATCACCTCCTCCTGGGTACGTCTGGCCCTGGCGGGCGTCTCCGCCCCCGAGGCGTACACGCTCCCGATCACGGCAGCCGCGCTGGTCATCGGCCACCGCCGCCGTACGAGCACGCCGGGGACGGGCTCCTGGCCCGCGTACGGTGCGGGGCTGGGCGCGCCCATGCTTCCCTGCCTCGCGGCCATGTGGAGCGATGAGAACTGGGTGCGTCCGCTCCTGCTGGGTGCGGCGGCCCTGCTCGCCACCGTTGCCGGGGTCCGCACGCGTCTCCAGGCACCGCTGATCGTCGGCGGCGGCGTACTCATGCTGGTCGGGCTGCACGAGCTCGCCCCGACCGTGGTCCAGGTCTTCGGTCTCCTGCCCCGCTGGGTGCCGGTGGCCGCGGCCGGTCTGCTCCTGCTGCTGCTCGGGGCCACCTACGAGAAGCGGATCGACGAGGCCCGGCGGCTGCGTGACACGGTGCGCGGCATGACGTGACGGGCTACCGGGGCCAAGAGGTGGCGCGCTGCCGCCCGGCTCTCAGAGGTGCCAGCTGAGGGTCCCGCTGTGGGCGGACAGCACTGCCAGCAGCACGAGGTCCACGGTGCCGAACAGCAGGCCCAGGTAGGCGCGCAGGCGCCGGATGGTGCCGCGGTAGAGAGCCGCGGCGCCGAAGAACAGGGCGCACGGGCCGAAGAAGATGTTGAACACCAGGATGCCCAGCAGGCCGCAGACGAACGCGGCGACAGCCATGCGGTCGGCCTGCGGATGCGGTCCGGTCTTCAGAGGGATCCGGGCGGAGGTCATCGGCCGGCTCCCTTCGTCGTACGGCCGGCCTTGCGGCGCTCCTTGGTGAAGAAGAACACCAGCCAGGCCGCGATGGCGACTCCGGCGGCGACCGTGACGGGCACCGGGACATGCGCCGCGGTCCCTAGCAGTGCGCCGAACAGGAACAGGGCTACGACCAAGAAAAGCATGCTCCGCCTTTCCGTATCGGGGACGGCAGGGAGCCGAAGCGTCGGGCTGCCGACGCGTTCCAGGCTCCGGTGACGGCACCAACTGCGCCCTTGAAGCGGTGCCTTGGCCCTCGTACCCGGATCCCCGGCTTCTAACGGGGGCCGCCCCCGGCGCTCGCCGGCCCGGGCGGCCGGTCTCCGGGTTTCCCGAACCAGTCGACGCAGAGCACCAGCAAGTCGTCCAGTGGTTCCGCGGCACGGAAGTCGGCCAGGTCACGCAGTACGGCGCGGGGCACGGCGGCGGCCGGGAGCAGTCCGCCCGCGTGGATCGCCCGGGCCAGGGCACGCTCGGCGTACCTCTCCCCCTGCGGCGACCGCGCCGCGTACACACCGTCGCTGACGACGACCAGCCGGTCTCCGGACAGCACCTCGAATTCCTGCGCCTTGTAGTGCGTCTCCTCGAACATGCCGAGCGGCATCTGGGGATCGAGTTCTATGCGCTCGATCGCTCTGCCCCGCATCCGCCACAGCTGGGGCGAGCCGGCGTCCACGGCCTGGACGCGGCCCGTCGCGACGTCGAAGCGCAGCAGCAGGGTGGAGACGTGGGCGGCTCCCCGGTATTGGGCGTAGAGGGCCTGGTCGGCCAGGGCGGCCTGGTCCTCGATGCTGATACCGGCTCGGCGGGCGTTGCGCAGCGCGTTGACGGCGAGGTGGGTGAGCATCGAGGCGTGGACACCGGTGCCCATGCCGTCGGTGACGGCGAGGGTCAGCTCGTCGGCGTCCGAGGCCCAGTCGTAGTTGTCGCCGTGGGTGTCGTGGGCGGGTTCGAGCTGGGCGCCGACGGCGTACTCGTCGGCGGCACAGGCCCGGGCCGGGAGGAGGTGCCACTGCATCTCGGCGGCCAGGGTGAACCGGCCGATGCGTCGCGCCCGCTGGTAGACGTCGGTGTCGCGCTCGGCCACCAGGAGTTCGTGGCCGAGCAGAGCGGCCGCGTGGACCAGGTCGTGGACGGTGTCCGGAACGGACCGCTCGGCGGGCAGCCGTACCGTGAGCAGGCCGGTGCGCTCCCCGCGGACGGTCACCGGGAGATGGTGCTCGACGGTGTCTCCGTGCCGGGTCTCCTGGTGGGGCTGCCGGCCGTCGAACGCTCTGCCTTCGGCGCTGTTGGCGACCGGGACCGGCGCGGCTGCCGCCCCCACCGCGCCGAAGGGCGTGAGCACCGTGGCCCCGTGGTCCGCGAGCAGCAACTCCACGGAGAGCGCTCCGTAGCGTTCGGCGAGCACGTCACGAAGCGTGTCCACCAGAGCGTGCGGGGCCGACGCCCGCACCGCTCGTTCTACCTCACGACGCTGAGTCACGGTCTCTCAAACATTCTTCGTCCGTGGACGAGGGCAAGGGCGGGGGCTGACGGGGACCGCGCCGCAGGACGGAGCAAAGTGGTCGGGTGTGTCCCGTTACCGTGGCCGGCCGGACCGCCGCGAGCGCGGAAGGGTGGAGGCCCCGTGCGCCGTTGAACCGGTGGCGGCGCGTGGGGGTGGGTAAGGAGTCGTCCCGCCAGGAGGGGGCCTTGTCGTCACAGCCGCGTTCCCTTCCGGTGCGCGGCGGGCCCGGCGGTGGACGGCTTCGCGGCGTGGAGGCGGGGCTCGATGCGTTTCACGCGCGGCTCCTCCCCCTCACATATGAGGGTGACCGCCCACGCGTCGTCGGCGGCCACGCTCATGTTCTGACAGCGTGCAGCGGATCTCAGGCCGCTCTTTCGTCCCAAGCCACGCCAGGCGCAGCCGCCTTGTTCTGTGACGAGAACAGATTGTTGCCTTATGGCGAATGTTGTCAAACGGCAACTATCGCTTCTATCCTGGTCCGAGCCGGTTGCTTGGTCGCGTGAACGCCCGGGCCACCGCATTGCTCCAACCGTCAGCCCCTACAGCGAGGTTCACCGTGCCCCAGCCCAGTGGAGGCCGACCGATAGAGGGAGAGGTGGCCGTGCGGCAGGAGCGTGGTGCTCGTGTCGTCGCCGTCACCGGACCCCTCGATCTAGACAGCGTCGCGCCGCTGGAAGAGGTCCTGCGGAAGGCGGCCGAGGACGGCGTGGCCCCGGTCGTCGTCGACCTGTCAGCGGCCACATTCGCCGACTCCACCACGGTCAACGTCCTGCTCCAGGCGCACAGCGCGCTGGGCCCGGCCCTGCGTCTCGCGGCCCCCTCCGCCGTTCTGATGCGGCTCTTCACCCTCACCGGGCTCGACACCGTCCTGCCGCTGTACGACTCCGTGGCGAAGGCCCTCGACGCCGAGCCCGCCCCCCTCGGAGCCGACGGCGGCGACCGCGAAGGCTAGGGCGTGTCCGCAAAGTCCCGCCTGGCTCTTCAGAGCTGCGTTCAGCGCGCCAGGGCCGCCTGTACCGTCTTTCCGCCGCCGGCGCCCGGCAGGATCGCGACGTCGAGAGCCAGCGCGTGCACCATGGGCCATCCGAAGCCGCCCTGGCTGCCGGTGAGGTCGGGGTCGCGCTTCTGTGGATGCGTGGGGCTGGGGTCCTCGACGCACACCTCGATCCGCTCGCGGTCGGCGCGAAGGTGCAGGGCCGTGACGGCGCCCGCGTGCCGCAGCGCGTTGGCGACCAGCTCGGACACCAGGAGCAGGAGGTTCTCGGTGGTCAGCGCGGGTGGTTCGGGGCAGAGCAGGGCAGCGAAGCTCCGGGCGAAGTCGCGGGCGTCCGCCGCGGAGCCTGGACGGCAGACCCGCTGCGTCAGCTGTATCGGATGATCCTCAATCGCTAGCCTGCGTTGCATGGCGTTCTCCCCCCGCTCGTAGGGTCCCGTTCGCGGCGGCTGTCCGAGACGCGTCTACCCAGACAGTCGTTCCGGAAAAGGGCGTCTTCGGCCCACTGCGGGCTGCGGTGCTCACGACTGCCCTGCCAGGGGGCTTTTGACCTGCGGGTTCTCCGTCCGGCGGACGGCCAGGGCGAGCGTGTCGTCCGCGTGCAGGATGACGGTGTGCATGTCCTCCGCGACGGCGCCGGGGATCTCCCGCACCGGGCGCCGGGCATGGGCCTGGGCGGTCTTGGCGAGGCGCGCCTCGCCCTCGATGGGGTCCCGCCGGCTCTCGGTCAGGCCGTCGGTGTAGAGCATGAGGACGTCGCCCTCGTGCAGGGTGTCCTCCAGCACGGACTCGCTCCCGGGAAGCGGGAATCCGATGCCGCGGCCGCGGACCTCCAGATAGCCGGCGCTCCCGTCGGCGCGGACGACCAGGGCCGGCGGATGGCTGCCGTTGGCCAGACGCAGGGCGCCGGTCTCGGGGTGAATCCGGGCAAGCAGGACGGTGGCCATGATCTCGGGGTCGAACGGCACGAGGATGTCGTGGGTACGGGCCACGATGGATTCCAGCGGATGGCCTTCGAGGGCCAGGGTGCGCACGGCGTGCGTGACGTTGAGCGCGCTGCGGGTACTGCGCACGCCGTGGCCCAGCGCGTCGACCACCGTGATGTGCACCGTGCCGTCGGGCAGCAGGAGCCAGTCGTAGAAGTCGCCTCCCGTGGGTGCGTCCGTATCGGCCGGCGCGTAGTGAACGGCGAGCTCCATCCCGCTGACGGTGATCGGCGGGGGCCGTAGCGCGTCCTCCAGCTCGCGCAGGATCTTGCCGTGCGCCCGGCGCAACTGCTCGTCCCGTTCCTCCAGTTGGACGTAGAGGGCGAGCACGCCGCTGTTGGTCTCGGCGAGTTCGTCCTTGAGCCGGTCCAGTTCGGTGCTGAGGGTGTCGACGCGGGAGAGCGCGCCCGCGAGATCGCTTTCGAGCGCCGCGATCTCCGCCTCGTACGCCTCGGTGGCCGCCCCCTCGCGGGTACGGGCCAGGGCTGTTGCGGCTCCCTGGGGCGCGGGCAGCACGGCGGAGAGCGGCGGGCCCTCCCCTTCTCTGAGGGGGAGGTGCCAGGCAACGGTGCCCTCGGCTGTGGCCTGCCCGGGCAGCGGCAAGTCGGCGGGGCTCGGTGACGCCGCTGCCGGTCCGGCGTGCAGCGTCACGGCCAGCAGCGTCTTTCCCCCGGGCGCGGTGCGCTCAACGGCCTCCAGGCGGACGGGTCCGCCGGAGTCGAGGGCGGCCGTGGCCATCCGGGCAACGGAGAGCAGCAGCCGCGCTCCGTTGTGGGACGGAAGCCGGTGCGCCTCGCAGATTCCCCGGACGGCGCGGCGCAGGCTCGGCAGGGTGTGGAAGGTGTGGGGGCTCACGGGAGTCTCTGGCTGGGTCGGGCGGCGATCACGGTCGCATCGTCGCGGCTGAGGCGGTGACTGTGGGCGAGGGACGCGGCGAGGAGGAGCGGCGGCAGCCGGTGCACGAAGGCCGAGGGCGCCCGGGCCCATCGCTGGTCGATGCCGTCGGAGTGGAGCACCGCGGTGGCGCCGGGTGGTACGGGAAAGGACCGCACCTGCGGCGTCGCCATGTTCAGGCCGGCTATACCGGGCTGGCCGGTCAGGCGGTGGCCCACGTCGAGCGGAGTCAGCGTCAGGACCCGTACGTTGCCGATGCCGCTGTACTCCGCCCGGCCGGGGTGCAGACGCAGCAGGCCCACAGCCGCGCCCCTGGTGCGGCGCAGCGCTCGGTGGAGGGCGGTGAGGAGCGCGGGCAGGGGAAGGTCCGGTGCCCGGTGGAAGGACCGGATGGCCGCCTGCGCCGCCTCGGCCGCTTGCGGGCCGTGCCCGAGGCCGTCCACCACGATCGCGGTGCGGGTGGTGCCCTGATCGACGACGGCGCAGGCGTCGCCGCTGAGCTCCTCGCGGTCCGCCGGCAGGCAGATGGCGCCCACCTCCTGGTCGGCCGGGTGGGCGGCGTCGGGCTCGGTGAGGCGGGCGCAGACGAGGGTGCCGGCCCCGGGCTGCGTACGGATGGTGAGCGCGGTGGCTATCCGCTTCACGGCGCCCAGCCCGGCGCCGAGGGTGTTGCTGGTGGTGAAGCCGTCGGCGAGGCACTGCTGTAGCGCGCCGATGCCGGGACCGCGGTCCGCGGCGACGATCTCCATCCCGCCGCCCAGCGGCAGCGGCTGGATGAACAGCGAGCCGCTGCTGGCGTGTTTGGCCAGATTGCTGGCCAGTTCCGAGGCGACGACGGCGGCCTGGTCGGGCAGGGCGCCCGGCAGGCGGCAGCGCCCGGCCACCGTACGAGCGGTCTCGGCGGCGAGATGCACGGCGCTGTAGTGGTCCACGGCGATATGTGCCGTCGGCAGGGTCTCGGGGAAAGTCACCGCCCCGCCCATCGCGTGGCGATCACGGTCGTGCCCTGTCCGGGCACGGTGTGCAGTTCGAAGTCGTTCATCAGGCGTCGGGCACCTCCCAGGCCGTGACCGAGTCCCGCGCCGGTGGTGAAGCCGTCGGCCAGTGCCGCGTCGGTGTCCACGATGCCGGGCCCCTCATCCTTGACCGTCAGACGCAGCCCGGCGCTTCCCCCCAGCGTCAGCCGGTCGATGGTCACGGTGCCCCCTCCGCCGTGGATGTAGGCGTTGCGGGCCAGCTCGCTGGCTGCGGTGACCACCCGGGTCTGGTCGACGATGCTGAATCCGGCACGCAGGGTCGCCGCCCGCACGGCGTGGCGGACGGTCAGCAGGTCTTCTTCGATGCGCACGTGGTGGACCGTCCGTTCCGTGTGCGCGGCAGGGTCGGCGGCGTCGGACGCCGTAGGGGCGAGAGCCACCGTGTGGTCAGTGTTCCGGGCGGAACTCACCCAGGCCCCCCTCCGGCCGGTTGCAGGCTCTGATGCCAGCCCATCGCAGCCATCGCTTGCTCGGCGTTGAGAGCCGTCTCCACCCCGGTGAGCTGGATGCCCAGCTCGACGAGCGTGATGGCGACCGGCGGCCGCATACCGGCGACGATCACCCGGGCGCCCAGCAGCCGCGCCATGGTGGTCAGCTCCATCAACGTGCGGGCCACGAAGGAATCGACGATCTCCAGGCGGGAGATGTCGATGAGCACACCACGGGCTCCGTCGCTGCTGATCCGGCTGGTGAGCTCCTCGGTGAACGCCACTGCGGTCGTGTCGTCGAGTTCGTTGAGGAGGCCCGTGACCAGCACGTCCCCCAGACGCAGGATCGGGACTCCACCCGAGGCCGGCGCGCTCATCGCTTGTCCAGCGGCGCGTGGTCCGGTACGGCGGCGTCGGTGAGCTTGACGGCCTCTCCGAGGGCGTCGGCGAGGGTGGCGCGGGTCAGAATCGTCGACAAGTCGATCCCGAGCTGCGCGATGGTCTGGGCGATGGGCGGCCGGATGCCGCTGATGACGCAGTCCGCGCCCATCAGCCGCACCGCGTTGACGGTGTGCATCAGGTGCTGGGCGACAGCGGTGTCGACGGTGGGCACACCGGTGATGTCGATGATGGCGACCAGCGCCTCGTGCTCCTGGATGGCCTGGAGGAGGTTCTCCATCACCACCTGAGTACGCGCGGTGTCGAGAGTGCCGATCAGCGGGACGGCCAGGACCTGGCGCCACAGCCGGACGACCGGCGTGGAGACCTCCAGCAGCTGCTGGCTCTGCCGGCGGATGATCTCCTCGCGGCCCTCCACGAAGGTCTCGAACGAGAGCGCACCGGCGCTGTCCAGCAGGCGGTTGATCAGCACCGCGCTGGGGAAGAGGTCGTCCCCAGCGCGGGTCCGCCGCTGGACGGACTCCAGCAGAGCCTGCTTGAGGGACAGCACCGCCAGGGAGGTCGCGGTGGGCGAAACGCCCCTGCGGGCACGGCGCATGGAGATCTCGGACACCGTCCGGTGCATCTCCTCGTGCGAGGTGACCACGCGCTCGACCGGGAGCCCGAGATCCAGACCGGACAGCAGGGCGCTGACGAGGGCGTCGGCCTCCTCCCCCAGCTCGGCCTCGCTCACTTCCCCGTCCAGCGACGGCTGCGCCAGCTGCAACTGCACCCAACGGTCCGAGATCTCATCGGCCTCTTCGCGCAGCACGCTCGTGACACGCTCGCGTGCGGCAGCTTCAGCGGAACCCAACTGTTTGTCCTTTCGGTCCGGCCGACCCGTGGTGACCGTCGGACTGATAGCCCGATGGTGCGGCCGGGCCGAGCCGCGCTCGTCGATAGTTGCCTTCCGGCAAATGTTATCGAGCGCGATCAAGCCCGGTAACCCACGGGCCCCCTCTTCACCCGCCGAGGCGGGGAATGGCCGGACGGCCGAATCGATGCGGTGGTTTTGCGGCCGGAGACCGGATATGAGACCCGTGCTCTTTCCGGGATCCGGCGGTACGGCGACCCGGTGAGCGGGCAGCGGACCGCACCTCGTGGAGGCTCACAGCGGCGACCGGCGACAAGAGCCGTAGCAGGTCGGCGGCTACGGACCCGGGCTACGGCCCGGAGGGCGCCGCCCGCCGAGTGCCTTGGCGGCGGACCTCACCAAGACAGCGAACTCAAGGACGCCGCCCAGGGCCGCACAACGATCCTTGCTCAGTCGAGCCCGTCGCCGAACCAGTCAAAACACAGCACCAAGGCATCATCCAGCGTCTCGGCCGCACGGTATTCGGCCACATCACGGAGCAGTGCGCCCGGCACCAGCGCGGCCGGCAGCAGACGTGTGGCGTGCAGCCCCCGCGCGAGCGCCGCCTCGACATACGTTCCGCCGCGCGGCGCGGGCGCCTCGTACACCCCGTCGCTCACGAAGACCAGCCGGTCCCCCGGCTCGACCGTGAGGCTCTCGGCCGCGTAGTGGGACTCCTCGAACATGCCCAGGGGCAGTTGCCTGTCCAGCTCGATGCGCTCGACGGTCCTGCCCCGCAGCCGCCACATCTGCGGCGACCCCGCGTCGATGACCTCCATCCGCCCCGTCGCGAGTTCGACACGCACGAGCAGCGTCGAAACGTGGGACGCGCCCTGGTAGTGGTCGTACACCGCCTGGTCGGCCAACGCCGCCTGATCGGCGAGGCCGAGGCCGGCCCGCCGGGCGTTGCGCAGCGCGCTGACGGCGAGGTGGGTGAGGAGCGAGGCGTCGATGCCCTGCCCCATGCCGTTGGTGACGGCGAGGGTCAGTTCGTCACCGTCCGAGGCCCAGTCGAAATTGTCGCCGTGCACGGCGTAGGCGGGCTCCAGCTGGGCACCGAGGGCGTACCGCGCGGCGGTGCACGCCCGGGCAGGCAGCAGCTGCCACTGCATCTCGGCCGCCAGGGTGAGACGACTGATACGGCGTACCCGCTGATAGACGTCGGTGTCCCGCTCAGCGACAAGGATCTCGTGCCCCAGCTGGTCGACGACCTGCCTGAGCTCATCCAGGACCGCGGGCGTGGAACGGTCACCGGGAAGCCGGACCGTCAGAATGCCGATCCGGTCGCCCCGCACCGTCACCGGGAGATGGTGGTCGATGGCGTCACCGTGCGGCACCTGCTGCGCCCGGCGCTCCTGGCTCCCCAGCGCGCGCCCTTCCGGACTACTGGAGATGCGCAGCAGTCCGTCCTCGTCCCCCAAGGAGTCGCACGGGCTGAGGACCGTGCCGCCGTAGTCCGTCAGATACAGGCGCACCGAAGTGGCCCCGTAGGCGGTGGCGAGGTGGTCACGCACGGTGTCGAGCAGTGCGTGTGGTGCCGACGCGCGCAGCGCTCGGCCCACATCGATGCCGTCCGTCATGCTTGCGCGGACCCCCTTCGTGCGGCGCCAAGGGCAGGGTCGGTCTGACAACAGGACGCACAGGGTGACAGAGTGTTCGTGTGTCCCGTTTCACCAGTCGGTCCCTTTCCCGCGAGCAGGCGAGCGCGGCGGCCCTTGCCGCCTCCGAGCTGCTCGAGGTTCTGTGGGGACGTGGACAGGAAGCGGCGCGCTCGGCGGAGGTCTCCCCTTCCCAACTCCGCGCACTCCTCGTGCTCGAAAAGCGGGAAGGCACGAACCTGCGCACCCTCGCCGAGGCGCTCGCCTCGCGGCCGCCGGCGGTCAGCCGACTCTGCGACCGCCTGGAGGCGATGGGCCTCGCCGAACGGGGCCCCAGCGCGACCAGCCGGCGCGAGGTCGAGCTGCGGCTGAGCTTGCGCGGCAGAGTGCTGCTGGAGGAGTACCGCGCGGCACGGAGCCGGGACGTCACGGCCACCCTGGAGCAGATGGAACCCGCCGATGTCGCCAAGCTCGCGGCCGGCCTGGAGGCCTTCCACGCGGCGTTCGCCCGGCGCGCGGCCGACGAGGGCGGCCCTTCCGTCCGGGACGACAGCGTCGCGGACAGTGCCTGACCTCACCTGAACTCCGCCTCTCGAGCCGACATCCCCCACCGGAAACGCGCTGCGCGGACGGAACAAACGGATCTTCGCCGCACGGGTGACGCTATCAAACCGGCCGTTCGCCACTGGCCGTTCGCCATTGGCCGTTCGGACGAACGGGGCGCGGTGTGCCGGCCCTCGCCCAGCGTCTCCCGCCAGGGCGCGACGGCGGTCCGGGCGGCCTCGTCGGCGGCGCGGGGAGCAGGCGATGCCCGATGAGCTCGGGAATCACTGCCGCCTTCGTCGCGTTGCTGGGATGCCCGTCAGACGGTCAGCGCCGTTTGGGGTGCCGCCACAGTCATGGGGGTGTGGCGGATGTACCACTCGGTGGCGAAGAGCCGCTCTCGTGCATCCGGCGGCAGGGCGGCGATCAGACCCGGTAGGGCGCCCCGCTCCACCTCGGAGCGATGGGCCAGTACGGCGGCGATCTTCTGCTCGATCCAAGGGCCGACGTCGACGGTTGCGGTGACCTGTTCGTCCGGAACGCTGTACACCGCCTTGCGCGTACCGATCACGTCTCTCAGCGCCGGCACGGCCGAGTGCGGGTGCGTGGCCAAGTAGAGGGCGCGGGGCTGCCAGGGGGCACCGGCGTCCGGATAGAGCTGAGCGAGTCCGGCCGCCTGGGCAGCCAGCATGGTCACCCGGTGGGTGTGTACGTGGTCCGGATGGCCGGGCAGCCCGCCATAGGCGTCGTGAGTGACCATGATGTCCGGGCGGAAATCCCGGATGTGCGTCACCATCCGCCCCACCGCCTCGTCGAGCGGCGCCTCGCAGAACCGGACACAGCCCGGGGCCGAGTGCGGCACCCGCGCATCGGCGTAGCCGAGCAGCCGCGGCTTGCCCGCGCCGAGGATCCGCAGCGCCTCGGCCAACTCCTCAGCACGATGAGTGCCGTGGGCCCAGGTCGCCGTGACGACTGCGGTACGCGCGCCGTCAGCTGCGTGACGGGCGAGCGCTCCGCCCGCCGACAACGACTCGTCGTCCGGGTGCGCGAAGACCGCGAGCAAGCTCGGCGCCGACATGGGAAGACCACCTTCCGTGCTGGCAACGACGGATACCAGCTGACCTCATCGTCCGAACGTCGAGCGTACAGCCGGCCTCGCCGCGATTGTCGTGGCGAGGTCGAGTCCGAGGCGCGAAGAGACCGCGGGTGGCGGCGGCGCTGTGTCACCGGACGTACGGCCGTCGGTCGGGCCTGGGTGCGTAGCCCGGGGGCGGTCCGCGCCGAAGGGTCTGCCACGATGGCGCCGTGCTGTCCGAACTCGCTGCGCCGGAGCCCGTGACCGCCGAGCCGCCGTACTCGCTCGCGCCGGTCCTGCTCACCCAGAGCTGGCTCGATCTGGCGTTCCTGCACTGGGCCGTTGATCCGGCGGAGGTGGCTCCCCTGCTGCCGGCCGGGACGGTTCCGGACACCTTCGACGGAGCCACCTACGTCGGGCTGGTGGCGTTCCGGATGCATCGGGTCGGATGGTTCAAGCTTCCGGGTATCCCCTACCTCGGCACCTTTCCGGAGACGAATGTCCGTCTCTACTCGGTGGACAGCAGCGGACGGCGCGGGGTGGTCTTCCGGTCTCTGGACGCCTCCCGGCTGATACCGGTGGCCTTCGCGCGCGCCGTGGTCCGGCTGCCGTATCTGTGGTCCCGGATGTCCGTCCGGCACGACGGCGACACCGTCAGCTACGCCAGCACCCGGCGCTGGCCCGGTCCGCGCGGGGCACACTGCCGGATCACCGTGCGGAAGGGCGCTCCCGTGGCAGCGCCCACCGCACTCGAACACTTTCTGACCGCGCGCTGGGGCCTGCACCACACGGTTCACGGACGGCCGTCGTATCTGCACAACGCCCATCCGCGCTGGCCGCTGCACCGGGCAGAGCTGCTGCACCTCGACGAGAACGTGATCGCGGCAGCGGGCCTGTCCACGCCGCTGGGGCAGCCGGTCAGTGTGCTGTACTCCCCCGGTGTCCCGGTGACGTTCGGCCGCCCCACGCCGGGCGCCTGAGCCCGCTCCCCTGGCCGAAGGCACCTGCCGCTACGCCGACGGCTGGACGGTGGCGGGCCGGCCCGGCCCGGGCCGGCGTGGGCAGCTCACCCGGTCGCCACCGACTCCGCGGCGCCACGGCCCAGGAGGTCGTGGAGGAGGCGGGTGGCGGGGAGTTCGGTGTGGAGGTAGACGTGTTCGTTGCTCTGGCCGACGGCTGCGAGGAGGGCGCGGAAGGTGGTCTTCGCGTCCTCGGTCCGTCCGGCGTGGTGCTGGGCCTGGGCGAGGAGGCCCAGGTGGAGAGGGCGGCGCAAGTGGGTTCTGGAGTTGCGGAGTTCGGCCATCGAGGAGTGCATGAGGGGGAGGCCGTCCTCCTGTCCGGAGTGGGTGCGGCCCCAGCCTTCCAGCACGCCGAGCATGCCCTTCCAGTAGAGCAGTCCGTGTGCGTCGGCCAGGCGGACTCCTTCGGCGCCGGAGGAGCGGGCCGTGCGTGCATCGTCTTCCCAGGCCGCCACGACCGCGTCCACGTAGAGGGCGAAGCAGCGGTCGGAGGGCCTGCTGTCGTACTCGGTGAGGCGCAGTAATTCGCGGCGGCGTGCCGTGGCGGTCTTGCGGTCGCCCATGAGCCAGCGGGTGAAGGTGTCGTAGGAGCGGCAGGAGACGCGGGGGTCGTGCTGGAAGGTGCGGGCCAGGGAGTGGCCCTCGTTGGCGTACCCGTCCGCCATGGCGACGCCGTACTCCAGTTCGGCGAGCGCCTGCCGTAACTGGCCGCGGACGTGGAGAACGATGCCCTCGCCGTAGGCCGCGCCGAGCACCGCGACGGGCTGGCCGGTCCGGTCGGCGAGGTCCCGGAGCAGGTGCGAGAACTGGCGTGAGGCGTCGTAGCGGCCGGTGACGATGTACGCCGCGCACAGGGCCCAGAGCACCGACGGGTCTTCGGGAGAGCGGGCGGCCGCGCTGAGGGCCCAGCCGCGGGCGAGTGCCGTCTCGGCCTCGGCGTGGCCGTAGCCCCGGGTGGTGGCCAGCACCTGGCCGAGTTGAATGTGCAGCCGCTGGTTCAGGGACGCGGCCGAGGGGTCGCCGGGCGGCAGCAGGCCGACCAGGTGGACCGCGCGGCGCAGCCAGGTCTCCACCTGTTCGTAGGCGAGTTGCTGTTCCGCCTGCTCGGCGGCGCGCAGCAGCAGGGGAAGCGTGTCGGCCGCCGGCAGTGCGCTCTTGGCGTGCCAGGCGTGGTGGGCGATCCGCTCGATCTCCTCGTCCGCCAGCTGCCCGAGTCTGCGGGTCGAGATCCCCTCGACGACTCTCGCGTGCAGCCGCTGCCGGTCCTCGCGGGCGAGCTCGTCGATGAGCGTCTCCTGGACCAGGGCGTGGGTGAAGTGGAGCCGTTCCGGGTGGTGGCGGTCCTCGCCGAGCAGCCCGGCCCGGATCGCCAGCTCCAGTGCCTTGGTGACCGGTTCATCCTCGGTGGCCGTGCGTTCCAGCAGGTCGGTGTCGACCTCGGTGCCGATGACGGCGCACAGCCGCAGCACGCGCAGCACCGTCTCGGGGAGGGTGGCGAAGCGCTGGTGCAGGGCCTCGCGGACGCCCGTCGGGACACGGGTGAGGAGCACATCCACCGCGTCGGGCCGCCGCAGGCTCCGCGCGTCGCCCAGGAGGGAGAGGAGCTGCATGACGAAGTACGGGTTGCCTTCGCTGCGCCGGTGCAGCACCTCGACGACCCCCGCGTCGACACCGGGCCCGACGAGGGCGGCGACGGCGTGGCGGGACAGGCCGCCGAGCCGCAGGGTCTCGGTCCGGGGTCCGCGCAGGACCTCGGAGAGCATGCGGCGCAGCGTGGCGTCGGACTCGATCTCGTACTCACGGGCGGTCAGGACGATGCCGAGCGGATGGCCCTGGCTGCGGGTGCTCAGCAGTCTGAGGAGGTCGAGGGAGGCGGTGTCGGCCCAGTGCAGGTCCTCCATGAGCAGGACGAGGGGCCGCTGGGCGGCGAGGGCGAGCAGGACTTCGCAGACCGCGTCGTGGGTGAGGAACCGGGCCCGGCCCCAGTCGGATTCCGGGGCCGGGCCGCCTGGCCGGGCCGCGCGCTCGGGCAGCAGCGGGGCGAGCAGGGTGCCGAACGGTTCCGCCGCCGCGCGGAAGGCGTCCGGGCGGGTGGTGGACAGTCGTCTGAGGATCTGGGTCCACAGCCAGTACGGCGGCACGCCCTCGCCCAGGAAACAGTGGCTCCAGATCACCTCCAGGCCGGCAGCGTCCTCGCCGGCGCCCTTCCGGCCTGCTTGGGGGGTTCCCAGCCGGAGTGCGAATTCAAGGAGCAGCCGGGTTTTGCCGACGCCGGCGGGGCCGAGGACGCCCGCAACATGACCGTGCCCGGCGAGCGCGCTCGCCGCCGCGGCGGTCAGGCGCTGCAACTCCTCGCTACGGCCGGTGAACGGCGACTGGGCGCCCGGACTGCCGCACACGGGGCGGGAGGTCTCGGTGTGGGGGTCGTACTCGGGGGTCTTGGCATCCGGCGTCGTCGGACGTGGGCCCTC
The DNA here is from genome assembly GCF_008704855.1 of Streptomyces platensis. NCBI lineage: Bacteria > Bacillati > Actinomycetota > Actinomycetes > Kitasatosporales > Streptomycetaceae > Streptomyces > Streptomyces platensis. Next base: position 522,824 of record NZ_CP023691.1, read on the forward strand.
ATCCGCATGGGCGGTGGGCGGGTGCCCGTTCTTGTTCTTAGTGGTCGACTGCCAATTCTCGGTGGCTGAAAGCCAGTTCTCGGTGGTCGACTGCCAATTCTCGCTGGTCGGGCGCGAGTTCTTGTTGGTCGGGCGCGAGTTCCCGGGGGCCGACCGCGCGTGCGTGGTAGTCGGCGGCGCGGTAGTTGGCGGCGTGGTAGTCGGCTGTGAGTGCGCGGTGATTGTCGTCGGCCGGCGGCCGTGTCCCGGTCCCCCGGCAGGCCCGTCCGCCTGCGCCCCGGCCGTCCCGGCCACCCGCGCCCCGTCCGCGGCAGGGCTTCCTCCGGCCTCTCCCGATCTCGCGGACAGCGTGTCGTCCTGGGGAGCGGCGCCACCGCGTTCGGCTGCGGAGAGTTCGTCCCGAGCGGCTGCTGCCCCGCCGATCCCACCGGACCGCTCGGCCGCCGCCAGCCGCTCGGGCTCGTCCGCCGCACATGGTGGGCGCTCCTCCGCTCCCTGTGTACCTTCGCCGTCGTTCGCCGTGGCGCCCCCGGGCGCCGTGGCCGGCAGCGCGGGCCCGGCAGGTCCGGGGCGACCGGGGCGCGGCCCGGCGGTGGGCTCTGTCATGGATCTGGTCATGGATCTGGTCATGGGCCCGGTCATGGGCCCGGTCATGGGCCCGGTCATGGGCCCGGCCGTGGGTCCGCCCGCCCCCGGCTCCTGGCGCAGGATCGCGGTCCGGACCCGGCGGAGTTCGGCGGCGGTGCCCACGCCGAACTCCTCGTCCAGGTGGACGCGGGTCCGTTCGTACGCTTCGAGCGCCTCGGCTTGCCGCCCGAGCCGGGACAGGGCCGTCATCAAGTGGCCGACCAGGCGTTCGCGCGCCGGGTGGAGGCGCGCCTCGCGGTCGAGGTCCGCGGCTACTTCCTGGGCTTCTCCGAGGGCGAGTTGGGCCTCTGCGCAGGACTCCACGGCGGTGAGCCGGACGTCTTCGAGACGCGAACTCTCGTCGCTGAGCGGAGGGTGGCCGTCGAACTCCGCATAGGGCGAGCCCCGCCACAGTGACAGGGCTGCCGTGAACCGGTCGCGCGCGGCGCGTGGGTCGCCTCGTTCCAGCAGCAGTCGCCCTTCGGCGACCAGGCGCTCGAAGCGGCAGGCGTCGATCTGTTCGGGGGTGAGTTCCAGGACGTAGCCGTGCGCGCGGTGGCGCAGCACGGTGAGGCGGTCCGGCCCGGACGCCGGCTGGAGTACGCGGCGCAGGTGGGAGATGTGGCTCTGGAGCGTGGCGACGGACTGACGCGGGGGTTCCTCGCCCCACAGCTCCTCGATGAGCAGCTCCGTAGGCACCACCCGCCCCAGGCGTATGAGGAGCAGGGCGAGCAGGGCCCTGCGGCGTGGCGGACCGAGGGGGAGGTCGCGGCCGTCGTGGCGCGCCGACATGGGGCCCAGAACGCTCAGTAGGAGGGGGGTTTCGTGCGGCTCGGCCTCGGGAGCCGGGGTGGGGTGCTTCGGCGTCAGGGATGAAGGCATATCGGTCCCAATCGTTCTCGCACGCGCGATCGTGCTGACGGGCGAGTGGCGCAGTGCGGCCGGTACCCGTCCGAACCGGAGCCTTACACAGAGGATGAGGCGTTCCAAGATCTTCGCCGTCGCCAAGGAGCGAACGGCAAGGTACCCGCAGGAATTTCGGCCAGGATGGCCAAATTCCTCTCAGGAAGTGGCAGGAATCCGGCAGCGTCCCGACCAGGGCGCGGCAAGGGGGATGCCGCAGGATGCCGGTGATCGGAAACCACCCCCGAACGGGAGGCCTTGGTCGGAGCCCGCGGTGCCGGCGCCTTCGCGGTCACCCGCTGGACAGACCTTCACCAAGGCCGTCTCGCAACGGAGAAGGAGTATCGGTCGGATGCGGAACCGATTGCTTGTGAATCCCGCGACCCTAGGTGTCGCACGGCCCCCCTCCGGAGTCCCGCAAGCGGCTGTGGCCTGCCTAGGGTTGCGGTCATGGACGGGCGAGGTCGACGACCTGGGGCAGGCGGGCCGCGTGGGCCCCGGTGGCCAGGTTGGCCGCGGGTCCCGCCGGCGACGCCGGTCTCGACGGCGACCCGGCCGGTCAAGGTAGCGCGTCTCCCAGGAGGGCACCCGTAGGAGGTCCACGGCCGTCCGCCGGCGTCCCCCTGGCAGCATACAGATCAGCCCTCCGGCGCTGACGCGATGTCAACAAGCGCCTCTTCAGTGCCGATTCCCCATGATCGTCGGGCATGTGATGTGAAGGGTCCAGTTCCGTGCACTATGCAATTCTCGGGCCGCTCCGCCTGGTCATTAATGGTGAACCTCGACCCATTCGATCCCGGAACTTATCGATTATTCTGGCCACTCTCCTCGTGAAGGCGGGAAGTATCGTCACCGTCGACGACCTCATCGGCGAGGTATGGGCTCAGCCGCCCCAACGGGCGCGCGACGCGATCTACGTGCACATCTCCAAACTGCGCCAGCAACTCGGCAACAAGTCCCAGGACGACGTGATATGGAGTCAATTCCCGGGCTATCTGATGCGCCTCCATGGCGAGCAACTGGACCTCCAGTTGTTTCATCGCCACCGGATCGACGGACACCGCAACATGGTGAATGGTGACTACCAAGCCGCGGCCCGCGACTGGAAATCCGGGCTCTCCCTCTGCCGGGGCACCCTGCTCGGCGGGGCCTACGCCGGGCCCATCCTCGGCAGCTTCGACTCGTGGCTGGAGCAGTCACGCACGGACTGCATCGAGCTGACCGCATGGTCACAGCTCAGTGCCGGCCTGTGCCACGAGGTGATCGACTTCCTTTCCCTGCATCTGACGCGGTATCCGCTGAACGAGATCTTGTACCAGCAGTTGATGCTGGCGTTCTTCTTGTCGCGCCATCGCGCCCAATCCCTCCGGATTTTCCATCGGGCCCGTCAGACGCTCGCCGGCGAACTCGGTATCAATCCGGGCGGAGATCTCCGGATGATGCAGGACATCGTCCTGTCCGACGACGTCAGCCGAGCCAAGCGGGTCATTGCGTCCGCCGTGGCGTCACGCGTCAGCGACCTACGGCCTTCGGGAGCGCCGGCGCCCTCCTCCTTCTGTTGATGAGTTCGACACCGGCAATATTTTTCCGGGGCCACCGGCCCTCAGTTGAGAGCGCCGCTCAGCCTTTTCCGCTGCGCCGGCCTCGCGCACAGGAAAGAGAAACCGTGGTCACCTTTCCCCTCCGCACTGTTCCGGCGGCCCCATGAGCGCCCCGGACGCGAGCTCGATGCTGCTCGCTCTCGCCGCCCTCGTCCTCGTCTGCCAGGGGATGGCGGCCCTCGCGCGCCGCCTGGGCCAGCCCTCGGTGGTCGGGGAGATCGTCGGCGGTGTGCTCCTCGGCCCCACCCTCTTCGGGGGCCGGCTCACCGACACGCTCTTCCCGACCGATATCCGTCCGCTGCTCGGCGCGTTCGCGAGCGTCGGCGTGGCGCTGTTCATGTTCCTGGTGGGGCTGGAGTTCGACCGGCGCGTCATACGCCAGCAGGCGGGCACGATGGGCTGGCTGGGCGTCGGGGCGCTCGTGGTGCCGTTCGGGCTCGGGGCGCTGTTCGCGCTGTGGCTGCTCGGCGCGCACCCGAGCCGGCAGCCGACGGCGTTCGTCGTGTTCCTCGGCACGGCCATGGCCGTCACCGCCTTCCCCGTCCTCGCACGGATCATCGTCGACCACGGCCTGCTCAACAGCCGGGTCGGCGGACTCGCCCTGGCGCTGGCGGCGGTGGGCGATGTGATCGCCTGGACGGTGCTCGCCGTCGTCGTGGCCGTCGTCGGAGCGGACGGGCATTCCTGGCGGCTGCTACTGCTCCTCCCCTACGCCGCGATCATGGTGTTCGTGGTCCCGCGGCTGCTGAGCAGCCGGCTCGTGAACCGGCTCCCGCAGCGCGCGACCGTGCTGCTCGTGATGGCCGGCGTGCTCGCCTCCGGCGCCGCGACCGAGTGGATGGGGCTGCACCTGATCTTCGGGGCCTTCCTGTTCGGCCTCGTCGTCCCCCGCACCAGGCTGCGCGGTGGCTTCCGGGAGGGGCTGGGCACCTCGGTCGAGCCGCTGGCGTCCTTCCTCATGCCGATCTACTTCGTGGTCGCCGGCTTCCGCGTGGACCTCTCTCACCTCGATGCCGGTGCGATCGGCGAGCTGTTGCTGATCCTGCTCGTCGCGTGCGGCGGAAAGCTTCTCGGCGTCTACAGCGGCGCCCGGGCCGCCCGCCTCGACCACCGGTCGGCCCTGGGGCTCGCCACGCTGATGAACGTGCGCGGCCTGACCGAGCTGGTGCTGCTGATGGTTGGCCTCTCCATGGGGCTCCTCGATCCCGACCTCTACTCGCTGATGGTCGTGATGGCCGTCGTGACCACGGTCGCCTCGGGACCGCTGCTGCGCTTCAGCCTCGGCTCGTCGATGAAGGACGAGGGAACGGTCGGAGCACGGGTACCGGTGCCCACTGCGCAGGGCGAGGAGCGGGAGCAACCTCAGGCGGGGCGACCGTAGTTCGCCACCTCCAGGGGGACACCACGAGCGTCAACTACTACTTGACGACCCTCGATCGTCAACTTAAAGTTGACGCATGAGCCCACTCGACATCAGCCTCGCCGACCTGATCGCCCGTCTCGACGAGGAGCTCCCCGAAGCCAGCGAACTGGCCCGCATCAGCGAGGCGCGACTGCGCGCCCAGACCCTGTCCGACCTCGGTGACCAGCTCATCGACCACTACGTCAGCAAGGCCAAGCAGACCGGCGCGTCGTGGACCGAGATCGGCGACGCCATCGGGGTGTCCAAGCAGGCCGCCCAGCAACGCCACGCACCCGGCCCTTTCGAGCGGTATACCGACCTGAACCGGCACAGCATCGTGCTGGCGCAGGAGGCCGCCCGAACGCACAAACACGACTTCATCGGCACCGAACACCTGCTGCTCGGCCTGCTCGGCGAACCACGGGGCCTGGCCTACGAGGTGCTGGTCGCGAAAGCCGGGTCGGAGCAGCGCATCCGCGACGCAATCGAGGAAGCGCTGCCGCCGGCCGGCGAGAAGGCGCTGCGGGGGCACATCGCGTTCCGGCCGGAGAGCAAGGAGGCCATCGAGCAGGCACGCCGCGCGTCGGCCGACCTCGGCCACGACTGGGTCGGCACGGAACACACCCTGCTGGGCCTGATCCGCGCCGAGGAGAGCCCCGCCGCGCAGATCCTGCGCAACCTCGGCTTCACGTCAGATGAGCTGCGCGAGACGGTCAAGACCGAGGTCGCCAAACAGTCCGCCACGCGCGAGCAGCAGTAACGAAACGGTCAACCACCGCGGATAACCGGGCCGGCACAGCCTTCCTACCTGACACGGGACGGTGGGCTCGTGCCGGCAACCGCCGGCCGACATCGCCAAAGGCCGGCCCCTCACTCGTGGAAGCGCGTCGTCTCTGCCAGCGGCGCGCGGGGGATGGCCGGCATGGAGGCCGCCGCCCCCGGCTCGGGGTAGCCGAAGGAGATGCCGAACAGCAGCTTGTCCGTGGAAGGGCCGAGGACGGAGCGTACGGCGTCGGCGTAGAAGCCGAGGACGCCTTGCGGGCAGCTGGCGACGCCGTGGGCCGTCATGGCGAGCATCAGGGTCTGGGCGTAGATGCCGAGGTCGGCGGTCATGCGCTCGTCCGCGTCGGCGGGGACCGAGAGCAGGGCCACGTGGGGCGCGCCGTAGAAGCGCAGTCCCTCCAGGAACGCCCGCCGCCGCCCGGCACGGTCGCCCCGCGCGATTCCCCGCGCTTCGTGCATGATCGCGCCGGCCGCATAACTGCGTTCCGCGGCGGCCCCGGTGTAGGGGTGCAGCGGGAAATCGGGGCTCGGCTTCCCCGATTCGGCGGCTTGGACCAGTGCTTCGCCGAGCCGTTGGCGGGCCCCGGCGCTGACGACGTCGACCGACCAGGGCTGGGTGTTCGAGTGTGACGGGGCCGAGGCCGCCAGGTCGAAGACCGCGGTGATGACGGTGTCGGGGACCGGATCGGGCCGGTAGGCACGGACCGCGCGCCGGCCACGGATGAGCCGCTCGGCCACGAGTGGCTCCAGAGAGGTTTCGAGAGAAGTCACGAGCACTCCTTTCTGTGGGTGCGTGCCTCGGATCGGTCTCCACGACGATCCGGGCCGGGCACGGACGGTCCGTTTTCACCGACGGGTCAGATCCGCGGGGCGGGGCGGGAGAAGGAGCGCCCGCTCACCACGGCAGGTCGCAGGAACCGTGCAGGCGCTGTGCCTCGATTCCCCGGGTGCGGCAGGCCGCCACGAACCGCTCGGCCGCCTGCACCGGCGCCGCGTTCTCGTCGAAGGTCGTTGTCGTCAGGTACCACACCCATGGCTCGTGGCCCATGGCGTAGACGTAGGCCCGGTCGCACCCGAGGGCCTCGGCGAGCGCCATGGCGCCGATGTCGTCATTGCCGTTCAGGCGGCGGCGCACGGCCATCTCACGTGCGGGCTCGTGGGTGAACAGGGGCCCGTAGAGCCAGGTCAGCGGGGCGCCCTCGCACTCCATGCCGAGGAAGAGCACATCGACCTTGCCGATGGCCCGCCGCACGTGCGCATACGCCACGGGGTCGATCGTGGAGGTGTCGGCGGCAAAGAGGACGGTCCGGCCGTCGGACTCCAACAGCCATGCGGACTTGGAGATGGCGAGGTCGCCGTGCTCACCGAAGAAGGGGACGGCGGTGAGCCGGCCCATCGCCGTCTCGATCTGCTGGAGCTCGCCGAGCTCGATCACCCGGGGGAAGCCCGCGGCCTCCAGCGCCAGCCGCAGCGACGGGTCCTGAAGCGACCCCGCGTCCGACCGGGGCACGACGATCGTGCCGATCCGGGTGCGCAGGCGGAGGAGCGATTCCAGTACCAGGTGGTCCTGGTGGCCGTGGGTGATCAGGACGTGGTCGATGTAGTCGGGCAGATCGCTGTCGACCAGGCGGGGCCCGGCGCCCGGGAACGCAGGCGGCAGCAGCGGGTCCACCAGGATCGCGCCCTGGTCGTTCTCGGCCAGGACGCAGGCGTGTCCGAGGTAGCGGATACGCGGCTCCTTGACGGGCTCCCTGCGGGTGGCCTTCGCGGGGGCGTCGGCCGCGGTGAAGTAGGGCGCCAGCTTGCGGGCGGTGTCGGATGTGAGCTCCAGGGCGTCCGCAACTTCACCGAACGGCCGCGGGGTGCGCAGCGTCGAGAACATGACGTCGACGCCGGGGTGGTGGAAGGCCACCGGCAGCACGGTCCGCTCGTCGGTGTCGAGACGGGGGGTGGAGAGGGCGAAGGGGCGGCGGTCGGCCCGGAGGGGTTCCAGCGCGAGGGACTGACCGTCCGTCGAGGCGTAGTCGCTGCGGTAGAGCAGGGCCTCGATCAGCCGGAACGAGGCGTTGTCCTGGAGGTCGTAGACCAGCTCCACATAGCCCTGGAGCGGCTCCGGCACGAGGGGGTAGAGCTCTTCGAGCGGCACGCCCGGGGCGGCCTTCGCGAGCAGGTCCTGAAGCGTGTCCACCGCGGTGTCGAATTCGAGCAGCCGCGCGGCCCGCCGCCGGGTGGCCGCGATCAGGGCTTCGACGTCCGCCGAGCGGTCCCCGCCGAGGTCCATGAACGGGCCGCCGGCCAGCGCAGGCGTCCGGGAGGACCGCTGGTGCACCGCCGGCGCCTCCAGGTACGACGTCATGATCGGCATCTGACGGCGGGCGATATTGCGGGCCGCGGTGCCCGGCGAGAGCAGGTGCGACCAGGCGTACCAGTGGTCGATCAGTGGCTCGACCACGACATCGGAGCGCAGCGAGACGGGCTGCCGGAAGTTCGGGATCGTATTCATCGGACGCGCCTTCCCTGTCCGGCCCGGACTCGGTCGAGGGTGTAGGGGGTGAGGCCGCCGCCGTCGACGATGCCCTGAAGGGCTCCGAGGTCGGCGAACTCCATCTGTCGGTCCGCGCAGGTCACGACCCGGCGGGCGACGTCCACACGGACCGGTGCACCGGTGATCGACTCGTCGAAGCCGTGGTCGATGACGACGGGAAGCAGCAGGCCCATGTTGACGCAGTTGCGGAAGAAGATGTTGCCGAAGGACTTGGCGATCACGACGCGGGCGCCGGCGTAGTGCAGCGCCTGCGGGGCGGTCTCCCGGCTGGAACCGCAGCCGAACTCCGTCCCGGCGAAGATCACTTTGAACGGGGAGGTGCCCGTGTCCGGGTCGACGAACGGCGTCTTTGCCGGATAGTCGACGAGTGCGATCCGGGCGAGCTGATCCGGCCCGTCGTAGGGCTCGTAACGTCCCGGGCTCATCACGTCGGTGTCCACGAAGTCCCCCACCCCGTAGGCGAGGCCACTGATGATCATGACGGCAACCCTTCGTTCCCGGCCGACGCGGCGCGACGTTTCCACGCCATCCCCGACAGCACCTCCAGCACAATCCGGTTCGCGAGATAGGCCGTGATCTCCCCCGGCCCGTCGTAGGGCGGCGAGAGCTCGACGATCTCCGCGCCGACGAGGTCCACACGCTGCGCGCAGGTCCGGACGGCGTCAAGCAGCTCGCGGCTGGTCAGTCCGCCCGGTTCGGGCGTCCCCGTCGCCGGGGCCATGCCCGGGTCGACGACATCGATATCGATCGTCAGATACAGCGGGCCGGGCCCGATCTGGTCGAGGACGTCGTCCAGGCAGGTGTCGAGGCCGCGGGAGCGCAGCTCCGACATCGTGATCGAGCGCACCCCGAGCCCGGCCGCCCATTGGAGCGTGCGCGGCCCGGGCCAGTACCCGCGCAGCCCGATCTGGGTGAACCGGTCGCCCGGTACGGTGCCGGACTCCAGGAGCCGGCGCATGACGGTGCCGTGGCCGTACTCCGCTCCGAAGTCGCTGGTGTCCCCGATGTCGGCGTGGGCGTCGAAGTGGACCACCGAGAAGGTCCCGGGGCCGCGCCGGCCGGCGATCCCGCGCATCGTCGGCCAGGCGATGCTGTGGTCCCCGCCGAGTGTGAAGGGGATGGCCCCCGCGGCCACGACCTCGCTCACCGTGCGCTCAAGGAGCTGGTGGGCCCGCTCGGTCTCCCCCGGAGGGGTGGGCACGTCCCCGGCGTCCACGATCTTGAGCTCGGTGAACGGGTCGACTCCGAGGCCGAGATGGGGCCGGTACGGGACGTGCGGCAGGTAGTCGGTCCGGCGGATGGCCTGCGGGCCGAACCGTGTGCCCGGCCGGTGGGACGTGGTGCCGTCGAAGGGCGCTCCGAGGATCACCACATCGGCGCCCGCGTACCCGGCGGGGCTCTGTTCGCACCGTGGCAGCCCGAGGAACGAGGTCTCCGGGCCGAACACCCCGCGGTAGTCGGCCCGGCGCACCGCGTCGTCGTAGTCCTGCGGTGCGTCGGCGGCGGGTCCGCCCGGCCCGCCTGGCGTGGATGGGGTCATCGCTGGGTTCCCTCCTCCGCCACCACGGCGTCGAACGCGTCGCAGACCGCGGCGGCCATCTCTTTGGTGGTGCAGGGCGCGCTCCCCGGTCCGGCGATGTCGGGGGTGCGGCACGACTCGACGGCCCGCTCGACGCCGTCGGCCAGGAAGTCCGCCCATCGTGGGGCGCCGAAGGTATGACGCAGCATCAGCTCCACCGAACCGATCGTGCCGAGCGGGTTGGCGTGTCCGGTGCCGGCGAGGTCGGGGGCCGTGCCGCCGACCGGCTCGTACAGCGCGAAGCCGGTGGGGCTCAGGGTCGCCGAGGGGAGCAGCCCCAGCGAGCCGCACACCGCACCGGTGATCTCGGAGAGCACATCGCCGAGCAGATTGCTGGTCACGATGACGTCGAAGTCGGCCGGGCGCAGGACCATCTGCATCGCCATCGTGTCGGCGTACATGTCCCGGACCTCGACGTCCGGGAAGGCCGGTGCTTCCTCGGCGAGGACCTCCAGCCACAGTCCGAAGACGTCGGGGATGGCGTTCGCCTTGTGTACCAGGGTGAGGCGGCGGCGCCGGGCCTCGGCGTGCTCCAGGGCGCAGCGCACGATGCGGCGGATCTCGTCCTCGCGGTAGTACATCTCCTGCCCGGCCCACCGTTGGCCCGCGTCGACCCCCGTCCGGCGTCGCCCGTAGTAGACGCCCGACACGAGCTCGCGCACGAGCAGCAGGTCGACACCGTCGAGACGCTCCGGCCGGAGGGGCGAGACATCGCGCAGCGCCCGCAGCGGCCGGGCCGGGCGGAGGTTGGCGAACAGGTCGTAGCGGCTGCGCAGTTCGCCGATCGGTTCGTCGGCCGTCGCACCGAACAGAACCGCACCGTGCGGTGTCGCCGCGACCTGGTCGATTTCGTCGCGCACCGCGTCGGGCAGCCACTGCCCGGTGCGCTCGTACGCCGGGAGACCCACCGCGTGCTCGCGGATCGTGGCGTCCAGTCCGGCGCGGTCGAGGACGTGTTCCAGGACGTGGCGGGCGGCGCCCACGACCTCCGGCCCGATCCCTTCGCCGGGAAGGACGAGCACCGTCGGTTTCGTTGTCGGCGTCATCGGCTACTCCGTGATCCGGCCGGCGAGCGCACTGCGCGCGGCAACGATCGGCGATGCCAGGTAGACGGACGACTTGGGGTTGCCCATCCGCCCCCGGAAGTTGCGGTTGGTCGTGGACAGGCAGACCTCGCCGTCCCCGACGACCCCGCCGTGCGCGCCGTAACACGCCTTGCAGCCGGGCGACTCGACGACCGCTCCGGCGGCGAGAAGCGTCGCCATCGTTCCGGACAGGGCCAGCCGGCGGTAGATCCCCATGGTGGCCGGCACGATCATGAGCCGTACTCCGGGCGCCACCCGCTTCCCGGCCAGCTCGGCGGCGGCCACCTCGATGTCGTCGAACTTCGCTCCGGTGCAGGACCCGATGTAGACCTGGTCCACCCGGATGCGGTCGGCCATCGCCTCGTCGATCGAGTGCACATTGTCCGGCCGGTGCGGATAGGCGACGGCGGGGCGCAGTTTCTCGGCGCGGTATTCCAGGCGGCGCGCGAACGGGGCACCGGGGTCGCTGGTCACCGGCTCGTACGCGACGGTCCGCGGCCGTGCGGCGAGGTAGTCCGCGGCGGCGGGCGACAGGGCCATGATGCCGTTGACCGCGCCGGCCTCCACGACCATGTTGCACAGCGTCATCCGCTCCTCGACCGACATCGTGTCGATGGTGGAGCCGGTGAACTCGATCGACCGGCCCGAGGCACCGCCCATGCCGAGGTCGCCGATCAGGGTCAGGATCACGTCCTTGGCCAGGACGCCCGGCGGGAGTTCGCCCTCGATCCGGACCTCGATGGTCTCCGGGACCCGGAACCACAGATCGCCGGTGTAGAAGGCGTTGACCATGTCGATCATGCCGACGCCGGAGCCGAAGGCGTTGAACGCCCCGTAGGTCACCGAGTGCGAGTCCGTGCCGAGCACCACCGTCCCGGGCTGGACGAGTCCCTCGTCGCACATCATCACGTGGCAGATGCCGTAGTTCTCGCCGTACGGGTAGTGGTGCGAGATGCCCTGCTCGGTGGCGAACTGGGTCATACCGGCGGCGAGTCGGCGCGACTCGGCGTCCTTGGCCGGCACCAGATGGTCCTCGAAGAGGGCGATCCGCTCGGGGTCCCACACGGTCGCGTCCGGGCCGAACGCATCGCGGAACTCACGGCGGAGCCCCTCGCACACCGGGTCGTGGGTGAACGCCATGTCGATGCCGACCTCGACGATCTCCCCGGCGACGACATGGTCCCGGCCCGCCGCCCGGGCGAGGATCTTGTGGGTCATGGTCTGCGGAATCATGCGGAGACACCCCTCACTTCGAGCAGCTCACGGATCTCCGACGGTTCGAGCCAGCGGTCGTGCGCGTGCGCCCGTGCCAGCACCGCGTCGATGTTGACGTCATCGACCGGGGCCCCGACCGAGGCGAGCGCCTCACGGGCGGCGGCCCGCCCGCTCGTCGGCCCGACCATGATCGACTGGGTACGTCCGAGCACGGCGGCGGGCACACTGGAGAACACCAGGTCCTCCGCCTCCCGCCCCCAGCGCCGGGCCTTCACCAGGGCCGCGACATGGGTCCCCGTGCACGTGGCGAAGGCCTGATCTCCGATCAGGGGGGCGTTGCGCCGCACCGGGGAGCCCGTTGCCTCGGCGAGGCGGCGGCAGTGCTCGACCACCCGGTCCATCCGGTAGCCCTGGTGTCCGGCCTGGTAGAGGTACATCAGCACCGATTCGAGCGCGGTGTTCCCGGCTCGCTCCCCCAGGCCGAGGAACGCGCCGCTGATGGTGTCGGCCCCGGCCTCGGCGGCGGCGATGGCGTTCGCCACCGCGAGCCCGCGATCGTCATGACCGTGCCACCAGATCTTCACCGCCGCGCCGTGGTTGTCGGACGGCAGGCCGGCCAGCGCGCGCTGTACGGCCGCCCGCACCGCCCGGACGATCTGCGCGGCGCCCTCGGGAGTCGACTCCCCGACCGTGTCGCAGACGGTGAGCACCTCCGCGCCCGCACCGACCGCCACATGGACCAGCTGTTCAAGTTCCTCGGGCGGCGTACGGGTGGCGTCCTCCAGGCTGACGCCGAACCTCGTGCCGTCGTCCCGGGCCGCCGACCCCGCGGCCGTGATGCGCTCCAGCACGCTGTCGAGGGTCCAGCCCTCGACCCGCCGCCGCAGCGGGCTGCATCCGACGAAGAAGTCGGCCCACACGTCGCGGTCGGTGCCCCGGTTGAGCCGGCTGATCGGGGCGATGCTCGCCGGGTCGGCCAGCGCCAGAAAGCGCGGCACCATCGGGAGGCCGCGCCGGTCGAGGTGTTCGACGAGCTCGGCCGCCTCCGCGAGGGCGCCCGATGAGCTCGACGGAAACCCGAGCATGGCCGCCTCGACCCCGATCGCCGCGGCGGACTCGACCAGCGATTTCTTCACTTCGACGGAGGGATGGTGCACAAAAGCACCCTGCAAACCGTCCCGCAGACTGTCGTCCTCGATCCCGACGTGTGCAATTCCGCGTGACCGCGGATTCCAGGTGAACAATTCCTCGGTGCTCCCAGACATCACTCCACCTCTAATCGAGACCGGCCAGACAGCCTGACCGCGGTCCGCCGACCGAAAAGAAAAGCAACGTGCAGGGATGGTGTAACAGATCAGATCACCGGTGCACCAGTGTTCCGAGGGGAATCTAAAGCCCACCCTAAACGGTACCTAAACGATGCCTGAAAGGCAGCTGACGGACCGCCTGAAGGATAATTCGGACGCTCTTGAACAGCCGTCAGGACTGTGTTCTGGTGGAGCTCGGGACGGCAACGATCATCGTCAGTCCCATTGCCCGGCAAATTCCCCTTGCCGGCAATCTCGTCCGGATGCGGCCCGGAGGTTTCAGATGTCAATCGGCATAGAAAGTGGAACGAGCGCTCGTCACCCGCGATGGGAGGACGTGCCCCAGGCCGAGTGGAGTGATCCGCGATGGCAGATGACCCACCGGCTGCGGCGCCCCTCGCAGTTGCGCGACGTCATCAAGCTCACCGAGGACGAAGAGGCGGCACTCGGCGGGGACGACCTCTTCCGGGTGGACATCACCCCGTACTTCCTCAGCCTGATCGACGGGGACGACCCGCACTGCCCGCTGCGGCTCCAGGTCATCCCCAGCTCACGGGAAATGGAGGCCTTCGACGGAAGGCTTCCCGATGCCAACTCGGAGATCGAGCACGAGCCGGTGCGCGGGATCATTCATAAATATCCCGACCGGCTGGTGATGCTCGTTACGAGTTCCTGCACGTCCTACTGCCGTTACTGCACCCGGAGCCGGTTCGTCGGCGACGGAAAGCAGAACTACAGCCACTCGGACTGGGCAGAGCAACTTCGGTATATCCGGGATTCGCCACAGGTACGCGATGTTCTGATCACCGGCGGCGACCCGCTGTCGATGGCGCGCAACCGGCTGGCCGAAATCATCACCGAACTCCGGGCGATTCCGCATGTCGAGATCGTACGCATAGGCACCCGGGCCCCGGTCTTCAACCCGTTCGTCGTCGACGACGAGCTCTGCAAATTGCTCTCGGACAATCACCCGATCTGGCTGAACATCCACGTCAACCACCCCTACGAACTCACCCCGGAACTCGCCCAGGCCTGCTCCCGTCTCTCCAGCGCCGGCGTCCCCCTCGGCGCGCAGACGGTCCTGCTCGCCGGGATCAACGACAGTGTCGAGGTCCAGCGCCGGCTGTGCACCGAACTCGTCCGTATGCGGGTGCGCCCCTACTACCTGTACCAATGTGACTCGGTGCGGGGAGCGGGCCACTTCCGGACCAGCGTCACCAAGGGCATCGAGATCATCGAAGGGCTGCGCGGACACATCAGCGGCTTCGCGGTCCCGACCTACGTGGTCGACAGCCCCGGTGGCGGCGGAAAGATCCCGGTCGGTCCCAACTACCTGCTCAGCCTGTCACCGGAGCGGGCGGTCCTGCGCAACTGGGCGGGCGAGGTCTCCGAGTACCACGGCCCGTCGGGGTACCGGTCGGGGACGACTCCGCCGCTGCGGGGGCCGAAATCGCACCGTGCACCCACCGAGGTGCCCACGGTGTCCGACCGGCTGTCCGCCCCACAGATGCCGGCCGAAGACGCGGAGGGCTTCGAGGTATGAGCTCGGTGCACTCCGGGCCCTCCGTCCAGGCCCCAGAAAGTGACGGTGCCCGGCACTCCGTCGACGAGGTTCTCGCGGCCGCCGTGGTCGTGCTCGGGCGGTACGAGGACCGGGATCAGCTCGCCCTGGACGTCACGGTAGACGCCGCGGACGCAGCACCCGGGACCCCCGCGGTGCACCGCGTCGTCGTGGACTGTGCCCCCTCGGCCACCTTCGCGCAGGTGCGCGCCACGCTCGCCGGCCAACTCCCGTCCCCACGGCCCGCGGGGCGCTGGGCCGTCCAGGTCGCCGACCCCGATGCCCTGGACCCGGGCGCCGGTGCCCGGCCCGCGGGCCGGGGCGAACTCACCGTGCGGCAGGGCGCCGATCCCACGCTCGTCCTCGACCACCCGCACGCGTCCGGTCCCGGCCTCCACGAGGCGGTCACCCGCGTGCTCGCCGCCGGCACCGCCCGCCCCGGACAGGAGCTGGCCGAACTCCCCGTGCTCTCCCCGGACGAGACCGATATCCAGCGGCAGCGGCTCACGGGCGCACCGTCCCCGGTACCGGCGGAGACCACGATCCATGAGCTCGTCCGGGACGCGGCCCGCCGGCACCCCGAGCGGGTCGCGGCGGCCTGCGACGCGGAGAGCCTCACATACGGGGAACTCGTGGAGCGCTCCGACCGGGTGGCCGGGGCCGTGCTGGCCCACGGGATCGCACGGGGCGAGGTCGTGGCCGTCGTCGCCGAACGGTCGTGCGCGGTGCTCACCGCGGCCCTCGGCGTGCTCACCGCGGGCGGCGCGTTCTTCCTGCTCGACCCCACACTGCCGGCCGCCCGCCGGGAACAACTCCTGGCGGCGGCCGGGGTGCGGCTGGTCGTCACCACCCGGGCCGGGCGTGACGCGCTCACGGCGGACCGCCCCACCCTCGTCCTCGAAGACCTCGGACCGGCCGACGCCATCGGGGACCGCCCGAAGCTGCACGGCGACGATCTCGCGTACCTCATGTTCACCTCCGGCTCCCGGGGCAAGCCGAAGGGCGTCCTGGTCCGCCACCGGTCGTTCGTCAACCGTCAGCGGTGGCTCATCGACCGCCTCGGCCTCGGCCCGGAGGATGTGTCGCTCGGGCGCACGGCGCTGTCGTTCGACCCCGCCGTCTGCGAGATGTTCCGTCTGCTGCCGGTCGGCGGGCGGGTCTGGTTCCTGCCCACCGGCCACGAGCGTGACCCGGCGCGGGTGCTCGACGCCATCGAGCGCCGGCGCGTCACCGTCGTGGACCTGGTGCCCTCTCCCTTGCGCAGCCTGCTGGAACACGTGGCCACGCTCGGCCTCTTCTCCTCGGTCTCGTCGCTGCGGTGGGTGCTGGCCGGTGCCGAGACCCTGCACCCCTGGCTGGTAGAGCTGTTCGAGGAGGTCGCCGGCCGCCGCGGCGGTGCGCATCTGCTCAACGGCTGGGGCGCGACCGAGGTCTGCGTCGATGTCACCTCGTTCGACTGCTCGGTCGGACCGGTCCGCGAGCCGGTGCCCGTCGGCCGTCCGATCCCGGGGACCGGGGTCGCCGTGCTCGACCGTCACGGACGGTTCACGCCACTCGGGGTACCGGGTGAGCTCTTCGTCCGCGGCCGCTGCCTGGCCGCCGGCTACCTCGACGACGCCGAGCTGACCGACGAACGATTCGTCCAACGCCCGGTCGCGGGACCGGAGCTGCTCTACCGCAGTGGCGACCGGGTCCGGTGGCGCGCCGATGGGAATCTGGAGTTCCTGGGGCGGCTCGACGACGAGCTTTCGGTCCGCGGGCAGCGGATCGCGCCCGCCGAGATCGAGGCCGTGCTGCGCCGCCATCCCGCGGTGGACGACGCCCTCGTCCGCACCGTGGGCGAGGGCGCGTCGGCGGCGGGCAGCGAGCGGCTGATCGCCTGGGTGACGCACGACGCGTCATCGGCCCCGCCCGAGCCGGGCGAACTCCGCACCCACCTGGCCGAGTTTTTGCCGTCCACCATGGTCCCCGAGGTCGTCCACGTGCTGGACGCCTTCCCCCGGACCGTGCACGACAAGGTCGACGTCAAGGCCCTCCCGACGGCCTCCCCGGCGCTTGCGGGCGACTCGGCGACGGGCCCGCTCCCCTCCCCGTCCGCATCGGTCGAGGACACCCTCGTCGCCCTGTGGCGGGAGGTCCTGAACGGTGCGGCGACCGGTCCGGACGACGACCTGATCGCCCGGGGTGCCACCTCGCTGGACGCCGCTCGGGTGGCGACGCGCGCGGCAGCGAGCCTGTGCGGGCGCCTGGACGTGCTCACCATCTTCGCGCACCCCACGATCCGCGCCCAGGCAGCGGTGATCCGGGACTGCGACCACGCCTCGTGCCGGGTCGCCCGCCTTACGCCCACGCCTGCGACCGAGACGGCCCCGGCGTCCCACAGCCAGCTTCGCCACTGGATCACCAGCCGCTTCGACGCCACGTCCTCGGCGTACAACATCGCGGTCGGCATCGAACTGGCCGAGGTCCCCGACCCCGCCGTCTTGCGCACGGCGCTGGACGAACTGACCGTTCGTCACGAGATTCTGCGCACCACGTTCGCACTGGAGGACGGCGAGCTCGTCCAGCGCATCCGGCCCCCGCAACCCGGCTGGGTGCCCGTGGAGGTCGGTGCGGCGGCCGACCCGTCGCGCCATCTGCGGGCGGTGAGCGAGCGGCCGTTCGACACCGAGGCCGGGCCCCTGCTGCGGCTCGGCCTGATCACCCCGGCCGATGCGGGGCGGACACCCGACCGGGGCACCGTGCTGTACCTGGTGATCCACCATCTGATCAGCGACACCTGGTCGTTGACGCTGCTGCTCACCGAGCTGGCGGCCCGGTGCCGGGCCCTCGCCGCCGGGGACGGCCCGGCGGAACTGCCGCCCGCCCGCCTCCAGTACCGCGACTACGCCGCCTGGGAACAGGCGCGGCTGGCCGGTCCGGCGGGGCAGCGGATGCGCGGCTTCTGGACCGATCAGCTGGCCGGGCCGCTGCCGGCCCTGGGCCTCCCGCTGGACGCCCCGCGCGGCTCCGCGAAGGTCCCCGGCGCCGACGTGCAGCGCTTCGCGCTCGATCCCGAGGTCACCGACGCGCTGCGGTCGTGGGCCGGGGGCCACCGGGCCACCATGTTCATGGCGCTGCTCACCGCGACCTCCGCATGGCTGCACCGGCTCACCGGCCAGCGCGATCTGGTGGTCGGTACCCCGGTGGCCGGCCGCCCGCACCTCGACCTCGAAGATGTCCTCGGCTCCTTCGTCAACAGCGTGGCGCTCCGGGTCGCCGTGGACCCGGAGGCGTCGCCCGAGGAGCTCCTCGCCCATGTCCGGTCGACCGCCCTGGAGGCGTTCGCCCACGAGGAATACCCTCTCGACCTCCTCGTACGGGACCTCGGCCTGGTGCGCGACCCCGAACGCTCGGCCCTGTTCGACGTGATGCTGGTCCTCCAGAACGCGCCCGGGGCACGGACGGAGTCCGTGTGGGGGGAGCCCAGCGCCCGCCGGGTCGATGTCGACCGCGGCGTCGGCAAGCTCGACATGATCGTCACCTTTGTCGAGGACGAGGACGGGCTGCGCGGCGAGATCGAGTACGACTCCCACCTCTTCGCGAGCACGACGATCGAGCGCTGGCTCACCGGGCTGTCGCGCACGATCGCGGCGCTCCCGCACTCCGGCGGCGCTACCGCGGCCGCCGTGGCCCGCAAGGCACTTGACGCCCCGACGGAACCGGTCCTGCTCCACACGGCCGTGGAGCGCCATGCCCGGCTCACCCCCGCGCGGACCGCGGTGGTGTGCGAGGACCGGGTCCTCACGTACGGGGAACTCAACAGCCGGGCGAACCGGCTCGCCCGCCGGCTGCGCGACGAATTCGGCGTGGCCCCTGGGAAGATCGTCGGCTACGCGGTCGAGCGCTCCGAGCGGGTGCCCGTCATCCAGCTCGCGGTCCTCAAGGCGGGCGGCGCCTTCCTGGGGATCGATCCGGCCCATCCCGAGGCGCGCAGCCGCGCCGTGCTCGAAGACGCCCGGCCGGTCCTGCTGGTCGTCGACCGTCACGAGCAGGGCTGCCGCCCGGAGGGCGTGGAGTGGCTCCCCGTGCTCGCCCTCGATGACGCACCCGAGCTGTCCGACGACGGCGAGGGGGCGGCCGACCTCACCCCGTCCGCCGGCGCGGACGACCCCGCGTACGTCATCTACACCTCGGGCAGCACCGGCACGCCCAAGGGTGTCGTGGTGGAGCACCGGAACGCCCTCGCGCTGCTGTGGGCCGGCGGCTGGCCGTTCGACTTCCGGGACGACGACGTCTGGACATCGACGCACTCGTTCGCCTTCGACTTCTCCGTCTGGGAACTCCATCTGCCGCTCTCCCGCGGCGCCCGGGTCGTGATCATTACCGAGGCGACGCGCCGGGACCCGCGCCAGCTGCTCCCGGTCCTCGTACGGGAGCGGGTGACCGTGCTGTCCCAGGTCCCCAGCACCTTCGAGCGCGCGGTGGACGCCCTCGACCGCCGCCCGGAACTGGCGCCGGCCTCCCTGCGCTACGTGATATTCGGCGGCGAGCCGATCAATCCCGGGGCCGTCCGGCGCTTCGCCGGGCACCTGCCCGGGGTGGACCTGGTCAACGGCTACGGCATCACCGAGACCACCGTCTTCACGACCTTCAAACGACTCGACCTCTCCGAGGCGCCCGAAGCGGCCGACGCGCCGCCGTCCGACATGCAGAACATCGGCCGCCCGATCGGCACGATGAGCGTGGAACTGCGGGACACGGACGGGAAGCTGGTTCCCGAGGGCAGCGTCGGAGAGATCGTCATCAGCGGGCCCGCGGTGGCCCGTGGCTACCTCGGCCGGCCCGAGGAGACCGCCCGGGTCTTCGGGGTGCACGCGGACGACCCCGGGGCCGGGGGCCATGACGGCCGCCCGCCCCGGAGGTGGTACCGCTCCGGAGACCTCGCCCGCCGCCTCCCCTCCGGTGACCTGGTGTTCGTCGGACGGCGGGACCGCCAGGTCAAGATCCGCGGCTATCGGGTGGAACTCGAAGAGGTCCGCTCCGCGATCCTGAGCACGGGGCTGCTGGCCGGCGACGCCGTGACCGACGTCCGGACCGGGCCCCACGACACCCCGACGATGGTGGCCTACCTCGACGACCGCGACCGGGAGCAGATCCCCGCCCTGCGCCAACGGCTCCAGGAGCTGCTGCCCGCGCCCATGATCCCCGCGTCCTTCGTCACCGTTGACGACTGGCCGACCACGGCCAACGGGAAGGCGGACCTGGACGCGCTCCGCGCCCGGTACTCCGGCGACCGGCAGGACCCTGCCGAAGACCGGCCGGAGCCGACGGCGACGGACCAGGGTGCCACGGGCGGCGCGCCCGACACGATGGCCTTGCTGGGGGAGCTGTGGGGCGAGCTGCTCGGCCACTGCGACCTCGGCCCGGACGACAACTTCTTCACCGTCGGGGGCCATTCCCTGCTGGCCGTGGCGCTGGTGACCAGGGTGGAGGAGAACCTGGGCGTCGTCCTCGGCCTGGAGGACGTGCTGACGCATGCCACGCTCGCGGGCCAGGCGGAGCTGATCGACGCCCGCCGCACACCGGCCGTGGAGCAGCCCGCCACCGGACCGGAACCGCTCCCCGCGGCACCGGACTCCGGCGACCACCCGTTGTCGCCCGCGCAGTCGGAGTTCTGGCTGCTCGACCAGTTCCGGGCCCCGGGGACACCGGCGGCGACACCCGAGATCCTGGACCTGGGCACCCCGTGGGACCCCGCGGCAGACCGGGCGGCGTTCGCCCGGCTCGTCGAGTCCTTCGAGATCCTGCGCACCGATTTCCCGCTGGCCGGCGCACACCCCCGGCAGCGGATCCGTCCACACGGCCATGCGGACGCGCTCCGGCTGACCGACCTGTCCCGCCCGCCCACGGCCGAGGACCTGCGGAAACTCCTCGACGAGGAGGCGGCCCGGCCGCTGGACCTCACCGAGGGCCCGCTGTTCCGGCTCCATCTGGTCCGGCGCCCGGACACGTCGACACTCGCCGTCGTCACCGCCCACCACATCGTGTGGGACGGCATGTCCTGCGATGTGCTCACCCGGTGGTGGCAGCAGGACCGGCAGGCGCAGCGGGCGGGCGACGTCACCCCCCGGCGTCCGGCGCGTCAGTTCCGCGATATCGCCGCCCGGCAACTCGACTACCTCCAGAGCCCGGAGGGGCGCGCGGAACTCGCGTGGTGGACCGGGCGGTTGACCGGGGCCCACCGCACCCGCCTCGATCTCACGCCGCTGGGCATCGGCCACCCGTCCGGGCCCCGGGACTTCCTCGGGCGTCGCCACCGGGTGACGGTGGACGCCGGACGCACCCGCGCCCTCCAGACGCTCTGCTCCGACGCGCAGACCACGCTGTTCGCGGGGCTGCACGCCGTCGTCAAGGCGTTTCTGTTCGCCCTGACCCGGCAGACCGACCTCGTGGTGATGTCACCGGTGTCGTTGCGGGACGGGCGGGTCCTGGAGGAGCAGCTCGGCCCGCTGATCAATACGGTCGCCCTCCGCGACCATGTCGAGCCCCGCGAGCCGTTCCGCGCCCTGCTGGACTCCGTACGCCACTCGGTTGTCGACGCGCTGGCCCACCGGCGGATCCCGCCGGGGGACATCGGCCGGGCGCTGGGGCTGGACGCCGACGCGCCGCTGGCCGACATCGGTCTGACTCTCCAGCCCCGGACGGGTACCACCGAGGCCGCCTGGACGGAAGAGGTCTTCGGCGCGCACACCCCGCTGTGGTTCGACATCACCGAGCAGGCGGACACCCTGCACGTCGAGATCGTGGCGCCACGTGCCCGCATCGACGACGACACCCTCGCCGAACTCGGGCGGGCCTTCCTCCGGATCGTGGGGCTGCTCCTCGATCACGCGGATGCCCCGCTGGACCAGGCCGTGGGTGCCCGGCCGGCGGAGTCCCCGGCCCCCCTGACCATCGAGCTGCGCTACTGAGCGCTGATTCCGGGACCGGTGCGAAGCGGTCCCCGCCGAAAGGAGCAGAGGTGGACACTCAGGAAATACTGTCGGCCCAGCACCATCATGAGCCGGCCGACCATGAGGTCTGGCGGCACCTCTACCGCCAGCAGTTGGATCTCGTGCCGCTGGCCGCGCCGGCCATCTACCTGGAGGGGCTCGACCTGCTCGGCCTCCCCGCCGATCATGTGCCCGATCTCGACCGGGTGAACGAGCGCTCCCGCGCGATCACCGGCTGGACGTTCGTCGCGGTGGACGGCCTGGTGAAGGGGGCCGACTTCTTCGCCATGCTCTTGAACCGGCGATTCCCCGTCACCAACCAGATGCGCAAGCCGGCGGAGATCCGCTTCGCCGAACTGCCCGACCTGTTCCACGACTTGTTCGGCCACGGCCCCTTCCTGGCACACCCGCGCACGGCGGATCTGTACCGGGAGTTCGGCCGGATCGGGGTCCGCTGCGCGGAGCACCCCGATGAACTCGCGCTGCTCCAGAGCATCATGTGGACCACTCTGGAGGCGGGTCTGATACGGACGCCCGACGGGCTCCGGGCGCTGGGCGGCGCCATCCTGTCCTCGGCCGACGAGATCCAGCAGTGCCTCGACCCGGCCGCCGCGACCGAGGCCTTCGACCCGGAGGTGGTGCGGCGCGCGACGTTCGACATCCTCCAGCTCCAGAACCGGTACTTCGTCATCGAGGACCTCGCGGAGATCGAGTCGGCGCTGGCCGACCTGGACGCCCGGGTCGACGAGGGAGACCGCTCATGACGAAGCCGCAGACCACTACGGGGTACTTCCTCCGCGGGGATGTCGAGGTCGAGCCGCTGGTCGACCGCTGGTATGCGTGGGTGCACCTGGTCTCCCCGGCGACGGCCGCGTTCGTCACCATGGAGCGTCATCTGCGGATGATGGAGTCCTACGTCCGCTCCCCCGCGATGCACGCCGCCGCGGCGGCGAACCCGGCGACGCGCAGCGGCCCGTTCCTCGACCTCGGCGGAGCCAAGGTCGCCGAGGTCCAGGCGCTGCTGGACGCGACCCGTACCAAGGCGAAGCGCCAGCAGGACTTCGTGGCGGCGTTCGGCGAGCTCGACACACTCCTGGAGAGCATGACCGGTGGCGCGCTGGAACCGCTGTACCCCTCCGTCCCGGCCGCGCTCCAGGGCCTGGTGGAGCTGGAGTACGACCGCCACAACCGGGCACGGTGCCGGCTCTACGAACGACTGCTCTACGCCGATGCGCTGGCCGACCCGTCGGGGCAGTGTCTGCGGCTGGTGCGCACGGACCGGGACGGCGACCGTCCCTTCGCGTTCTCCACTCCCCGCCTGCCCGTGGTGGAGGACCCGGACGACGCCGACGGCGCGGCCTGGGAGGGCGCCGTGGAACTCGACCTGCCCTTCGCCACGCCGGCGCTGGACACCCTGTTCCGCGCCCGCACCGAACCCGTCGATCCGGACGAGCTCGCCGACGAGCTGGGCCTGGACGCCGGTGCCCGTGCGCGCTTCCGCGAGCTGTTCACCACCACTCCCCCGCGGACGCCGGGCGAGCGCGCGGACTCGCGGCCCGGGCCGGGCCAGGTCCGGGTGACCTACTTCGGGCACGCCTGCGTGCTGGTGGAGGACGACGAGGTCAGCATCCTCGTCGACCCCGTGCTCCCCTACGACCACGCATCCGACGTGCCGCGCCGCTCCTTCGCGGATCTGCCCGACCGGATCGACTACGTACTGATCACCCACGCCCACCACGACCATGTGCTGCCCGAGACCCTGCTCCAGATCCGGCACAAGGTGGGGACGGTCATCGTGCCCGGCAACGACGGCGGCGGGCTCATGGACCCCTCACTGCGCCTCGTCGTCGAGCATCTGGGCTTCCCCGATGTCCGTGAGGTGCGGGAGCTCGACGTCACCCACCTCCCCAACGGGGCGATCACCGCCATCCCGTTCGTCGGTGAGCACCACGACCTGGCGATCCGGTCGAAGTCCACCTACCACGTCCGCCTCGGCGGCCTGACGGCACTGTTCGGGGCCGACACGGCCAACGTCAACCCGGCGCTCTACGACCGCGTGCACGACCTGGTCGGCGACGTCGACCTGCTGTTCCTGGGCATGGAGTGCGAGGGCGCGCCGGCGAGCTGGGTCTACGCCCCGTACTTCGCCCATCCGCTCGACCGGGACCACGACCAGAGCCGGCGGGGGCGCGCGTCCACGTGCGACGAGGCCCTCGACGTCGTCGAGCGCTTCCGCAGCTCGGCGGTCTATGTGTACGCGATGGGCGAGGAGCCCTGGCTCTACCCCCTACTGGGCATCCCGTACACCGATGAGTCCCTCGCGATCCGGGAGGCCAAGCGGCTGGTCGAGACCTGCCGTGAGCAGGGCCGCCACTCCGAGCGGCTCTACGGTGCGAAGCGTTGGAGCGTGTCGTGAGCATCTCTCGAATCGAGGCCCTTCAGGGCCCGGCCCACCAGCAGCAGCGCGCCGCCTGGCTGGCGGCCATGCCGTCCGCCGAGGACGCCTTGCACTGGGCCGACTCCGTCGTCACGGCCAGGACGGCAGCCCCGGGGACGCGGCGCCGGATCGCTCTCGGGCCGGAGAGCCGCCGCCGGGTCACCGCGGTGAGTGGTGGTCAGGCGCTGGGCGACTTCGTCGTCCTGCTCTCCGCCCTCGTGGCCGTCGTGCAGCGCACCTCGGCGCACGACGTGATCTGGCTGTCCACTCCTCTGCTTCACGGCGTCGACAGCCCCTACGGGCATGACGACCGGGTGCCGCTGGTCTTCCGCCCGGAGCGGCGGGGCAGCTTCAAGTCGCTGCTGGAGCATGTGCGCCACCAGGTCGCCACCTCGTACGCGGTCCAGGGCTTTCCGGTCCGCGACCTGTGGGCGCAGGCGGACGGACCGACGGACACCGGTGTGGTGGTCGCCGAGACCGGTCTGCACGAAAGCGTGCCGGTCGACGACAGCACCGAACTGGTCATCAGGATCAATACGGCGGAGGGCAGCTTCGAGGTCGAGGACCGGCACGGCCGGTTCCCGGAATGGTTCGCCGACCATGTCGTCGGGCTGATCGAAAAGGTGCTGGAGTATCTCGACGACACCGGCGTCGCGGTGGCCGACCTGGACCTGCTCGACGACGACGAGATCCTCCACCAACTCGACACGCTCACCGCCACCGACGTGCCCGCCTACACGCCGGACGACTCGCTGGCGACCCGGTTCCGCGCGGTGGCGGCCGCCGATCCCGACGCGACCGCCCTCCTCACGGGCGGCCGGGCGGTGAGTTACGGCGAACTGCACTCCCGTGCAGCGCAGTTCGCCCATCACCTCCGCGACGATCTGAGCCTGGCCGAAGGGGAAGCGGTCGCCGTCCTGGTCTCGCGCGCCGAGGACACCCTGGTGGCGCTGTGGGGCTGCATGCTCGCCGGGACCGCGTACGTCCCGATCGACCCGCACGCCCCGACCGACCGCATCGCGCAGATCGCCGACGCCGCGAAGGCCAAGGTCCTGGCGCTGCACTCCAGCCTGCTGCACCGCCTCAGCGACCTGCCCACGCTCACCGTGTGCGGTCTGGACCTCCAGTTCCCCGCGGGCACGGCGGCGGTATCACCGGCCGAGCCGACCTGGCCGGCCCCGCGGGGTGGCGACGCCGCCGCGGTCATCACGACCTCCGGCTCGGGCGGGACCCCGCGCACGATCGTCCTCGACCACGCCGGCGTGGTGAACGTCGCGCTCGACCACGTCACCGAGCTCGGTCTCGGCCCGAGCGACCGCTACCTCGCGTTCATGGCGCTCTCGTTCGACGGCGCGCTGCTCGACATCGTGATGACCCATCTCGCCGGTGCGGCGCTGGTCCTCCCGGACGAGCAGGAGCTCGCCGATCCGCGCCGTCTGGAAGACCTGATGGCCGGGCACGCCGTCACGGCGACCACTATGACGCCCTCCTATCTGAGTGCCCTCGACCCGTTGCGGCTGACCGACCTGCGGGTGCTCATCTCGGCGGCGGAGCCGGCGAATACGGCGGACCTGCTGGCGTACGCGGCCCGCGGCGTCGCGGTCTACAACGGCTACGGACCGACCGAGGCATGCGTGAACACGACGCTGCACCGGGTGGATCCGCAGCGCGACTACCACGGGGTGCCGCTCGGCCGGCCGCGCGCGAACATGCAGGTATACATCCTGGACCAGGACCGGAATCTGCTCCCCCGCCATGTCATCGGCGAGATCGCGATCTCCGGGCGCGGGGTGGCGTCCGGGTACATCGGGGACCCCGAGCAGAGCGCCCGCCGGTTCGTCCCGCACCCGTTCCGCCCGGACGGCGGCGTGCTGCACCTCTCCGGCGACCTCGGCGGCTGGGACGAGAACGGGGAGTTGGTCTTCGCCGGCCGCCGGGACCAGCAGGTGAAGATCCGTGGCTTCCGGGTCGAACCCACCGAGATCGAGAACGCGCTGCGCACGCACGACCGCGTGGAGGATGCCGTGGTGGCCGCGGATACCGACCGCGGGGTGCTCGTCGCCTTCGTCCGCGAGCCGGGCGGCCGGCGCGCGGAGCACGGCGACGTGCCGGTCGACGAGCTCTCCGACCACCTCGCCCGGACGCTGCCCGCCTATATGGTCCCGAGCGCCGTGCACCTCGTCGACAGCTTCCCCACCACCGAACACGGCAAGGTGGACCGTCGCGCCCTCCTGGACCTGCACGAGCGGCGGCTGGCCGAGCGCCCGGTCAGCGCACCGGCGAACCCGCTCGAATCGCGCCTGCTGGAGGGGTGGGCGAAAGTCCTCGGCCTGCCCGCGATCGACGCCGAGGACGACTTCTTCCAGCTCGGCGGCGACTCCATCCGGCTGATCCAGGCCGTACAGGCCGCGGAGCAGGTGGGCATCACCCTGCGCACCAGCGACATCATCGAGCAGCGGACGGTTCGCGCGCTCGCGGGCATGGTGGCCGAACGCGGCGACGCCGCCGAGTCCGTGACACCGGCCGTGAGTGCATCCGTGAGCCTCACCGACGACGAGACGCGGCAGCTTCCCGCGCGGTGCGAGGACGCCTACCCGCTGACGCACCTCCAGGAGCGGATGGTCGAGTGGTCCGCCGAACCCGACCTGCGGGCGCTGCACGCCTACCGCTGCGTCGCGGGGTGGCGGCTGCGCGACGGCGAGCTGGACCTCGATGTGCTGCGGCAGGCCCTGCGCGGCCTGGTCGAACGGCACCGGTCGCTGCGCACCACCATCATCCGCGCGGCCGGCTCGGGACGGCTGCTCCAGTGCGTGCTGCCGCCGGACACCACCCTCGTCGACACCGTCGAAGCCCACCCGGAGGACACGGCCGACACGGTGCTGAACGCCGTCGTCGAGGCCGATCTCGCCGAGGCGTTCGACACCGACGGCGCCGCGCCGTGGACCCGCTTCCACCTCGTGGTGCGCTCCGCGACCGAAGTCGATGTCGTCATGTCCGCGCACCACGCGCTGACGGACGGGTGGAGCGGAGTCCAGCTGCGCAACGAACTCCTGGAGGACTACGGAACCCTCCGTGCCGGCGGCCGCCCCGAGACCGCGGCGCCCACGGTGGACTCCTACCGGGAGTTCGTCGCGCTGGAGCGGACACTCGCCAACGATCCGCAGGCGCAAGGCTTCTGGGCGGACACCCTGGCCACGCTCCCGGACGGCCTGGCCACCCCGCGCCGCCGGGAGTTCCGGCGGGTGGGCTACACGGAGGTCGTCGTGCCCCCGGAGCGGGTCGAGGCGATCCTCGCGAGCACCCGGAACGAGGGCCTCTCCCCCAAGGCGCGCTGTCTCTCGGCTTTCCTCTCCGCGCTCCACCGTCATGGCGGCGCACCGGAGCTGACGGTCGGCATCGTCGCCAACGGCCGGTCGGAGCGGCTCACCGACCCGCTCGGCACCACGGGCCTGTTCTGGAACATCCTGCCGGTCAGCTCCCGCTGGGACGCCGATACGCGGCCCCCTTCGACGGCGGCGGTCCAGGCCCGGCTCGAAGCTCTGGAGCCCTACGCGGGATACCCGCTGGCCGGTCATGTCGCGGACGACGAGGCCATCGCGGGGTGGTTCAACTTCGTGCACTTCCATCACGCCCGCCAGGCCGTCGACCGGCTGACCCTGGTCGAGGAGTGCATCGCCCTCGGCCAGCTGCACCATCCGGTGGTGCTCGCGGTGTCGCTCGAACCGGCGACTCCCGGCGGCGCCCCCCAGCTCGTCGCCACCCTTGAGCACGACCTCGACCGGCTCGACGAGGCCTCCGCCGAACGGCTGATGGCCCTCTGGTCCGAGGCACTGTCCTCGCCGGCCACCGACACCCCGGGCTACGACGCCGTACCCGGCGAACCGGAGGAATCCCGTGACACTGTTCAGTCCTGAGCACTCCGCGTCCCCCGACGGGACTCCCTGGTACGACGTCGTGGTCTGCGGCGGCGGACTCGCGGGCGCCACCTTCGCCCGACAGCTGCGCCGTGAACAGCCCGACGCCTCGGTCCTGGTGATCGACGGGCAGACCTACCCGGTGCCGCTGGCGGCTCATAAAGTCGGCGAGTCGACGGTGGACATCGCGGGGTTCTACTTCTCCTCGGTCCTCGGACTCGCCGAGTACATGGCCGACAAGCACCTCCCCAAGCTGGGCCTGCGCTATTTCTTCGGCCAGGCGGGTCGGCCGTTCGCCGAGGCCCCGGAGATCGGGCTGTCGGGCTTCCCGGGGCGGAGCACCTACCAGATCGACCGCGGTGTCCTCGAAAACGACCTGTACGAGATGAACTGCGAGGCCGGCGTCGAGATCGCCACCGGCAGCATGGTCCGCGAGGTCGACCTGGGCCCCGGTGAGGACTCACACCTGGTGCACTACGTCGACGGGGAGGGGGTACCCCGGAGCGCGCGCTGCCGGTGGGTGGTCGACGCCATGGGACGCGCCCGGTACCTCCAGCGCAAACTGGGGCTTCAGCGCCCCACCGAGGGCCAGTTCAACGCCGTGTGGTTCCGCGTGGCGGGCCGGCTCGATGTCGAGGACTTCGTTTCCGACGACAACGCCGACTGGCACGAGCGGGTGCCGGGCCGCAACCGCCGGCTCTCCACGGTCCATCTGATGGGCCCCGGGTACTGGGTCTGGCTGATCCCGCTGGGTTCCGGCAACACCAGCGTCGGCATCGTGACATCCGGCGAGATCCATGACATCGACGGTATGAGCACCCTCCCCACCGCCGTCGAGTGGCTGGAGAAGAACGAGCCGGAGGTGGCGTCCGCGCTGCCCCAGCACGAGGTTCTCGACTTCCTCGCGGTCCGCGACTACAGCTACACCTCCTCCCAGGTCTTCTCCGCCGACCGCTGGGGCTGCCTGGGCGAGGCCGCGGCCTTCGCCGACCCGTTCTACTCCCCCGGCTCCAACATGATCGCCTTCGAGAACTCGGGGCTGATCGGACTGATCGGCGAGGACGCCCGGGGCGCTCTGCGTCCGGAGCGGGTCGACGAGCTGAGCCGTTTCATGCTCAGTCAGAACGACTGGCTCACGTACAACATCCACAGCTCGTACTCGTACTTCGGCGAGCCCCTCATCATGGCCCTGTCGTTCATCTGGGACACCCTGCTCTCCTGGACCACGGCGACCCCGCAGATCTACAACGGCATCTTCCTCGACGAGGAGAAGGCCGCCGCGGTGCGCACCGCGACCCCGGGTCTCTACGCCCTGACCGTGCAGGTCAAGCGCCTGTTCAAGCAGTGGGAACAGAAGGCGGGGCGGGGCCGGGACTTCCGCTTCATCGACTACGGCAAAATCCCGTTCCTGCACGAGGCGTACGAACGCAACCTCGTGGAGGGCAAGTCGGTGGCCGACCTCGTGGCGGACCACCGCCACAGCATGGCCGTGCTCGAAGAGGTGGCCCAGGCGATCTTCCTCATCGCCGTGGAAGACACCATGCCCGAGCGCCGCGCGCATCTCGGCGAGCACCCCTGGCTCAACGCCTGGGCGATCGGCCTGGACCCCGAGCACTGGCGGTCCGCCGGACTGTTCCAGCCCACGACACCACCTCGCTCCCTCGACCAGACGTACGCGACCCTGACGGCACTGTTCGACGCCCCGTCGCCGGAGCCCGATACGACACCGGCCGCGCTGCCGATCGAGCTGCGGCTCTAGGTCGGACGGCCCCTCTTCCGACAGCCGGACCGGCTCTTGCACCGCCTCGCCGTATCCGCCCCAGTCATGACCTGAAGGACCGCCGATGCCCGCGGCCGTCGTCGCCGCGGGCATCGGCGCGGAACCCCGGCCGGCTCCACACGAGCCGCCGCAGATCAGCTACCCGAGGAGTGCCCATGATTTCGACGTGTCGGCAGTGGCACGAGCTGTCCTTGATCGAGCGTCAGGCACGTGCCGCACGGCACGACGGACAGCCCACATGGGATCTCTCAGAGGCCCTGTTGCGCGGTCTCCCGTCGTCGGCGGGCCGCGTCGATTTCCACGCCGAGACCTATCCCGATCCACAAGGGGAACGGGAACTCCGGCGCCGCATCGCGGCCCGGGAGAACGCGAAATACGGCCTGTCGCTGACCGAGGACCACATCGTGGTGACGCACGGTGCGACCGAGGCCCTGTTCCTCCTCGCGCACACCTTCTTGAACCCCGGTGACCGGGTCGCCGTTCAGGCACCCAGCTTCCTCTTCTACCGGGAAATCCTCGAAAACCTCGGCGCCACGGTCGTCCCACTCAACGCGGAACCCGACAGCGCCCGTCCGGCACGAATGCGGTTACTGCACAGCCCGTCGAACCCCGATGGCCGCGTGCTCGCCGAGGGCGCCCTGTCCCTGCACGCCGAGGCGGCGCGCGCCGACGGCTCACTGCTCGTCCTGGACCAGGTCTACGACGAGCTGATCGTCAGCGGTACGCGCCCCCGGGAGGACCAGGCCGTGCTCGACAGCGGCCATGTGGTGAAGGTCAACTCGGTGTCGAAGGCGTTCGGTTGCCCCGGAATCCGCATCGGCTGGATCACCACGGCACCGGCGGTCGCCGAAGTACTCACCGGTGTGGCCGAGCGCCTGCGCATGGGCCCGTCGCTGGTGGCGCAACAAGCAGCGACGGCTCTGCTGGAACGGCCGGTGGACGGGAACCTGGAGCTGCTGGCCGAGCGCCGCGCCATCGCCCTCGACGCCCTCTCCACACTCGACCTCTTCGAGGAAGCGGCACCTCCGCCGGGCGGCCTGTTCCTCTGGCTGAAGCTGGCCGACCCGAACGCGAGCGCCCAGCAGTTCTGCGACCGGGCACTGGCCGAGGCGGGCGTACGTCTGATGCCCGGCCTCGGCTTCTGGCAGGGAACGGACGACCGGGTACGCCTCTCGTTCGGCGCGGTTCCTGACTACCTTGACGCGGCGTTCGACCGTCTCCGTCGGCTGACGGTGTCACCGCGACGGCCCGAGGCCGGTCTCACAACAGCTCAGGGAATCAGGTGAGTTCCCCCCGGCTCCTCGCCCGGGTCCTTCAGGCCGAACCATGACCGATATCCATCGTCGCCGGCCGGCGGGCCGTCACGATACCCCTTCAGACGCGAAATCACCTGGAGCGGGAAGTCTCACTGATGGGTAATGACATGACGATGCCGTCGGCGACGCAGTCCCCGCCCCGAGGAGGGCTGCGCCGCAACCGTGACTTCCACATCTTCTGGATCGGCGAGACGATCTCGCTGTTCGGCGCCGAGGTCAGTCTCCTCGCCCTGCCGCTCACCGCCCTCGTCGTGCTCGGCGCCGACGCCGCCGACCTGGGCCTGCT
This sequence comes from Streptomyces platensis, assembly GCF_008704855.1. Lineage (NCBI taxonomy): Bacteria > Bacillati > Actinomycetota > Actinomycetes > Kitasatosporales > Streptomycetaceae > Streptomyces > Streptomyces platensis. Next base: position 554,139 of record NZ_CP023691.1, read on the forward strand.
GCGCTTCGTCGAGTACCTCCCGTTCCTCGCCCTGGCGCTGCCCTTGGGAGTGCTCGTCGACCGGAGCAGGCGCCACCCGCTGCTGGTGATCGCCAACAGCGCCCGTGCCCTGCTCGTCGGGGTCATCCCGGTGCTCGCGGCACTCGGGTGGCTGTCCATGTCCTGGCTGGTGGTCCTCGCCTTGGGCATCGGGACGTTCACCGTGCTGTTCGACCTGTGCCTCCCGGCCTACCTCCCGAAGTTCGTGGCCTCGGAGGACCTGCTGTCGGCCAACGGGCGGGTGTCCATGAGCCAGGCGGCGGCGGAGGTCGCGGGGCCGGGCCTGTTCGGCTTGCTCGTCCAGTGGCTCACCGCGCCCCTCTGCCTGGCACTCAACGCCGGTTCCTACCTCGTGTCAGTCCTTTCCCTCCTGCTCATCAAGCGACCGGAGCCCGCCCCCACCCGAGTGGTCGGCACCCCCTGGCAGGACCTCTACGACGGGCTGCGCTTCCTCGTACGTTCACGCTTGATGCGGGCAGTGACCCTTGCCGGGAGCCTCTACAACCTGGCGTGGGCCATCTTCCAGACCGCGTTCCTCGTTTACATGAACAAAATTCTCGGGTTCAACGTCGGCATCGTCCTCGCGGTGGGAGCGGCCGGCGGCCTGGCCGGAGCCGCCTGCGCCCCGTGGCTCACCCGGCGCCTCCCCGTCGGCGTCACCTACCTTGCGGCCGCCGCCGCCATCGCCGTCCCCGCCCTGCTCATCCCCGCCGTCACGGGGCAACGCACCACCCTCGCTCTCGTCGACACCGCCCTTCTGGTCCTCATGAACGGCGGTCTCGCGGTCTTCAGCGTCCTCACCGCGACCCTGCGGCAGAGCGTCACTCCCGACAGCCTCATGGGCCGCGTCGTGGCCGGCTACCGGGCCCTGGTCTTCGGCGGCATCTCCCTCGGCGGCCTGATCACCGCATGGCTCGGCAGCCTGGCCGGCCCACGCGCCATCCTCTGGGTGGCCGGCGTGTTCTTCCTCTCCGCGCTGGCACCGGTCCTGCTCTCCCCGGTCCCCCGCCTACGGGGTTTCGGCACAGCGGACAGCCCCCTGAGCGGCACCGAGTCCGCTGAAGGAGAGCGGGCAGAGGCTTCGTCGGACCACACAGAACCAGGCAGATAACGCAACCACGCCGACCGGCCAACGAGCCGGCACCTAACCGATGTCGGGCTCGGACCGCACCTCGATCCGGTCCCCCGTCCGTTCCATCTCCAGCACGACGAGCTCATTGCGTCCCCGCCGCCACAGATGGCTCGGCGCGTACAGGGTGGCCTGCGGCCCGAGGGACCAGTACCGGCCGAGCGCGAACCCGTTGAGCCACACCATGCCCTTGTCCCAGCCCGGAAAGGCGAGGAAGCCGTCCGCGGGGGTGTCGGCATGGACCCGGGCCCGATGGAACGCGGGGCCGGTCGGCACGTCTCCGCTGCCGAACTTCAGAGCCGAGAGGTCATCGAGAGGCAGCCGGCGGATCTCCCAGTCGGTCAGTTCGTTCTCGCCAAGGAGGACCTTGCCGCTGATGCCCTTGGGGTCGTTCAGTCCCTCCCCGAAGTTGATCCGCCCGGTGGGATCGACCAGGAGGTCGAGAGTGCCGGACGCACCGGCCACGGTGAAGTCGACGGTGTGGTCCGGCTGGTTACGGTCAAAGGTGCCGATCCGCTTGCCGTCGCCGAACACCAGCGCACGGTCGCCCAGGCCCGTGAGCCGCAGACTCCTGGTCCCCTGCGGCCCCCGCACCCGGGTGCGGTAGTGGATCAGCCCGTACGACTGCCCGACCGCCTCCATATGAACGGGAGCGGTACGCCGTATCGGAGTGCTCAGCGCGTCGAGGGCGTCCATCAGCGACACCGACCCGCGGACGGCGACCCGCTGGGCCGGCATACGGCGCGGCGTGGCCGGCAGGGGCGTGCCCGGCAAGGTGGTGTACTTGGCCAGCACATCACGCACCTGATGGAATTTCTCGGTGAGTTCACCGGATTCGCTGATCGGGGAGTCGTAGTCGTAGCTGGTGACGGTGGGCTGGTAGTGACGGCCGCTCAGGTTGGCACCCGCGTACCAGCCGAAGTTCGATCCGCCCACCGCCATATAGAAGTTGATCGACGCTCCCGCCTCAAGGAGCTTCTGCACGTCGGCGGCGGTCTGCGCCGGATCCGTGGTGTGGTGCGGTTCTCCCCAGTGGTCGAACCAGCCATCCCAGAACTCCGTGCAGAACAGGGGCTTGTCCGGCTGGAATTTACGCAGCTCGGCAAAGGGCCCGGTCGGATCCCCGGCGAAGTTGACGGTGGAGAGCAGGTCGGGGAGGCTGCCGTTCCTGAGCATTTCCTGGCTGGCCCCGTTGGAGCAGAACAGCAGGCTGTCCACGCCCTGCGCCCGCATGGCGTCCCGCAGATGTTCCAGGTGCGCATGGTCGTCGCCATAGCTGCCGTACTCGTTCTCGACCTGCATGGCGATGATGGGCCCGCCACGCGTGGCCTGGAGATCGACGAACCGGGGCAGCAGTTCCGCGAACCAGGCGTCCACCGCCCGCTCGTAGGCGGGATCGGAGCGGCGCAGCGGCGCGTCCTTGTCCTTGAGGAGCCAGGCCGGCAGGCCGCCGAAGTCCCATTCCGCGCAGATATACGGTCCCGGTCGCACGATCACCTTGAGCCCGACCTCGTCCGCGATCCGTACGAAGGACACGACATCGCGCCATCCGGTGAAGTCGGCCTTCCCCTCGTGCGGTTGGTGGAAGTTCCACGCGACGTAGGTCTCCACCGTGTTGAGGCCCATGGCCCGCATCCGCAGCAACCGGTCGCGCCAGTCCTTGGGATGTGTCCGGAAGTAGTGGAAGGCCCCCGAGAGGATCCGGAACGGCTCACCGTCCAGCAGGAATTCGTTTCCGCGCACGGTCAGCCCCCGCGGACTGTCGGCCTGCGCCAGGGTCGTACGGCCAGCGCCCAGGGCGACGCCCACGGACGCGGCCCCCACCACGGCCGCACTCACAAATCTACGCCGGCTGAACTGCGTCATCTCTGCTCTCCTCGACTCGACCGACCGTCACGCAAGGTTCGAACATGTTCAGTGGTGCGCGTTTCTGTGCCTTGAGAGTGTCATGTAGAACAGAAACGAGCACAAGGGTTCGTGACTGGGCACCGGTTCAGCCGGGAGCGGGCGACGACGTTCGTCCCGTAGCCCTCCCGGGCTCACGCAACGAAGTGCTCCGCGGTGCCACAGCGGGCCGGCAAGGTGCCCGCAGCCATGCCCCTCGCACCTTCACCATCCGGCCCTCGACTGGGTTTGCTGGTACGACATCACCCATCGACTGGATGCGCGCCGGCGAGGCCCGCAGGAGGGGGCAGCGTTGCACTCGCACGGAGATCGGCGCGCGATCGCAGACGACAGTCGCAAAGGGCGCTGCGCTGCGCGGCCGGCCGGCCGGAAAGTCGACTCGTCCTGGGTCAGCGCAGGCCGGTCGCCGCCCGTGCTGTGAGGGCCACGAAGTCGTCGTCGTCAAGGCCGCATCGGGGGTCGACCCGGTGTAGCAATGCGGGACCGTTGTGATGCCCCGTCACGCAGGCGCGATCCGCCGCAGTGATCTCGTCACCGACCCAGGCGAACGCACCTCGGGCCGTCGCTGCGGCTTCGCGGCGATACGGATTCAGTGGTCCGTCCACATCCACCAACAGTGCTGGGCGCATGAGCCCCCAGATCACCGGGCCGTCGAGCCACACGTTACGACAAGCTCGCCGTCCACTTTGCCGCGACCGCGCTGGTCGCAGCCCTCAACGAATGGCTGCGACCAGCACTTTCACAGCAGGCCCTGAGGGCCGGTGCCCCGCTTTGGAGCTACGGCGTTCCTTGCGGACCACCTCGGCGTTTGCCTGTCCTGCGGGGTGGGACGGGGCTCGCTTCTAGTACGACAGGTCCTTCTGGTCCGTGATCAGGCGACCGGCGATGTGCAGGTTGCCGTCGGAGTCGAGCACCGCGATGATCTTCTTCGTGGAGCCGTGATGGGTCGTGAAGTAGATCTTGTCCGCCTCCTGGGAGGTGGAGCAGTTCGTGTTCACCGACAGCTCGATGCTCACCGGTGAGCTGATCAGGACGTCCTTCTTGGGCGAGGTGGGATAGACCTGGTTCTGCCGCAGCTTGATACGGCCGTGGGTGTCGCCTTCCGTCCAGTCCGTCGCCAGTCCGAGATCGATGTCCGCCATGAGGCTTCCTCTCCAGTTCCGGCGGGCCGTCCCCTTCCTGCCGCGCTTCAGCCGCGTCGTTCCATGCGTGAAACCCGACAAGACGCGCCCGCTCTCCAATGAAAGAACCACGTGGGACGAGTGACCTGCGTCACCTGAGCCGATCCAGAACCTATATAACTCGGGCGTGCGGCAGCACCGAACTCCGTAAATATGACTGATTTCCACGAAGTTGGCGCGATAGTCCCCATCTGGCCCATAGGTCCGTCGGATCAGAGGCGGGATCGGCGGCACTTCCTGAAGATCACCAGCTGAGAGGAGCATCACAGGGCAACGGTTTATCGCCCACGGACAGTTCGAGGAGACTTCCTGAATGCTCGAAACGTTGTGGACCGTCATCGTGCTCGCCTTGGTGCTGGCGGGAGGCGCCTTGGTACTGACGGGACTCCTCTGGATGCTCATCACTTTGCGGAGGATGGATCCCGAGGACCGCTGGCGGGTCCGATCCCCCGGGCGCTCCCGCGTACGCGTCCTCGCGGACCGGACGTTCCACTTGGTGTTGTGGGTGCATGCCCACACGGTCGGCCCGGCAGTGCGCCGGTATGTGCGGTGGGGCGCCCGTGGGACGACGCGTCATCTGCGATGGGCCCGGCGCGGGTTCGGTCAGGACGCGGAGCGGCTGTTTCCTCGTTCCCATGCGGTACGAACCGCGGTGTGGGACTGGTACTGCACCATGCCGCTGGCGGGCATCGCGTATGTCATCAAGGCATGTGTACTCCTCCTGGTCACGGTCAACATCGGCGTCATCGTGACCAAGGGGGTGACCGGAGTGACTCACCTGTGGGAGAAGAGCAAGCAGGCGAATGCGCCGTGGTGGGCGCCCGGGGGCTCGGCCGCGGACCCTGCCAGCGAGGGCGGTGCGAGCGACCGGCCGGACCCACTCCTCGCGCTGATGGCGGCACTGCGCAGGGTGGGCGCGGCGATCACGGAGAAGGTGGGCCACCATCTGTCGGCACTCACCGACCCATTGGGCAGGCCCATGGAGGCCCTCATTGCGGCCGCTGCCCTCGTTCTGCTCGCCATGATGCTGTTGGCGTCGCGCGTCGCCTGGCTCGCGCTCCGGCAGATAGCGAGACCTTCCTACCAGGATCACGGTCCGCATTACGCCGAGCCCCGCACCCGGTTCACGTGGGCCCGGAGGCTGCTGAGTCTGCGGGTGGGGACGAACCGGGAGAACCGCCCGGTGGTGGTGTTGGTGAACTGTCTGGCCAGAGTGGGGGCCGCCCAGTCGTATCACCGCTGGTCACTCCGCATCCGTAGCCCGCTGACGGCGCCGCGGGTACATCTGGCGGACGCGGAACGGGTGGTGTGGTCGGCGTGGCGGACCCGGCACACGGCGATCCGCGGTGTGCTGCGGGCCCAGCACAAAGAGCACGCGGCAGAGGTGGTGGGGGCGTTGCGCATGATGGAGACCCGGCAGGACACTGCTGCCGATCGAGGGCGGGTATTCGAGGACATGGCGCGCATGCTGGCGAAGATCGCCGAGCGTTACGCGCAGGGCCGCACCCTTGCGCTGTTGGACCCCGAAGACCTCAGCGGCGCCTCCCGGGCGGTCAATCGCGAGTGGATACGCATGGTCATCCTCGGTGTTGCCGTCATCGGGTCGGCGGTCGGAGCCTCCGCACTTGGCGTATCGGATGCCGCTATCGCCCAGGTCGTCGGCGTCGTCAGCCTCGTCATGGTCGGTCTGCTGTACGGGTCCCGGCTCACGCCGACGGACCTCCTCGACGTGGTCCGTGGGCAGAGCCGTAAGTGAGCGGGAGGCCGGGCTACGGGCCGGGGGCGGGGCAGGTCCAAGGCGCGGCCCACGCGTACGCCTCAACTCCCGGCTCGTCAGCGGCATCGGCGCTCCCCACCACATGGGCCTGCCTGTTCGGCCGGTGGGAGGCTTTGCCCCGCCCCAGCCGGAAAAACGGACTCCGCGGCCCCCTAATAAACCGGCAGCGCCAGCAATGTCGCCCGGTTGAGGATGAAGAGGCGGTTGGCGGCCGCGGCGAGGGAGCGGGCCTCGCCGCCGGTGAGGGCGTAGGTCTGGGGGCGGCCCTCTCCCCCACGCGGGAGGCCGCTCACGCCGGTGTCGCCGCTCTCCACTATCCAGACGCTGTTTCCCTGGACGACCGGTGGCCGCCAGGGCGGGGCGACGCCGGCGATCATCACCGGGTCGGCGGCCTGGCTGCCGTCGGCGTGCAGGGAGCGCAGTGCCTCGCAGTCCAGCGCGTGGATCACTCCGCCCGCCACGGTGGGCGGGCCCCACCCGCCGGTGCCCCGTTTGGGCGGGCGCAACGGGTTCTGGGCCCATAGCTCGTGGCCGTCGGTGGCCTTCACCGCTGCCAGGCTGTTGCCGCCGAGGTAGACGGTTCCGCCGTCGATGGCGGGCCGCAGCGGTCCTGCGGCCTGCCCCTTGCGAATCCATGCGCGGGAGCCGTCGTCGGCACGGACCGCGGCCACGTCTCCCGTCTCCGTGCAGAGCACCAGGTGGCCGGCGCCGAGGGCCGCGGCGGGGTGGCCGCCCGACAGCGTCAGTGGTGGCCGCCGGGTCCAGCGCACCTTGCCGTCGGTCCCCACGCAGCGCAGCCGGCCGTCGGACGTCAGCAGGTAGACGGCGTGGGCGTCGGCGGCCAGCAGGGCACCGACCTCCGCGTCCACCGTCCAGCGGGGGGATCCGGTGGCGGCCACCCAGGTGCGCAGCGTCCCCTCGCCGTCGGCGGTGGCCACCAGCCGGTCGCCGATCGACAGGTACCCGGCGTCCGCTTTCGCCTCACCGACTCGCCACCGCTCCCGGCCGTCGGTGACCCGGCGGGCCGCGATGCCGCCGCCGGAGGCCGCGTACACCACCACGTCGCGCACCGGCAGCGGGGCCGGCGACGCGGCGTCGGCCACGTCCTGGATGGGGCCCCACAGCGGTTCCGGGGAGCCTGCGGCGGAGCCGAGCGGTGCGGCCCGCACCTTCGCGGCCGGGGGGATGTCGAAGGGGTCGGACGGGGCGTCAGCACGGGTGAGCCACCAAGCGGTGCCGCCGCCCGCGGCCAGGAGCGCTCCGCCGCCGGCGGCCGCGACCAGCAGCCGCCGTCGGGTGAGGCGGGGTGCCGCGCCGCCGTCGGGGACGGCCGAGGGTCCGGCCGGACGGGCCGTCAGGCGGCGGGCGGTCGCTTCCCGTTGCCGGATCTCCTGCCCCAGTGGGCCGGACTTCCATAGCCGTTCGGGCTGCCGCGGGGCCGCCGCGGCGTCGGCGACCTGGGTGGGCTGCGGGCGGGCCGCCGGGTCCTTGGCGAAGCAGGGCGTGATGAGGTAGCGCAAGGCCTCCGGAACGGCCGACAGGTCGGGGCTGCCGTGTACGACCTCGTACAGGACGGCCGTGACCTCGGCGCCGGTGTACGGCGGCCGCCCGCCCGCGGCGTAGGCGAGGACCGCGCCGAGGGAGAAGACGTCGGCCGCCGGTCCGACGCGCTGCCCGAGGACCTGTTCCGGCGCGCCGTACCCCGGTGTGACCGGGATCTGCCCGGTACGGGTGAGGGTCAGGCCGTGCTCAGGGCGGGCGATGCCGAAGTCGATGAGGCGGGGACCGCGCAAGGTGAGGACGACGTTGGGCGGCTTCACGTCCCGGTGGACGAGCCCCGTGGCGTGCACATCCTGGAGCGTGCGGGCCAGGGACCGCGCCAGCTCCCGTACGGCTGCGTCGTCGAGGGGACCGAAGCGCGCGACGGCGTCGTCCAGCGTCGGGCCGGCCAGGAACTCCGTGGCGATCCACGGCCTGCCGCCCTCCAGTTCGGCGGCCAGGACGCGCGCCACGCCCTCACTGGTCACCGCCTGCGCGGTCCGCGCCTCCCGGAGAAAGCGCTCGGCCAGGTGCCCGTCATGGGCGAGCTCCGGCAGCAGGACCTTCACCGCGGCGGGGCTTCCGGAGGCGTCCGCGCCGAAGTAGACCTTGCCCATGCCGCCCTCTCCGAGGACGCCGTGCAGGCGGTAGGGGCCCAGGCGCAGCGGATCTCCCTGGCCGAGGGGTTTCACAGTCGGTCGTCTCCTGGATCGTGGCGTGGAAGGGTGCGGGTCGGGGCCGGGCCGGACGTCAGGCGAGCGGGAGGGCGATGGTCCGCTGTTCCTGGCGGACGTACAGCCGGCCGCCCTTGGGGTCGGCGGTCAGGACCATCGGGTTGGTCTCGTACGTCCAGACGGCTTCATGGGCGCGCAGGTCGATGGCGCGCAGGCCCGTGTCGTCGGCGCAGTAGGCGTACCGCTTGCCGACGGCCGGGGCCACGTCCCGCTTGTTCTTCCTGCCGGACAGCCCCTTCTCCTGCCAGTTCAGCGTGCCGGAGGCGGCGTCGACGGCGATCAGCCCGCGGTCCGCCTCCGTGCAGTAGACGACTCCCTCGTGGACGGTGGGCGCGCCGTAGCGCCGTTCCTCGCCCGCGCTGTCACCGGCGTCACGGCCGGTCCCGAAGAGCCACTCCAGCTCGCCGTCGGCCAGCCGGCGGGCGGTGAGGTGCTCAGCGCCTATGTAGAGGTTCCGGTCGTCGAGGACCAACCGGGGCGGCACGGTGCCCGCGAAGGTCTCGGAGAGCCTCCACAGTTCGCGGCCGTGCCGCTTGTCGTGCACGGAGAGGCGGATGAACTTCGAGCCGAACCCCGGGCTCCCGCACAGCACCACCCGGGAGCCCGCCACCGCGCCGCCCAGCGCGGGCGGAGTGCCCACGGTCTGTGGGCCTTCCACCAGGCTGCGCCAGCGCTCCTTGCCCGAGTCCAGGTCGGCCGCGACCAGGTACCAGCGTTTGCCGGAGGCGGCCCGGGCCACCAGGTAGGCGGTTCCGTCGGCCACACACAGCAGCTGGTTGTACTGCTCCTTGCCGGTGAACGCGGAGAGTTCCACCAGGGGTTTGCCCAGTTCGCCGTTGGTCTGCGAGACCTCGCACACCGTCAGCGCCGCGCCCGCCTCCTTGTACCCCCGCAGGGCGTAGATACGGCTTCCTTCGGTGGCCGAGCGCCAGGGGTCGGCGACGTTCGCCTGCCAGGTCGACTCGCCCGACTCGGCGTTGATGCCGCACAGCACGATCCCCGCGCGCATGGCCAGGTTGCGGCCCACCCGCATCACCTCGCCCCCGGAGTCGGGGCAGCGCAGACCGGCGCTCCACAGCGGTGCCGGCGGCTTCGGCCGGTCGACGGCGTCCTTCTTCGTAGCGCCGCCGCCTTCGCCGGAGCCCGCGAGCAGGGCCCAGCCCCCGCCGCCGAGGAGTCCGCCGCCCAGGAGGGCGCCCCCGGCCACGGACAGCAGCCGCCGCCGCGAGAGGCCCGGCACGGGGGCGGCCCCGGCCTGCGGTATCTCGGCGGGGACCGGTGGCGGCAAGCGGTGCGGCGGCTCGCGCCACACCTCGTCGCTGCGCCGGGCGATCTCCCGCAGCACCGCGTCGGGCAGCAGCTCCGCGAAGCCGCCGCGGTCGGCCGGAGCGAGCCCGTTGGAGCCCAGCGCGGTACGCAGCTCGGTGGTGGACGGGCGGTGCGCGGGGTCCTTTGCCAGGCAGCGGACGAGCAGGGAGCGCAGCGTCTCAGGCACCCCGCCCAGGTCCGGCTCGCCGAACCGGACGCGGTACAGCAGGTCGGTGGGGGCCCCGCCGCCGAACGGGCCGCGACCGGTGGCGGCGAAGACCAGCACCCCGGCCAGCGCGAACACATCGCCCGCCACGGCGTGTTCCTGGCCCCCCGCCTGCTCGGGCGACATGAACGCCGGCGTTCCCACGGCACTGCCCACGCTCGTCAGATGCTCGTCGCCGAAGGCCCGGGCGATACCGAAGTCGATGATCCGCGGGCCCTGCGCGGTCACCAGGACGTTGGACGGCTTCAGGTCGCGGTGGACCACCTCCGACCGGTGCAGCTGCTCCAGCCCGGCGGCGAGTCCCGCGCCGAGGGCACGCACGGCCGCCTCCGGCAGCGGCCCGCCCGCTTCGACGGCCGTGTCCAGCGGCGGTCCGAGGACGTACTCCGTCGCCAGCCACGGGATCGGTGCCTGCGGATCGGCGTCGACGACCACCGCCCCGTGCGCGGAGCCGATGACGCGTGCCGCATCCGCCTCCAGCCGGAAGCGGGTCCGCAGGGCGGTGTCCGCGACGAGACGGGTGTGCAGCGTCTTCACCGCGACCGTGCGGCCGCCCGCCGAGCGGGCCAGGTAGACGGTGCCCATACCGCCACCGCCGAGGCGGGCGAGGATCCGGAACGGCCCGACGGCGTGCGGGTCGTCGTGCAGAAGTGGGGAGATCATGGCCTCAGCGCTCTTGGGTGGGGAGTGCGGCGGCCAGGACCTCCGCCGACTGACGGGACAACGCCTCGACGATCCGGCCGGGCAGCGACACCGGCTCCGTGGCACCGGCCAGCGCGCCGTATGCCGCGCCCGGCAGCAACTCCGCCAATACTCTTGCCGGTTCGGGCCGGTCCTCCGGGGCGCGCGAACGGCACGCCGTGACGATGTCCCGCAGTCCGGCCGGGATCTCCTGCCGTTCGGGCACGGTGTGCCCGGTCGCCGCGTACGCCAGCACGGCACCCAGGGCGTAGACGTCCCCGGACCGGTCCGCCGGACCGCCCGCCGAGAGTTCGGGAGCGAGGCAGCCGGTCTCCAGCCCGGTGGCCTGCGCGGGGGATGCCGCTGCCACCGGATGCGCGCGGGTCGCACCGAAGCAGCCCAGCAGCGGCCCGCAGGCGGTCAGCAGCACGCCCGCCGGGCAGACACCGCCGTGCACGAGGCCCAGCACATGGGCCGAGGCCAGGGCTTCGGCGAGGGTGCCGCCGAGCGTACGGACCAGCGGTTCGGGCAGCGGTCCGCCGTACGCGGCCAGGGCGGCGGGCAACGGCAGCACAGGCCGGTAGGGGGAGGCATACCAGGGGAAGGCCGGCGTCCCCCCGAGCTGCGCCACCGGCCAGAACCCCGGCTGGGTCAGCCGGGCCGCCTGCTGCATCTCATCCGCCCACCGCGCCGGGTCACCACTGGCCGGCGGCAGGCAGACCAGGGCGGTGTGCTCGCCGTCGACACCGCGGGCCAGATAACGGCGCTCGGGAACGCCCCGACTCCCCTCGGCGTCAAGACGTGCCAACGCCACAAAATCTCCGATCCGCGCAGGATCGTCCTGCCGCAGCCTCTCCACTCGGCTTCTCCCCCGTCAGGCTCGTTAGGGACGTGAGCCTATATACGGCGGGGAGGCCGCTCGGCAGGGGGGCGGCGTGCGGGGTGATGGCTGTCGTGGAGGGGCGCCGGGGCCTGGAGTCGGGGCCTGGCGTGGTGGGACAGGCACGCCACTCCCACATCTCCTACGTCACCTATGTCGACTTCCGATAGGCCCGGAATGCCCGGGTGGCAAGGAGGCCCATGTCATCGGTCCGGCCACGGACCGGGCACCCGTCCACGGTGATCTCACGTAGCTCCGGCACCCTTTGCAGCACCGCTCGTGCTCTGCCGTGGCGCAGGAGCTGGGGCAAGCGTTGTCCTGCGGTCCGGACATGCCAAATGGGGCCTGCCGACAGGGGTTTCGGCAGGCCCCGGGCTCGGAACTCAGCAGTTGGTGCTGAGGACCTCACCGCCATTCGGCCAGAGGCCGGTGGTCTGGTAGCAGTGGTTCTTGTCGGCGCTGAGGTCGTACAGGTACTCCTTGGCGCCACCGTTGCCCATGGCGAAGGTCACGGTTGCCGTGGCTCCCGTTGCCTCTTCAGGGAAGTACGCCTTCCACGTCTGTCCGACCGGCTTGGACGTGTGGCAGTAGTTCTTGCTCTCGATGCCGTCCGGGCCCTTCCACTGGTAGCAGGTGTCGACCAGGAAGCCCGAATTGTTCGAGAACTGGATGTAGTTGCCGGAGCTGGCGGAGGCGGTGGGTGCCGCGGCGACCGTACCCATGAGGGTCAGGCACGCCATGGCAGCAAACGTCATCGACTTCTTGACAGCGCGCACGCTGGAATTCCTTTCCTTGTCCCTTCCTCGTCTCCGAGAAGGGTCAGCAGCTCTTCTCGGTGATGGACGGGCCCCACGTGTAACCGCTCAGCTCGTAGCAGTGGTTACTCTTCAAGTCGGTGATCTGCGGTGCTTCGAGATCGCCGATCTGCTGACCGTGGACGAGCACCGTGACCTCGACGCCGGTGGCATCGGCGGGAATGTCCACGCCCCAGTCCTGGCCGATGGCCTTGTTGTCGTCGCAGCTGTCCGGAGTCGCCGAACCCTGCCACTTGTAGCAGGTCTTGGCGAGGAACCAGCCCTTGTTGGAGAACCCGATGTGGCCCGAGTCCTGGGCAGCAGCAGGCGACGCCGTTACGGCCGTGCCACCGAGGGCGAGCAGCAGCGTGGCGACACCGTAGGCCATGGATCGCTTTGTCTTTGGCACAGGATTACCTTTCTGAGAGGGAGAAAACTCAGCGACCGTTCAACAGCTTCTGGTCGCACGTGACAATGTCCTGGCCTACCCGCTTCCCTCCCGGGAGGGGAGTCTCGGTACGGAGGCCGGTGATCTTTGCGCCGCCAAACTTTCCGCCCTGGATCGACACGTCGGTGACCTTGCGGTCCATGTCGTAACCCATCTTGAGCATTCCCTTTTGGCCGGTCTTCACAGTGATTCCCACAGCACCGGAGCTGGTTTCGGTGTGGGACTGGGTGAATCCCGCACTGGCACCAATTCCCAGTCGGTCCTTGACCAGGGTGACGTCGACGCTGGCGCCGATGTTCCAGCCCCAGGAGAAGGTGTGGAGTGCGGTGATCGTCTGGGTAATGTCATTACCGTTCGGAGCACAGTTGTCGATCGGTCCGGTACCCAGGTCCTGGTTCTCCGCGTCATACCATTTGGTGACCTGGCCGGCATCCTGAGTCGTCGTGGAGGCACACGAAACGGAGAGGCTGCCGCACTGCTGGAGTGCTTCCAGAACATCGGCCTGTCGGGTCAGCGTGGTGCCGTTGTCGTACGTGACGGTCGCGCTTCCCTCGTTCAGCCAGTTGTCGGTGTGGCCGTTGATCTCTTGCAGGGACGCCGCGGATGCCGTCGGCGCAGCCACGGCAAGCGCCATCGCGGAGGCGGCCGCGGCGATTCCTGCCCGGTAACGGAAGGTCATGGGGCTTTCGCTTTCTCTGGCAACGGGAGCCTTATGGCTCAAGGGTTGTGTGAGGTGCCGACACTTGCCGGTTTCAGCAACCGACTTCCAGGAGCTTCGAGTTGAAAGCGGTCCCGCTCACCTCGACACAGCGGTTCTTGTCGGGGGTCACGGTGATGCTGTCCGAGGGGGATTCCCAGGGGAAGTTCTTGAGGTCGATCACCACTTGGGTGGTGTTCGCCGGAACCCCCACCGTGAGCGAATCGCCCATCGGCCGGGAGATGTTGCAGTAGTTCTTGTCCTCCGCGCCCACGAACGTGTAGCAGGTGGTGGCGGCTATCGCGGCGTTCTGCTTGATCTGGATGTGAGTGCCCTCCGCCGCGGACGCAGTGGTGGCGAACGCCCCCAGCGGCAGGCAGGCGCCGGCTACTGTGGCCAGGCCGAGCAGAACCTTGCTACGCCTCTTCATGTGACTCGATCCTTTCTCGAAAATTCACGAAGGCGACACCGTCCGCTGCACAACCCGTTTCGGGGACGCCCCTCGTGTTCGCGTCATCAGTGATGGTGTGACAGTTCCCATTGTCAGCAGCCAATCCCTGACCGAGAACCCCTGTTTTGGCTATGGCCCCATAGCCGAAGCCATGAGACATCCGACGGCGTTCCCCTGTCCCCTCGCCATGTGGTGCGCAATGCACTTCCACATCAGGCCCCTTGGCGGGATGGAGAGTCAGCTATTCCTTGAGGTCGAAGAGAAGCTGCGCGAAAGTCTCTTCCACACAGGAGAATTTCCGGCCGAGGAGGTGCGCCATCACGATGGGGTGGCTCGGCAGCGCGGGGACCAGGTCGACCAGCGCAAGTCGTCCATCACGCACTTCTTGCGCCACGCAGTGCCAGGACATGAGACTTGCTCCCAGTCCGGCGGACACCGCGAGTTTGAGTGCCTCGTTCCCCCACACCTCTCCCTTGTCGACGGGCTGAATGTTCCAGCGTCGCAGGGCGGTGTTCTGTAGGTGACGGGTTGCGGAACCGCTTTCCCGCAGCAGCAACCGCTTCGTTGCCACGTCCTCCGCCGTGGCCTGACGGCCGGCCAGCGGATGTCCGCTGCCCACAACGAGGACGAGCCGTTCGGACAGAATGGGCTCGATGACCAGCCCCGGCGCACTCGGCTCGCCATCGAGCAGCGCCATGCCGGCCACCCCGTCGATAAGCTGCTGCGTCACCTGCTCCATTCCACCCGTGTGGATGTCCCATCTCAGTCCGGGAATCCGGGCGGTGAGACGGGCGAGTACGGCCGGAACCAGAATGGCGGCCGCGTCATTGGTGGTGGCCACCCGCAGACGGGGCTCAGAGGAAGGCACCGTCAGTTGTACGGCGGTCAGCGCTTCTTCGACGAGGGGCATGAGGCGCTGGGCATACGACATGAAGGTCTCACCCTTGGCGGTCAGCCGGATACGCGCCCCCGACCGGTCGATGAGGGTGGTTTGAAGAGAGGCTTCCAGGCGCCGCACCTGGTTGGAGACCGACGGCTGACTCATGTACAACTTCCGCGCGGCGGCGGAAAATCCCCCGCACTCCACCACAGCAACGAAGATCTGTAGACGACGTAGGCACAGCGTGTTCACGTATCGGCCTTTCGTCGGCCCTTGTTCACCATGGGTATGAATCCGGTCTGTCGCTCATCCGTCCCTGTTAACCGACGCTTTCGCTGGAGTCCATCGAGCATTGCGCCCAAGGCGCCCTCGCTCAGGGCCGCACGATCCTTGGACCGGCCGGGGCGCGGAGCGCGGGAAAGGAAGGCGGAGCTTGCGCTCCTCACGCCACCATTGCCACCAGCGCGCAGGGAGACAGGCGCCAGCACACGGACGTCAGTTAACGAGGCGAGGGAAGCGCGGAGCGCAGAGGTGTGGGGATATGGGCCACGGAGGGGGGTTTGCGTGGTCATGAGGTCATGCTTGGAACCGCATGTAATGGTTTTTCTGTCGCCACATGATGAGAACGTAACAATGCTTCGGAAAAGTGCGATGCGATGGCGGGAGACGACTGCGATGCCGTCGGGCAATCAACTCCACCTGGTGCAGTCGAATTCCGAACGAGGGATTCGCAGTTGACGCCGCACCAGCTGACGTTGGTCACAGCGCACATGCTGCCCGCAACCCTCCCGGGTCGGCGGACCACCACCAGGCCGACGCAATCCCACGAACGGGTGACAACCACCGTTCGAGCCGCCCCGCGACCCCGCCATCAAGGCCGCACCCGCCCTCCGCCACCCAATAGAACATGCATCCACGATCTGCCCCCTCGTCACCCGTTACGGGGAGCCAAACCGACCGTTCTTTAGAGCACCTGTGCCCACGACTCGCCCTCCTGGAGAAGTCATGGATCCTGTGCCCTTCCTCGTGCATGGCCCCGCCGGGTTCGAACGGCGGCAGCCTGGGCTCTTGCCAACCGTTCGCCCCGGGCGCGCGCTTGACGCTTCCGCATGGCCCGTTGACCGCTCGTTCCGTATGGCCACGAGGTGGTGGGCATGAGTGCGGCGCAAGGGGCTGCGTCGTCACCGGATGAGCGAGCCGGCGTGCCGGGCCCCCGCCGAGAATCACTGGGACTGCCACCGACGGCTGCGCCCACGGGGCCGGGGGACGGGGATCTGGCCGATGAGTTGGAAGAGGCGTACTGGTCGGTCTACGACGGCGCCGCGGCCAAGTCGACGGTCCGCGAAGTCCTGGTACGGCTGCCGCGCATCGTCCGGCAGATCGGCCGGCTGGCATGGCAGGCCGACCGCTCGGCCACGCTGGCCGTTGTGGTGCTACAGCTCGTGTCCGCAGCCATGTCGGCCTTCGGGCTGGTGGCCTCGGTCGGCGTGCTGCGTGAGCTGTTCGGCCAGGGGCCGACACCCGACAAGGTCCGCAACGCGGTGCCGCAGATCCTGCTCGTGGTGGGCTTCCTGTCCGCACGGGCACTCCTTGAGGCCGGGGTCGCCGTCGCGCAGGCGCGGGTGACACCGAAGATCCGTACCGCGCTGGAGTGTGACTTCCTACGGCTGACCGCGCACGTCCGGCTGGAGGTCGTCGATGATGCCGACTGGCACGACGACGCCTACCGCGCTTCCGACCGCGGCCTGTTCTACGCCCGACAGATCGTCGGCCAGGTCGTCTCGCTGGCCTCCACGCTCCTCGGGCTCATCGGGACGGCCGGCGTCCTCACCGCTCTGCACCCCGCTCTCCTCCCACTGCTCCTGCTGTCCGTCCTGCCCGTGGGTGCCGCGGCCGTACGCACGGCACGGGCCCGATTCCACAGCTTCAAGCGATGGAACGCGCTCCAGCGCCGGGTGCGGGTCTTCTCCTGGCTGCTGCTGGAGCGGGACGCCGCCGCCGAACTGCGCTCCGACACCGCCCAGAACGCCATCCTGGACGAGCACCGCCGGCTGACCGCCCGGATCGCCGAGGAAGACACCCACCTCGGGGTGAGTTCCGCGCTGCTGACGCTGGCCGGCCGGGCCGTGGGAGGCGTCGGGACCGGCGTCACCTACATCGCGCTGGGAGCCATGCTGATCGCCGGGTGGCTTCCGCTGGCGGCCGGCGCCGGCGCGGTGCTGGCGATCCAGACCGGACAGACCGCGTTGACGCGCTTCGTGGATGTGGCGCATCTGGTCTATGAGCACGCCATGTGGGTCGATGACCTCCTGGCGTTCCAGGAACGCTGCCGTGGCCTACAGCCCCGCAGGCGTGCGGTGACCGCTCCCGCCACCGTCGCCACCCTCACGCTCGACGACGTCAGCTTCACCTACCCCGGCAAGGAGATTCCCGCGCTGAGCGGCATCTCGATGACGTTGCGCGCCGGGGAGACCGTCGCCTTCGTGGGCGTCAACGGCTCGGGAAAGAGCACCTGTTCACGGCTGATCGCCGGGCTGTACGAGGCGGGCGAAGGTGCGGTGCGCTGGGACGGGGTGGACGTGCGGGACATGGACGCCGAGTCGCTGCAGGCGCGCGTCGCCACCGTGTTGCAGGACCCGGTGCACTTTCCCTTCAGCGCGCTGGCGAACCTCACGGTCTCGCGCGGCACGCTCACGGAGGCCGATCCTCAACGGGCGTGGGACGCCGCGCGAGCCTCCGGTGCCGAGCAGGTCATCGCCGGTCTGCCGGGAACCTGGCAGGCGGTGCTGTCCAAACGGTTCCGGGGCGGTCAGGAACTGTCGGCCGGCCAATGGGCCAAGATCGCCGTCGCGCGGGGGCTGTACAAGAACGCTCCTGTGCTCCTGCTCGACGAGCCGACCGCGAGCATGGACCCCAAGGCCGAACACGCCGTATATCAGGCGGTGTTGCGGAACAAGAACCGGACGGATCAGATCACCGTGCTGATCTCGCACCGGCTGGCGAGCGTCGTGGAGTGCGACCGGATCTTCGTCTTCGACGGGGGCCGGATCACCGAAGCCGGCTCGCACCAGCAACTCATGTCCCTCGGCGGCGACTACGCCCAGATGTTCACCCTCCAGGCAGCCGGCTACCAGGCCGCGTCCGCACCCTCCGCCCCCGAACCAAGGACGGCACACCCGTGAACGACCAGACTCCACCGACCGATTCAGTCCCGCCGCACCAGCGCCGGCCCCAGCCCCCGCTCCCGCTCCCGCTCCCGCTCCCGCTCCCGCTCCCGCGGGCGAACGCCTCAGCCCTGATCTACAACGGGTCCGGCGCCTACCTCCTGCACCTACGGGACGACATCCCCGGCATCTGGGAGCCCGGATCGTGGTCCCTGCTCGGCGGCGGCCGGGAACCGGGCGACCGGTCTCTGGAGGAGACCATCAGACGGGAGTTACGGGAAGAGGCCGGCCTCGACATCCCGGACCTCGCCCCCTTCACCGTGGAACAGGCCCGGAGCAGCGACGGCACCACCGTCCCCATCCAGATCTTCGCAGGTCAGTGGTCCGGTGACCCCGCTGACCTGGAACTGACCGAGGGCATCATGCTGCACTGGTTCCGGCCAGAGGTCCTGCCCCGCCTGCGGATGGCCCCGTCGACCCGCGACCTGCTCCGCCGCCACGCCGAACTGCTCGACACCGGCCACTACGCCTCCGCTTCATCGACGACGCCTACCCGCTGCCCCCCACCCACCAAAGGAGACACCACCATGCACAGCGACCCCTGGGACACCTGGGACACCGTCGCCCGCCTGGCCCGACGCTTCAACGCCCATGACGACCAACGCGGTCTGGACGCCGCCCAGCAGTGGACCCTCCAGGTGCTGAAAATCGCCGAGGAGACCGGCGAAGCCTCCCAGGCCGTCATCGGTGTCCGCGGCACCAACCCCCGCAAGGGCGACAGCCACACCTGGCAGGACGTACACGCCGAGGTCGCCGACGTCATCATCACCGGCCTGGTCGCCCTCGCCCGCATGCGCCCCGACGACGCCGCGCCCTACCTCCGCCGGCAACTCACCGCCAAAGCAGCCAAGTTCCTCCCTCCACCGAGCCCGGCGCAGGTGTCACCCCTTGCGTGAAAACGCAATGAGCCGCATCTGACTGGCGCCGGGGCTCGGATGCCCGCCGTCGCTACCCGAAACGCACCAAGCGTCGCGCAGCCGACGGGAGCGGGGGTGGGGCGGCGGCGCCGGCGGGGCGCAACGCACACACGCCCGGAAACACCATCGATTGATTTTCGATCGAAACCAATCGATAATCGATACATGCATCGTTTCTACATCGCCGCGCTCCGGGTCGGCATCGCCGCAGCAATCTTGTTCGGACTCTTCGGCCAGATCGTGGTCATCCCGACCACGGCAGCCGATGAGGTCGACCGCTTCCCTCCCTACGCCCCGTTCGCCGCGCCCTACGTGACGGTGGCGATCGTCGGGATCGTCTGCATCCAAGTGGCGCTCGCCGCCGTGTGGATGCTGCTCACCATGGTCCAACGCGACGCGATCTTCACGCCGCGGGCGTTCCGATGGGTCGACACCATCATCGGGTGCTCGCTCGTGGCGACGCTGCTGGCAATCGGTGTCACCGGACATCTGGCTGTCACCGACATCCCCTCCCCCAGCGACGGCATGGAGGTCATCGGCGCACTGGCCGCAGCGATCGCGAGCGTCGGCGTGGGGGCAGCGTTCGCGATGCTCATCGTCATCATGCGCAGCCTCTTGCACAAGGCGACGGAGCTACAGACCGAGATCGCCGAGGTGGTCTGATGGCGATCATCGTCGACCTCGACCTCCAGCTCGCCAAACGCGGCCTCTCGGTGGGCGAGTTCGCCGATGCCGTCGGCATCACCCCCGCCAACATCGCCGTACTGAAGAACGGCCGCGCAAAGGCCGTACGCTTCACGACACTCGACGCGATCTGCCGCACACTCGACTGCCAGCCCGGCGATGTACTGCGCTGGGTGCCTGACGAGGGGGCGAGCGACACCTAGGGGGTGTCGTATCAGGCAACGTTCGCCCGGTAATTCGCGGCGCGGGCGGGACACGCGCCGCTAAAGTCGCCTGCATGGCTGAGACTCAGCGCCGCCCGGTGCCCCGCAATGACGGCAGTGAACTGGATACCGCCATGGCTTTCCTGTCGTTCTCCAGGCAGTGCGTGGTGAAGAAGACCGACGGACTGACAGAGGAGCAGCTACGCCGGGGCTTGGTGGAGTCGGGGACCACGCTGCTGGGCCTGGTCCATCATCTGACTCTGGCGGAGCGGTTCTGGTTCGGGTATCACGTGGCCGGTCGGGAGTCGGACAATCCCGGGGAGGTCGGCATGCAGGTGCCGGCCGGTCGTAGTGCCGGGCAGGTGCTGGCCGATTACGACGCGGCGATCGCGGCCAGCGACGCCGTGATTCGTTCCGTCGGCGACCTGGGAGAGCCTGTCGCGATACCGGTCGAGGGCACGTTCCTCTCGGTGCGGTGGGTCGTTGCTCACATGACCAGCGAGACCGCCCGGCATGCTGGCCACGCCGATATCTTGCGGGAACAGATCGACGGGACGACCGGGCGCTAGTGCCGCATCACAGAACCCTCGTCCCGTTGTGAGGTGACACGACGGTGGACATTGGCCCGAGCGGTTCGGTGCCGCCAAGCTGTGCGTCCCGCACGGCGCCGGCGTGGAGGTAGAAGTCCAGGCTCCCGCCGGTTCGCAGCTCCGCACCGCCCTGGTCCTCCGGCAGCAGCGCGATGTCCGCATCGAAAGCGGTGTGTGCGCCGATCGAGCCCGGGGCTGCGAGCACCTGGCCCCGTTCGATGGCTTCCGTCGTCGCGCCTGGCAGGAGCAGGCCTACGTTCATGCCCGTATGCGCCTCCTCGACGCGTTGCCGGCACCCGTCGATACGGGAGACGCGGGTGATGGCACCGGCGCCGAAACCCACGATCTGCACCTCGTCGGCTGTGCGGACCCGCCCGCGCTCGATCCGGCCGGCCACCCGGACCAACCTGCCCTGGTTCAGGGGGAAGACGTCCTCGACGACCAGCAGGAACGGCGCCTCCGCGGTATTCATCGCGCCCCCACTCTCGCCCTCATCCTCACCCCGGCGCATCCTCGTGCGCGGGCGCCCGAGGCTGACAACGATGACTGTGCGTCCAGGCGCCGCCGGCAGGAGCAGCACAGCCCGTTGTCAGTGGTCCCCGGCATCATGGTTGGCATGACACAGAGCACTGTCGATGCACTGCACACACTCGCGCGCGAGTACTTGCCTCAGGAGATCGCCGAGCGATGGATCGGGCTGCTGCGGCCCGGGCTGCGCCTGGAGAAGGCCGAGGGGGCGGGCTCGGCCGTCGGTCGGCTCGGTGGGTTGCCGGGGCTGCCGGAGGGTGAGGAGTGGCCTGTGTGGGAGGGGCATGGGCCACTTGCCTTTGTTGCTTCGCTCGACTGTGCCGCGCTCCCCTCGGGCGCCCTCGATATCGCCATGCCGACGGACGGCACGCTGGTCTTCTTCTACTTTGACGGGCAGCTGGACGACGGCTGCGCGGTGGTCGATCCCGGTGAGCCCGACAGTTGGGCGGGAGCGCGCGTGCTGTACATACCTGCGGGTGTGCCCGTTGCCGAGCGGACGGCGCCGGAGGACATTCAGCCGTACCCCGAGGTACCGCTGACGGCACGTGTGGAGACGACGGCACCGCACCTCTGGCACCCGGTGGTCTACCGGGAGTTCGCGCCGATGCCCGACGACCATCCGGTGTGGGACGAGGACTTCCAGGAGGCCCTGGGGGATCACTTCGGGGGCACGGAGCACCGTATCGGTGGCCATGCGCACCCGGTGCAGGGCGAGGTGGAGACCGAGGTCGCCCACAGCGCGCTGGGGAACCCGCCGTGGAATGACCCCCGTATCAAGGAGGAGGCCCTCCGATGGGTGCTGCTGGCGCAGTTCGACTCGGATAACGACGCGGACATGATGTGGGGCGACTGCGGTGCCCTCTACTGGCTCATACGTCCCGAAGACCTGGCCGAACGCCGCTTCGACCGCGCGATGTTCACCTGGCAGTGCTGCTGAGGCCCCCCGCATCCGCCCCCACCCATACCCGCGTCAGGCGAGCGCCCAGTGACGGAGCTGCCCGTCGTGGCGGGTGAGCCAGGTGCCGTCGCCGAGGGGGGTTACGTCCTCGCTGACCGGTGCTGGGTAGTGCAGTCGGCCGAGGGGCTGGAGCGTTGGCGCCTGGATCAGCCAGTGGCAGATTCCTGGGGTGCGTCCCTGCGGGTTCAGCTTGCCGGTGACGACGACATGGTCGGAGTCGAGGACGTAGGCGTCGTCGAACTCGTCGTAGTCGGGGTCAGTGGCGAGCTCCTCCAGGTCGACCAGCTGGCCCAGGCTGTCCAGCCCAGCCGGCCCAGCCGCCGACACCCTGGCCTGCATGCCCGGTCGGTGGGGACAGCCCTACCCATGATTGGGGGGTGTGGTACATGGTCACCGTCCCGGCCGACGGCAAGTCTTGGGGGATGAGACAACACACGTCCGCCTTCCTCGCATTGCTCCTTTCGCTCGGCGCCGTGGCCGCCGCAGCGGCCCCCTCCTCGGCACAGTCGCCCGTACCCGCCCTGGAACGGAACGCGCACGCACTGCGCACCACCGAGCCCCGTGGGAACCTGGACGATCTGCGCCCGCTCGGCCGCATGGTGAAGGACGCGCAGGTGGTGGGTCTGGGCGAGGCCACCCACAGTTCGCATGAGTTCTTTGCCATGAAGCACCGGGTCTTCCGCTATCTCGTCGAGGAAAAGGGCTTCCGCAGCTTCGCCCTGGAGGGAAGCTGGAGCACCGGACTACGGCTCAACGACTATGTGCTGCACGGCAAGGGCGATCCACGGCAGGTCATGCGCGAGGAGTTCCAGAGCAACTACTCCTGGTGGAACAACACCGACTACCTGAACTTGCTGACGTGGATGCGCAGTTACAACAGCCGGCATCCGCGCGATCCGGTCCAGTTCATGGGCGATGACTTCGGGTACGCCGGGCCGGAACTCTATGACCGGGTGACCGGATATGTGGCCAAGACCCACCCGGCGCTGCTGCCGCGCTTCGCCGAGCTCTACCGCGGTCTGCGGCCGACGACCACTGTCGACGCCCATATCAACGGGTATCTGAAACGGCCGCTGGCCGAACGGAAGGCGATAGCCGACCGGACCGGGCGCGCGCTGAATCTGCTCAAGCAGCAGCAGCCCGGCGCGAGTTCCGGCGGTGGGAAGGCGCACGCCTGGGCCGTACAGCACGCCACCGCCATCGATCAGACGGCCCGGGGCTACGCCTTCGACGTCGACGATCCGCGGCAGGGGGCGGCGGCCATGCGCTATCGCGACGCGGTCATGGCGGACAACGTGGCCTGGTGGCAGAAGCACACCGGGGACAAGACGTTGCTGTCGGCTCATGATGGGCATGTCGCCCTGCGGACCCACGACCCGAAGCACTACCCCAAGGTGCAAGGGAGCTTCCTGCGCGACACGTTGGGCACCCGCTATGTGAGCATCGGCATGACCTTCGACCGGGGCTCGTTCAACGCCACCGGGGCCGACGGGCGGGTCCGGGCCTTCACCGTAGGTCCCGCGAAACCGGGCAGCAATGAGTACACCCTGGACCGGGTGCGCCACCGCGACTACGTCCTGGACCTGCGCACCGCCCCGCCCGCAGCGCGCACTTGGCTGGCCACGGCCCGTATGACCAAGACCATTGGCACGGCATATCCCGGGCCCGGGACGGAGTACCGCATCGCGCTCGCGCGGTCACACGACATCGTCGTCCATCTGCACCGCGTCCGGGCTGCCCGGCTGCTGACTGCCCCGGCGCCCGCCGGGAAGTGAGCCGTCGGCGTCCTCCGCGGCGGCCGGTCGCCCTGGTCACGAGGCCGGTGACCAGGGCGGTGACAAGAGCGGTGACCAGGGCAGGCCCGGCGGGTGACCGGGGCGGTGACCGGGTCACCCCGGTGTCCGGCCGGGTCCGCGCGCGACGGACGACCCCGCTCAGTCCACCGTTTGGTCGCCGTCAGGCAGATCCTCGACCGTCACCTTTCCCCGCGGCTCCCCGAGCCCGTCCGCCACCGCCCTGGCCAGGCCCTTCGGGTCGGGACCGGTGGGTACGGGCACCTGCTCGCCCTCTGCGTAACTCTCGATAGCCCTGGTGAAGTAGCTCGGAACCCAAGCACCGACGGCGCCCCTGACCTCCACTGCGCGAACTCCCCGCGCCCCGATGCGCTGCTTGACGGCGGCGAGGATCTGATCCGACCGGTACTCCCCCGGCACCTGGAACAGGCCGGCGTGCGCGCCGACTTTTCCACCGTCCCGGAGGCGGACGGTCACCGTCAGACAACTGGTCACGCTCGGATAGCGGATCGTCCCGCCGGGCCCGACCTCGCCGACCTGGCCCTCGGTGATCCTGAGGTGCGCGGACGCGGGTGTGACGGGCTCCGTCGTACGGGCCGAAGGCGCCACCGGTCCCGGGTGAACCTCGCTCGCGACCGCGGGCTGAGCCTGGGCCACGGCCACACCGCCGGCACCCAGGGAGAGCGCCAACAGCGCGGTGACGGGTAACCCTGCCGCGCCCATACCGCCGCCGTTCGTTCGCCGCCACCGCACCTGTCGTATCTGCCGCATCCGCGCCACACATCCTTTCGCCGCCATGGTGAAGTCCTTCTCCCCATCCTGCGTCCATGAGCAGTCGCACCCCGTACGTCCGGGCCGTTGAGCGCCACGCACGTCCTGGGAGGGACTGCCCGCCCCAGATGATGCGCTTCGCCGCCTGCGACCGTGCAATGGAGAGGGGGAGGCTGCGGAGTCGGCGGGAGGCGTATACGGGTGGACAGGCGTTGGGCCGCACGTCTGGCGCTGGCGGCAGGGACGGCGGCGCTGCTGGTCCTGCTGGTGTTTGCCGGGATTCGGAGCATCGCGCTGGTGGGCGTGGGAGTGGCCGGGCTGGCTGCCACGGCGGCCGGACTGTGGTGGGTGCTCGCACACACCGGGGTGCTCAGGGTGCTCGCGCTGATGCTGGCGACCGCCACACCGGTCGTCGTCCTGGTGCTCTACGCGACCGCCGGGCTGCTGTGGGTGGTGCTGGTCTCGCTCGCCTTGTGGACGCTCGCCGTCTTCACGGGCAGATCGGCACTGGCACCGCACACCGAGCCGGCCCGCGCACCGGAACGCCCGGTCGCCCCGCCGAGACGCCCGTTCCTCATCATGAATCCGCGCTCGGGCGGCGGTAAGGCCGGCAGATTTCACCTGGCGGAGCAGGCCAGGGCTCTCGGCGCCGAGGTCGTCGAGCTGGATCCCGCGCAGCCGCAGGATGTGGCCGAGCTGGCGAGGCGGGCCGTCGACGAGGGCGCCGATCTGCTCGGTGTCGCGGGCGGCGACGGGACACAGGCGCTGGTCGCGGGTGTGGCGGCGGCACGCGACGTGCCGTTCGTCGTCATCTGCGCCGGGACCCGCAACCATTTCGCCATGGACCTCGGTCTCGACCGTGAGGATCCCTCGGCCTGCCTTCAGGCGCTCACCGACGGTGTCGAGCTGCGCATCGACCTGGGCTTCATCGATGTCGGGCAGCCCACGGCAGAGGGCCAGGGGCGCGTCTTCGTCAACAACGCCTCCTTCGGCGCGTACGCGAGCGTGGTGCAGAGCCCGGCCTATCGCGACGACAAGGCCCGGACCATCCTTCAGATGTTGCCGGACCTGCTGACCCATCACAGCGGCCCGTGCCTGAAGGTGCGTACGGACGCCGTGTCCATCGACGGGCCGCAGGCCGTCCTGGTGAGCAACAACCCCTACCGGATGGGCGATCCCGCGGGGTTGGGGCGGCGGGATCGGCTGGACTCCGGCGTTCTCGGAGTGCTCGGTGTCACGGTCGACAACGCGGTGCAGGCGGCCTCGATGCTGCGCGGCCGACGTGGGCCCGGTCTGACCTCGATCGCCGTCCCGGAGGTGGTCATCGATGCCGATGCACCCGCCGTCCCGGCCGGTGTCGACGGCGAGGCCCTCACCGTGCCCACCCCCGTACGCTGCTGGCTCGAACCCGGCGCTCTGCGCGTACGGCTGCCCCGCCACCGGCCCGGCACGCCGCGCGGCAAGCCGCCGATGGATTGGCGCAGGGTGCGCAGGCTGGCCCTGACGGTGGGACGGACCGCGGCAGGGCGGGACACCGGCTGATCAGCACCGGCCGGTCCGTGGCCCGGCACCGGAATCCGACCGATCAGCACCGGCCGCTCCGCAGCCCGGCACGGGAATCCGGCTGATCGGCGCCGGCCTCTCCGCAGCCCAGTGGAGGCGCGACATCGTGCCGGATCCCGCCCATCGGTGACCGGATAACGACCCTCCGTGGCATCTTGGTCCACTTTTTGAGTTTCGCCGCCGTAACGGAACCCCGGCATCCACCAGCCCCTCTCTCTGGGCGCCCACTGGGGCACTTCAGGGCGAATAAATGCGATGAGGACCGTTATGCGTGATTACAGTCGGCGAGGCATGCTCGGACTCGGGGTGGGAGCGGCGGCGGCTCTGTCCGTAGCGGGCTGTTCCCCCTCCGGTTCGTCGGACTCCGGCAAGGTGGCGGCCAAGCCCGGGCAGCAGAAGCCCCGGTCGAAGCCGATCGGCGACGGCTCGACCGCGCACACCGGAAAGCAGCCCCACCAGCCGCCCCAGCCGGAGCGGCTGAAGCCCGGCCAGAAGCCGCCCCAGTTCGTGGTCTTCTCCTGGGACGGCGCGGCCGAAGTGGGCAACGGACTCTTCCCCCGGTTCCGCAAGCTGGCCCGCGACCACAATGCCTCGATGACCTTCTTCCTCTCCGGGCTGTATCTGCTGCCGGAATCGAAGAAGCGCCTGTACCGCCCGCCGAACAACCCCGTCGGCGCCTCCGACATCGACTACCTCACCGATGACCACATCAAGCTGACGCTGAAGAACCTGCGCGCGGCCTGGCTGGAGGGCCACGAGATAGGCACCCACTTCAACGGCCACTTCTGCGGCACCGGCAGCGGCTCGGTCGCCCACTGGACCCCCGCCCAGTGGGACTCCGAGATCGAGCAGGCCATGGACTTCGTCACCAAGTGGCGGACCAACACCGGCTTCACCGACCTCGACCCGCTGCCCTTCGACTACAGCAAGGAACTCGTCGGCGCCCGCACGCCCTGCCTGCTCGGCCAGCAGAACCTGCTGCCCACGGCGAAGAAGCGCGGCTGGCGCTACGACGCCAGCTCGCCCGGCGGCCTCCAGGTCTGGCCCACCAAGAAGCAAGGCATCTGGGACTTCCCGCTCCAGTCCATACCCTTCGGCAACCTCCCCGCCGGAGTCCTGTCCATGGACTACAACATGCTCTACAACCAGTCCCACAACTCCACCAAGGGCCCGCCGGCCAACTACCCGCGCTGGCGCAAGCAGGCCGCCGACGCCTACATCGCCGGCTTCCAACGGGCCTACGAGACGAACCGCGCCCCCCTCTTCGTCGGCAACCACTTCGAGCAGTGGAACGGCGGCATCTACATGGACGCCGTCGAAGACGCGATCAAGCACATCGCCGACGAGAAGCACCAGGACGTCCGACTGGTCTCCTTCCGCCAGCTGTGCGACTGGCTCGACGCCCAGGACCCCAACGTCCTCACCGACCTGCGCCAACTCGGCGTCGGGCAACAGTTCACCGGACGCGGCTGACGAGTTCCGGTGGGGGTGCGGTACGGCAATTCCCGCATTCCACCAGCCAATGGTTCAAGCTATTTCCCCAGATTGGACAGTGAGCAGATATGAGGTGGGCTTCCGCCCTCAGCGCGGCCGCTATCGGAGCCGGTGCGGTCGCCGGACCCGTCGCCGCGGCTACGCCATCCGTCGCAGCACCCCAGCGGGCCAAGGCAGTTACTTCGAAGGTGGAATGCACATCCAGCGATCACAAGCTGGCCAAGAAGCTGGCGGCGGATATAACCGAGGCGCTGGCGAGCCGGGAGAGCATGGCGTCGCTGTCCTTCTTCGACCGGCCCACCGGGACCAGTTGTACCTCCGACGCTGCCAAGAAGTACGACGGGGCCAGCGTGACGAAGACGGTCATTCTCGGTGCCTTGCTGTACCAGAAGGGCGGCACCCTCACCGAGGCGGAAGACGCTCTCGCACGCAAGATGATCATTGATTCGGACAACACCGCCGCGACCACGCTGTGGAAGCAATTGTCCGATCTGAAGGATCCCAAGAAGCCGGACCCTGTCAAGATTCAGGAATTCCTCGACAAGGCCGGGATGGGCAGCACCGTCCTCGACAAGGAAGGCTCCTGGGGCCTCACTCAGGTCACCGCGAACGACCAGGCCAGGCTTCTGCGCCTCTTCACGGGCGCCGACGACTCGGTCCTCGGGAGCAGGAGCCGCTCTTACGCACTTGAGCTCATGAATCAGGTGCAGAGCCTCCAGCGCTGGGGTGCCACCGCCGGCGCTCCGCTCGACTCCGTCGTCCATGTGAAGAACGGCTGGCTACAGCGCAGCCAGAACCCTGACGTCGATTCTTTCGACCGGGGTGACTGGAAGGTGAACAGCATGGCGGCCCTCACGGAGAACGGGTACGGCTCCGGGCTGGTCGTCCTCACCGAGAACAACAGAGTCCCCGAAGGGCACCCCACAAACGAAGGGTGGGACTACGGGATCGAAACGATAGAGACCGTCTCCCGCGCCATATACCGGGACGTTTATCCGGACGCCGAGGGCTACCACCCGAGCAGGCCGACTTCTCCGACCAACCCATCCGCAGCCGAGCCCGGGGTGGCTCACTGAGCACTCCCCCGGGCTCGGTCAGGACGATCAGGCCGGCCGGTGTTCGGGCGCCGGGGCGGAATTGATGTCCAGAATCTCGCGGAAAGCGGTCATGCACGGCGAGCAATAGCGTGCGGTGGGGTCGTCTTCCTGGTCCGATGGCCTGGGGCCATGGGAAGCCAGCTTGCGGCCGCACAAGGTGGCACGGGCGTCGTGCTTGGCCATGACGTGCCACACCTGTCCTGAGCTGCCGGTCGTCGAGGGGCCGGCGCGCATCTCGTACATGGGCCTCTCCCTGGTGCTGGTGGGGGGACTGGACGGCAGGGAACCAGCCGCCGCCAGTGCCGTGGGTCCGGTTCCATCCGTTGTTCATGGAACACGAGGGCACCCGCCTGGGCCATCGCGGGAGGGCTGGTCGGGTGAACCGGCATCGTGCCGAGTTCGAGTGCCGACAGCCGGGGGAAAGGATGCCCGCCGCGCGAGCGGGCCGCCACGGACCGAGCGGTGTGAGGGGCCATCGGAATCCCCTCAGACATCCTCACAAGCCTCCGCACGTCGCTGACGGTGCAGGGCTGTGGTGAGGGCGGACACCGTCGGTGACCCCGGTGGGCAGGACACCGCGACCCGCGCGTACGGGGCCGCGGGACGGAGGTCCACCACGACCGTCGGCGACCGGCGTGGGCGGCGCAAGGCGAGGAAGTCCTGGCCCGCACCGTGCCGCCACACTCCCAGGCACAGTGCGCCCGGAACCACCAGTGCACGGGTGCGGACGCGAATGCCCCGCAGCGCTCGCCACCAGTCCGGCTGGACGCTCACCCGCTCCACGGCGGCCAGCGGCACCCGTACGTCCCCGTGCCGGACGATGAGCTTCTCCCACCACGCGAGCCCCATCACCAGCTCGTCGCCGTCCACCGTCAGCCGTGCCACGGCCACACTCCTGCTCGGGTCGCTGGTCAGCTCTGTCCTGGGACTGACCCCTGCCCGCTCCCGGAAATCGGCTACCGCACCGTCCGGCAGTCGGGTGACGGGCGGCCTGCCCGCTCGCGGCGGCGCACCTCAGGGGCCGCTGTGGATGACCTTGCGGGCGGCCTGGAGCCAGCCGGCCTTCTGGGCAGCGAGCTTCTCGAATTCCGTGGTGTGGCTGCGCACCGCACCGTGCTGCAACCGGGTTTCCGCCGTGCTCCAGACCGACACGAGGCGGGTCTCTCGTTTGCACCGCACATCCGTCTGTGCCACCGCGATCTCGTGACGGGAAGGCCGGGGTGTTTTGGCCCAGCGGTCGTCGCCGGCGGCGGCGAGCGGATCCGGATAGCGATAGCCGTCCCGCTTCATGCAAGCGCTCCAGGAGCGGACCACGGAGCTCACCGCGCGATCTTTTTGAGAGGCGGTGAACTCCTCACGGATCCGGCGGTTGAACAGCGCCGTGCTGCTCTTCGGGACGTCGCGGAGCAGGCGGGCGTGGGCCTTCTTCCAGCACCCGCTGACGCCGTCCTTTCCGTACGCAGCGAGCTGCGCGGCGCGTGGCATCTTCTCCCGGGCGCGCCAGATCTTGTCCCGTCGGGCGGTTTCGGGCGGGGCCGGCGGCTGGTGGTAGCCGAACCGGAGGGCGACATCCGGCTCGATGACCCCGTAACGGCGTCGTTGCGGCGGGTCCGGGTCGACGGCGCTCGGTTGGGGAAGCGCGGTCCATCCCTTCCCCTTGGCGCGCATACATCCGCGGATCAGGACGTCTTCGGCCGATTCGATGGTGTGGACATCGGGGCCGGAGAGCGCGTAGGCGTCGAAGGGCAGGACCAGGCGGCGTACTTCCTTCGAAGCGGGCGGCACGGCCGGGGGCGGCGCGCTGTGGCGCGGCGGGGAGGGCACCACCCCGGAAGAACACCCGGTGGCCAGAACCAACAGGGCCAGAACGGCGGCGGTATGACGGAATTGCATGGTGGCCTCACTACGCACTGCGGCGCGGTGGGACGGCCGCTGCCGGTCGCCCCACCGCACTGCTCTGCTCTCCTCTGCTCTCCTACCGGAACGTCACGCAGCTGGCCTTGTTGTCGAACCCGTTGTTGGACAGGTCGTTGTCGGAGCTGTGTGCGTTGGAGTAGTAGTGCGGCCCGACGCAGCTGCCGGGGTGGTCACTCAGCACCACGAAGTGGGACGTGGTGTTGTTGACCGAGCTGGTGCCGTTGTCGATCGTGCGGCCCTTGTGCGGTCCGCTCAGCCAGCGGTTGTTCCGCAGGTCGCGGTCGGAACCCGTGACATAGGCGTAGCCGCCGTGCCGGTCGTCGTCCTTGAAGAAATAGAACTTGGCGGCCGCGATGCCCACCTCGGCCGGGGCCGCGGAGTCACCTGCCGCTGCGTGCGGCACGGCCGGAGTGGCGGTGGTGGCGTCCGCGGTGGCCGCGCCGATCCCGATCAGTCCCACCGTGCTCAGCGCCGCCGCGCCCACCGTCCGCATGATGTTGCGCTTCATGTGCTCTTTTCCCCCTTGAATCAACGGTGTTACCGACGTGGGGTGGGGCCTTCCCGGTCATGGAACGCCCCCTCCCCCGGGCGCTGCCCGGTGTCGGAGCCGGATCGATTCAAGCACTTGTCGCACAGCAGGTACACCGAATTCGATCAGATTCGAAAGCACGGGGCGGGGGACGCGTGCGGGCAGCGGATAGGTGGATGCCCTGGCCTGCGAGTCTGTGCCCCTACCGGCGCAGAGGGCGGTTACGAGCCATGTGCAGATTCGACGGAACGCGGGTGCGGCGTGGTCGAGTTGGGCTCCCGGAAGGCGTCGCCGCGTGTCATTCACCCCAGCGTTGTGTGTACCCCTCTCGCAGCGGGCCGCCGAGCAGGTGGAGCAGCTCCCCGGCCGCGGCTGCCAAGGGGGCGGGGTCGCCGTGTTCGGCCACTGCTTTATGGCCGTCCAGCAGGGCCCTGCCCCGTACCGGGTCGGCGATGAGGAGCCTTCGGGGCAGCCATTTGCCGATGCCTGTCCAGGCCCGGTGGTGGGCGGTGAGCAGATGTGCGGCCTCGCGCAGGGTGAAGTCGGCGAGGGTGAGCTGTTCGTACCGGTCGGACGGCTGAGTGTCGCTCAGGTCGTCCATGAAGCAGGTGAGGACGTAGCGGCCTCGTTCCCATTCGGTGGGGGTGAGGGGCGGAGGGCCGGACGCGAGAACGGCGCGGGCCTGGGCACGTGCACGGGCCACATGGCCGTGCGGATCCATCAGCGGCAGTCCCTGGTCATAGATGAAGAGAACGGTGCCCCGGCGGCGCGCTCTGTCCCATTCGAAGAATCCGGGAAGCTCCGCAAGGGTGTGCAGGAACAGTTCGGCCAGGCGGCCGTCGTGGCGGATCACTTCGCGACGGCCGGTGTCCGAGTCCGGAAGCAGGATCGCCACGTCCAGGTCGCTGGTCGGAGTGGCGCGGCCTTGAGCTGCTGAGCCGCCGAGTATGGCGCCCAAAGCCTGCGGGTAACGGCTCGCGATCAGACGAAGAGCTTGGACTGTCGGTGCTGCTTGATCATCCATGGGCGTTCATGGTGCCGGCCCGGGCGGCCGTCTCTCCCTCCAAACGGTGCTGTTCGGTCCACCCGTACTGTTCGGCCCACTCGGCCCACTCGGCCCACTCCGGATCGCTCAGCGCAGATCCAGGCCGAGTTCCTTCTCCAGCACGGTGGCCTGTTCCGGTGTGGCGAAGACGTAGTAGCTCTCGTAAGTGGCTTCCCTGAGGTGCACGAAGTCGGCCAGGTAGAACCGGCGGGTGTCGTCGCCGGGGTCGGGATCGACGTGGCCGATGAACTCGGAGATCGCCAGATGGTCGAGGTAGTCGAACGAATGGTGCTCGGTGTCCTGGGTCACCAGGACGCCGTTGCGGGTGAACTCCAGGATTTCGCCGTACTCGCCGCCGTGCAGCTTGACGTCGGTGATGGTGACCGCGCCGTCGGTGAGTGCCTCGGCCTCCTTCAGCAGGCTCGTATAGCTCTCCTCCAGGTCGTCGACATCGTCCGCGTGGGCCGAGACCGCCACACCGAACGCTTCGAGCGCATCGGGCACTTCGTGGGGTGGCAGCTCCTCATGGGCGAAGCGGGCGTACTCCGTGAGCACGTGGTCGGCCTTCTCCCGGGACACCATGCCCAGCCGCGTCAGGAGCGCCCCCACGTGTGCGTACGACGACGCCTTGAACCAGAACAGCTCGCCCTTCAGCCCGCGCCGCCGCTCGTTCGGTGCCCCGTCCCCATCCTCCTCTGGGAGCAGCTCACGCAGGCACTCCAGCGGAATCGCCGCGCCTCCGATCCGCTTGTCCGGCTGGTCCACGAACGGCACCTCGGTCCAGACGTTCTCCCGCGAGCCGGGGGCCCCGGGCTCGGCGTCAGGATCGAAGGGTATGTACTGCCACACCGCGCCCTTGTTACGGCGGATCACCTCGCCCAGATACCAGCAGGCGCCCTGCACGAACGGCTCGTCCCGCGCCGCGTCGAACTCCGTCGCCGTGGCGAACCGCTGCTTCACGACCGCTTCCAGCCAGTCCAGCGTGCCGGGGTGGTAATTCCACCGCCACGCTCCGTCGAAGGCGTCCTTGACCCAGGCCGAGAGCCCTGCACTCCGCTCGGCCAGCCACGCCGACAGCGCCGGTTCCTCCGGGCGCGCCACCCTGGGGTCCACCAGCGGCGTGTACTCCTTGACCGGCTGCCATCCCGGAATCGCCTGCTGTCGCGCCGTCACGGTCTGCCGCAGCCGCGCCATCTCCTCGGCGAAAGCGTTCCCCGTACGGACGCGGAGGGCGTACGAGATCAGCAACATCGGGGCGACGGGCGAGAGTTCCAGTTCCGGGTCCGGGCAGATGACCGGCTGCCCGGGGCGACCGTCGACCGGCCGGGTGTTCCAGCCCCACGCGCCGCCGGCGACGCCGAGCAGGACTTCACCGAGGTAGGCCGTCGCACTCTCGACGAGCTCGGCCCACTTCTCGTTCTCCTCGCCGGAGTTTTCCTGCTCCAGCAGGTGGGCCTCCAGGGCGTCCAGCGACAGCGGGCCGTAGTCGAAGGGGAAGTCCTCGGGAAGGAGCAGTCGCTCCAAAAGCAGTATCTGATACGGCAGTTCGTCGGACCACTTCTGGAGGAGATGTGGCGGGGAGTTCTCCGGCTGTGTCTCAGCGGTCATGCGGAACACTGTAGGGGCGAGCACTGACATCGGACCGGTTGAGACATCGGACCGGCTCAAGACCCGGGGTCCGGCGGTGCCTCAAGGTGTGAGGTGGAAGCATCCGCTGAACCGGCCGCATGTCCGGCTCCACCACATCCGCTGAAAGGCAGTTTCGCGATGGGACACGTCACGCAGGACTCATGGGACGCCCATTACGGAGAAGGCCGTTCCTTCCGGCCGCTCGACGACGCCGAAGTCACCCTGCTCCGTGACCTGGTCCCCGCCCCGCCCGGCGGCGGCCATGCCCTGGACGTGGGCTGTGGCCTGGGCGAACTCGCCCGGCATCTCGCGACCACCGGCTACACCGTCGATGCCCTCGACCACGCCTCCACCGCCCTCGGCATCGCCGAACAGACGCCACCGGAATCCGGCACGGTGCGCTTCGTACGGTGCGACATCGAGCGGGACTCCCTCGACGCACTGCGCTCCTCGTACGAGCTGATCGCCTTCCGGCTGAGCTACGCCTTCATCGGCGACCGCACCCGTGTCCTGCGCCGGCTGCGCGAACGGCTGAGCTCCGGCGGCGCGGTCGTGGTCATCACCCCGGTCGCGGAGGCGGTGCCTGCCGACCGCGGCGGCATCGCGCTCGACGAGGAGGAGATCGCCCTGCTGTCCGCTGGATGGCACACGGCCGAACGGCATGACGCCGCAGGGCTGGCGTTCCTCGTACTGCGCGACCCCGTCTCGGGCCCGGTGGCCTACCGGGGCAAGGGGCGCCCGTCGCCGCACGCGCTGACCGGGGCGGGTGTCGTGGTGACCGATGAAGCGGGCCATGTGCTGCTGGGCAGGTCCCGGAAGGGGACGTGGGAGCTGCCCGGCGGCAAGAACGACGGCGGCGAATCGTTCGTCGAGGCCGCCGTGCGCGAGCTGGAAGAGGAGACCGGGCTGACGGCGAGGGCAGCCGATGCGCGGGTGTTGGCGATCCTGATGGACGCCGTGGACGGCATGCCGCGGGTGACCGCCGCCGTGCGCGTCGTCGGCTTCTGCGGCGAACCGGCGGTGCGGGAGCCGGAGCTCATCCACCGCTGGGAGTGGCACGACACCGCCGACCTCCCCACTCTCGCCGCCGACCTGTTCACACCCAGCGCCCATGTCCTGAATGTCGTCTGGCCCGGGCTGCTGCCCGATCTGCCGCCCGTCCACCGGTACCCCCTGGCATAGCGCACGCGGCCGGAGGCCGGGGCCCGCCAAGCCCGAGTCCCGGCAGGGCAGCCCGGCAACTGCGCCCGGCCGACCTGTCGATGCGGGTCGATGGATCGCGGGCGACGCGTCACGCCCGGGCGCGGGCCATGACCGTACGGTCGGTGACCACGACGAGCAGCCCCAGGACGCTGACCGCGACCATGGTCAGGGCGATCAGGTGCAGACGGTGGTCGTTGACCTCACTGTGGAACACGACGGAGATCAGCGCGGACGAGGCGATCGAGCCGAGGAAGCCGAACGTCCGGAACAGCCCCGCGGCGGTGCCGATCTCACCGGCTCCGACCTGGGTGTACAGGGCGGTCTGATGGGCGCTGATGGTGGTGCCCAGGGTGACCCCGAAGACCAGGGTGATGGCCACGATCCAGACGGTCGGGGTGCTCGCGGTGAGCGCGAGCACCCCGGCCGAGGCGGCCAGACAGGACACCGCCGCGACGATGAGCGGCGTACGGACCAGGTTCCGCTGCGAGATCGGCCGGGCAATGAGAGCGGAGAGCGCACTCATGGGCAGCAGGAGCAGGCCGGCCTCCTCGGAGGACATGCTCCGGCCGGCCTGGAGCCACTGGGTGAGGCCGTAGAGGACGGTGTAGACGCACAGCCCCGCCAACGCGAAGCGCAGGTAGGTGCGGGTGAGCGCCGGATTCCTGGCCAGCAGACGCACATCGAAGAACGGCCGGCGCGCCCGTAGTTCCCACCACACGAGCCCCACGCCGATGACCACGGCCAGACCGAGAACGGACCAGTCGGCCTGCGGGAGTCCCGTCAAGAACACCAGTAGCGCTGCGATGGCCCCGCCGAAGCCGATGATGCCCGCCACGTCGAGGCGTGCGGCGAGCTGCCGAAGTGTTCTCGGCCCCGCGACCGGCGGGTCGGCGGGAATCCAGCAGAAGGCCATGGCGAGGGCCAGGAGCGCGAAGGGGAGGTTGATGAGGAACGTGGTCCGCCACCCCCAGGCGTCGACCAGCACACCGCCGATCGGCAGGCCGAGGGCGGAGGTGGCCGCACCGGCGATCATCAGGCCGCCGAGGACGCCGCCGGGCGGGGCGTCCAGCCCGGCCGCCTCCGCCCGGCGGCGGATGAGCAGCATCGCCGAGGGATAGACGGCGGAGCTGCCCACCCCGATCAGCACCCGGGCCACGACCAAGGCGGTCAGGTCCTCCCCCAGTCCGCCCACGACCCCGCCCGCCAGGACGATCAGGACGCCGGCCAGGAACACCCGGCGCGGCCCGAACTCCTCCGCCAGCTTGCCGCCCACCGGCTGGGCGATCGCGCAGGCCAGGTAGAGCGCCGACACCAGCACCGCGGTCCGCCCCACCGGGACATGGACGGCAGCCGCGATCGGTACCAGCGCGGTCGCGATGAGCGAGGTATTGATCGCGTTGATCGCCGATCCGGTGAACAGCGGCGTCACGAACCGCCACGAGAACGCGGGCGCGGTGTGTGAGGTGGCGGGCGGCACCGGCGCCGCCGTCACAGGTGCTCGCCCAGCCGCTCGATCAGCGGCGCCGCCGCCCGCAGGGTCTCCAGCTCGGCACGGGTGAACCCGCCGGTGGCGAGTCCCTCCGCCAGCTGTTCGGCCCGGACGCCGCGCCGCTCCCGCAGCGCTTGCTGCCCCGCCTCGGTCACCGAGATGACCACCCGCCGGCGGTCAGCGGGATCAGGATGGCGCTCCACCAACCCGCGCTGCCCGAGCCCGGCGAGCGTCATCCCCATCGCCTGTGGGGTGATCTGCTCGGCCCTGGCCAGCTCGCTCGTCGTGGCCGACTCGGCCCGCTCCAGGCGCGACAGGGCCGACACCTCGGGCAAGGTGAGCTCGCCCTCGACGGGTTGGCGAAGCCGCCGTACGAGCAGTCCCAGGCTCGCCTGGAGCGCCGAACTCACCGCGCTCACATCCGGATCGACAATAGGAAAGCTAC
Organism: Streptomyces platensis; assembly: GCF_008704855.1. NCBI lineage: Bacteria > Bacillati > Actinomycetota > Actinomycetes > Kitasatosporales > Streptomycetaceae > Streptomyces > Streptomyces platensis. The sequence continues at coordinate 590,887 of NZ_CP023691.1, forward strand.
CTTTCATAGTTTCGACCCTACACTCGACGGTCCCGGACGGGCTGACGAGTGGGCCCAGCCGTCCGCGCGCCGGCGGTCCGGGGCTCTCGGGACGAGCGGTAGCCGTGCCCGCGCCTCAGCCGATATGAAGGGGGCTGCCGCGCCGAACGGGGGACTCCATGCGGCTGCGTGTCATGGAGTTCGACGATCCCAACTCACGCCATTCCGTGCGCCATTACGTCCACCGAGCCCTGGAGCAACCGCTTCCGTTCGGGGCGCCCGGGGAGCCGGTTGACCGTGTCCGGCGCTGGTTTCAGGCGGACGACCGGGTGTTCGGCCGCCTGGTGGAAGTCCGTACCGAACCCGGCACCCCGACCGCGGAGTTCTTCGATGAGGTGTTGCGGGCCACCCATGCGGCCGGCCGGTCCTGGCTCCCGCCGGCGGTGGGACGGCAGGTACGGGAAAAGATGCAGGCCGATGCGCGGCGGCAACTTGCGAAATGGCGGGCCGAAATGCCCCCGGAACGAGCGGAGTTGCTGGCGCAGCTCTGTGGGTCTCGGGGAGGCTCCTACACCCTGCCGGGAGACCACGGCACGCTGAGCTCAACGGCCTGACCGGGCCGCAGTTGGGCATCCTGGTGCTGGAGCGCCCCGCCAGTTGGTCCAGCGCCCGTCGTTACTGGCGACTGGTACGCGCCCCCGGTACCGGCCACAGCACACCGCGGACCCGGACGCGGCCGCCCGAGAGGCCGTCGCAACGCTGCACGCCCTGAACAAGGGGGCAACACCCCACGATCAAGCAGCGTTCGAGAAGGCCCGCGCAGCCGAGCAGCGCATCCTCGCCGCCTTACGGCCCGGAGCCGACCACGCCGGGCAGTACGAGCTGCGCGGGCACAACGTCGTGCTCATCTCTCACTCAGGAGGCTCCATGACCGAGAACTTCACCTTCCACGGGCAGACCACCTTCATCAACCGTCCGGTCGACACGGTCCTCCGCGACTTCCAGAACACCCACGCAAGCGTCCCGCACGAGGAGGACCTCGCCGCCCTCCTGCGTGCGGTGCTTGCCGCCCCACTGAACGAGGCGGACCGGGAACAGGCGGCACAAGCCGTCGTTCAGGTGGCCGACGACCTCGCCGTCCCCGACCCCGACGCCGCCAGGAACCGGCTCGCGTCGCTCCGCACCGCCCTCACCGGAGCGGCCGGAATCGCCCAGCCCGCCTTGGACATCATCAGCAGAATCCTGCCGCTCCTGGGGTCCTGATTTGTTCGTGGCCTGCCGACCGGAGTCGGTCAGTCGCTGTCCACTCCGGCAGCGAAACGGCGTGCCGTACGCCGGCCCGCGTAGCGCTCCTTGCGGTTGTCGGCCTTCACCATCTGCTGCCGCTCCTTGATGCAGGCGCGGACATTGCACCCCGCACAGCAGGTGTGGCCGAACAGCAGCACGCCGGGGTGTTCCCACCGGCAGCGGGTGTCGGGGTCCTCCTGCGTCGGGCGCGGCGGCAGATCACAGGCACCGTAGCGGTGGTCGTGGACCGGCCGGGGGCGGTGTTCCGCGTGACGCACCCACAGCGGCTTCGTCTTGTCCGTACGGGACATCTCGTTCCTTCCGGAACCGCCGCCCGTGCTCCCGGACTTTCCGGGCGGGCGGCTGGGTTCGGAATGCCACGGCGACCCCCTCCTTCCTTTGTCCACAGCACCTGCCGGGCGGAATCCGGCGCCCCATCGGGTGGTGGTGTCCCGCTGAATGCATCCGGAGCCACCACGCTTTCAAGGGTTCGGTGCGGACGGCACTTTAGGGCACGCTCCGCGGGAACGACATCTCTTTTTCGGGCTTCGACGCGGGCCGCAACGCGGACGCCGGCGTAAGCGCACTACCAGCCCTAGCGACCGAGAGCCTTGCGGAGCTCTTCCTTGTTCATGTGGGAGCGGCCGTCGATGTGCTTCTTCTTGGCCTCCTCGTACAGCTGGTCCTTCGTCGGGCCCTGCGGCCCGCTGCGGGAGCGTTCGCCGCCACGCCGGGAGGCGGATTTGGGGTCGCGGGTGGAGACCTTGCCGGCGGACTGCGCCTCACCGGAGCGGGCGCGTTCCTTGTTCACGGTGCGTGCCGCGATCTCCTTGGCGCGCCTTTCCGAGACCCCGTGCTCCAGCGCGTTCGCCTTGATGTGCTCGTACTGCCGCTCACGCTTCTTGTCCGAACCTGCCGGCATGCTGCCGCTCCTTGTCGAATGGGGCGTCTTGCCTGTGCCGAAGGTCGCCTGCCCACAGCCGGGCGCGTCCACCGGCGGTGGCCGTGCATCTACCACTCCACTGCCAACGGGCGCGGTGCGCGACATGGGAGAGCCGACCAGGCAGCGTCCGCGCAGCCAGATGGTGGAGGCGGTGCGGCAGGGAGGGCTCGCGGCCTTGCCAGGCTCCGGTCGGGCCACCAGCGCCTTCCGCCCGAGCGTGCGCGGGGCGTCGGCGGCCGCTGGGCGGGCGGGTGAGGCGGTCGGACCGTAGCGTGAGGGGGCGGAGCCGGCGGCGCGGAGAAGGGCAGGGAGACGGCGGCGATGTCAGGGATCAATTACGCGGCGCTGTTCGCCGCCACGCCGAGCCCCTACCTGGTGCTGGGGCCCGACCTGGTGATCGTGGAAGTCAACCAGGCCTACCTGGACGCGACCCGGCGCACCAGGGACGACCTGATCGGGCGGCATATCTTCGACGCCTTCCCGGACAACCCCGCCGACCCCGAGGCCGACGGCGTACGGAACCTGAACGCCTCGCTGCACCGGGTCCTGACCTCGCGTGAGCCCGACACGATGGCCCTCCAGAAGTACGACATCCCGCTCATGGGCAGGCCCGGAGTGTTCGAGGAGCGCTGGTGGTCGCCGGTGAATACGCCGATCCCCGGGCCGGACGGGTCGGTGGCGTGGATCATTCACCGGGTCGAGGATGTGACCGCGTTCGTCCAGGCCCGGGCCGGCGGCGACCGGCCACCGACCGGGCAGCTCACCGAGCGTGAGGCTCTGGAGGCCGAGCTGTACGCCAGGGCGCGCGAGCTCCAGCGGCTGAACGAGGAGCTGCGCCTGGCCCACACCCGTGAGCGCCAGGTGGCCGTCACCCTCCAGGAGGCCATGCTCCAGTCACCGGATCTGGCCCGGCACCGGGAAGTCGCGGTGCGTTATCTGCCCGCCGCCGGCTCGCTGAATGTGTGCGGCGACTGGTACGACATGGTCGACCTGCCCGACGGCCGCTTCGCGGTGGCCGTCGGCGACGTCGTCGGGCACGGTCTGGAGGCCGCCGCGGCGATGGGCATGCTGCGCAGCGCCCTGAGCGCCGCGATCCGCGCCCTGGAGCGGCCGGCCCAGGCGCTGGAGGTGCTGGGGCTGTACGCCCGATCGGTCGAGGGGGCGCTGAACACCACCGCCGTCAAAGCGCTGGTGGATCCCCGCAGCCGCCTGATCATCTACAGCAACGCGGGTCATCCGCCCCCGGTCCTGGTACACGCAGACGGCAGCTATGACCTGCTGGACCAGGCCACCGACCCACCCTTGGGCGCCCGGCCGCAGCACGTGCCCCGCCCCCAGGCCGGTCTGGCCTATCACCCCGGGGACACCCTCGTGCTGTACACCGATGGGCTGATCGAACGCCGCGATGAGGACATCGACGCCGGGCTCTCCCGGCTGACCGAGGCCCTCAGCAGCTTCCGAGCCCTTTGCCCGGAACGCCTGGCCGACGCGCTGCTCGCCCACCTCGGCCTCACGGGCGGCGCCCGCGACGACATCGCCTTGATCATCACCCGGTTGTGACGGCCGCCCGCCGCAGGCGGCACGGCGGCGCTGCACGCGGCCTTGCACGGCGGAGTCGCAGGTGGGGCGGCGGGTCAGCGGTCGGCGATGTCCTCACGGAGGCCGTCGGAGAACTCCCACCACGACAGGGGGAGCCAGTCGCCGTTCACAAAGGCATCGACAGTCGCACCACGACCACGGACCGTAACCGTGGTACCGGGCGGATAGGTGGTGCCGGACAGTCCGGGCACCGGGACGAGCAAGGTCCCGAGTCGCTGTGCTGCCACGTGTCGCCCTCCTCATTCGCTGCTCGGTGCGACATTGCGATGCCAGAAAGTGGATATTCCCTCTCACATTAGCGGCTTGCCCCGCCCAGCAGACCGGAGAATCATGAGTGATAGCTCACGCCAAAGGGGTGGGGAATCCATGCGCACTCTTCGCTGAGCGGGAGGTGGCAGCAATGAAAGCCGTCGTCTACAAAGGACCGTTTTCAGTGGCGGTCGAGAATGTCGACAAGCCCGGCATCCAGCATCCCAACGAGGCGATCGTACGGGTCACCTCCACCGCGATCTGCGGCTCGGACCTGCATATGTACGAGGGGCGTACGGCAGCCGAGCCGGGCATCGTCTTCGGGCACGAGAACATGGGAATCATCGAGGAACTCGGCCAGGGCGTCACCTCCCTCAAGGAGGGCGACCGGGTGGTCATGCCCTTCAATGTCGCCTGCGGATTCTGCGACAATTGCGTCGAGGGATTCACCGGATTCTGCCAGACCGTCAATCCCGGATTTGCGGGCGGCGCTTACGGCTATGTCGCCATGGGCCCCTGGGCGGGCGGCCAGGCCGAATATCTGCGCGTGCCCTACGCCGACTTCAACTGCCTGAAGCTGCCCCCGGGAAACGAGCACGAGACCGATTTCATCCTGCTCGCCGACATCTTCCCCACCGGCTACCACGGCTGTGAACTCGCCCAGGTACGCCCCGGGGAGAAGGTCGCGGTGTACGGCGGCGGACCGGTCGGGCTGATGGCCGCCTACTCGGCGCTGCTGCGCGGCGCGAGCAAGGTCTTCGTCGTGGACCGGGTACCCGAGCGGCTGGCAAAGGCCCAGGAGATCGGCGCGGTGCCGATCAACTTCGCCGAGGGCGACCCGGTGCAGCAGATCAAGGATCAGACCGAGGGCGTCGGCACGGACAAGGGCGTGGACGCCGTCGGCTACCAGGCGATGGCGCACGGCGCGGCACGTGAGGAGCCGGCGACCGTACTGAACTCGCTCGTCGACACGGTCCGCGCCACCGGTGCCCTGGGCGTACCCGGTCTGTACGTGCCGGCGGATCCGGGCGGCCCGGATGAGCAGGCGAAGCGGGGCATGCTGCTGGTCTCGATCGGCAAGCTCTTCGAGAAGGGCCTGCGGGTGGGTACGGGGCAGTGCAATGTGAAGCGCTACAACCGGTTCCTGCGCGACATGATCATCGAGGGCCGGGCGAAGCCGAGCTTCGTCGTCTCCCACGACCTGCCCCTGGACCAGGCCCCCTCGGCGTACGACAAGTTCGACAAGCGCATCGAGGGGTACACCAAGGTCGTCCTGCATCCATAGACCTCGCGAGAGAACGGCGGTCGCCGCGCCGCCGGTACCGGACCGAGACGGCCACCGTGGCGAGGGAAGCGGGCCTACCTGGACCCGGTAGCGGAGTGCGCCCTCGCCGACGGCCGGCAGGCGTCAGCGCAACGCTTCGGCCGCCACCCCCAGGTCCGAGACGAGCCCGGCGTACGCGGTCTCGCGTTCCGTGGACCGCAGGATCGCCGCGGGATGCAGCGTGGCCACGACCAGCCCCTTGCCGCCGTCGGCCGAGCCGGGGGACCTGGGCCGGTCCCCCGCCGGCAGCGGGATGAGGGTGCCGCGGTCCTTCGTCACCCGAAACGACCGCCCGAGCAGCGCCTTTCCCGCCGTCGCCCCGAGCGCGACCACGACATCGGGGTCGACGAGGTGCAGTTCGGCGGTCAGCCAGGGACGGCAGGCGGTGAGTTCCCGGAGCGACGGCGGCTTATGGATCCGGCGCTTGCCCCGCTCGGCCAGGGTGAATTTGAAATGCTTCACCGCATTGGTGAAATACGCCTGCCGTTCGTCGAGACCGGCTTCTCCCATGGCCTTTCGCAGGAGATGCCCGGCCGGCCCGACGAACGGCTCCCCCGCCCGGTCCTCCTGATCGCCGGGTTGCTCGCCGACGAGCACGATGCGCGCTGAGGCACTGCCCGAGCCGAAGACGGTGCCGGAAGCCTCCAGGAACAGCGGGCACCCCTGGCAGTCCGCCGCGGCACGCCGATGCGCGGGGAGACCACCCCGGCGGGGCAGATAAGGGGTGGCGTCGTAATCCTGGCCGGCCTTTTCGGCGTCGCGTTCCGTCTTCGCTGTCATCGCCCTGCTTCTCTCACCGGCCGCGCAGGCGGCCCGCCGATGTAGAACCCCATCCGTCTCCCTGACACGGTGCTACGTCTCGTCCTCCCTGCGAATCACCTTCCTGAGATCCTCCGCCGCCTCGCCCCTGACCTTCCCGGGACTCCAGAGCGATGCGCAAAATGGACGGCCAGGAACAGCGCGATCAGCGCGAGGCAGACCGCGAAGAAAGCGGGAGAGCTGGTGAAATGCGAGGATTTCGCGGCCAGTTCGACGAACCGCCCCCGTTGGCTTCCGCCCCTCTCCGCGGGGTGACGAAGGGTCATGGCACCTGGATACTCAGGAGTCGGCAGCGGCGTACCACGCCATGCCGAAGGCGCCACGGTTTTTCACTTGAACAGCGACTTTCCACGTGAGCAGAGACGGGTTTTGCCGCGCGGTGAGGGCGTCGAGTCATCGTCCGAGCAGCTGTCCGCCCGGTCGAGGCGTAAGTGGCCTATTGGCTGGTCGGTCATCATCTTGCGCATGGCCTGGGCTGGGTTGTTTTCGGAGTCGATGCCATGGGCCTCGGCACCGTCAACAGTGGCGGGCTCGGCGCTGCGGGCGAACATGGCCCGCTCGTACTCGGTGATCGCGGTCTCGATGTCGTCGGGGTGCGCGGCGAGGGCCTTGCCGAGTTCGGCGCCGTCGAGCATGGCCAGGTTGGCGCCTTCGCCGTTCGGGGCCGCGAGGTGGGCGGCGTCGCCGAGCAGGGTCACCACCGGCACCCCTGGTCGCGGCGCCGCGAGTCGATGCCGTTGCCCTTCAGCTCGTGGGGCTTGCGTCGGTGGTCCGTCCGGGGAAGTTCCTCGGGCTCGCGGCGCTCCACGGAATCGCCGACCGGTGCGCCGTCCGGCAACCGGGGCTGTGACTCAGGGTGCGGTGGACCCGGTTCGCGGGACCTCATGCGCCGTCCCCATGCGAAGGCCGCGATCAGCAGGGCGACGACGAGGACGCCCACGAGCGTGAACAGGACGCCGCTCGTCACGTGTGGAGCGGCCAGATGTACGTACGGATGCGTGGCTTCCGTCAGCAGGTTCTCCATGCGGGGCGGGTACCCGGCATGGGGCGAGACACGCACCGGGGGCAGGCGGAGCGGACCTCGGTGCCCCGGGTCCGCCTGCGATGCCGACCGCGATGCCGACCGCCCGGAACGGACCGTTTGCTCATCCGTTCCGGGCGGTCGGTGCGTGCCGTGTCGAGAGGTGTAACTCCCCCCTCGCGCGCCTTACTTCACGTCGAGGAAGTCACCCGTGGAGGTCACCGACGAGGTCGTCGAGGTACCGGCGAAGGCGTAGCGCCAGGTGCCGTCGGCGGTCGCCTTCACGGTGGTCTTCAGGTTGCCGTGGCCGTCCGACGTGACGGTCTTGACCGTGCTGTAGCTGCTGGCGCCCGTCTTGCGGAACTGGAGCTGTACGGACTGCTGGGTGTAGCCCGCGTAGGTGTCGGTGTCCCAGTTGGCGCGGGTCAGGGCGCCGGTGACCGTGACGGTCTTGCCCTTTGCCACGGGCTCGGGCGAGGCGTTGGTGGTCAGCCGGGAGGCGCGCTTGACCCAGGAGGACTTGTAGGTGTCCTTGGTGACGTAGTCGCCGTCCTTGCCCACCGCGGACGCGAACACATGCCACCGGCCGGCGAGTATGTTGCCGTAGACGGTGGACTTCGGGTCGGCGACGAGGGTGACCGAGCAAGTGGCGGTCGTGGCATTGACCGTCTTGCAGGTGCCGTGGTCGACGGCCGGGGTCATGGCGCCGTCGACACCGTCCTTCAGGTCGGTGCCGTGCCACAGGAACGCGTAGCCGTCGTAGATGCCGGCCGGGTCGGTGGCGGTCACCGAGACGGTGTACGTCTTCTTCAGGCTGGTGCCGACGACGATGTCCTTGCCGCCGTTGACGGTGACGTTCGTGATCTTGGTGTCGCCCTGTGCGTCGTCCGCCATGGCCTTGGCGGGAGACGTCGCGGTGAACGGTGAGAGCTGCGCCTTGGCGGCGCGGGCGCCCGGGGCGTCCAAGGCCTGGGCGGCCGGGACGGTGAGGGCGGAGAGGGCCAGGGCGCCGGACAGTGCGGCAACAGTGGCTCGAGTGCGCATGAATTCCTCGAAAGGGAAGGGGCCCCTCGGCGTAGGACGCTGTCGGCGGGACCCAAATCGGTCTGGAGTCCGGTGACTCCGCAGACCAGACCTCGGACAGATGTGAATGGTTGTACATCTGCGTGGAGTTTTCGTGAACACCTCTCGGGGGGGGCGGGCGGCCAGGCGTGCGGGGGCAGCGGCGGAGTCCGCTGCCCCCTGGCCGGAACTCGCGCACCGCGTCTCCGCTCACTCCCCGCCGAAGGCACCGCACACGAGATGCGCACCGAGATGGCGCTAGGGGGTGTCTTCAAATATCACGCCCACATCAGGAGCGAGGCGAGGGTGACGGCGGCTTGGTAGGACTCGGTGGTCTTGTCGTAGCGGGTGGCGATGCCGCGCCACTGCTTGAGGCGGTTGAAGCAGCGTTCGACCACGTTGCGCTGTTTGTAGAGCTGCTTGTCGAAGGTTGGCGGGCGTCCGCCGTGGCTGCCGCGCCGGAGGCGGTTGCGGATCTGGTCGGCTCGTTCGGGGATGGTGTGGCCGATGCCTCGTCGCCGCAGCCAGGTCCGGATGGCCTTGGAGCTGTAGCCCTTGTCGCCCAGCACGTGGGCGGGCCGGACCCGTGGCCGTCCGGGGCCGGTTCGGGGCACCCGAATCGCGTCCATCACGGCGGTGAATTGGGTGCAGTCGTTGGTGTTCCCGCCCGTGACGAGGAAGGCGAGCGGACGGCCGGTGGCATCGCAGGCGAGGTGAATCTTGCTGGTCAGACCGCCCCGGGAGCGTCCGAGTCCGGGGCTTTGGAGCCCCCTTTTCGGGCCCCGGCGGCGTGCTGGTGGGCACGGACGACGGTGGAGTCGACCGACACGAGCCAGTCGATGTCCCCCGCCTCGTCCGCCCTCGCCTGGGCGGCCTGCAGCATCCGCTCGAAGGTGCCGTCCAGGGCCCAGCGACGGAAGCGGGTGTGCAGCGTGGCCCACGGGCCGTACCGCTCAGGCACATCCCGCCAGGCCGTGCCGGTCCGGAACTTCCACACGATCCCGTTGAGCACAGTGCGGTCATCCAACCGCTTCCGCCCCCGCAACGATTCAGGCAGCAGAGGCCGGACGAACTCCCACTCGGCATCCGACAGTTCATGGCGACGTATCACCCCACCATGATCTACCACCCGAGATCATTTGAAGACACCCCCTAGGGCGTGTCTTTTGGATCAGCCCGGATCAGGCCGCGGCGTCTGGTGCGGTGCATCGCAAGGCGGAGCCTCTGCCGCGTACTGGGCGTACTCGGGTGAGGCGACAACGCCGCGAGGTGCCGTGCCAGACGTCGCGGCCCCGGGGTGATCCGAAAGACACGCCCTAGTCCTCATGCCCCGCAGGCGGCATCGCCGTGCCGCCCCGGCAGCCGGTGAAGGTGGCGTTCGGGCAGAAGGCGTCGAAGCCCATCTCGAACCGGGCGAAGGCTTGCCAGGCCGCCTTCCGGACCGAGGTGTATTCGGCGCTGGTCAGCAGGCTGCCCTTCATTGCCTTGAAGGCTCGCAGGATGGCGTCGCGTGCGACGAGGAAGGAGGGGTTCTTCGGTGTGAGCTTCATACCGTCGACGACCGCCTGCCACGTCACCTGGTAGCCCCGCTCCTTGTTGTTGAGCGCGGTGGTGACCTTGCGGGTCAGTTCCATGAGTGCCGCGCACCAGATCTCACCGACGTCATGGACTTCCTGGTAGGTCAGATCACCGTTGCCGGCGCCCGCGACTTCGCCCGGCCCCTTGCCGATGTCTCCGAAGGCGCCGGGGTAGTCCGAGTCGTAGGGCCGTTGCCGGATGCCCTTCGACTGGTTGACGACCCAGTTGCCCACTACGGAGCGCTCCTGGGGGTTGGAGAAGTTCCTGGTGGTCAGGGCGAAGTAGTCGCCCCAGCCCTCGCCCATCGCGACCGACTGCTCCTCCTCCAGTCCGTTCGCGTCGAACAGGCCCCCGACAAGGCGGTTCGACACCCCGTGGCAGAACTCGTGGAGAACGACATCGTAGTCGTCGGCCGTGTGGCGGCCGGTGCCGGTGACCAGGCCCATGTTCATCACGGCTTCCAGGCCGTCGGCCCGGGTGGCCATGTTGGCCGTCCCCTGCACCGCCCCGGGGTGCGCGAGGGCCCGGACCGGGTCCGCTCCCTGTCCCAGGCCCGTGATGTTCGTGGTCTGGAAGTTGCCCTGGTCCTCCGTGAAGCCGAGCATCATGAAGAGGTCGTGGGCGTGATTGCAGAAGTAGAAGATGTTGGTCACGAATTGCTCGGGACTGTCTTCTTCGGGGTCGAAGAGGCCGTTGCCCGCCTCATCGACGATGATCTCGACGGGGCGGCGGGTCGTCCCGTTGAGCGCGCGGACGTTGTTGCCCTCGGTCGAGACCTTCCCGTGGTGCGTCTCCGCCCAGGGCAGTGGGAAGCCGGCGGGCAGTCCGCTGGGGACCGCGGTCGGGTAGTCGTCCGTCGGCAGCGGGAAGGGGACGGTGTCAAAGGTGCTTTCGGCCGGGTTGCGCCGGAAGACCCGTCCGGCGACCGCGTGCCGGACCGTGTCGTAGAAGTAGAGGATCTCGGGCTCGTCCGGGTTCTGCGTCCGGTCGTCGGCCTCGACAAAGGCGTGGTACTGAGCGGCCAGTTTCTCCCGTGAGAAGGTGAACATCCAGGTGAGGCGGGCATCGTCGCCCATGTACAGGTAGACGAGCCGGGCCGGGATGGCTTCCTCGAACGGTCCCTTGCCGAACGTCATCGGCTGGTCGTTCCGCGCCTGGTGCGACAGCCGCTCGAAGCCGGCCGATATGTCGAGCCGCGGGAGTTCGTCGTCGCCGAAGACTCCGCGGAGCGTGGTCGGCTCGGCGGCCTTCGCGGCCGCCACCCGGAGTGCCACTTCGGCCGGGACGGTCGGCTTGGACGGCAGGTTCGCCGGTGCGCTCACCGTGTCGCCGATGACCCGGTCGACCGTGCCGTCCTCGTGCAGCCACACCTTCGGTGCCATGGCCCACACCTCGATGCCGTTGAGCACCTGCTGGAGGCTCACGACGCGCAGGCCTTCGCTGGTCGTCACCACATTGGGGTCGGCCTCGAACTCCGCCGGCTCACCGGCCGCGAAGCCGATCGCCTCGGCGACCGAGGCGACGTACTGCTTGGCCTGGGCGATATAGCCGGTGTCGGGTATCGGCACCGACTCCTCCAGGCCGGTGATGGCGGGAGCACCGGCCACCCGTAGCTCCGTCAGATGGCCGGTGAAGCGGTTCACCTTGCTGCGGTCCGCCGCGAGGGTGTGGTCGACCTCTGCGGCCACGCGTTCGGTGTGGTCGAGGAAGGCGTCGGCTTCGGCGACATTGGCCAAGCGGTCGTAGGTCTTGTTCCGCTTGTCGATCATTACGCTCATGGCGTGCTCCTTGTACGGGTTCAGAGGCCCGCGAGCGTGAGTGCCGCCGCCGCGACCGTGCGGGCGATCCCGGCGGCGTAGTCCGTGTCGTGGTCCTCGTCGAGGAGGGTGTCGCCCGGCATGTGGTACTGCCGGGTGCCGGTCGCGGGCGCCGTGTCGTCGAAGAAGTTCTCGCAGACGGCGGCGGCTGCCCAACCGCGTTCATGGAAGCTCGCGTGATCGCTCCGTCCGACGGCGGGGTCGCCGGCCCCCGCGAGGGACTGGAGCGAGAAGTCGGCTGCGAGCGCCGGGGCGGCCTGGGCGACGAGTCCGCCGAGCGCGTCGGAGGCGCCCACAACCGGGCCGGGGACCGACGAGCCGGTGTGGATCTCCATCGTGCGGGTACCGCCCCGGAAGCCCGCGATCATGTCCATCTGGAACACGCCGACGATCCGGTCCCCGGCCGCGGCCGCGGCCCGCGCATAGGCCTTGCTGCCGACCATGCCCTGCTCCTCGGCGTTGAAGAGGACGAAGCGCAGCGTCCGCGCCGGGGCTCTGCCGTCGGCGATCATCGCGGTCAGGCACTCGGCCGCGGCCAGGACCGCGGCCGTACCGCTCCCGTCGTCGTCGGCGCCGGGAGCCGGGTCGTGGACGGAGTCGTAGGGGCGCGGCCGGCCGCTGCTGTCGAAGAACTCGCCCCTGGACGCGGTCGAATCGAGATGTGCGGTGACGAGTACGGCGGAGTCCGCTCCCGCGACGGGGAACTCCGCCTCGACGTTGGAGAGCCGGCGCCCGTGCCAGGAGAACTCATGCCGTCGGACCGTGAGGCCGAGGTCATGGAGCCGGCGGGCGAGTGCGCTGACGACGAGGGGGTTGTCCGGACTCGACGCGTCGCGGCTGCGTACCGTCAGCGGTTCGCCCTCGACGAGCGGGTCGACGCCGGAGATACGGGCGACGTGACCGCGCAGGGCCGCGGGGGTGATGGCCGCGCGGACCGCGGCAACGGTCTCCGGAGAGGGCACCCCGTTCGCGAACTCCTCGGCGAATCCCCGGACTTGCGCCTCCCTCGGCCGGGAGAGAAGGGCCGGGTCGGGAAGCAGCCGCTCGGTGTGGCCGGGTTTCGCCTCCGCGGGGTGCAGGTCTTCGACGGGCGTGCCGGCCGCGGCGGCGATATAGACGCCCCCCGGGGCGGGGCCGAGCGGGACGATGGACGGTTCCGGCTCGTCGAGGGCGCTCGCGAGGAAGCCGAACGCCGCAGCGGCGCGCACGGTGGCTTCCGCCGTTTCCTTGGCGGTGGCCGAGACGTCCGTGAACGCCTCCGGGAGGGAGACCGGGCGGTCGTCACGCATCAGAAAGGCCGTGGTCTCCGCCACCTGACCCCGGAGATCGGCCGGGAAGCCGCCCTGCTCCAGCGCGTGCACCCCGCGCGCGCTCGCCATGACGAGGACGAGGTGGGGTGACGCCACATGGACCGGCACGACTTCGGCGGCATTCGCGAGCGCCTCCAGGTCGGTCAGACTCCGGCCGGCCGGTACCTCGATTCTCGCCCAGAACACCGGGCGGCCCTCGACGACGGCGAGTGCGAAAACCGGGTGGGCGGCGGCCCGCATCCCGGCTTCGCGGGCGATTGTGCGCTCCTCGGGAGCTTCGCCCACGAAGACGCAGTCGGCGGCCGGGACGCCCGCGCTCGCCACCGCGTCGTCGAAGATCCCGCGAGCGGTCTTCGCGCCCCAGTGCAGCAGACTCTCGTCCGTAAAGCGTCCCGCGAAGGCCGCCTGCAAGGCCGCTGCCGCGCGGGCACGTGCGGCCTCCCCGGGCCCCGGATTCGAAATAATGCCTTTGCGGAGGCCCGCCACGGCATCGAGGACTTCGAAAACGCGGGGCCTCGGGTGGAGAGTCAGGGAGCCGTCGGCCCCGATGCTCGCATCCGCGAGCGTTTCACCGATATCGAAGAACAGCACGGGCATCTCGGCGCCTCCGGAAGAGAGCGCGCCCCCGTAACGGGGCTCCGCGGTGCCCCGAAGCAAGGCCCCGTATGCGTGGGGGCGTGCAAGGCGGGTGGCGGCTGCGGCTGCGTGCGCGCCGCTGCGAAATCCCCACCTCTTCGATTGTCTGCGGGGTGCTGCCTCCGCGCATCCCGAGCCGGAAGCCGGCGGCCCCGGCGTCCATGACGGCGCTCTCGTCTGTCCCATGACACCTGGTCAGGCGCAGCTCCCGGAGCCCTCTCGACGGCCGGGCCGACCTTCACGATCTGCCGACATGCACTCCCCGTGCCCGCATGCAAGTCTGGTACCGGCTCATCGTTCGAGATCCGCCAGGAGGCACGATCGTGGGCAAGAAACAGAGCCGGCAGAATCGCGGCGCCCGCACCGGCGGCCATGAACGCAGCACCGTCGCCGAGGCGAAGGACAAGGCGAAGTCAACGGCCCCGCAGGAGCCGGAGCAGTCGATGTCGAAGCATGTGGCCCATAAGGCGCAGCGGAAATTCGGCCACAACTGACGTTCGGCGACCGGCCGCAGCCGGGGAGCGAGCGGTCCCATGCGCAAGCAGCTGCTGACCTTCAAGAAGCCGGCCGAACAGGGCGGCGGCGCGTAGGACCGTTGCCCACGTGCGGCTATCGGCCCGGCACCGCCGGTGGCCCAGCGGGCGGTTAATCGTCCCCCTCGTACGCCGCCAGCGCGATCTGGCGCCGCTCCAGCACCTCGCCGAGGTCCTCGGGCTCCAGCTGTTCCTTCGCCAGCTTCATCCGGGCCTCGGCCTCGACGGAGGCCCATGCCTGCCGGGCGCGTTTGTTGGCCACCCGCCGGTTGTCACCCCGGAGGAAGCCCGCCCCCGCCGCACACCCCGCGGCGGTCAGCGCCACCAACGCCGCGGGAATGCGGGCGTCCACCGAGGCCAGACCCGCCGCTCCGGATACGCCGGCGAGGAGCGCCGCCGGGAACCCCAGCGCGATATCGACCTTGGCCCAGAAATCGGCTCTGCGGTGCGCGAGATCCTTCTGTCGCAGTGCTTCGGCACATAACCGCTCCACCTCGGCGCGCAGCCGACCGGAGGGCTCGTTCCCGTTGGGTGGCGCAGGTGGTCCGGCAGAGGGAGTGGCCATGTCTGGATTCCAACACAGGGCAAACGCAAGGGACTTGTGCGTGCATGCACAGTCTTGCGGGGTGTCCGTGGTGGGCTCTCGACAGATCGGCCGGGGCGGGGGCGGGGCCGCCTCTCTGATCGGCGCCCCGGGTTCCGGTGCGACCGGGCCCCGTGTGACTACGGTGGGGAATTCCGCCGATGTGTCACCGGCGGACGGGTGGCCGCCCTGGCGCGTCACCGCCGCCCGGAGCCCGAGGAAAGGTGCGGACATGACGAGCGTGCACGATGCCCTGCTGGACATCGCCACCCCGGACGGCGTCGCCGACGCCTATCTCGCTCACCCCGACGACGGCACACCGCATCCCGGTGTGCTGCTGTACATGGACGCGTACGGACTGCGCCTCGCGCTGAAGGCGATGGCCAGGCGGCTGGCCGGGCACGGCTACACGGTGCTGGTGCCCAACGTCATGTACCGCGCCGGACGGGCACCCGTGGTCGCCCTGCCGGACTTCATCGGCCCCGCCGAGCGGTCGGAAATCTTCGAGCGGCTCGCCCCGGTCATGCGGGCGCTCACCCCCGACCGGGCGATGCGGGACGCCGGGGCCTATCTCGACTGGCTGGCCGCCTCGCCACTGGTCGCCGACGGCCCGGTGGGCACCACCGGCTACTGCATGGGCGGTGTGCTCGGGATCCGCACCGCCGCGGCCTACCCCGACCGCATCGGCGCCGCGGCCTCGTTCCACGCCGGCCGCCTGGTCACGGATGCCGAGGACAGCCCGCACCGGCTCGTCGGCCGCAGCACGGCTGAGCTGTACTTCGGCCACGCCGACCACGATCACTCGATGCCGGCCGACCAGATCGCGCGCCTGGAACAGGCCCTGGACGCCGACGGCGTGACCTACCGCAGCGAGCTGTACGAGGGCGCCCGCCACGGCTATACCCAGACCGACACCGCCGCGTACAACTCCGAGGCGGATCAACGCCATTGGCGCAATCTGCTGGAGCTCTTCGGCCGCCGTCTCTGACGCGATCCTCCCGTTCGCCGAGATGGTCAACGCTTCAACCGGCCCTGGCCGACGGCTCCTCCGAGGCGTCCGGCCGCCAACTGGAGGGGGCCATTGCACCGTGTTAGCGTGAAGGTATCCGTACCAAACGGACACTTGCCCGCTTTCCTGGCCTCTCCAGAGGGAGATGGTGACCATGGCGCGGGATCCTCTGTTCCCTGCTTCCGGGACCGGCACCGGCGCCTGTGGAGGCGCGGGGAGTTCCCCACGGGCCGGCGGACGGACGGCCACCGTCAGCAACAACGTGGACTGGGACGGCCTTCACCGGCGGATGGAGGGAGTGCTGCTGCGGCCGGGCGATGCCGGGTTCGAGAAGGCCAGGAAGCTTTTCAACCCGCTCAATGACGACCGGGTGCCCGCGGCGGTGGCGCAGTGCGCATCGGTGGCCGATGTCCGCGAGGGGGTGCTGGCGGCCGCGCACCGGGTACCGCTGGCGGCCCGCAGCGGGGGCCATTCGTACGTCGGTTACTCGGCGCCGCCCGGCGGTCTCACTCTTGACCTCCGGCGTCTGTCGACCATACAGGTCAGGTCGGACGGCACCGCCACCATCGGCGCCGGGGCC